>JAUVUZ010000003.1 GCA_030604885.1 Alphaproteobacteria bacterium | reverse complement strand
GGACCCCCGGTCGAGCCGGGGGTGACGATGGGTGTGGGGGCGGTCTGGTTTCGCCCGGCCGAGGCGACGGGCGGGAGCGACTTCGACGGATAGCCGTGGGCGCGGCGCCGCGCAGGACCGGGCACACCCCGCGCAATCGCCATCACCGGGCCTCTGGCGCGGTGATTTTTTTATCGCCTGCCGAGGGCGGCGCCTGCGGAGGCATGGACCCCCGGTCGAGCCGGGGGTGACGATGGGTGTGGGGGCGGTCTGGTTTCGCCCGGCCGAGGCGACGGGCGGGAGCGACTTCGACGGATAGCCGTGGGCGCGGCGGCGTCGGAAAGCCGGGCGTACGCCCGCCGCTCCCCACCCTCGTCATGCCCGCGCAGGCGGGCATCCACGGGTTTTGGGGGAGGGCGGCGGGGGGTTACTTCCCCTGGATCTTGTGGATCAGCGCGATGGTGTCGGCGACGCGCTTGGCGATGCCCTTATAGTCCTTGGCGTCCAGCAGCGCCTTGGTGACGAGGTTGCTGCCCATGCCGACGCACACCACCCCGGCCTTGAACCACGCGGTGAGGGACTCCTCGGTGCAGTCGACGCCGCCGGTGGGCATGATCTTGGTCCACGGGCAGGGTGCGAGTGCGGACTTCACGAACTCCGGCCCGCCGATGGTGGAGCCGGGGAAGACCTTGACGATCTCGCAGCCCAGTTCCTCGGCCTGGCCGATTTCCGACAGGGTGCCGCAGCCGGGGCAATAGGCGATCTTGCGGCGGTTGCAGACCTTGGCGACGTCCGGGTTCAGCAGCGGGCCGACGACGAAGCGCGCCCCCGCCTGGATGTAGGCCCCGGCGGTGGGGGCGTCGACGATCGACCCGGCGCCGAGGATCACGCTTGGGTCCGCCTTGGCGAAGTGGTGGGACAGCGCGCGGAACACCTCGTCGGCGAAATCGCCGCGGTTGGTGAACTCGACGCACTTGGCGCCGCCGTCGGCGCACGCCTGGATGACGTTTTTGCAGACCTCGACATCCGGGTGATAGAACACCGGAATCACCCCCTGCCCCATCATCGCGGAGAGCACGGTCATACGGTCGACAGCCATGGATTCGTTCCCCTCTCTCAGGATCCCCAGCCGAGTTCGCGCGAAATCGCGTCGGCGGTGGCGCGGAGCTGCGGGCCGAGTTCGGCCATGCGGTCCTCGCTCATGTAGAACACCGGGCTGGCGATGCTGATCGAGGCGACGATCGCGCCCGAAATGTCGTGCACCGGGGCGCCGATGCAGCGCACCCCCAGCTCGTTCTCCTCGAAATCGTAGGCCCAGCCGCGCACCCGCGCGGCCTCCAGCTGCGGTTCGTATTCCGCCCACGGCAGGGGGCGGGCCTCGCCCGAGACCATCGTCAGGCCCTCGTCGTACAGCTCGCGCCAGCGGTCCTTCGGCATGCCGAACATCATCGTCTTGCCGAGGCTGGTGAGGGCGAGCGGCATCTGCTGGCCGATGCGCGAACGCATTTCAAGACCGCGCATGCCGGGAATCTTTTCGAGGTAGAGCACGCGGGTGCCGTCGCGCACGCCGAGGTGGACGGTGTCGGCGGTGCGGCGCGCCAGCGCCTCCAGGTGCGGCCGGGCGATGCCCACCACCGGCCGCTGCTCGAGGGCGCGGGCGCCGAGGCGGATGAGCTGCGGGCCGAGGGTGTAGCCGCGGTAGGGCACGTGGTGCAGATACCCCTCCGCCACCAGGCTCGAGAGCATGCGGTGGGTGGTGGAGCGGCGGGTGCCGAGGCGGCTCGAGATGCCCTTCACGTACGACACGCCGTCGGCCACGCATTCCAGCAGCGCGAGGCCGCGCACCAGCGTCTGCGTGCCCATCACCTTTTGCGAATCAGAGAGTTGGTCGCCGTCGTCGTCGGTGGCGAGCGCGGTGTTGCGATTCATCGCCGGAACCCTCCCACGGTTCTCTGAAGACTTCGCGGGAAGGGTACGGAGGGGTCCAAATGGTGTCAATTATAAACGCATGCTCCCACCATGTGGAACCTTGGGGTGGGTGCAGGCCCGGATTCCGCCCCACCCGCGCGGCGCGCAAACGCACGACGCCGCCCCCTCGCGGGAGCGGCGTCGGCAACCGATGGCGACTCGGGTGCGGCTATTTGCCGATCAGCTGCGGCAGGAACAGCGAGATCGACGGCACGTAGGTGACGAGGATCAGGCACACGATCATCACCGCGATGAACGGCACGATGCCGCGTGTCACCACCTCGAGCGGCGCCTGTCCTATTCGCGCGGCGACGAACAGGTCGATCCCCAGTGGCGGGGTGATGAAGCCGATCGCGAGGTTGACCACCATGATGATGCCGAAATGCACCGGATCGACGCCGATCGACAGCGCCACCGGCATCAGGATCGGCGACAGCACCAGGATCGCGGGCGTGGTGTCCATGAAGCAGCCGACGATCAGCAGCAGCACGTTGATCAGCAGCAGGATCAGGATGCCGTTGCTGGTGATCGCGATCAGCCAGTCGGTGATCATCGCCGGGATCTGCTCGATGGTGAGGATGCGGGTGAACGCCGAGGCGCAGCCCAGGATCACCATCGTCGTGCCGGTGGTCGAGCAGGCCTGGCCGATCGGCTGCACCAGGGTGCGGAAGCTCAGCTCGCGGTGGATGAACACGCCGCAGACGAAGGCGTAGACCGCCGCCACCGCCGCCGCCTCGGTGGGGGTGAAGATGCCCGCGTAGATGCCGCCGAGAATGATCACCGGGTTGAGCAGCGCCCACTTGGCGTCCGCCAGCGCGGCGCGCGCGCGGGGCCACGAGAACGCCTCGTCGTCGCCGCGCCAGCCGTTCTTCTTGGCGGCGTAGTGGCAGTAGGCGATCAGGCAGAGGCCGATCAGCATGCCGGGGCCGAAGCCGCCGAGGAACAGCGAGCTGATCGAGGTGGAGGTGGTGACGCCGAAGATCACCATCGGGATCGACGGCGGGATGATCACGCCGATGCTGCCCGCGGTGGCGATCAACGCCAGGGTGAAGGACTTGGAGTAGCCCTTCTTCAGCATCGTCGGCACCACCATGCTGCCGACCGCCGCCACCGTCGCCGGGCCGGAGCCGGAGACCGCGGCGAAGAACATGCACACCACCACGGTGACGATGGCAAGCCCGCCCGCCATGCGGCCGAAGAACACCGAGGCGACGTTGAGAATGCGGCGCGACACGCCGCCCGCGCCCATCAGCTCGCCCGCGAGGATGAACAGCGGGATCGCCATGATCGGGAAGGAATCGGTGCTCGACACCAGGGTCTGGGCGACGTAGCCGGGCGACAGGGTGTCGCCCGCGAACAGCGCCGCCGCCGAGGCGATGCCGATGGCGATGCCGACCGGCACGCCGACCACCAGGAACAGCACGAGGCTGCCGAGAAGAACCGCGCTGACCATGGTTCAGTTCTCCCCGGCGAGCAGGCGGACGCGATGGACGATCGCCTGCACCTGCCGCACGGCGGTGAGGGCGAAGCCGACCATCGGCGCGGAATAGAGCATCCACATCGGCATCTGGATCGCGGGCGAGGTCTGCCCCAGCATCAGCTGCTTCTGCACGATGCCCCACGAGGTGACGACGACGAACAGGGCGAAGCCGAGGAACAGGATGTCGCCGAGGATCTCGGCGTAGCGCTGGCCCTTCTGCGGCAGCAGCAGCACCGCCGCCTCGATGCGGATGTGCTTCATGATCTTGGCGCCGTAGCTGATGCCCATGTAGATCAGCCAGACGAAGATGTAGCGCGCCAGCTCCTCGGACCAGGTGAGGGAGGACTGCATGACGTAGCGCATGAACACCTGCACCGCGAGCACCAGGGTCATCGTCGACATCAGCACGATGCACACCGACATCTCGAAATAATCGTCGAGAAATTTCAGAATTTTCATAATCGTATCCCCAGGGGTCGAACGGCCGCGGAGGCCCGGAGCCGATACCGCACCGCCGCGCGGGGGTCCGCGCGGCGGGTCTTGGAACGGGCGTCGGGGCGCTCCGGCCCCGGCCGGAAACCGATCAGCGCGCGAGCATCTGATCGAGGTACTGGGGGTTCTGCATCTTCGACTTCACGCGGTCGAAGACCTTGGCGTCGACGACGCGCTTCTGCCAGGCGGCCTTGTCGTCATCCGAAAGCTCGGTGACGACGGTGCCGCCCTTGCGCAGCTTGTCGAGGATCTGGCCCTCGTACTTCTGCGACTGCTTGCGCTGGAATTCGGTCGATTCCTTGGTGGCCTTCTCGATCGCGGCCTTCTGCTTGTCGGAGAGCTTGTTGTACTTGTCGAGGTTCATCACCACGATGTACGGGGTGTAGACGTGCTGGGTGAGCGACACGTACTTCTGCACTTCCTGGAACTTGTTGCCGTCGATGATGCCGAGCGGGTTCTCCTGGCCGTCCACGGTGCCCTGCTGGAGGGCGGTGAACAGCTCGGTGAAGGCCATCGGCGTCGGGTTGGCGCCGAAGGCGGTCCAGGCGGCGAGGTGCACCTCGTTCTCCATGGTGCGGATCTTCATGCCCTTCACGTCCTCGGGCCGCTTCGCCGCGACCTTGTTGTCGGTGAAGTTGCGGAAGCCGTTCTCCCAGTAGGTGAGGCCCTTGAGGCCCTTCTTCTCCATCCCCTTGAGGATCGCCTGGCCCGCCTTGCCGTCGAGGGCGGAATACGCCTGGCTCGAATTCAGGAACAGGAACGGCGTGTCGAAGACGTAGAGGTCGGGGAACATCGTCGCCAGCGGGCTGGTGGAACTGGCGGAAATGTCGATGTCGCCGAACACCGTGGTCTCGACCACCACGCGGTCGTCGCCCAACTGGTTGTCGGGGAAGAGGTTGATGACGAGGCTGCCCTCGGATTCCTTCTCCGCCACGTCCTTGAACACCTTGCCCGCGTCCTTGGCGGACTGGGAGGTGACGTTGGCGAACTTGAGGGTCACGGTCTTCTCGGCGGCGAAGGCGGCGCCGTTGAACGCCAGGGCCAGCGCGCCCGCAAGCGCGGCGGTGTGCATCCACTTCATCTCGGGTCTCCTAAAGTGATGTTCCGTCTGAATTTTTCGATGATTTCGAGGCGGCAACGCCCCCCGGCGGAAGTCCCCGCGTCCGCCGCGCGTCGTTTCTTGTTGGGTCGGGGAGGCCGGGGCCTCCCCGCCGTCGGTTCAGGCGATCTTGTTGACCGGATAGCGGACCGGCTCGCCCTTGACCATGCGCACCGATTCCTCGGCCACCTTGCGCTTGAGTTCGAGGCCCGCCTCCTCCGAGTACCACGCCATGTGCGGGGTGAGCAGGCAGTTGTCGAAGCGGCGCAGCGGCGAATCCGCCGGCAGCGGCTCGATTTCGGCGACGTCGAGGGCGGCGCCCGCGATGCGCTTGGCTTCGAGGGCGCGGGCGAGGGCCGCCTCGTCGACGATGCCGCCGCGCGACACGTTGACGACGTACGCGGTCGGCTTCATCAGCGCGAACGCGGCGTCGCCCACCATGTGGCGGGTCTCGTCGGTGAGCGGGCAGTTGACCGAGATCACGTCGGCGCGGCGGTAGAGGTCCTCGAGGCTCACCGCCTCGATGTAGTCGGAGCCGTCGGCCGCGTTGGGCTTGTAGTAGGCGTCGAAGCCGATCACCTTGCAGCCGAGCGCGCGCACCTTGGAACAGAACATCCGGCCGATGCGGCCGAGGCCGATCACGCCCACCGTCGCGCCCTCGAGGCGGAACACCGGGATCGACTTGGCGTAGTCCCAGGTACCCGACTTGGTGAGCGCGTTCATCTGCACCACCTTGCGGGTGAGCGCCATCATCATCGCCAGCGCCTGGTCGGAAACCTCGCTCATCGAGTAGTCGGGCACGTTGCACACCTGCACGCCGAACTCGGTGGCGGCGGCGAGGTCGACGTTGTTGACGCCGACGCCGTAGCGGACGATCTGCTTGAGATCGGGCGCCAACGCGGCGATCACCCGGCGGGTGAACGGCGCATACTGGTTGAGCACCGAGCCCGCGCCCTTGCACTGGGCGATCAGGTCGTCCTCGGTCTTGCAGGCGAGGTGGGTGAACGAAAGGCCGGCCTTCTCGAACACCGCGGTCTCGACGTCCATTTTGGCGTGGTCGCAGTCGGAAACGACGATCTTCATCTCAGGGATTCCTTGTGGTTATCGGCCGAGGTAGCCGCCGTCGACGGGCAGGATCGCGCCGTTCACGTAGTCCGACGCGGCGGAGGCGAGGAACAGCAGCGGCCCCTTCATGTCGTCGCCGGTGCCCCAGCGGTGCGCCGGGATGCGGGCGGTGATCTCGGCGTTGCGGCCCGCGTCGGCGAGCAGCGCGGTGTTCATGTCGGTGGCCATGTAGCCGGGGGCGATGGCGTTGACGTTCACGCCGCGCCCCGCCCACTCGTTGGAGAGCGCCTTGGTGAGCTGCATCACGCCGCCCTTGGAGGCGGCGTAGGCGGGCACGGTGAAGCCGCCGAAGAACGACAGCAGCGAGGCGATGTTGATGATCTTGCCCTTGCCCTGCGCCAGCATCACCCGGCCCGCCAACTGGCAGAGGGCGAACACCGCGGTGAGGTTGACCTCGATCACCTCGGCCCAGTCGTCGAGCGGGAAGTCCTCGCACTTGTGGCGGCGCTGGATGCCCGCGGCGTTGACGAGAATGTCGAGCCGCCCGCCCAACTGCGCCACTGCGGCGGCGAAGCCCGCCTCGCGGGCCTTGGCGTCGCCCAGTTCCACCACCTGGCCGATGGCGCCGATCTCCTTGGCCGCCTCGTGCACCTTTTCCGAGGTGCCGAAGATCACCACCTTCGCCCCCGCCTGCGCCAGCGCCTCGGCCATGCCGCGGCCGAGGCCGCGGGTGCCGCCGGTGACGATCGCGGTCTTGCCGTTCAAATCGAAGAGAGTCACGGTCTTCCCCCTCAGTTCTCGCAGTCCACCAGGACCTTGACGGTGTTGACCGCCGGGTCGGCGATCATCGCGAAAATGCCCTCGGACTTCGAGAGCGGCACCACCTGGGTGACGATCTTCTCCAATTCCGCCGAGAGCTGGGCGGCGTAGCCCACCGACATCTCGAACTCGCGCTTGGTGTAGACGCGGGAGCCGACGATGGTCTGCTCCTTGAAGTTGAGGTCGCGCAGGTCCACCGCGTGCGGCGCCTTGTGGATGCCGGTCATGCAGATCATCCCGCCGATGCGGCAGAGCTTGGTCATCTCGAGGGCGGCGCTCTCGACGCCCGAGCACTCGAACACCACGTCCATGCCGTCGCCGCCGGTGGTGCGGGCGACGTAGTCGACGATCGATTCCTGCTTCACGTTCACCGCCTCGAAGCCCATCTCGCGGCAAAGGCCGAGGCGCGCCTCGTCGATGTCGGAAATCACCACGCGGGAGGCGCCGGAGTGCTTGGCCACCAGGGCGGTGAGCACGCCGATCGGCCCGGCGCCGGTGATCACGGCGGAATCGAGCAGCTTGAAGTTGGCCTGGTGCATCGAGCGCACGATCACCGCCAGCGGCTCGATCAGCGACGCCACCCGGTCGGACACCGTGTCCGGCACCTTGAACAGGACGTCCTCGTCGATCCAGGCGTGCTCGGCGATGCCGCCGTCCACGTCGATGCCGATCAGGCGCAGGGTCTTGCAGACGTGCGGCGAGCCGGTGCGGCAGGGCAGGCACTCGCCGCACGAGAGCAGCGGATACGCCACCACCCGGTCGCCCTTGGCGAAGCGGCCCTTGGTGCCCTCGCCCATCGCCTCGACGACGCCGACGAACTCATGCCCGAGGATCAGCGGCGCCTTGGCGCGCGGGTGCTTGCCCGCGAAGATGCCGATGTCGGAGCCGCAGATGCCGCAATAGCGCATCCGCACCTTGACCGCCCCGGCGCGCGGAGCGGGTGGGGGAACGTCCCGGATCTCGACCTTCTCGGGTGCGGCGTAGACGAGTGCTTTCACGACCGTTCTCCATGAATACCGCCGCAATCGAAGCGATGCGGCGTCGCTACCGGAATTGGGTAACTCTACGCTATTTTGGGGTCTTGCCCCGGCGCGGAATATGACTTCGGTAGGATACGGCGGCGCGCATGACTGCGTCAAGTTGAGCCGGTCCCGCAGCAGAACAACTTTATGATTAGGGACAACCACGCGAAATCATCGATCGACACTCCCTAAACCTTGAATAGTACACGCTCTATTATGTGAGACACTTTCGCCTATGCCCACACCTCCGGGTCGGCGAGATGGGTGGGGCGGCGGCCTTCGAGGGCGTCGATCAGCCCGTCCACGGCGAGCGCCGCCATCGCGTCGCGGGTGGCGGCGGTGGCGGACCCAACATGTGGGACGGCGACGACGTTGGGCAGCGCCAGAAGCGGCGACTCGGGGGGCAGCGGCTCGGTCTCGAACACGTCGAGCCCGGCGGCGCGGATGGTGCCGTCGGAAAGCGCGGCGATCATCGCCGCCTCGTCCACCACCTTGCCCCGGGCGGCGTTGATGAAAATCGCCGAGCGTTTCATCCGCGCGAACTTGGCGGCGTCGATGATGCGGACGTTGCCGGGCCGCAGCGGCAGCAGCACCACCACGAAATCCGCCTCCGCCAGCACCGTGTCGAGCGGCAGGTGGCGCGCGCCGAACGCGGCGTCCGCCTCGGGCACCGGGCGGGTGTTGTGATAGATCACGTCCATGCCGAAGCCGTGGTGGGCGCGGCGCGCCACCGCCTGGCCGATCCGCCCCATGCCGACGAGGCCGAGGGTGCGGTGGTGGACGTCCACCCCGAACCACTCCTCGCCGACGCTCTCGGTCCAGCGCCCGGCCTTCATCATCGCGTTGAGTTCCACCACCCGGCGCGCCGCCGCCAGCATCAGCGCCAGCACCAGATCGGCCACCGTGTCGGTGAGCACGCCGGGGGTGTGGCACAGCGGAATGCCGCGGGCGCGCAGGGTGTCGAGGTCGAAGGTGTCGAAGCCCACCGAAATCGTCGCGGCGGCGCGCAGCTTCGGCGCGCGGGCGAGCAGCGGCGCGTCCACCTTGAGGCTGGCGCCGATCATCCCCTCGGCGTCGGCCAGGGCGGCGTAAAAGGCCGCGCGGTTGGCGTCGTCGATGCCGTCGAAGCAGGTGAGGTCGAAGCGTTCCGCCAGCCGCGCGCGCTGCGCGGGCGGCAGGTCCTTGTAGACGACGACGCGTGGCCGCATGGCTGCCCTCCCGGTTTCGAACGCGCCGATAGTAACCGCTTCCCCAGGAATTGGTCCAGGAGTTCCGACGAGAGTCCCGCATCCGTGGAGGTGTTGCGATGACGAGATCGTCGTCGAAGGGGCAACGGCACTGGACCAGGGCTTGCGGCTCCCGTATATTCGGTTTGGGTGTATTTGTGGACTACACACGAAGGCGCCCCGAACGACCGACGAATACATTGTCTCACATTCTGAAACAACGTCCGTGAACTCTTCGGCCGCCCGCGCCGGGGGTCACCAGCAGCGGAGGCGCAAGTGCAGCGGAAGCCCTTCACCATCGCCATGATCGGCGAATGCATGATCGAATTGCAGGAGCGGAGCGACGGCGCGATCACCATGACCTTCGGCGGCGACACCTTCAACACCGCCGCCTACATGGCGCGCCTGGGCGAGGAGATCGGGCCGTTCGTCAGCTACGTCAGCGCCATCGGCGACGACCCCTATTCGGACGCGATGGCGAAGTTCTGGCGCGACCAGGGGGTGGCCGACGACCTGGTGCTGCGCCGCCCGGGCAAGCGCCCCGGCCTCTACATCATCAAGCTCGAACCCTCGGGCGAGCGCCACTTCTTCTATTGGCGCAGCGACGCGGCGGTGCGCGAGTGCTTCGAGTGCGAGGGCTCCGACGATCTGCTCGCCGCCCTCGGCCGGTTCTCGGCGATCTACGTTTCGGGCATCAGCATCGCGGTGCTCAAGCCCGCCAGCCGCGAGCGCCTGTTCGTCCGCCTCGCCGAGCTGGCGGCGGGCGGCACCGCGATCCACTTCGACTGCAACTACCGCCCGCTGCTGTGGGAGAACAAGGAGACCACCCGCGCCCTCTACGAGCGGCTGTTCGGCTTCGCCGCCTCGATCCTGGTGACGGTGGAGGAACTGGAGGTGATGGGCACCGACCTCGCCCACGCCGCCGAGTATTTCAAGCGCTTCCCCCAGGCCGAGGTGGTGGTGAAGGACGGCGCCAAGCCCTGCACCCTGATCGTCGGCGGCGCCGTGTCCACGGTTCCGGCCGAGACGGTGGCGCAGGTGGTGGACACCACCGCCGCGGGCGATTCGTTCTCCGCCGCCTACATCCTCGGCCGCACCCTCGGCCTCGCGCCGGAAGAGGCGGCGCGCCGCGCGCACACCACCGCCGCGGCGGTGGTCCGCCATCGCGGCGCGATCATCCCGAAGGCGGCGACGCCCAAGGTGTTCAGCGCCGCCGAAACCGTGACCGCGAGCGCGTGACCCCCCATATCCGCGCGGAAGGAGAAACGCCATGATCGACATCCGCCACCCCTCCCATCCGGAGGACGCCAAGCACTACACCACCGACCGCCTGCGCAAGGAGTTCCTGATCCAGAACCTCTTCGAGCCGGGCAAGGTCAACCTCACCTACAGCCACGTCGACCGCGTCGTCGCGGGCGGCGCCTGCCCGGGCGAGGAGCCGCTGGCGCTGGTGGCCTCCAACAACTTCGGCGTCGAGTATTTCCTCGAACGCCGCGAGATGGGCGTCATCAACGTCGGCGGGCCGGGCGTGCTCACCGTCGACGGCGAGGCCCACGCGCTGGAAAAGACCGACGGCTTCTACATCGGCATGGGCACCCGGAGCGTCACCTTCGCCAGCAAGGACGCCAAGGCCCCGGCGAAGTTCTACCTCGTCTCCTCCCCCGCCCACCGCACCTATCCGAGCGTCAAGATTCTCCGCAAGGACGTGGAGCCGGTGCGCCTGGGCGGCCAGGAGAACTCGAACAAACGCAGCATCTACAAATACATCCAGCCCGCCACGGTGAAGAGCTGCCAGCTGGTGATGGGAATGACCGCGCTCGAACCCGGCAACATGTGGAACTCGATGCCCTGCCACACCCACGAGCGGCGCATGGAGGTGTACTTCTACTTCGACCTGCCGGAAGACGCCCGGGTGATCCACTTCATGGGCGAGCCGACCGAGACCCGCCACATCTTCATGTCCAACGAGGAGGCGGTGATCTCGCCGTCGTGGTCGATCCACTCGGGCGTCGGCACCCACAACTACACCTTCATCTGGGGCATGGCGGGCGAGAACCAGACCTTCGACGACATGGACCACGTGGCGATGAAGGACCTGCGCTGACCCCTGCGCGCAACTCACGAAAAAAGGGGAGGACGGCTCGCGCCGCCCTCCCCTTTTCCTTTTGTCCCCGGCCTCAGTTCATCAGCCCGGCGGCGCGCGGCAGCCAGAGCGACAGGGCGGGAATGTAGGTGACCGCCATCAGCACCAGCATCAGGCCGATGAAGTAGGGCATCAGCGGCCGCACCAGGTGCTCGATCTTCAGCCCGGCGATCTTGCAGCCGGTGAACAGGATCGGCCCGACCGGCGGGGTGATGGTGCCGATCGAGAGGTTGAACACCATGATCACGCCGAAGTGGACGATGTCGACGCCCAGCGACAGCGCCACCGGCAGGAAGATCGGCGCGAAGATCAGCACCGCCGGGGTCGGGTCCATCACGCAGCCGAGCAGCAGCATGATGGCGTTCATCATCAGCAGGATCGCGAGCGGGCTGTCGGTGACCGAGAGCAGGGTCTCGGCGATGAAGCCCGGGATCTTGGCGTAGGCCATGATCCACGCCATGATCGACGACACGCCGATCATGAAGATGATCATGCCGGTGGTCTTGGAGGCGTCGAGCAGGAAGCCCGGAATCTGCGCCAGGCGGATGCTGCGGTAGGCGAGCGACAGCACCAGGGCGTAGATCACCGCGACGCAGCTCGCCTCGGTGGGGGTGAAGATGCCCGAGATGATGCCGCCGACGATGATCACGATCAGCATCAACGCCGGGATCGCCTCGATCGCCACCCGCAGCTTGTCGCCGAGGCCGAGGCGGATCTCGGAGCGGTAGCCGAGCTTGCGCGCGAAATAGAGCGCCACCCCCATGCAGCACAGGCCCCACAGGATGCCCGGCACGTAGCCCGCAACGAACAGCGCCGCCACCGAGGTGCCGCCGCTCGCCAGCGAGTAGATGATGAAGATGTTGCTGGGCGGGATCAGCATGCCCGAGGGCGCCGAGGCGGTGTTGGCGGCGGCGGAGAAGCGCGGGTCGTAACCCTCCGCCTTCTGCTGCGGGCCGATGGCGCTGCCGATCGCCGCGGCGGCGGCGACGCCCGAGCCGGAAATCGCGCCGAACAGCATGTTGGCGAAGATGTTGGTCTGCGCCAGCGCGCCGGGGATGAAGCCGATCAGCGCCTTGGCGAAGTTGATCAGGCGTTGGGCGATGCCGCCGTTGTTCATGATCACCCCGGCGAGCACGAAGAACGGGATCGCCAGCAGCGAGAACGAGTTGATGCCGGTGAAGGTGCGCTGGGCGGCGGTGATGGCGACGCGGTCGAGGTTGAATACCGCGAGCATCGCGAGCACCGAACCCACGCCCATCGCCACCGAGATCGGCACGCCGATCACCAGCAGCAGCGGAATCGTGAACAGCATGGTCAGGCCGACGTCGGCCGCAATTCCCGACATCGTCAGCCCTCCCCTTCGCGTGCGGACGCGCCGTCGGCGACGAACCGCTTGACGTCCTGAACGATGTTGTAGACGCAGTAGAACACCGTGAAGCCGCCGCAGATCGGCAGCGCCGCGTAGATCTGCCCGGTGGTGATGAAGGGCATCGCGGCGTTGGTCTGGAAGATCGTGCGGTTGACCGCGTCGACGCCGCCCAGCAGCAGGATGAACACCGCGAAGCCGAGGATCACCAGGCTGGTGACGATCTGGCAGGCGAGGTTGAGCTTGCGCGGCAGCTTGTCGGCGACGATGCCGATGTTCATGTGGCCCTTCTCGCCGAACAGCAGCGCGGTGGCGAACAGCACCAGCCACACGAACATGATCTTGGCGAGTTCCTCCGACTGCGCGCCGGGGCTGTTGAACAGGAACCGCGCCACCACCTGCCAGGCGACGGTCACGGTGAAGCCCGCGCACAGCACGATGCAGAACAGGGCGAGAATCCGGTCCGCCCAGAGTTTGATCCGATCCATGAAAGCGATCCGCCCTTGGCTGGTGAAGATCCGGCGGCGGCACGCGCCGCCGCCGGGGTGCTCGATCCAGGGACTACTTCAGCGCCTTGATCTTGGCGTAGATTTCCTTGGTCACCGGGGAGGTGAGCTTTTCCTCGGTGAGCGGCGCGACGGCCTTCTGGAACGCCATCACGTCGGCTTCCGAGAACTTGCCGCCGGCCTTCTCGGCGTCGGCCTTCGACTTCGCCACCGCGTCGGCGAACAGCTTGAACTCGAGGTCCACCGCCTTCGCCAGCTCTTCCTTGAAGATCGCCTTCACGTCGTCGGGCATCTTGTTGTAGAGCGCGGTGTTGACGACGAGGTAGTCGGGCATCATCAGGTGGCGGGTGTAGGAGTAGTAGGGCGCCACTTCCACCTGCTTGAGCGAGGAGAACACGATTTCGTTGTTCTCGCCGCCGTCGAGCACGCCGGTCTGGATCGCGGTGTAAACCTCGCCCTGGCCCATGGAAATGCCCGAGCCGCCCATCATGTTGAGCATCTTGATGTTGGTGTCGGACTGCATCACCCGGACCTTGAGGCCCGCGAGATCGGCCGGGGTCTTCACCGGGCCCTTCTTGAGGTAGACGTTGCGCACGCCGCCGTGGAACGCGGCGAGCACCGTCACGCCCTTGTCGGCGATCGAGTTGTAGAGCTTGCCGACGATCTCCGGATCGTTGACCACCCGCTTCTGCTGTTCGACGCTGGTGAACATGTAGGGCAGGTTGAACACCGAGAAATCCGGGTTCCAGCTTTCGAGCAGCGAACCGGCGGTGATCGACATGGCGATGGTGCCGGTCTGCACCATTTCCACGGTTTCCTTCTGCGCGCCGAGCAGCTCGTTCGGGAACACCTCGATGGCGTAGCGGCCGCCGGTGCGCTCCTTCAGCGCCTCGCCCATCTTCTTCATCGCCTGGAACTGCGGATGGCTTTCCGGCTGGTTGAAGGCGACTTCGAGCACCACCGTCTTCGGCGCCGCCATCGCGGGCGCGCCGAGGCCGAGCATCATCGCGCCGGCGAGCGCGAGGGCCACGGGTTTGTTCATTGCTTTCCTCCTCGTTCTTGCTTGATCCTTGGACGCCCCGCCGGGGGGCGCCACCTACGCCGAAGGAGCGATTGCGCGGATCCTGCCGCCCGCAGCGGCGGCAAACCCCGCTTCGGATGCCCGGCGCCCCCGTCCCGGACGAAACCCACACCCGGTTCCCCTACCCGGCGCCAAAGTAAAACCGGCAAACGCGCGGGGAACATCGTGAATTATCAGGCGCTGATTGAAACCGCGGGTACAAGCGCCTCCCCGTCGGCCTCCCGGAAGACAGAAAAGCCCCACATAGTGGAACACTTCAACCAACATCCGGGATTTCGTTGTCTTGGAAGATACTACAGCCCCTCTGCGGGATGCAATCGCGGAAATCCCTTTCAACCCGCGCGAGACTGCATCGCGCCGCCGGGCTGCGGATCGGCCGGGTGGCGCCCCACCCCCGGTTGCGCCACCCGCCGCCGCCGCCCGCCCCTCCGCCGGGGTAGGCCGAAACGCGGCGTGCGACTCGCGCGCGGCGGGAACTCCGTCGTTGCCGGTTTTGCCCGGAATCCGGTCACCGCGCCGGGGAACCCTGCCGGACAGGGTTCGTTTGCCCCCAGAGGACGCGGCCCCCGGGGCCGGTCCCCACAGCCGTAAACGATTCAGGAGGACACACTCATGGCCGACGAACGCAACCGTCGCCGCAGCGAGCCCGACTTCGACCCCCGTCGCGAGGACCCGCGCCGCTTCGGGCGCGACTTCGACGACGACTACGGCCGCTACGGCCACAGCTCGGACGCCGAGCGCATGCGCACCGAATGGCACCGCGAGGACCTGGGCCGCGACATCCGCGAGGCGGGCAGCGACCTTTACGGCCGCCGCGACTATCCCGGCCACGCGCGCTCCCACCGCCGGGGCGGCGATCCCGGCCCACGCACCTGGGGCGACGGCCGCGACCGCTGGGGCCGCGACGTCTACCCCGGCGACACCGGCGCCGACCGCTTCCCCGAGGATCGCGGGCGGCGCGACACCTACGGCCGCGATCTCTACCCCGACAATTCCAGCCGCGAGGGCTACGCCTACGCCCCGGGCCGCGAGCGGGGCTACGGCGGCTATACCGGCGAATACGGCCAGGACATCGGCCAGTATCGCGGCCGCGGCCCGCGCGACTACAAGCGCTCCGACGCGCGGATTCTCGAGGACGTGTGCGACCGCCTGACCGACGACGGCCACGTCGACGCGTCGGAAATCCAGGTGAGCGTCAACGCCTGCGAGGTGACCCTCTCCGGCTCGGTGCGCGACCGCGCCCAGAAGCGCCGTGCCGAGGATCTGGCCGAGGCGGTCTCGGGCGTGCGCAACGTGCAGAACACCCTGCGCGTCGCCGACACCGCCGCCGACCGCGCCGACGAGATGTCGGACACCGTCACCCGCCAGTCGGGCCTGAGCGGCCGCAGCCACTGACGCCGCGAGGGAGCGCCCGCCCGGGCGCTCCCCGCGCCTTCACCCCAGCGCCGTCAGGGTGCGCGGGTCGGCGGCGCCGCCATAGAAGGCGTCGAGCGCCGCCTGGAAGCGCGCCCGGTCGTCGCCCTCGGCGGCGACGCGGAACAGCG
Source organism: Alphaproteobacteria bacterium (assembly GCA_030604885.1). Lineage (GTDB taxonomy): Bacteria > Pseudomonadota > Alphaproteobacteria > Rhodospirillales > Rhodospirillaceae > Oleispirillum. The sequence continues at coordinate 159,812 of JAUVUZ010000003.1, read as the reverse complement.
TCAGGCAGGAGCGCAGCTTGAGGTCGTCGGGGCTGCCGAGGATGGCATGGGCGCTGCGGTCCCGGTGCGCCAGCAGCAGGTCCACCCCCCGCCGCAGCCGCGCCCCGAGGATCGGATGGGCGAGATACGCCCGCGCCTCGTCGAGATCGCGGATCGCGTAGCGCCGCGCCATGTCGCTGAAGCCGAGGCCCGCGATCTGCGGAAACACGAACCACATCCAGTGGCCGGTCTTCAACCCCGCCGCCAGTTCCGTCTCCGCCGCCGCCCAGGTCCCCGCCTGGGCCGCAACGAAGCGTTCGAGACCCTCCATCGCCCTTGCCTCCGCCGCCGCGCCGACGAACCTATATGGGGAGAACCACACGGGAGAACGACGATGACGATGACGGTGACACTCGCCGACGGGCGGAAGGTGAGCGCCCTCGGGCAAGGCTCGTGGCACCTGGGCCAGGGGCGGCGACCGCGCGAGGTGGAGGAACGGGCGATGCGCGACGGCCTCGACCTCGGCCTCACGCTGGTCGACACCGCCGAGATGTACGGCAACGGCCTCTCCGAAAGCCACATCGGCCGCGCGCTCGCCGGGCGGCGGGACGAGGCGTTCCTGGTGTCCAAGGTGTTGCCGTCCAACGCCACCCGGGCGGGCATCCGCGCCGCCTGCGACGCCAGCCTCCGCCGCCTCGGCGTCGACCGGCTCGATCTCTACCTGCTGCATTGGCGCGAAAGCCGCACCGATCTGGCCGAGGTGGTGGATACCTTCGGCGAGCTTCAGGCGAGCGGCAAGATCGCCGCCTGGGGCGTCTCCAACTTCGACGTCGACGACATGGAGGCGCTGTTCCGGGTGCCGGGCGGCGACCGCTGCGCCGCCAACCAGGTTCTCTACAACCTCGGCAGCCGGGGCATCGAGTTCGCGCTGCTGCCGTGGTGCGCGCGCCACGGCGTGGCGGTGATGGCCTACACGCCGATGGGGTCCGGCCGCCTCGCGCGGCACCCCGCCCTGGCGCAGGTCGCCCGGGCGCGCGGCGCGACCCCGGCGGCGGTGGCGCTGGCGGCGCTGCTGCGGCGAGGCGTGATCGCGATCCCCGAAAGCGGCGATCCGGCCCACGTCGCCGACAACGCCCGCGCCCTCGGCCTCGCCCTCTCCGCCGAGGAGGTGCGCGTCCTCGACGCCGCCTTCCCGCCGCCCGAACGCAAGCACCCCCTCGACATTCTCTAGGTCACGAGATTGCGCGGCTCGCCGCGGCAGAAGGCGTCGATGTTGTCGATCAGTTGATCCGCCAGGGTCTGGATCGCCTCCTGGCTCGCCCAGGCGACGTGGGGGGTGACGATCACGTTGGGGCGCGCGGCGATGCGCCGCATCACGTGCTCCGCCCCCGGCGGCTCGCGGGTCAGCACGTCGAAGCCCGCGCCGGAAATCCGCTCCGCCTCCAGCGCCTCGGCCAGCGCCGCCTCGTCCACCAGGCCGCCGCGCGCGGTGTTGACCAGCAGCGGCCGCTTCTGCATCAGCGCGAACTCACGCGCGCCGATGAGGTTGCGGGTTTCCGGCAGCAGCGGGCAATGCAGGCTGATCACGTCGCTCACCCGCATCACCTCGTCGAACGGGGTGTAGAGCGAGCCTTCCGCCGCCGCGCCCTTGCGGGCGGCGAACAGCACCCGCATCCCGAACGCCTCGCCGAGCTTGGCCACCGCCCGGCCGAGCACGCCGTCGCCGACGATGCCGAGGGTGGACCCGGCGAGATCGGCGATCGGGTGGTCGAAAAAGCAGAACTGCGCCGCCTCCTCCCACCGCCCGTCGATCACCGACTGGCGATAGGGCACGAGGCTGCGGCGCAGCGCCAGGATCAGCGCGAAGGTGTGCTCGGGCACGGTGTTGCGGGCGTAGCCGCGAATGTTGGAGACCGCCACGGCGCGTGCCCGGCAGGCGGCGAGGTCGACGCCGTCGGTGCCGGTGGCGGCCACCGCCACGAACTTCAGGCGCGGCGCCGCCTCCAGCACCGCCGCGGTGATCGGCACCTTGTTGGTGACGACGATGTCGGCGTCCTTGAGCCGCTGCGCCGCCTCGCCGGGGGCGGTGCGGGCGTGCGCGATCCACTGGTGGGGCGCGGCGGGGGCGCGCAGCACGGTGTCCGGCGAAAGGGTGTCGCGGTCGAGGAAAACGATCCTGAGCATCGGGGCCTCCGTTCGGGCGGGCAAGCGGCCCCCGATCCTAGCACGCCCCGGCGGCGCTTCAGAGGGTTTCCCGCCCGCCCTGGCGGCGGCGGCGCGGCGAGCCGGGGGGCGGCTCGGCGGCGGGCATGCCGAGGGCGCCGTGGAAGATCGCATCCCCCGCGATCGGGGTGTGGAGGTTGGCGCGGAACGCCGGGGATTCGAAACAGGCGAATTCGCCCGCGATCAACGCGAGCAGCAGCAACAGGCGGGGCACGTTTGACTCGGAAAGCGGCTCGGAGGGGCGGACGGTTTACGGCGTCGGCGCCGCGTCGTCAAGGGCGTGCGCGATCAGGATCCGCCGCAGCGCGTTCTCGATCCGGCTGCGGCGCGCCCCGGCGCGGGCGCGGCGCGCCGCCTCGGCCAGCTCGCCCGCCTCGAACGCGGCGCGCACGCACGCCTGCACGTAGCTTTTGCGCACCACCGCCGGAGTGTTGCCGAGGCGCTCCGCCACCGCTTTCACCGCCGCGTCGAACTGCCGCTTGCGCGCCGCCTGGCTGGGGCCGGGGGCCTCGGCGGCGAGCAGGTCGGCCGCCGCCACGTTGGCGCCGAGCATGCGGAAATCCTTGGCGGAGAGGCCCACCCCGGCGATCGCCTTGAGGTAGGCGTTGACCTCGGCGGCGCGGATCGGCCGGGGACGCCCGGTCTCGGGCCGCCATTGCAGCAGGCGCCGCCCGCGCAGCTCGGCCAGCCGCGCCAGGGCGGCGGCGAGGCGCGGGTCGCGTACCTCGCCCGAGAGGCGCTTGCCGCCCTTGCCGAAGAACGACAGGGTCACGCCGTCGGCGTCGATGGCGGCGTCGGACTTCAGCAGCGTCGCGGTGCCCCGGCCGCCGTTGCGGCGAGCGTAGCAATCGTTGCCGACGCGGATGTGGCTTTCGTCCATCAGCGCCACCGCGCAGGCGAGCGCGGCGGTGCGGCCGGTGCCGCCCTCGGCGAGGTCGCGCGCCACCGCCGCGCGCAGCTTCGGCAGCGCGTCGAGGATGCGGCGCAGGCGCTCGGTCTTGTGGCGCTCGCGCACCTCGGTCCAGTCGGGGTGATAGCGGTATTGCAGGCGCCCGGCGGCATCGCGCCCCACCGCCTGGATGTGGGCACGGGGATCGGCGGCGATCTGCACCTCGGCGTAGGCGGGCGGAATCGCAAGGCCGCGGATGCGCGCCAGGGTCTTGGGGTCGCTCACCCGGCGGTCGCGGGCGTCGCGGTAATAGAACCCCTTTCCGGCGGGGCAGCGGCGGATCGTCAGCCGCTCGGGCGAGACCACCCGCAGGCGCGCCAATCACTCCACCCGCGCCGGGGCGACCGCCCGCCAGCGGCGCACCACCGCCAGCGACAGCGCCAGGGAGAACGCCGCCCACGCCAGCACCCCCGCCACCAGCAGCAGCAGCGCGTGGGGACCCGGCTCCGCCAGCACCCGCCGCACCTGATGCACCAAGAGGGCGATCAGCAGCACGTCGGGCAGCAGGCCCACCACGCTGCCGAGGAGATAGGGGCCGAAGCGCACGCCGGTGGCCCCGGCCACCAGGTTGACGACGAAAAACGGCGCGATCGGCGCCATGCGCACCGCCGCCAGATCGAAGATCCCGCTCTCGGGCAGGTTGCGGCGGATGCGGTTGAGGCGCGGCCCGAGGTAGCGCCGCAGCAGCCCGGTGCCGAGGCGGCGACCGACCACGTAGGTGGCGACGGCGCTCGCCACCGCCCCCAGCCCCGCCAGGGCGAGGCCGGGCCAGCCGCCGAAAATCGTGAGGGTGGCGACCATCATCAGCATCAGCGGCATCGCCACCAGCCCGCCCGCCACGAACAGGCCGATCACCGCCGCGGCGGTCCACGGCTGGCGCGCCACGTGGTCGAGCGCCTGGATCACCTCGTCCGGCTCGGCGAGGGCGGCGGTCTGCCACAGCACCGCCAGCGCCAGGAAGGCGAGCACGCCGCCGCCGATCTTGCCCAGCGTCGGCAGCGGGCGGAACGGCCGGCGCGCCGCGTTCGGCCCCTCGTCGATCAGCGCCTCCGGCGGGTCGGCCAGGGCGTCGAAGGGGGAAAGCTCGGCATCCTGCCGCGCCTCCTCGTCGCTCACCGGAGCGAGGCGGCGGACGGAGGCCGGGTCGGACAGCACGTCGAGGGCGGCGAACAGATCGGGTTCGGCCTCGAGGGCGGCGAGCGCCGCCGCCTCGCCGCAGCCCAGGTGCTCGCCCAACAGGCGGGCGTGGGCGCGGCGGATCGCGGCGCGGTGCTCGGCGGTCTCCGCCGCCAGCACCAGGTCGCACTCGGTGTCGAGGCCCATGGAGCGGTTGCAGATGTTGGAGGAGCCGATGCGCAGCAGGGTGTCGTCGACGATCATCAGCTTGGCGTGGACCATCACCTTGGCGGCATCCTCCGGCGGGCCGGATTCCGGCGCCAGCAGCCGCACGCAGTCGCCGCACCCGGCCTCGGCCAGGGCGTCCATGAACTTGGCGCGGCCGCCCGCCATGGTGGCGCGCAGCAGCCAGCTGTCGTAATGGGCGGGGGCGACGAACACCGCCCGCACCTCGGGCGCCGCCTGAATCCGCCGCGCGATGCGCGCGCCGAACGCGGGCGCGGTGAGGTCCTGGTTCTCGACGTAGACGTGGCGGCGCGCCGCGTCGATCATGTCGAAGTAGAGGGTTTCCACCTCGGCGATCCGGCGCTCGCGGCCGAAGCGCGGCTGGGTGCGGGCGATCCCCACCGCGATGTCGCGGAACTCCGGTTCGACGTGGGCGGGCCAGGGGTCCGGCCCCTCCGCCTCGGCGATGCGGGCGAGGGTGGGCTTGGAGATGCGGTTGCACGCGGAGCGGTTCCAGCGTTGGCGCACCAGCTCGCCCAAATCGCGCGCCGCTTCGCCGTCCACCACCAGTTGCGCGTCGTGGAACGGCGGATACGCGTCGCCCGAGGGGTCGACGCGGCGGGGATCGTTCGGCAGGTGCTCGGGGGTGTCCCAGCGCCGCCGGGTGAGGTCGATGCCGCCGCAGAACGCCACCCGCTCGTCCACCACCACGATCTTCTGGTGATGGCAGGCGCCGATCGGCAGCACGTCGTCGAGGCAGATGTCGATGCTGCGCGGCGCGTCCCACAGGCACGCGTAGTTGGGCACCAGGTCCCGCTCGAACATGTGGAACAGCGCGTGGTCCCACAGCAGGATCCGCACCTTCAGCTCCGGGCGGCGGGCCACCAGCGCGGCGAGGAAAGGCCCGAGCGTCTCCGGCAGGCCGTCGGTGGCGCCCTCCGGCCCGGTGAAGGGAATCTCGCCGTCGAGATCCCAGCCGACGATGTGGATGCTGCGGCGCGCCGCGCGCAGCGCCGCCCGCGCCGCCGCGAAATAGGGCGCGGGATCGACGATCATCGCGGCGCGGTGCGCCCGCGCGACGCGCCAGACGTTGCGGCCCGGCTGGAGAACCCCCTCGGGGGGCGCCGCCGGGCGGCGGAAGCGAAAGCCCTGCATGGAACGCGGTCTCCTCGGTCTCCCCTTGCAACGCGCGACGGCCTGGAAACGATCCAACCTGGCGATTGCCGCTTCCGCGCGGCGAAGCGATTGCCTACATTGGTCGTTTCCGTCTTTGGGGAGCACCGCGATGATCGTCTCCGCGTCCGCCTCGGCGCGCCTGGCCGAAATCCTCGCCCGCCTGGGCGCGGTTCACGTGGCGGCCGAGCAACCGTTCTTCTACACCTCCGGCTGGGCCAGCCCGGTCTACGTGGACGCGCGGGTGCTGATGTCCGACGTCGCCGCCCGCGCCGAGGCGATGACCCTCGCCGCCGACGGGATCCGCGCGCTCGGCCGCCAGGACGAGCTCAACGTCGTGGTGGGGGTGGAGAATTCGGGCATCGCCTTCGCCGCGTGGCTGGCGGAGCGCCTCGGCCTCCCCCTCTCCTATTTGCGCAAGCGGCCGATCGGCTGGGGCAGCCGCGCCCAGGTGGAGGGCCGCCTGCCGCAGGAGGCGCGCGCCCTGCTGGTGGACGACGTGACCACCGACGGCCTCTCGAAGATCGCCGCCGCCACCGCGCTGCGCCAGACCGGCGCGCAGGTGGAGGACGTGCTGGTGTTCATGGAGTTCGACGTCTACCCCGAGACCGAGGAACGCTTCGCCGCCCAGGGCCTGCGGCTCCACGCGCTGACCAACTGGGCCGACCTCCACGCCGCGCTCGCCGCCACCGGCCGCCTCTCGGCGCCGCAGGAGGAAATGCTCGCCGCCTTCGCCGCCGACCCGGTGCGCTGGTCGATCGAACACGGGGGCGTCGGCGCATGAGGCTCGATCACGGACACCAAGCGGCGGAACGCATGTTCGCCGAGATCGCCGCGCTTTCGGCCGATCCGCCGGGAGTGACGCGCGAGGCCTACGCCCCGGGCGAGGACGCGGCGCTGGCGAAGATCGCCGCCTTCGCCGCCGACCTCGGCCTCGCCGCCGAGGAAGACGCCTACCGCAACCTGTGGGTCCGCATCCCCGGCGACGACCGCGCCGAGCCGCCGGTGGCGATCGGCTCCCACCTCGATTCCGTGCCCCACGGCGGCAATTACGACGGGCTGGCGGGCGTGGTGGCCGGGCTGCTGGCGATGGCGCGCTTCCGCGACCGGCCTTCGGCCGCGCCGCCGCTGCGGGTGCTGGCGATGCGCGGCGAGGAGAGCGCGTGGTTCGGCAAGGCCTACCTCGGCTCGCTGGCGCTGCTCGGCAAGCTCGGGCCGGGCGCGCTCGATTTACGCCACCGCGACGGCCGCACCACCCTGGCCGAGGCGATGGCGCGCACCGGCCTGCCGGTGGACGACGTGCGCGCGGGCAAGCCGCTGATCCGCCCCAGCGACCTCGCGGCCTATCTCGAACTCCACATCGAGCAGGGTCCGGTGATGACCGCGCGCGGCTGGCCGGTGAGCGCGGTGACCGGCATCCGCGGCAACCTGCGCCACAATCTGGTGCGCTGCGTCGGCGAGGCCGGGCACTCGGGCGCGGTGCCGCGTTGGCTCAGGAAGGACGCGGTGCTGGCGGTGGCGGAACTGCTGTCGCGCATGGACGAGCACTGGCGCGTGCTGCTGCAGATGGGCATGGATCTGGTGATGACCGCGGGCATCCTCACCACCGCGCCCGAAAGCCACGCGGTATCGGTGATCCCCGGCGAGGCACGCTTCTCCTTCGAGATCCGCAGCCAGGACGCGGCGACGATGGAGCGGTTCTACGACCTCACCCGCGAGGAGTGCCGCGCGGTGGAGCGGGCGCGCGGCGTGCGCTTCGTCTTCGACGACCGCATCGACACCGCCCCGGCGGCGATGGATGCGGCGTGGATCGCCCGTTTTTCCGACGCGGCGACGCGGCTCGGTCGGCCGTTCGAGAACATCCCCTCGGGGGCCGGGCACGACGCGGCGGTGTTCGCCAACGCGGGCATCCCCTCGGCAATGCTGTTCGTGCGCAACGCCAACGGCTCCCACAACCCGGACGAGGCGATGGACCTGGGCGACTTCCTCCAGGGCGTCGAGGTGCTGGCGGAGGCGCTGCGCGCCTAGCCCTCCGGCACGAACAGCTTGCCGACCACCAGCGCCGCCAGGGTGCCGAGGAACACCGCGACGACGACGGCGGTGGTGAGCACCAGCGCGATCCAGCACACCGGAGCCAGCCCTTCGGCGCCGGTGCGCTCGTGGTATTCCAGCACCGCGATGGTGAGGGCGTCGAGGGGGAAGGTGTAGGCCCACCACGACACCGCGAACGGCACCGCCAGGAACTGCCGCGCCATCGACAGCACCAGCAGCCCGAGAAACAGCGCGAAGTAGAACAGCACCCGCGCGAACGGGTCCACCGCGCCGGTGAGGGCCTCGTAGGAGATGAAGCCGATCGCGGGCGGCGCGATCAGGATGAACAGCGTCGGCATGAACTTCGCGGGCATCTGGTCGTGGAAGACGATGCGGTAGAAGACGATGGTGAACAGCACCACCCAGAAGCCGAGGCCGATGGAAAAGAAGAACCACGAGAGTTCCATGTAGCCGAGCGGCGCGCCGGTGAGCGGCACCAGGATGTTGCCCACCACCGGGATGAACCACGCCGGGTTGGAATGCTGGATGTCGTGGTTGCGCACGATCCACCGCCGCACCAGCAGCAGCGTGAACCCGAGGTGGATCGCCGCCCCCGCCGCCCACATCGCGAGCGCCGCCCCGTGCGAAAGCGGCAGCGCCGCCCGCGACAGCAGCAGCAGGCTGATGCTGAAGGCGGGGAAGAAGTTGGCGCGCACCGGATGCGCGAACTCGGCGGCCACCGCCTGGGGGCACCGCACCGCCTTGGCGGCGTAGAGCAGCGCGATGGCGACGAACACCAGCGCCGCCGCCGCCAGCGCCGCGTGGCTCACCGCCTCGGGCACGCCGAGCACGGCGTGCGCCTTGCGCCACGCGAGACCGAGGCCCGACACCCCCATCACCACCGCGAACAGCGGCACGGGCACGTGGTCGAGCCAGGGCGCGCGCCCCGCCCGGGGGGAAGCGACGGCGGAAACGGTCATGGGTCGGACTCCGGAGATTGATTATTAGATGTTTCTAATAATACGATTCCGGGAGCCGATCAAGGGGCGGACGGCGCCGTCAGAGCCGTTCGCACCAGTAGGCGGCGGTGAGGTAGGGGAAGGTGACGGCGTCGCGCCCCCGCAACGCCGGATAGCGGGCGATCAGCGCGCGCACCGCCTCGGCGACGTCGTCGCGGGTGTCGTCGGGCAGCGCGGCGATGAAGCTGATCGACATCACCCGCGCGACGATCACGTCCTCCGGCGATCCGGTGTGGACGTGGGAGAACGCCGCCTCCGCCAGCGGGCCGAAGCCGGGGGCGGGAAAGACGGCGCGCCACGCCCCGCTGGCGTAGCGCGGCGCGTCGCCCTCGTAGGGGGCGATCAGGTGGGTGAGCGCCGCCACCCACTCCACCCGCGCGTCGCGCACGTTCCAGATCAGCCCCAGGCGGCCGCCGGGCCGGAGCACGCGGCGGAACTCCGCCAGCACCCGCGGGTTGGCGAACCAGTGGAACGCCTGGGCGCACACCAGGACGTCGAAGGCGGCGTCGGCGAAGGGCAGCGCCTCGGCGGTGCCGTCGCGCAGGTCCACCCCCGGCAGCGCGGCGGCACAGGCGGCGCGCATCGCCGCCGAGGGTTCCACCGCCGCAACCTCGGCCCCGGTGGCGACGAGGCGGGCGGCGAACTTGCCGGTGCCCGCCCCCACCTCCAGCACCCGCCGCCCCGGCCCGCAGCCGAGCGCCTCGCGCAGCCACGCGTCCGCCTCCGGCGGATATTCGGGACGGCCGCGGGCGTAGGTGGCGGCATCGCGAGCGAACCCTTCGGCGGCGGCGCGGTGGACGGGCATGGTCGGCTCCTTTCCGTGCATCCCGCCGCGCGGGGGTTCAGGGGACGGCGGCGTCGCTCACCGCCCGCAGCAGCGCCAGCAGGGCGGCGTTGAGGGGCGTCGGCACGCCGTGGCGCGCCCCGGCGGCGACGATCGCGCCGGTGATCGCCTCCACTTCCAGCGGTCGCCCGGCGGCGCGGTCGAAATACATCGAGGTGCCCGCCTCGGGCGGATAGGTGAGCAGGATGTCGAGGGTACGCGCCGCCTCGTCGGGCGCGAAGGCGGCGCCGTCGGCCCGCCCCACCGCCACCGCCTCGTCGAGGATGCCGCGGCAGAGGCCCTGGATGTCGTCGCGGCGGAACACCGCCTGGCGTTGCAGGGTGAGCGCGGTGACCGGATTGGCGATGGCGTTGATGAGCAGCTTGCGCCAGCCGAGGGTGTGGACGTCGGCGCTGCGGAGGATGCGCAGGGTGCTGCCCTCCAGCAGGTCGGCGAGGGCCTGGCCGTCGGCGTCGTCGCCCACCGCCAGCTCGGCGGTTCCGGCACGGCGGAAGCGCATGCGGCCGGGGCCGAAGCGTTCGCCGTTGTAGTAGACGATGGTGGGCACCACCCGCGCGCCGTTGACGAACGGGGCGAGGCGCGCGGCGTGGCCGATGCCGTTCTGGAACGCGGCGACGCGGGTGCCGGGGCCGCACAGGCGCGCCAGCCACGGCGCGGCGGCGGCGGTGTCCTGCGCCTTGGTGGCGAGGATCACCCAATCCACCCGGTGCGCCGCGCCCGGCTCCGCGAGGGCGCGCAGGGAGACGTCGACGACGTCTTCCGGCCGCTCCACCACCAGGCGGTCGAGGGGCTTGCGCACGCAGGCGATCACGTCGTGACGATCCGCCGCGCGCAGACACCCGGCGACGATGCCGCCGATGCTCCCCAGCCCGACGACGGCAATGCTCTTCCGCTTCAACCCACGTCCTCCACCCCCGGAAAGCCGCGCCGAGTATAGCCGAACGGCGGCGGCGGCGCGACCGGGGTCAGAGCCGCAGGCGCTGCTTTTCCTGGCGGTGCATCAGGAACCCGGCGATCAGGATCGCCACGGTGACGATGCAGACGATGATGGTGGCGAGGGCGTTGATCTGCGGGCTGACGCCGAGGCGCACCGAGGAATACACCACCATCGGCAGGGTCGAGGCGCCGGGGCCGGAGACGAAGCTCGCGATCACCAGGTCGTCCAGCGACAGGGTGAAGGCGAGCAGCCACCCCGCCACCAGCGCGGGCGCGATCACCGGCACGGTGATGACGAAGAACACCTTGGCGGGCCGCGCGCCGAGATCGAGCGCCGCTTCCTCGATCGAGACGTCCATCTGCGACAGGCGCGACTGGATCACCACGGTGACGTAGGCGGTGGAAAAGGTGAGATGCGCGATGGTGATGGTGGTCATGCCGCGCGCGTCGGGCCAGCCGATGACGTTCTGCATCGCCACGAACATCAGCAGCAGCGACAGGCCGATGATCACCTCGGGCATCACCAAGGGCGCGGTGATGAGGGTGGTGAACGCGGTACGCCCGCGAAACCGCCCGAAGCGCGCCAGCACCAGTCCGGCGAGGGTGCCGAGCACCACCGCGCCGGTGGCGTTGAGCACCGCGATGCGCAAGGACAACCCGGCGGCCGAGAGGATCTGGTCGTTGTTGAGGAGTTCGCCATACCATTTGGTGGAGAACCCGGCCCACACCGTCACCAGCCGCGATTCGTTGAACGAATAGACGATCAGCGAAAAGATCGGCACGTAAAGGAAGGCGTAGCCGAACGCCATGAAGGTGAACAGCAGCGACGACCGCCAGCGCCTCATTTGCGAGCCTCCTCGGCGCGCTTGGCGCCTTCCTCCTGCACCTTCTGGAAGTAGACGATCGGCACCACCAGCAGCAGCAGCGTCGCCACCGCCACCGCCGAGGCCACCGGCCAGTCCTTGTTCGAGAAGAACTCGGTCCACAGCACCTTGCCGATCATCAGCGTGTCCGGCCCGCCCAGGAGGTCGGGGATGACGAACTCGCCGACGGTGGGGATGAACACCAGCATCGACCCGGCGATCACCCCCGGCATCGACAGCGGCAGGGTGATGGTCAGGAACGCCTTGCCCGGGCGGCAGCCGAGGTCGGCCGCAGCTTCGAGCAGGCTGTCGTCCATGCGCGACAGGGTGGCGTAGAGCGGCAGCACCATGAACGGCAGATAGGAGTAGACGATGCCGACCAGCACCGAGAAATCGGTGTGCATCATGTTGATCGGCTCGTCGATCAGCCCCAGGCCGATCAGGAGGTTGTTGAGCAGGCCGTTGTTCTTGAGGATGCCGATCCAGGCGTAGACGCGGATCAGGAACGAGGTCCAGAACGGCAGGATGATCAGCATCAGCAGCGGCACCCGGAACGCCGGTTTCGCCTTGGCGATGCCGTAGGCCATGGGATAGCCGATCAGGAGGCAGCACACCGTGGCGATCAGCGCGATGCGGATCGAGTTGAAGTAGGCCATCCAGTAGAGGCTGTCCTGCGCCAGCAGCAGGTAGTTCTGGAAGCTCAGGCGCAGGGTCATCACCCCGTCGTCGAGCCATTCCACCAGCGGCGTGTAGGGCGGCTGGGCGATCACCGCCTGGGAGAAGCTGATCTTCAGCACCACCAGGAACGGCAGGCCGAAGAACAGCAGCAGCCACAGGAACGGCACGGCGGTGACCATGGCGCGGCCCCACGACACCGTGCCCATGGCCAAGCCCCGCACCCGCACCACGAACGGGAAGCCCAGCAGCCAGCGCCACAGGTAGCCCAGCAGCGTCGGGCTGGACGGCCCGGGCGGCGGCGACAGCGGCGCGGAGGACGGCACCGGAGGCGGCATCATGTCTGCAGCACCACGCCGTTTTCCGGCTCCCAGGCGAGCCAGACTTCCTGCTGCCAGGTGAGCGGCGAGCTGGTGTGGCGGGCGAGGTTGGTGAGCTGGACGTGCACCAGGGTCTTGTTGGGCAGGGCGACGTAATAGATCGAGACGTCGCCGAGGTAGGCGATCTCCGACACCACGCCGCGCAGGACGTTGACGTCGCTCTCGGGCTTCACGTCGGTGACGGTCATCTTCTCGGGGCGCAGCGCCACCGACACCGGGGTGCCCGCGGTGAGCGGCTCGCCGTGGGCGATCGCCATGGTCGCGCCCACCTCGTCGCAGTGGACGAACACCTGGCCGTCCGCGCCGCCGGTGACGCGGCCGTCGAACAGGTTGACCGAGCCGATGAAGTCGGCGACGTAGCGGGTCGCCGGATATTCGTAGATCGTCGAGGGGCTGCCGATCTGGAGGATGCGGCCCTCGTCCATCACCGCGATGCGGGTGGACATGGTCATCGCCTCCTCCTGGTCGTGGGTGACCATGATGAAGGTGGTGCCGAGCTGCTCCTGGATGTTCACCAGCTCGAACTGGGTGTGCTCGCGCAGCTTCTTGTCGAGGGCGCCCAAGGGCTCGTCGAGCAGCAGCAGACGCGGATGCTTGGCGAGCGAGCGGGCGAGCGCGACGCGCTGGCGCTGGCCGCCGGAGAGCTGGTGCGGGCGGCGCTTGGCGTAGGGTTCGAGGCGCACCAGGCGCAGCATCTCGGAGACCCGCTCCTTGATCTGCGCCTTCGAGGCGCCCTCCTGCTTCAGCCCGAACGCGATGTTCTGCTCCACCGACATGTGGGGGAACAGCGCGTAGGACTGGAACATCATGTTGACCGGGCGGCGATACGGGGGGACATGGGTCATGTCCGCCCCGTCGATGTAGATGTGGCCGGAATCCGGTGTCTCCAGCCCCGCGAGCATGCGCAGCAGCGTGGTCTTGCCGCAGCCCGAGGCGCCCAGAAGCGAGAAGAACTCGCCCTGGAACACCTCGAGGCTGACGTTGTCGACCGCGTAGTGGTCGCCGAACGCCTTGGTCACGCCCTCGATCGAAACGATCGGCCGCGCCTTGGGGTCCTGCCACGCTTCGAGGGAGTGCTGCTGCGCGCGCGCGCCTTGAGCCACCGGCATCCGTGTTCCCTTCCTGGCCTTGTCGTTCTACTGACCGGTCTTGACGCGGGTCCACGCGCGGACCCGATAACGGATCAGGTCCTGACCGTTTTCCGGCAGCATGTAAAGCTTGTTCATCACCTCTTCCGACGGATAGATGCCGGGGTCGTTGCGCACCGCCTCGTCCACCAGTTCGGTGGCGGCCTTGTTGGCGTTGGCATAGGCGACGAAGTCGGAGATCGCGGCCACCACCTCGGGCTTCATGATGAAGTTGATGTAGGCGTGGGCCTCGGCCGGATTCGGCGCGTCCTTCGGGATCAGCATCACGTCGGTCCAGAGCACCGCGCCTTCCTTCGGGATGATGTAGCGGATGTTCACGCCGTTGTTGGCCTCCTCGGCGCGGGCCTTGGCCTGGAGGATGTCGCCCGAGTAGCCGTGGGAGACGCAGACGTCGCCGTTGGCGAGGTCGTTGACGTACTGCGAGCCGTGGAAATACTTGATGTTCGGGCGGATCTTCTTGAACACGTCGACCGCCGCGTCGATGTCCTTGCGGTCGGTGGTCGCCACGTCCTTGCCGAGGTAGCGCAGCGCCATGGCGAAGGTCTCTTCCTGGTCGTCGAGGAAGGTGAGGCCGCAGGCGGCGAGCTTCTTCGCGTTCTCGGGCTTGAACACCAGCGCCAGCGAATCGACGTCGGCCGAATCGCCGAGAATTTCCTTGACCTTGTCGACGTTGATGCCGATGCCGGTGGTGCCCCACATGTAGGGCACGCCGTGGGCGTTGCCCGGGTCCACCGAGGCGAGCGCCTTCATCAGCGTCGGGTCCATGTTCTTGAGGTTGGGCAGCTTGGCCTTGTCGAGCTTCTGGTAGAGGCCCGACTTGATCTGCCGCATCGCGAACGGCCGCGCGGTGGGGAACACCACGTCGTAGCCCGACTTGCCGGCCAGAAGCTTGGCTTCCAGCACCTCGTTGCTGTCGTAGACGTCGTAGACGACCTTGATGCCGGTTTCCTTGGTGAAGGTTTCCAAGGTGTCCTCGGCGATGTAGTCGGTCCAGTTGTAGACGTGGACGACCTTATCCGCCGCGTTCGCGGGGACAACGGCAAGGCTGCACGTCAAAACCGCCGCGACGGCGGCGCAGGTGGCGGTACGCATCGGTTGATGGTCTCCTCGAAAGAACCCGTTGCCCAGGTACGCGGCCGGTGCGCCCGGCACGCGAGGCGGAAGATCGCGAAACGCTCCCAACTCTTTGCGGAATGTGGCCTATAACGCAACCAGGGACAAGGGGCGACGCGGCCGATGCCTGAATTTGCGGCAGCCCTTTGCCGCGTGCCGTGGGTTTCCCGCCCCGGCCTCCACCGGAGCGGGAATGCCTCAACGACTGCCCGCCTCGGAGATGATGGTGTCGATCTGGCGGTTCATCGTGCCCATGCGCTGCGCCAGGCTTTCGGCGGCGCCCAAAACCTCGCCCGCGGCGCGGCTGGTGCCGGACACTCGCTCGGCGATGGCGCCGATGGCGGCCGACACCGTGGACACCGAATCGGAGGCGCTGCGGATGTCGGCGACGATGCCGCCGACCGCCGCGTTCTGGGTTTCCACGGTGTCGTGGATGGTGTGGGCGATATCGTTGATGTCGCCGATGGTCTTCGACACCTGGGCGATCACCGCCACCGACTGTTGGGTGACCTCCTGCATCCGGCCGATCTGGGCGGAAATGTCCTGGGTGGCGCGGCCGGTCTGGCTGGCGAGGGTCTTCACCTCCCCCGCCACCACCGCGAACCCCTTGCCCGCGTCGCCCGCGCGCGCCGCTTCGATGGTGGCGTTCAGGGCCAGCAGATTGGTCTGCGCGGCGATCGAATCGATCAGCTCCACCACCGCGCCGATGGTCCCGGCGGCGGAGGCGAGATCGCCCAGCACCGCGGTGGCCTCGCCCGCGCGGCTGGCGGCGTCGTCGGCGACGCGGGCGGAGCGGTCGGCCAACTCGGCGATCCGCCCCATGCCGTCGGAGACGGCGTTGGCCGCCTCCACCGCGCGCCCCACCGCCTGGGCCGCCTGCTCGGCCGCGCCGGAGACCAGCGAGGCCTCGTCCTCGGCCTTGACCGAGGCGGCGCGCATCGACAGCGCCCGCTCGCGCACCACGTCGGCGTCGCCCGAGGCCTGCGCCACCTCGTCGCGGATGCCCGAGCCGATGCCGTCGATGGTGGCCATCAGCGCGCCGGTGGTGCGCCCCATGCTCTCGATGCCCTGGTTGATGCGCTGGGAATAGGCGCGGAACTCGCCGTTCATGCCGGTGAGCACGATGCGGCGGAAATAGCGGCCGCGGTTGGCGTAGTCCATCACCGCCCCGGCCTCCTTGGCGAAGGCTTCCAGAGTGTCGAGCAGGCCATTGATGTTGTGGAGCATGTGCCCCATCATGCCGTGGCCGCGAATGCCGTGGACGCGGGCGTTGAGGTTGCCCGCCGCCGCCTGCTCGATCGCCGCCACCGCCTTGGCGACGCTGCCGACCGCGCGCCGCAGATAGAGGTTGCTCGTCACCAGGCAGGCCGTCGCCGCCGACAGGATGCCGAGGTCGAGCCAGTCGCCCTGGTAGACGTGGAAGGCCGCGAGGCCCGCCAGCACGCCGATGCCCACCCAGTTGCCCACCATCGCCTTGCCGAGCGACGAGGTCCGCCCCGAGTCAAAGAGAAAAAACGAACTCATCGTATGCCACTCCGCTGGCCTTGAGGTGGGCGTCGAGGACGGCGCGTCCCGCCGCCATGCCGGATTTCGGGTCGCCGCCGGTCGCCTCGGCGGCGCGCAGCTCGCGATAGAGCGCCGCCGCCTTCTCCACCCCCTCGCGGCGCGGCACCCGGCGCGAGGAGTGGTAGCCGAGGATGCGGCGGGCGTCGTCGAAGGTGGGGGTGACGTGGGCGAACACCCAGTAATGGTCGCCGGATTTGGCGAGGTTGACGATGTAGGCGAACATCTCCTCCCCCGCGGCGATGGTTTCCCACAGCAGTTGATAGACGCAGCGCGGCATGTCGGGGGGGCGGACGATGTTCTGGCTCTGGCCCACCAGCTCGGTGTCGGCGTATTGCGCCACCTTGCAGAAGGTCTCGTTGGCGTAGGTGATGATGCCCCGGGTGTCGGTCTTGCTGACGATCAGGCCGCTTTCGGGCCAGGTTCGCTCCACGCCGGTCGGGGCGACTTTCGGTCGCGCCATTCTGCTCTCCCCCAAGGGCCGTTTCGCCTCACATGGTCCCGCCGGCCGGAGCCTTCAATCGCCGCTTGCAGAGGCACCCGCAAGCAGATCTCAAAGCGAGAAGACAAACTCGTCGTACGCGATCTTCCGCTCCGCCAGGATCGCGAGAAGCGCCGCCACCGACGCCTCCATCCCCGCCTTGGGGTTGGCGGCGCCGTCCTCGATCGCCTTCAGTTGGCGGTAGAGCGGCACCACCTTGGCCACCGCGTCGCGGTTCGGCACCCGGCGCGAAGAGTGGTAGCCGACGATCCGCCGCGCCGCGTCGAAGGTGGGGGTGACGTGGGCGAACACCCAGTAGTGGTCGCCGCTCTTCGCCTGGTTGACGACGTAGGCGAAGATCTCGTCGCCCGCGGCGATGGTGTCCCACAGCAGCTTGAACACCGCGCGCGGCATGTCCGGGTGGCGGATGAGGTTGTGGTTCTGCCCCTCCAGCTCCGCCGCGGTATAGCCCGAAACCGCGCAGAACACCTCGTTGGCATAGGTGATGATGCCCTTGGTGTCGGTCTTGCTGACGATGATCCGGTTTTCCGGCCAGGTGCGCTCGCGGCCGGTGGGTGGAAGTGTCGGGCGGGCCAAGTCGGTGCATCCTCTCGGGTGGGCGACACGGTATTGTCGCTCACCCGATGCAAAAACAAAGCGGAAAGTTGCGCCCTCAGTGGCCGAGGATCTGGCTGAGGAACAGCCGGGTGCGGTCGCTCTTCGGCGCGTTGAAGAATTCCTCGGGCGGCGCCTCCTCGACGATCTGCCCGGCGTCCATGAAGATCACCCGGTCGGCCACCTTGCGGGCGAAGCCCATTTCGTGGGTGACGCACAGCATCGTCATCCCCTCCTCCGCCAGTTGCACCATCACGTCGAGCACCTCCTTGATCATCTCCGGATCGAGGGCGGAGGTCGGCTCGTCGAACAGCATCACCCGGGGGTTCATGCACAGGCTGCGGGCGATCGCGACGCGCTGCTGCTGGCCGCCCGAAAGCTGGCCCGGATATTTCAGCGCCTGCTCGGGAATCTTCACCCGCGTCAGGTATTTCATCGCCGCCGCCTCGGCCTCGGCGCGGGGGATCTTGCGCACCCACATCGGCGCGAGGCAGCAGTTCTCCAGCACCGTGAGGTGGGGGAAGAGGTTGAAGTGCTGGAACACCATGCCGACCTCGCGGCGGACGTGTTCGATGTTCTTCAAGTCGGCGTTCAGCGTCACGCCGTCGACGACGATGTCGCCGCTCTGGTGCTCCTCCAGCCGGTTGATGCAGCGGATCATCGTCGACTTGCCCGAGCCGGACGGCCCGCAGATGACGATGCGCTCGCCGCGGCGGACGCGCAGGTCGATGTCCTTGAGGACATGGAACGCGCCGTACCACTTGTTCATCGCGGCGATCTCGATCACCACGTCGGCGGGCAGGGACTTGGGTTGGCTTGCGCTCATCTCATGGAACTCCGCGCGTCAATTGCGTTTGTGGCCGGTGTGCAGCTTGCGCTCGAGCGCCTGGCTGTAGCGGCTCATGCCGAAGCAGAACACCCAGAACACCAGGGCGGCGAAGATGTAGCCCTCGGCGGCGATGTCGGGCCATTCGGGGTCGACGATGGTGGCGTGGATCGTCGCCAGCACGTCGAACAGGCCGATGATCAGCACCAGGGTGGTGTCCTTGAACAGGGCGATGAAGGTGTTGACGATGCCGGGGATAACGAGCTTGAGCGCCTGCGGCAGCACCACCAGCCCCATGGTGCGCCAGTAGCCGAGGCCGAGGGCGGCCGCCGCCTCGGACTGGCCGCGCGGAATCGCCTGAAGGCCGCCGCGCACCACCTCGGCCATGTAGGCGCTCTCGAACAGCACGATGCCGATCATCGCCCGCAGCACCTTGGAGAACTGCAACCCCTCGGGCAGGAACAGGGGCAGCATCACCGACGCCATGAACAGCACCGAGATCAGCGGCACGCCGCGCCACACCTCGATGAAGAAAATGCACAGGGTGCGGATCGCCACCATCTTCGAGCGCCGCCCGAGCGCCAGCACGATGCCGATCGGCAGCGCCGCGACGATGCCGACGAACGACAGCACCAGGGTGAGGGTGAGACCGCTCCACTGGTCGGTGGGCACCACCGGCAGGCCGAAGACGCCGCCGTGCATGAACAGCACGGTGAGCGCGGGCAGACCGAGGATCGCCGCCGGAACCACCCAGCGCTTGCCCGGCAGGCCCGGCCACGCGAGATAGCCGATCGCCGCCACCGCCGCGCCCAGCACCACGTTGACCCGCCAGAGCTGGCCGTCGGGATAGAAGCCGTAGACGAAGAACCGCAGCCGGTCGTCGACGAACAGCCAGCAGGCGCCGCCGGTGCGGCAAAGCTGCGGATCGTCGCCGACGAAATGGGCGTCGAACACCGCCCACTTCAGCAGCGGGATCAGCGTCGCCGCCAGGAACCACAGCGCGCCCAGGGTGAGGAGGCTGTTGAGCGGGCCGTCGAACAGCCGCGAGCGGACCCAGGCGGTGGCGCCCACCGCGCCCGAGGGCGGCGGCAGCGAGGGCTTGGGCACGAAGACGTCGGAGGTTTCCGCCATGGCTCAGCGCTCCTTCAGCGCGACGCGCCGGTTGTAGGCGTTCATCAGCGACGAGATCGACAGGCTGATGGTGAGGTACACCGCCATCGTCATCGCCACCACCTCGACCGCCTGGCCGGTCTGGTTGAGGGTGGTGCCCATGAACACCGCCACCAGGTCCGGGTAGCCGATCGCGGTGGCGAGCGACGAATTCTTGGTGAGGTTGAGATATTGGCTGGTGAGCGGCGGAACGATCACCCGCAGCGCCTGCGGCAGCACCACCAGGCGGATGATCTGGCCGCGCCGCAGGCCGAGGGCGGAGGCCGCCTCGGTCTGGCCGTGGCTGACCGCCTGGATGCCCGAGCGCACGATTTCGGCGATGAAGGTGCCGGTGTAGATGGTGAGGGCGAACCACAGCGCCACCAGCTCCGGCAGCAGCACGCCGCCGCCGACGAAATTGAAGCCCTTGAGTTCGGGCACGCTCCAGCCGAGCGGCGCGCCGAGGGCGAGGAACAGCACCAACGGCAGGCCGACGATCAGCCCGAGGGCGGTGCGCCACACCGGGAAGCCCCGGCCGGTGGCCTCGCGCCGCCGCCCTGCCCAGCGCGCCACCGCCACCGCGGCGACGAGGCCCGCCAGCGCCAGCAGCGCCACCCAGCCGAAGCCGTCCTCCGCCATCGGGGCGGGCACGTAGAGGCCGCGCTTGCTCAAATACACCGCGTCGTGGAAAAAGCGGTAGCTCTGGCGCGGCGCGGGCAGCGTCTGCAACACCGCGAAATACCAGAAGAACACCTGCAACAGCAGCGGGATGTTGCGGAAGATCTCGACGTAGACCTCGGCGATGCGCGCCACCAGCCAGTTGCGCGACAGCCGCGCGATGCCCGCGACGAAGCCGAGCAGGGTGGCGGTGACGATGCCGAGGCCCGACACCAGCAGGGTGTTCAACAGGCCGACGAAAAACGTGCGGCCGTAGCTGTAGGTCTCGTCGTAGGGGATCAGCGAGAACAGGATGCCGTAACCGGCGGTCTGCCCGAGGAAGCCGAAGCCGGTGCGGATGCCGCGGCTCTCCATGTTGTGCAGGGTGTTGGAGAACAGCGACAGCGCCAGCCACGCCACCAGCGACACGACGACGATCTGGAACGTCCAGGCGCGGATTTTCGGGTCGTTCCAGGGTTTGATGCGGGAGCGCGGAGGGGTCATGGGGCATCCTCGATGGCGGCCGGACCCGGCGGCTGGCGCCGCCGGGGGGACGAAATGGGCGATGCGGAAATCAGCGCACCGGCGGGGCGTACTGGATGCCCCCGGCGTTCCACAGCGCGTTCTGGCCGCGCGCGATCTTGAGCGGGCTGCCCTGGCCGACGGTGCGTTCGAAGGATTCGCCGTAGTTGCCCACCGCCTTGACGATCTTCACCGCGAAGTCGTTGGTCACGCCCATCTTGGAGCCGAAGTCGCCCTCGACGCCGAGCAGGCGCTTGATGTCCGGGTTGGCGGTCTTGAGCATTTCGTCGACGTTCTTGGAGGTGACGCCCGCCTCCTCGAGGTTGAGCATCGCGAACAGGGTCCAGCGCGCGATGTTGAACCACTGGTCGTCGCCCTGGCGCACCACCGGGCCGAGCGGCTCCTTCGAGATCACCTCCGGCAGCACCGACGCCTTGGAGGGATCCGGCAGCTTGGAGCGCAGGCCGTAGAGCTGCGACTGGTCGGAGGTCAGCACGTCGCAACGCTCGGAGTTGAAGCCCGCGAGGGTCTGGTCCGAGGTGTCGAACACCACCGACTGATACTTCATGCCGTGGGTGCGGAAATAGTCGGCGAGGTTGAGTTCGGTGGTGGTGCCCGCCTGCACGCACACCGAGGCGCCGTTCAGCTCCTTGGCCGACTTCACGCCGAGGGCGTTCTTCACCATGAAGCCCTGGCCGTCGTAGTAGTTGACGCCCACGAACGAAAGGCCGAGGCCGGTGTCGCGGCTCATCGTCCAGGTGGTGTTGCGGGCGAGCACGTCGATCTCGCCGGTCTGGAGAGCGGTCAGACGCTCCTTGGCGGTGAGCGGGACGTACTTCACCTTGCTCGCGTCGCCGAGCACCACCGCGGCCAGCGCCTTGCAGTAGTCCACGTCGATGCCGGACCATTGGCCCTTTTCGTCGGGCGCCGAGAAGCCCGCCAGGCTGTTGTTGACGCCGCAGACCAGTTGGCCGCGGCTTTTCACGGTGTCCAGCGTCGCGGCCGAGGCCGGAGCGGCGGCCGCCGCCGCGGCGGCCAAAGCACCCAACCCGACGACCAGGTGACTCGCTTTCATCGTCTGCTCTCCCTAGTAAAAGGTTTCCTGCGCGCGTCTCCGGTCCGGAGCGCCGCCGGGACTCCCCTCGGCTAGAGCAAAGCCCGGGCCAATCGCCGAAACCGAGGCGCGGCGAGCCGTCGAGCTGAAACGATTTCAATCGGGAGGGGGCGGCTGCCCGGATTCCCGGCAGCGCTCGGCGTTACTCTGCCCAAGGATCGGGCATCGCCGCCTGCCACGCTTCGGAATGCCCATTCATGAAGCAGGTTTCCGGCAGCCAGTCCCCCTCGGGCACCCGATGCAGGGCGAACCCCGGCGGCGCGTCGATGGCGGTGATCGGGCTGCCGTCCGCGTGGGTGCCGACGAACGCCACCCGGTCCATCACCGAGGGCGCGGCGATCACCGGCGTGCCGTACCAGGTGCCGCGCATCGGCCGGTGGAGGTGGCCGCACAGCAGCGCGCGCACGTTGCGGTGCGCCGCCAGCACGTCGCCCAGCCGGTGGCGGCCCTCGGATATGCCGATCTGGTCGAGCCAGTCGATGCCGGTGTCGAACGGCGGATGGTGGAGGACGATCGCGGTCGGCCGCTCCGGCTGCTCGGCGAGGCGGGCGGCGAGCCACGCCACCTGCGCCTCCGGCAGCGCCCCCACCATCGGGTCGTCGGTGGCGGCGTCCATGGCGATCAGCCGCACCGGCAGGTCGTCCACCGCGTAGGCCATCCAGGCGTCGTCGCGGTCGTCGGGGCGGCGGCCGAAGGCGGCGCGCAGGGCGTCGCGGCGGTCGTGGTTGCCGGGGCAGACGTAAACCGGCGCCTCCAGCCCGGCGAGCAGGTCGCGGGCGCGCCGGGCGGCGGCGTCCTCGCCGCCGTGGGTCACGTCGCCCGCCACCACCACCACGTCGGGCCGCGCCGCGTTGACCGCCGCGATCACCGCGCGGGTCGCGGCGTCGGTGTCGACGATGGCGTGGACCGGCAGTCCGTCGGCGGAAACGTGAAGGTCGGCGATGTGGGCGATCAGCATGCGGCGGCTCCGGTGGGTGCGGGCTTTACTCTACGGACACAGGCGACCATATGAAAGGCCCGAAGGCCCCCACCGGCACGCGCCAGGAACGTCCCCCGACGATGATCTCCGTCCACCGCCTGAGCCACCGCTACCCCGGAGCGCAAAGCGCGCACCCGGCCCTCGACGACGTCGACCTCGCGGTCGAGGCCGGGCGCTTCTGCGCCGTGATCGGCCGCAACGGCTCGGGCAAGTCCACGCTGTTCCGCATTCTCGCGGGCGCGCTCAAGCCCTCGGCGGGCAGCGCCAGCGTCGGCGGCGCGCCGTGCGGCAGCGCCGCCGCCCGCCGCGCGCTGGGCGTGGTGTTCCAGGCCCCGGCCCTCGACCCGGTGCTGACGGTGCGGGAAAACCTCGCCCTGTTCGGCCGTCTCCACGGCATCGGCGGGGCGGACCTCGCGCGGCGCATCGACGCGGCGGTGGCCTGGACCCGCATCGGCGACCGCCTCGACGCCCGCGCCGGAACCCTCTCCGGCGGCCAGCAGCGCCAGGCGGAACTGGCGAAGTGCCTGATCCCCGCGCCGCCGGTGCTGCTGCTCGACGAACCCACCACCGGCCTCGACCCGGCGGGCCGCGCCGCCTTCGCCGATACCCTCGCCGCGCTGCGGCGCGAAACCGGCGTCACCGTGCTGATGACCACCCACGTGTTCGAGGAGGCCGAACCCGCCGACGCGGTGGTGGTGCTGCAATCGGGCAAGGTGATCGCCGCCGACAGCCCGCGCGCCCTCGCCGCCCGCCTCGGCAGCGAGATGATCGTGATCGCCAGCGCCGAACCCGGCCGCCTCGCCGCGCGCCTGCGGGCGGAGGGCCTGGGCGTGCGCGCCACCGCCGCCGACGTCCGCATCCCCGATCTCGACCGCGGCCGCGCCCTGGGCCTGGTGTCCGACATCCTCGACCGCTTCGGCGGCGACGTCTCCAGCATCGCGATCAAGCAGCCCACCCTCACCGACGCCTTCCTCGCCCTCACCGGAGAGACCCCGTGACCGTGCTCGCCCCCGTCGCCGCCCTCGCGGCCCGCGAACTCGTGCGCTTCTGGCGGCAGCGGTCCCGCGTCGTCGGCGGCGTCGCCCAGCCGCTGCTGATCTGGGGCTTCCTCGGCGCCGGGTTCTCCGCCTCGTTCCGCCCCGAGGGCCACGCGGGCAGCTACGCCGCCTACGTCTTCCCCGGCATCCTCATGCTGATGCTGCTGTTCTCCAGCGTGTTCGCCGCCATCACCCTGATCGAGGACCGCGACCGCGGCTTCCTCCAGGGCGTGCTCGCGGCGCCGCTGCCGCGCTTCGCCATCGTCCTCGGCAAGGTCGGCGGCGGCACCCTCATCGCGCTGCTGCAAACCGTGCTGCTGCTCGCCGTCGTGCCCCTCACCGGCACGCCCTTCGCACCCCGGGGCCTGCTGCTCGCCCTGCCGGTGCTCGCCCTCGCCTCCCTCGGCTTCGCCGCCACCGGCTTCGCGGTGGCGTGGTCGATGCGCTCCACCTCGGGCTTCCACGCCATCATGATGGTGGTGCTGATGCCCGCGTGGATGCTCTCGGGCGCCCTGTTCCCCGCCGCCGGCGTGCCCACCTGGCTCGCCTGGACGATGGCGGTCAACCCCCTCACCCACGCCGACGCCCTGCTGCGCGCCGCCCTCACCCAATCCGCCCTGCCCGCCGCGTGGCAGATCGCGGTGTTCCTCGGCTGGGTCGCCCTCGCCCTCGGCACCGCCCTCGCCCGCGTCGCCCGCGTCGAACGGGGCGCCTGAGACACCGCCATGGACGCCCTGATCCTCACCCTCAAATACATCCCCCTGGTCACCCTCGGCCTGCTGCCGATCATGAACCCGCTGGGCACCGTGCCGCTGTTCCTCAGCCTCACCGCCCGCATGCCGGAAGCCCAGCGCAAGGCCCAGGCCCGCCGCGCCTGCCTCTACGCCTTCGCGATCCTCACCGCCTTCCTGTTCCTCGGCAACGGCATCATCGCCCTGTTCGGCATCTCGCTCGCGGGGATCCGCGTCGCGGGCGGCATCATCGTCCTCATCCTCGCGCTGCGCATGCTGTTCTCGGGCGTCGACGAGGCCTCCACCGTCGACGCCACGCCGTCGGAAATCAAACAGGCGGAACTCGACTTTTCCTTCTCCCCCCTCGCCATGCCGAGCCTGAGCGGCCCCGGCTCGATCGCCGTGGTGATGGGCTACGCCTCGGAAATCCCCGACGACGCGGTCGTCCTCGGCCACTTCGTAGTGGTCGCGGGCATCGCCATCACCGCCGCCGTCGCCTACGTCGCCCTCGGCTTCTCCACCTGGATCTCCCGCTTCCTCGGCCCCCACGGCCTCCAGGCGATCACCAAGATCATGGGCTTCCTCCTCTCCTGCATCGCCGTCCAGTTCATCGCCTCCGGCATCCGCGACTTCATCCACTCCCTCGCCTGAATGGGCGCGGCCGAGATCGGGGGCACCGCCCCTGGCTCTGGCCTCACCCGTGCGGACCGGGGAAGTCAGGGGACGATTTCGAGGCGGGCGATTTCGGTTCCCGCCAGGGTGAACGCGTAGCGGAGGTCCACCGGGCTGCCGGGGAAATTGCCGGTCAGGTGCGCGGTGACGACGATTCTGTCGCCCTGGTCGTCCACGGCGACGGGCACGCTGACATACGCGTATTTCGCCGAGGCCTCGGTTTTCCACCGGGCGATCGCGGCGCGGCCGCGGTGCGTGCGGTCCTCGTCGGCGACGACGGCGTCGGCGGCGAAGCACGCGGCGACCGCCGCACCGTCCGCCGCATCGGCGGCGAAATAGCGGGCGATGGGATCGGGGAGGGACAGGGACATGGGCATCTCCGGTGCGAGGGGGGGCGGGTGTTGTGCGATCCCCGAAAATGGCCTAGCTTCACCAAAACGCAAGAACGCACCGAAAAGTAAGGTACTTACAGAAAAGTATGCCTCACCCTTACACTCGCGAGACCGCAGCCGAAGGTGTCGAGAACGTCCTCAAGCTTCTTGAGGGGCGGTGGAAGCTGATCATCCTGTTTCACCTCTTCGGCGGCCGGGTGCTGCGCTTCTCCGACCTCGAGCGCGCGATTCCGGGGATTTCTCAGAAAATGCTGATCCAGCAGCTTCGCCGGATGGAGGCGGACGGCATCGTCCGCCGCATCGTGCATCATCAGGTGCCTCCGAAAGTGGAGTATGGCCTGACCGACTGGGGCCAGGCGTTGTGCCCGGCCCTGGACGCGCTGCTGACCTGGGCCGCCCGGCGGGAACCGGCGGAGGACGACGCCCCCGAGCCGGGCCGAACCGCGTAGCCCCCACACACCTCCCAATGACGAACCCGGCCCAGGGGCGGCGCCCCTGGCCTGGGTCTCACCCGTGCGGACCGGGGGAGTCAGGGGACGATTTCGAGGCGGGCGATGGGATCGGGGAGGGACAGGAGATCCGGACCAAAGGCAGTGTCCGCGAAATACTGAAAAAACAACAGGAACGCCTCAAGGCGTTCCTGACCAAAGGATGCACGCGACCGCCGACAGGGCTTCAGCGCGTGTGGCACGCATTACAGCAGTAATAGCAGCCGTCACTATTGGCATACTGCCTTTTTGCTGCCCTCACCGCATCCGCGCAGTTAGTGAATTCGCCCAGATAAGACCGATTTTCTAGAGACGGCAGGTAAGAACACGAACTGACGTGCACTTCATGCTCCCCGGTCGGCTGCTCATTCTTGTTGACGTAGTAAGTCGCCATTTCTTCCCTCAAAGACCATGACAATGGGAGCCATAGTATATTCACAATCATTAATTTTATCAATATAATCGCAAGCAACAACTATTATTATTAAAATAATTGATTTCTTCTTAACGCCGTTGTTTCTATTGCCCCTGGCCTCCGCCTCACCCGTGCGGGCCGGGGCAGGTGTGGATTTCGAGGGCGGTGTGGACGAGTTGGGGGAAGGGGGCGAGGCGGGATTTGTAGGCCTCGGGGGTGAGGGGGCGGTAGGCGATGAGGGTGGCGACGGCGGCATAGCGGCCGACGCCGACGCGCCAGATGTGGAGGTCGGGGACTTCGGCGTCGCCGTCGCTGGCGAGGGCGGCGCGCACCGCGTCGGTGAGGTCGGCGGGCGCCTGGAGGTCGAGGAGGACGCCGCCCGCGTCTTTCAGCAGCCCCACCGCCCAGCGGCCGATCAGCGCCGCGCCGAGGATCGCCACGAGCGGGTCGAGCCACGCCGCGCCCGCGCTCCAGCCGATGGCGAGGGCGGCGAGGGCGAGCACCGAGGTGAGCGCGTCGGCGAGGACGTGGACGTAGGCGGCGCGGCGGTTGGTGTCCTCGTGGCCGTGGTCGTGGTCGTGCTGGTGGTCATGTTCGTGGTGATGGTCGTGATCGTGGTCGCCGAGCAGGGCGATGGAGGCGAGGTTGACGACGAGTCCGACCGCCGCCACGGCGATCGCCTGGCCGTAGGCGATCTCGACCGGGGCGATCCAGCGGGCGACGCTTTCCCACACCATCGCCAGGGCGACGACGAGCAGGAACAGCGCCGAGGAGAACCCGGCAAGGGCGTTGACCTTGCCGGTGCCGAAGGAGAAGCGCGCGTCGGCGGCGCGGCGGCGGGTGAACCAATAGGCCGCCGCCGCGAGGCCGAGGGCGAGCGCGTGGGTGCCCATGTGCAGGCCGTCGGCGAGCAGCGCCATCGAGCCGAAGGCGAGGCCCGCCGCGATTTCCACCGTCATCACCGCGAAGGTGATCGCCACCACCCAGCGCACCCGGCGTTCCGCGCCCAGTTCGCGGTCCTGCCCGAACACGTGGTCGTGGCGGAGGCCGCCGAAGGTGCTGTGGTGCATGGCGGCCTCCTCAGGCGGCGGCGACGAGGATCTGGCGCGCCACCTCGGGCGTCACGCCCTTGTCCTCGCCGAGCGCGGTGAGGCCGTGGGCTTCGAGGTTGGCGGCGACCTTGTCGGCGGCGTCCTTGGCGATGCGGTCGTCGGCGAGGCGCACCGGCATGCCGAGGGAGCGGAAGAACGCCTCGGTCTTGAGGATCGCGCTTTCGATCCGGGCGTCCGCCGGGCCGTCCTTCAGGTCCCAGACCTCGGCGGCGTATTGCAGCAGCTTGTCGCGCTTGGCGGCGCGCCGCACCCGCATCAGCGCGGGCAGCACGATGGTGAGGGAGCGGGCGTGGTCGGTGCCGTAGAGGGCGGTGAGTTCGTGGCCGATCATGTGGGTGGACCAGTCGCCCGGCACCCCCACCGAGATCAGGCCGTTGAGGGCCTGGTTGGCCGCCCACATCAAATTGGCGCGGGCGTCCATGTCGTCCGGCTCGGCGAGGGTCTTCGGCCCCACCGCGACGAGGGTGCGCAGCAGCGCCTCGGCATAGGCGTCCTGCACCATGCCGCCCGCGGGCCGGGTGAGGTATTGCTCGATCACGTGGACGAACGCGTCGGCGACGCCGTTGGCCACCTGGCGGGGCGGCAGGGTGCGGGTGGTCTCGGGGTCGAGCACCGCGAACGCCGGATACACCGCCGGGTGGGCGAAGGCGAGCTTGGCGCCCTTGGCCTTGTGGGTGATGACGGCGGCGCAGTTGCTCTCCGAGCCGGTGGCGGGCAGGGTCAGCACCACGCCGAGCGGCATCGCGCCCTTGATCTTGGCCTTGCCGGTGACGAGGTCCCAAGGCTCGGGGCCGTCGTGGACCAGCGCGGCGGCGAGGAACTTGGAGCCGTCGGCCACCGAGCCGCCGCCCACCGCGAGGATGAAGTCGGAGCCGCTCTCCCGCGCCACGGCGGCGGCCTTCATCATCGTCTCGTAGCTGGGGTTGGGTTCGATGCCGCCGAACTCGGTCACGGCGCGGCCGCCGAGGGCCGCCATCACCTGGTCGTAGACGCCGTTGGCCTTGATGCTGCCGCCGCCGTAGGTGACGAGCACCTTGGCCGATTCGGGGATCTGTTTCGCGATCGCGGCGATCTGGCCTGGGCCGAACAGGATGCGGGTGGGGTTGGCGTAGGTGAAGCTGTTCATGATCCGGCGTCCCTCCGGGATTGCGTTGCGCCCCCGAGTATCGCCCCTCCGCCGGGCCTTGCCAACCGGCGCGGCGACGACGGCGATTGAAAACCGCCGCCCCGATGGCGCATTCTGAGGGGGCATTTCAGGGAGCACGACGATGACATCCGCGGATTCGGAAACCCCCGCCGGCGCGGCCCCCGCCGACGCCGGGGACATCGGCCGGATTTTCCTGGTGGTGATCGACGACACCGAGGAACTGAAACCGGCCCTCGAATACGCCTGCCTGCGGGCGAAGCGCTCCAACGGCCGGGTGGCGATGCTCTACGTCATCCCCCCGGTGGAGTTCGAGCACTTCATGTTCGTGGGCGACGTGATGCGCGAGGACCGCCGCAAGGACGCGGAGGCGCTGCTGCAAACCTACGCCGACCAGATCCACGCCCTCTCGGGCCGGATGCCGATCATCCACCTGCGCGAAGGCGACCGGCGCGAGGAACTGCTGAAGGTGCTCGAAAGCGAGACCGTCCACGTGCTGGTGCTCGGCGCCGACACCGGCAAGGGCGGCCCCGGCCCGCTCATCACCTCGCTGATGGGCAAGGACATGCGGCGCGTCCACGTGCCGATCACGATCATTCCGGACATCCTCAGCTCCGAGGAAATCCGCACCCTGACCCTGTACTGATCCCACACCCCAGCCACGGAGGGAGCGCATGCGCCTGCTGCGTTACGGACTGCCCGGCCACGAGAAACCCGGCCTGCTGCACACCGACGGAACCATCCGCGACCTCGCCGGCCTGGTGCACGACCTCGACCCGGCGGCGCTGGCGCCCGAGTGCCTGGCGCGGATCCGCGCCACCGACCCGGAGAGCCTGCCCGAGGTGGGCGGGCACCCGCGCCTCGGCCCGCCGGTGACGCGGGTGGGCAACATCATGGGCATCGGCCTCAACTACGCCGACCACGCGCGGGAGACCAAGGGCGAGCCGCCGCCGGAGCCGATCCTGTTCTTCAAGCACACCGGCAGCCTGTGCGGCCCCAACGACCCGATCTCCTTTCCCAAGGGGGCGCAGCGCCTCGACTGGGAGGCGGAGCTGGGGGTGGTGATCGGCACCGCCGCCCACAACGTGAGCGAGGCCGAGGCGATGGCCCACGTCGCCGGATACCTCACCCTCAACGACGTCTCCGAGCGCGACCACCAGTTCAAGCACCAGGGGCAGTGGGGCAAGGGCAAGTCGGCGCCGGGGTTCTGCCCGATCGGGCCGTATCTCGTCACCGCCGACGCGGTGCCCGACCCGCAGAAGCTCAAGATCGGCCTCAAGGTCAACGGCGAGACGATGCAGGACAGCAGCACCGACCAGATGATCTTCCCGGTGCGCTTCCTCGTCGCCTACCTCAGCCGCTTCCTGCGGCTGCTGCCGGGCGACGTCATCGCCACCGGCACCCCCGCCGGGGTGGGCCTGGGGCGCAAGCTGTTCCTCAAGCCCGGCGACGTGGTCGAGGCGTCGGTGGAGGGCCTCGGCGCCCAGCGCCAGGCGGTGGTCGCCGAGACGCCGTAGGCTCAGGCCTCGCGCACGCGCTCGAGGAAGCTTTCGATCTCGCGGCGCAGGCCGTCGGCGGTCTGCACCAGCTGCGCCACCGACCGCCGGGAGTCCTCCGACACCCGGCCGGTCTGGTCGGCGTTGCCGCGCACCGCGACGATGTTGGTGGACACCTCGCCGGTGCCGCGCACCGCCTCGGCGACGTTGCGGGCGATCTCGCGGGTGGCGGCGGACTGCTGCTCGATCGCGGCGGAGATCGCCGTGGTGTCCTCGCCGAGGGTGTCGATCATGCCGACGATGCCGTCGATCGCCTGGCCGGTGCGGTCGGTGGCGGTGCGGATGCCGTCGATCTGGTGGGCGATGTCCTCGGTCGCCCGCGCCGTCTGGTTGGCGAGGGTTTTCACCTCCCCCGCCACCACCGCGAAGCCCTTGCCGGATTCGCCCGCCCGCGCCGCCTCGATGGTGGCGTTGAGCGCCAGTAGGTTGGTGCGGCTGGCGATGTCCTGGATCAGCTTCGCCACCTCGCCGATGCGCTCGCCCGCGGCGGCGAGGCCCGCCATCGCCGTCTCCACGGCGCGGGACTGGTCCACCGCGCCGCGCGCCACCGCCGTGGCGTTGGCGAGGCGTTCGGAAATCTCGTCGATGGCGGAGGACAACTGGCCGGTGGCGGCGGCCACCGCGTTGGCGTTGGCGGTGGTCTGCTCGGCGGCGGCGGCCACGGCGCTCGCCCGGGTGGTGGTTTCGCCCGCCACGTGGACCACCTCGGCCGCCCCCCGCTCCACCTGGCCGAGGGCTTGGCTCACCTCGCCCAGGGCGGCGCCGACGTGGCCGTCGAAGGCGACGATCATCGCCTCGAGCTTGCGCTCGCGCTCCATCAGCCGCGCCTTCACCAGGTCGGCGTAGACCGACACCGAGAGATCCATGTCGAGGAACACCGCCTGGGTGACCGCCCGGGCGAGCGCCCGGCGGCGCGCGCCGCGATGGCGGCAGGCGCGGTCGATCTCGCCCAGCAGGCGGGAGAGCACCAGCGAATAGCCGCCGATGTACCAGCGCGGCTCCAGGCCGATCTTGGCGTGGGCCGCGCCCACCGCCATCACCCCGGCCATGAAGGCGTCGTCGAAGGTGCCCTGGAAGAGGTTGCCCCAGTGGCGCTCCTGCGCCCGCTTCAGGCGCTCGATCATCTCCGCGCCGGAGAACAGTCCGGCGAGCTGGGGGAAGGTTTGCAGATGGGCGTAGAAGCCGTCGAGCGCGTCCCGCAGCACCGGCTGGACGATCGGCCACGCCTCCCGCAAATGGGCGACCGCGGCGGGGTCGATCATGAGAAATTTCAAGCGCGTATCGCGATCGGTGTCGAAGGCGGTCATCGGCGGTCCTCGGGAGGGTCTGGAAACGGCGCGCGGGGGAACCCCGGCGGGCCCCCACGTTGCGCCAATCGTCGGCCGCGTCAATCGGAATGTGTCGAGACAAGCCGCCACCGTGTGATTTTCATCACACCGTCATCCGCCGATGAACGCGTCCCGGGGAAGCGGGTCCCCCGGGACGCGCGGCGGTTGTCTCAGTCGATGCGACCGAGGGCCTTGGCGAGGGTCATGTAGATGCGCCCGATGTCCGAGCCGGTGAGCACCGCGGTGAGCACGTCGGAGCGATCCGAACGCCGCACCCGCGCCGTCAGCGCCTCGAACTCGGAGAGGTAACGGGTGACGAAGCCGCGGAACTCGGCGTCCTGCTCGAAGCGGTCCTTGATGTCCTGCACCTGCGCCTTGGTGAGCGAGCGGGTGAGGTGGCGGAGGAACGCCCCCTGGTCGCCGCGATGGTAGCGTTTCCACAGGTCTTCCTCGACGGCGGGCTGGAAGGCGCGGGTGATGTCCACCGAGATCGCCTGCAACCGCTCGATCACCTGCGCCGCGTCGCGCAGGAACTGGTCGCTCTCGACGTCGGCCTTCTGGGTTTCGAGGGCCCGCACCCGCGCCTCGGCGTCTTCCGAGATGCCGATGATCGCCTTGGTCTTCTGGTCGAGGAGCGCCGCGAGCTTGTGGGCGCGGGTTTCGAGAAGGTCGCCGGTGGCGGCCATGTCGGCGGCCTTCTGCCGTACCGTGTCGATCAGCACCTTGACCTTGTCGACGGTGACGTCGGCGCTGCCCGCGAGGTCGGCGGCCTGGGCGCGGAAGGACTCGCGCGCCTCGCCGATCTGCTGGTTGATGCGGGTGGTGGTGGCGGCGACCTGCTCGATGGTCTCCTTGAGGCGCGCGCCCGCCACCGACACCTGGGCCGAGCTGCGGCCCGCGGTGTCGTCGAAGTCCCGCGCGATCTGGTGCAGCGCGTCGCCCAGCGCCCGCACCCGGCTCGACGCCTCGTCGGTGTTCTTGAGGAACTCCACCGAGCGCTCGCGCAGCGCGCCGCCGAACGCGGTGAGGGCCTTTTGCGCCTCGCCCGCCACCCGGCCTACCTGGTCCGCCTGCTTGAGCAGGGCGGCGCCCACGTCGTCCACCTGGCCGCGCGCGGTGTCGGTCACCTGGCGGATTTGCGCCGCCTGATGCGACACCCCTTCCATCGCCGCGCCGAGGCGGGCCACCGAAGCCTCCGACGCGCCCTGCACCTGGGCGATCTGCGCCACCAGCTTGTCGCCCGCGGCGGCGGTGCGGCCCGAGGCCTCCTCGGCGGCCTCGCCGATGTCCTTGCCGCGCTGGCGGAACGCCTCGCCCACCGCCTCCAGCTCGAAGCCCACCTTGGAGGCGGCGCCGATCAGCTCGTTGGTGGACTGGCGCATGATGTCGCTGATGCCGCGAATGCGCTCCATCACCTCGTTGGCGGTTTCGTTGAGGTGGCGGCTCTGCTGCGTCATCGACGCCTCGCCGAGGCGCGACTGGGTGGCCACCAGTTGCACCACGTCGGCCAGTTCGTCGGCCTGCTTGCGCAGGGAGTCGCGGATCGTCTCGGCGATCGCCCCGGCGCGGTCGGCGTCGCGGTTGATCTCGGCGGCGTAGTCCTTGAGCAGGTTGCCGGTGTCCTGGCCGCGGCTCTGGATCGCGTCGATCGCCTGGGCGAGCAGCTTGCAGCGGGCGTCGAGGGCGTTGCCCGCCTGGGCGGTCTCGACGCCGACGGCGCGGGCGTGGTCCTGCAACGCCAGGCTGTGCTCGCCGAAGCGGGCCACCGCCGCGCCGATGCGGGCGTCGGCCTGGTCGCTCGAATCGAGCAGGTCCTGGGCCTTGCGCGAGAACGCCTCGCCCACCGCGCGCAGCCGCGCCATCGCCGAATCCGAGGCGGAGGCCAGCTCGCGGGACTGCATTTCGAGACCCTCCTCGACGATCTTGACGCGGTCGAGCACGGTTTCGGTGATCTGGTTGAGCTGGGCCGCCTGCTTGCCGAGGCTGCCGGTGATGCGGCCGGTCTGCTCCGACAGGGTTTCGGAAGCCTGCATCAGGTCCGCCTCCTGCTTGCGGAACAGCGCGTCGAGGGCGCCGACGCGGTCGGACAGGGCGGCGGCGATCGCCCCCACCCGCTCGGCCGAGCGCACCGCCGCCGCATCGAGCAGCTCGCTGTGGGTCTGCACCGTCTGGGTCATGCGCTCGGCGTGGGCCTGGGCGGATTCGGCGGCGCGGGCGAGGGTTTCCTCCTGCTTGCGGGCCTCGCGGGAGACCGCGTCGGAGGTGGCGCGCAGGCTTTGCGTCGCCTCGGCCATCGCCTCGGACTGGCCGCTCAGGATCGCCTCCAGGGTGGCGCCCACCGAGCGGGTCTCGTCGGACACCGACTTCAGCGCCCGCGCCTCGCGGGCGAGGTCGCCCGCCGTGGCGCGGGTGCGCTCGGTGGCGGTTTCGGCGGTGGCCGCGAGTTCGCCCACGTGGCGGCCGAACAGCTCGACCGCCTGGGCGGTGTCGGTCTCGATGCGGGTGCCCGCGGCGGCGAGGTCCTCGGTGTGGCGCAGCAGCGCGGTGCGCACCGCGTCCGCCTGCTGGGCGGCGCGGTGGGAGGCGTCGTTGAGGTCCTGCGCCTGGGCGCGCAGCGAATCGGAGATCGCCCGCACCCGCGCCTCGTGGGCACCGGAGGGATAGGCGATCTCGCGCATCAGCGAGCGCAGCTCGGCCACCTCGGCCTCGAAGCGGCGGCCGCGATCGAGATACGCCACCACCAGCCAGATCAGCGCCACCGGCAGCGCCACGCCCGCCGAGAACGCCGCCAGCTCCCACGGGATCAGGCTGGAGCCGCCGGAGAGGGTGGGAATCCCGGATTGGTAGAGCGACGCCCCCACCAACCCCAGCCAGCCGATGGACACCGCCAACCCCGCCAGCACCGCCCACGGGCGGCCGCGCGGCGGCGGCGGCAACGGCTCCACCGCCTCGACCGCCGGGGGCGCCGCCGGTTCGATGCGCAGCGGCTCGGCGCGGCGCTTCGGCGGACGGGGCGGCTCGGGCGCCGCGTCGGGCGCGGCGTCGGGCGCCGCGTCGGCCGGGGCCTGGGCCTGGGGCTGGGGCGTCGCCTCCGGCGGCGGCGCGTCTTCGGTGTCGGCAGGCGTGGTGCTCATGACTTCCCCCGGTTGCGGAATTCCCGTGCCCTCACTCGAACACCCCCGGCGGTCGAAGTCAACGCTTCGCGCACACGGTCCGCGCGCCCCGGAGCGCCAGATTTCTCCTTTGCAAATCAGCCCCATGGATACAAGATGAAAGAGAGCCGGCGGGGCAGTCCGTCGGCGCCCGCCGACCGGCTGCCCCAACCCCCGATGACGAAAGGCGTTTCCCGATGCCCGACACCGCTCAAATCGGTTGGATCGTCGGCGGCGGCCTGGCCCTCGCCGCGGTGGCGACCGCCACCTTCGTCGCCCTCGGCGGCAGCCGCCGCTGGCGCGAGTACTCCGCCCGGCGCCGCGTCGCCCTCGCCGAGACCAAGCGCCAGACCCTGCGCGCCGCGCGCGGCAAGCGCGCCGACGTGGGCCAGGCGGCGGCGCTCGCATGGCTGGCGCAGAACCGCGCGCCCCTCGAGAACCACGACTTTTCCGAGCTGATCCTCGACCGCGTCGCCCTCGAAACCGCCGAGCTGACCGGCGCCAGCTTCGCCCGCGCCTCGCTCAAGGGCGCGCACATGGCGCGGGCGCGGCTCGCCGGGGCCGACCTCACCGGCGCCGCTCTCGGCGAGGCCAACCTCAGCGGCGCCAGCCTGCGCGGCGCCACCCTCGAGGGCGCCAACCTGGTGCGCGCCGCGGCGGCGGACGCGGATTTCGCCGAGGCCCGCGCGGTGCGCCTCTCCGCCAGCGAGGCGAAGTTCTGGGATTGCGACTTCTCCGGCGCGATCCTCGAGGACGCGGTGCTGGAGCACGCCGAGTTCACCGGCGCCAACCTGTGCGGCGCCAACCTCAACCGCGCCGCCCTCGGCTACGCGGCGCTCGACGGGGTCAACCTGCAGCGGGCGCTGCTGAACGGCGCGCACCTCGATTCGGCCACCTTGCAGAAGGCCGACCTGCGCAAGGTGCAGATGCTCGAGGCCAACCTCTCCAACGCCGACCTCGAACACGCCAACCTCACCTGGGTCCACGCCGAGGGGGCGGATTTCTCCTATGCCCACCTGGCGGGTGCGTCGCTGGCGGGGGCGACCCTGACCGGCGCGGAAATGGTGGGCGCGGTGCTCGACGGCGCCGACCTCACCGGCGCCGACCTCACCGGCGTGCGCAACCTCGACCCGGAGCAGGTGGCCTCCGCCTTCTATCGCGGCGCCGAGGATCCGGAAACCGAGCGCCGCAACCAGCCGCTGCTGCCCTACGGCTTCGACCTTCCGCCCCTGCGCAAGCCCGAACCGGGCTACTAGGGTACCTAACCCCTCACGGCCGCAGCACCCGGAAGGCCGCCTCGGCGGCGAGCGGCGCCCGCCCCAGCCGCCCCGGCCCCCGCGCCACCGCGCCATAACGGAAGGAATCGGCGGCGTGGCTGCACCAATCGTGCAGCGGCGAGGCCATGTAGTCGCGGGTCTTGTCGTTCCAGGCGCGGCGGTATTGGGTCAGCGCTTCGAGGCCGCGGCCGCAGCGGGTTTCGTCGAAGCGGCAGTGGGGCAGCAGGCCGCGCACCGCCTCGATGCCGTCGGCGAGGCTTTGCGCGGGCGCCACCTCGAAGCGCACGCCGAGCTTCCACGCGGTTTCGCGGCGGCTCTTGCCGGTGCCGAGTTCGCGCACCTCGATGTCGTGGGGGGCGATGTGGCGGCCGTAGGCGTAGGGCTTCTCCCGCAGCGCCTGGACGTAATAGGGCAGACCCTCGCCCGAGGCCTCGAGGTAGTCGATCAGCCGCACCTCGGCCCCCAGCCGCTGGGCGAACCAGATCGCGGTGGAATCGCTCATGCCGAGGTCCCACCAGGTTTCCACCGGCAGCGCCGGTTCCCACGCCACCGCGCCGATCCGCCCCTCCGCCCGCGCCGCCTCCAGCGCCCTGCCGTAATAGCTGCCGGTGAGGGCGGCGTCGAAGCTGCACCAGTATTCCTGCCGCAGGACTTCCTCGGCCATGCCGGCGGCGCGGTCCTCGGCGATCGCGGCGGGCGGGATCACCGGAGTGCCGTCGACGCGGCGGGTGTCGTCCACCGACAGCACCTGGGCGAACCACGCCGGGTTGCGCTTCGCCATCTCCAGCAGCGCGTGGCCGTGGTTGCGGCCGCGCGGGGTGAAGATGAACACCGCCCAGCCGCCGTTCTCGGCGAGGATCGGCCGCACGTAGTCCCACGCCGCCGGATCCGCCAGCGAATATTCGGAAAACACCACCCCCACCGGGTTGGCGCCCACCAGGGCGTTGAAGTTGTCGGACCCCACCAGCTGCCACAGGGAGCCGCATTTCAGCGCGATCTTCATTTCGGTGGCGTTGGTGGCGGCGCGCAGGGGTCGCGGGAACACCTGGTCGAGCACCCGCCGCCCCTCGCCGTCCACCGCGTCCCACACCGCCTTGCGCGCCTGGGTGGCGGTGGGCAGCATGTGCCAGTAGACCCCCCGCCGCACGTGGGCGGCGCAGGCGGCGAAGTTGAGCGCGGTGGCGTCTTTCCCCGAGCGGCGGTGCCACACCAGCACCGCCCGGCCGCCGCCGCCCGCCATGCGCGGCGCCATCGCCCGCAGGAACGGCAGTTGATAGTCGCGCGGCTCCCAGCCGTGCGGCAACGCGATTTCCATGCTCACTCTCCGGAAAAGTCGCGGATCGTCACCGTCAGCGGCTCCGCCTCGTCGGCCGCGCCCTTGTAGCGCTGGGGGCGGAGCGCCTTGAGGCGGAACATCAGCAGGCTGTCGGAGGCGCGGGTGCGCTCCCCCACCTGCTTGCCGCCGTAGAACACCGGCTCGGTCTCGCCGCCCACGGCGCGGCGGTCGGCCTCCGCCTCCAGCAGTTCGACGTAGGAATCGAGCGCCTCCTCCCACGCCCGGGCGAAGCCGGGGTCGCGGCCGCGCAACGCCAGCCACGCGCCGCGCGGCCGCCCGGAGGCGGAGGCGGCGGCGCGCACGCTGCCGGTCTCGGCAAGGATTTCGAGAAAGCGCCGCCGCACCGCGACGCGCGCGGGGGAAATCGGATCGGTCATGTTCGGTGTCCTCACTCGGAGTGGGCGCAGAACGCCAGGATTTCCGCCCGCGACGGCAATCCGCCGAGGGTGAGCGCGCGGGCCGCCGCCGCCTCGGCGCGGGCGCGCGGCTGGGCGGCGAGGATGCCCGCCACCGCGCGGCCGTAGATCGCGATATCGGGCGGCAGCCGCCGCGGCTCCGCCGCGAGAATCCGCTCCACCAACCGCTCCGCCCGTTCGCGTCCGCACGCCTCACCGTCCATCCTCGCCCCCACAGCTTCCGGTACGGGAGCCATGATATACGGGCAATTGCCCGCAGTCAAGGCGTGTGCGGGCAACCAGCCGCACGCGCCGCGCGCAGAACCCCGCAAATCCGTGTGGATTTTCATGCAATTTTCGTGAAATGCGGCAGAAACCCGGTGACACAGCGGACAATCTCGGGTTAAATTACCCGCATGACCAACGACGACCTCAAGAGCCGCGTCCGCGAGCGCCTCAAGGCCCTCGACAAGACGCCGCGCGCCGCCTCGGTGGACGCGGGCCTGCACCCCGACACCATCCGCAACGTGCTGCGCGAGCGTTCGGTGAAGCCGCGCGCCGACAGCCTCGCCAAGCTCGCCCGCGCCCTCGAATGCTCGGTGGACTGGCTGATCGACGCGGGCGCGCCCGCCGCGCCCGCCGCCGCGCCGCCGCCGTTCGGGCTGTGGGAGACGCCGACGCCCCCCGCCCGCGCCGAGATGCCGCGCGACGTGCCGGTGCTCGGCACCGCCGCGGGCAGCGCCCGGGGCGCGTTCCAGCTCGACACCGCGGCGATCGACTACGTCCGCCGCCCGCCCGGCATCGGCGCCTCGCGCGACATCTACGCCCTCTACGTGGTGGGGGCGAGCATGTCGCCCCGCTTCGAGGAGGGCGAGCTGATCTACGTTTCCGAGCGCCGCCCGGCGCGGGTCGGCGACTACGTGGTGGTGCAGACGGTGGACCCGGACGACGGCACGGTGCAGGCCTGGGTCAAGCGCCTCGCCCGCCGCACCGACACCGCGCTGCTGCTGGAGCAGTTCAACCCGCAGGCGGAAATCCGCCTGGACGGCGCGCGGGTGCGCGCGGTCCACCGCATCCTCACCCTCAACGAACTGTTCGGCATCTGACCATGCGCCTTGCCTCCCTCGCCTTCGCCGCCGTCCTCGGCCTCGCCGCCAACGCCGATGCCGCGTTCGACACCTGGCGCTTCCCCGGCCCGCCGCTGCCGCTCAAGCTCGACGACGTGCGCTTCGCCCGCGCCGACCGCCGCGACGCGGTGGTCGAGGCGGTGCGCACCATGGCCGCCGCCCACCTGCGCGACGGCGGCCTGTTCCGGGCCGACGCCGCCGAGGGGCTGGTGGTCGAACTGCGCGACGTGGAGAGCGTCGCCGCCGCCGCGCCCGACGGCACCGGCACCGGCCGCGCCGCGATTCTCTACCGCGTCGCCGACCGCAACGGCCGCGTGGTGTTCAACGACCGCATCGTCGCCTCCGCGCGGGTGACGGTGGCGGACGCGGTGGAACTGCGCCAGTCGACGGTGCGGGCGGCGCGCTACCGCGCCTTCGCCCGCAATCTCGAAACCTTCTCCCTGCGCCTGCACCGCAGCCTGGCGCCCGCGCCCGAGGCGGCGCTGCGGCTCGACGCGGTGCGCCTGGCGCGGCCGCTCGAAACCGCCGAGCGCACCGCCGACTTCGCCGACCGGGTGCGCGCCGCCCTCGACGTGCAACTCCCCACCGACGCCGCCGCGCCGCCCTTCGACATCGCCATCGAAAGCCTGTCGCTGGCCGCCCTGCCCGTGCCCTCGGCCGATCACGCCGCCGCCGAGGTGCGCCTGGGCGTCGCCCTGGCGCTGCCGGGGGGCGCGCCGGTGTGGCGCGGCAACGCCGAGGCGCGCGCCGAGGCGGAGCGGGACCGCGCCCTGGAGGTCGGCCTCGCCCCCCTCGACACCGCCATCGCCGACGCCACCCAGGCGGCGCTGCGCACCCTGGCACCCGAGATCGTCGCCGCCGCCCGCGAAACCTCGGCGATGGCGGCGGCGGCGGGCGACCGCCGCCTGCCCTTCCGCCTGGAGCGCCTGGAGGCGGCCGCCGCCACCGGCGACCTGCTGTCGCGCCTGCGCCGCTGGAACCAGGAGGGCCAGCCCCTGGCGGCGGTGTGGTCCGCCGAGGGCGCGCCGCTGGCGGTGCGGATCGAGAGCGCCGAGGTGCGGCTGGTGAAGACCGGCCCGGGCGCGGGCGTCGCCGAGGTTGCGGTGGCGTGGACCGCCACCGACGCCGCCGGGCATGCCGTGCTCGCCACCCGCACCGCCGCCAAGACTCCGTTCTCCACCGCCGACGCCCGCCTGCACGGCCGCGACCCGGGGGACTGGGCCGTCCGAGTCGGCCTGCGCGACGCCTGGATCGGCCTGATCGACGCCCTCGCCGCCCTGCCGCCGCGATGACTTCGGGCGGCGGGCTTGCCCCCGCCGCCGCAACCCGCCAAGGTGGTGCCGCGAACAGAGGAGTTCCGCATGGCCAAGCGTTTCGACCCCGCGTCCAGCCACCCGCGCCCCACGGTGCGCGCCGCCGCCGCGCCGCCGCGCCTGCCGCAGGCCGACGGCGGCTTCGTGCCGATGGAGGAGCTGCTGGCGGAGATGGGCCTCGCCGCGCCCAAGCCTCCGGCGGAGGCGCCGCTGGTGGCGGCCCACGGCCCCGAGGCCGCCGAATTCCAGCCGCCGCGGCCGCTGCGCCGCGCGCCCACCCGTTTCGCCCACATCCGCCCCGACGACCAGGGCTGATCCGTTCCCAGAGGAGGCTCCGTGACGCTCATGCGCCGGGCGATCGCGACGATCGCCGATTCCTTCGCCCAGACCCTGCGCACCTCGCGCGATCTCTACGTGGTGATGATCCCGGTGATCGTCGCCGTCAAAGTGTTGCAGGAGCTGGACTGGGTGCGCCACGTGGCGCGGCCGCTGGAGCCGTTGATGCGCCTCGTCGGCCTGCCCGCCGACCTCGGGCTGTCGTGGGCGGCGGCGCTGCTCAACGGCACCTATTCGGGCCTGATCGTGCTGATGCAGCTGGCGCAGAACCGCGCCGAGCCGCTCAGCGTGGCGCAGGTGACGACGCTGACGACGCTGATCCTGGTGGCGCACGCGCTGCCGGTGGAGTGCGGCATCGCCCACCGCTGCGGCGCCCGCTTCCTCGGCCAGTGCGCGCTGCGCTTCGGCACCGCGCTGGTGTGCGGGGCGATCTACCACCAGATCACCCAGCGCTTCGGCCTTTATCAGGAGGCGGCGGCGATCCCCCTGCCCTCGGCCGGCCCCGACCCGAGC
Organism: Alphaproteobacteria bacterium; assembly: GCA_030604885.1. Taxonomy (GTDB): domain Bacteria; phylum Pseudomonadota; class Alphaproteobacteria; order Rhodospirillales; family Rhodospirillaceae; genus Oleispirillum. Next base: position 118,908 of record JAUVUZ010000003.1, on the reverse strand, counting down.
CTCGCCGCCTGGGCGTGGGGCGAGGCGCGCAACCTGCTCGCGATCTCCGGCGTGATCTTCGTTCTGGTGCTGGGGATGAAGGTGCTGCGCGCCTCCGGCCTGCTCGACCTCGTCACCCGCGCGATCGCGCCGCTGATGGGGCTGATCGGCATCGGCCGCGGCGCCTCGACGATCACCGTGGTGGGCATGACCCTCGGCCTCTCCTACGGCTCCGGCGTGATTCTCGAGGAGGTGCGCAAGGGCGCGCTGTCGCCGCGCGAGGTGTTCTTCGCCCTGTCGCTGATGGGCATCTGCCACTCGCTGATCGAGGACACCCTGCTGATGCTGCTGATGGGCGCGGAAATCTGGGGGCTGCTGTGGCTGCGCCTGGCGGTGAGCGTGGCGGCGATCGCGCTTCTGGTGCGGCTGGTCGCCCTGGTGCCCGAGCGCGTCGCCGCCCGGACCCTGTGGGTGGCGCGGGCCTAGGTGCTGCACCTAATCCTTAAGGAAAGGCAACAGCTCGGTCCAGGGCATCGGCCGGGCGAAGTGGAAGCCCTGCAGGGTGTCGGCGCCGAAGTCGCGGCAGACCTCGGCCTGGGCGCGGGTTTCCACTCCCTCGACGACGACGCGGAACCCCATCGCCCGCGCCATCTGGATCAGCGCCCGCAGCAGGCGCTTGTCCTTTTCCCCCTCCGGCACCTGGTTGAGGAACGACTTGTCGACCTTGAGGCAGTCGATCGGCAGGCGCTTGAGATAGGCGAGCGACGAATAGCCGGTGCCGAAGTCGTCGATGGCGATCGACACGCCGAGGTCGCGAATGCCTTCGAGCACCCCGAGGGCGACGCCGAAATCGGAGATCAGCACGCTTTCGGTGATCTCCACCTCCACCTGCGAGGGTTCGAGGCGCGAGGCGGCGAGCACCGCCGCCAGGCGCTCCACCAGGCCCGCCGCCCGCAGCTGCTGCGCCGAGAGGTTGACCGCCACCCGCGGCACCGACCCGAGGCGCCCGGCGGCGATGTCGGCGCACGCGGTGGCGAGCACCCAGTCGCCGATCGGGCCGATCAGGCCGGTGTCCTCGGCGATGTCGAGGAAGGCGCCGGGGCCGAGCAGGCCGCGCTCCGGATGCCGCCAGCGGATCAGCGCCTCGGCGGCGCACACCGCGCCGGTGGCGGCGTCCACCTGCGGCTGGTAGAACAGTTCGAAGCCGCCGGTCTCGATCGCCGCGCGCAGGTCGTGCTCGGTCTGCACCCGGCGCATCACCTGGGTTTGCAGGTCGTCGGAGAAGTAGTGGGCCTGGTTGCGGCCGTCGCGCTTGGCGCGATACATCGCGAGATCGGCGCACTTGAACAGCTCGTCGGCGTTGTCCGAGTTGTCGGGGCAGAGCGCGATGCCGATGCTCACCGAGGTGGGCAGGGTCAGCCCCTCCACCACCACCGGCGCCGCGAGATCGTCCAGCAGGCGCTGCGCCAGGGCGTGGACGCTCTCGACGCCCTCGTGCTGGAAGGCGATGATCGCGAATTCGTCGCCCCCCAGGCGGCAGAGAATGTCGCCCTCGCGGGTGATCGCCGTCAGCCGGTCGGCCACCACCCGCAGCATCCGGTCGCCCACGTCGTGGCCGTGGCCGTCGTTGATGAACTTGAAGTTGTCGAGGTCGAGCAGCAGCAGCGACAGCTTGAAGCCGTAGCGCATCGCCCGCGGCACCGCCGCCCGCAGGGTCTGGTCGAAGTAGTAGCGGTTGGCGAGACCGGTGAGCGGGTCCTGCTCGGCCAGCTCGCGCAGGCGCTCGTGGCTTTCGAGCAGCGCCATCTCGATGCGGTGGCGCATCCGCGCGTGGGTCACGGCGCGGATCAGGTGGCGGGGGGTGAGGTCCTGCTTGAGCAGGAAATCCTGCGCCCCGGCCTCGATGCACCGGGTGGCGAGGTCGTCGTCGTCCATGCCCGTCAGCATCAGGATCGCGGTGGAGCCGTGGGCGCGCCCGTTCATCCGCCGCAGCACCTCGAGGCCGTCCATGTCGGGCAGGCGGTAGTCGAGCAGCACCGCGTCGAACGCACCCTCGGCGAACGCGGCGAGGGCCTCCTCGGCGGTGCGGCTCTCGGCGATGCTGAGCGGCAGCTTCGCCTGCCGCAGCGCCCGCGACACCGCCAGGCGGTCGACGGCGTCGTCGTCCACCAGCAGCAGGCGCAACGGCTGAACCGCGCGTCCGTCGTCCATCTCGTCCTCCGCCGCGGTCGCCGTCATCGCCGCCCTCATCTGGATTTGGGCAGCTCGACGATCTGCCAGTATGCGTCGAGCATCTGCACCAGCCCGGAGAAGCTGTCGCCCAGCTCGTTCTTGACGATGTACCCGGCCACGTGGCTGCGGTAGGCGGCGGCCAGGTCCTCGTCGGACTTGGAGGTGGTGAGCACGAACACCACCGCGTTGGCGAGCGACGGATCCTCGCGGATCTCGCGGATGAACTCGATGCCGCCCATGCGCGGCATGTTGAGATCCAGCAGGATCAGGAACGGCCGCGCCACCCGGCCGGAGCGCAGCAGCTCCAGCGCCTCGATGCCGTCGCGGGCGCGGAACAGCGGGTTGACGATGCGGTGCCGCTTGAGGGCCCGCTCCACCCCCATGGCATCGATGTCGTCGTCCTCGACCAACAACAGGTTCACGATCCTACCCTCGGCCTGTGCCTGCATTCTTCAGTCCCTTCATGTGGGGATCTCCGGGCCATGTGAACTCGAACACCGTTCCCCGTCCGTCCGACCGCACCGAAATCCTGCCGCCGTAGATGTCCACCGTCTTGCGCACCAGCGCGAGGCCCATGCCGCTGCCCTCCACCGCGTCGCGGGGCTTGAGGGTCTGGAACAGGCCGAAAATCCGCTCCTGATACTCCTTCGGGATACCCGGGCCGTCGTCGCCCACCGCGATCGCCCAGCCCCCCGGCACCGCCCGCGCCGACACCGACACGCACCCGGCCTCGCCGTCGTGGTGCTTGAGGGCGTTGCCGATGAGGTTGTGCAGCACCTGGGTGAGCGGCGTGGCGAGGGTGCGGAAGGTCGGCAGCGCGGGGTCGAGATCGAGGCGGAAGCCCGGCGGCGGCGCGAACATCTCGAACGCCTCGCGGCAGATCGCCGCCACGTCCGCCTCCGCCACGTCGCCCTCCACCCGGCCGATGCGGGAATACGCCAGCAGGTCGTCGAGCAGGCGCTCCATCCGCGCCACCCGGCTGCGCATCAGCGCGATGTGGCCGCGCACCTCGTCCGGCACGCCGCCCGGCATGTCCTCGACGATCCATTCCGCCAGTTGGGCGATGCCCCGCAGCGGCGAGCGCAGATCGTGGGAGGCGACGTAGGCGAACGCCGCCAGCTCCTTGTTGGACCGTTCCAGTTCGAAGGTGCGCTCGGCGAGGCGCTCCTCCTGGAGCTTGCGCTCGGTGATGTCGATGATGAAGAAGGTGACGTCGCCCCTGGGGTTGCCCGGCTCCACCAGGGCGGCGCTCAGGAGCACCACGATCGGCAGCCCGTCCTTGCGCACCCAGCGCGCCTCGGTCTCGGCGCGGCCCTCGGATTTGAGCACGCCGTAGACCGCCGCGCCGACCCGCGCGAACTCGGCCTCGTCGTCGCCGTAGAAGATTCGCGCGGATTGGCCGATCATCTCCTCCCGCGTCATGCCGACAAGGTCGCAGAAGCCTTCGCTCACCTCCACCAGCAGCCGGTCGCGGGTGATGCCGATGCCGATCGGCCCGGCGCGGAAGATCGCCCCCAGGCGCGCGTCGCGGGCGGCGATCTGGGCCTTGGTCTCGGCGCTGGCGAGACGCTCGGCGGCCGCGCCCTCCTCGGCGATCGCCAGCACCACCGCCGCCACCGCCACCGCCGCGGCGACCAGCAGCCCCAGTCCCAGCAGGGTTTCGCGGCGCTGCACCGCGAGGGCCTCGTCCTCGTCGATCTTCGACACCATCACCCAGTCGGTGCCGTCCACCTTGAAGGTGGCGGCGATGATCGGCACGCCGCGGTAGTCCTCGCCGTTCACCACGCCGTAGACGCCGCGCAGGCCCGCCGCCGCCGCGAGGCCCGATTGCGACAGCGGCAGGCGGAAGGCGAGCGGCGGATCGGGGCGGTGGCGCAGCGGCGACAGGAACACCACCTCCTGCCCCTCGCGCCGGGCGATCAGGGTTTCGGCGGTGGCGCTCGGCAGCGGCCAGCGCCGCAACAGGGGATAGAGGTAGGCGTTGGGGTCCAGTTGCAGCACGATCGCGAGACCGGCGCCGCGCAGGTCGTCGTCGTGGTCGTCGACGAACAGCGGCAGCACCACGTCGATCACCAGACGGCCCCTATGGTCGTGGATATCGCTGAAGGTGGGAATGCCGGTGGCGCGGGCGCGGTCGAGGGCGGAGGCGGTGGTCTCGTCCTCGGGTTCGCCGTCGTCGGGCAGCACCCCCACCACCGTGCGGTTGTCCGCGCCCACCACGCGGATATCGGCGAAGCGGCGGATCTCCTGGAACAGCACCAGGCGCGAACGCACCACCTCGAGGGTGTCGCGGGCGATGTCGGTGTCCGGATTCTCGCGCCACATCCGCAGCGCGCGCAGCATCGAGGGGTTGGCGGCGATCAGCCGGGCGTCGGCGGCGCGGGTGGAGCGCCATTCGGCGATCTCGTTGAGCTTGAGCACGGCGATGCCGGACAGGACGTGCTCGGCCTCGGCGCGGCGCAGGCGCTCCTGGCCGCGCAGGTATTGCCAGCCGGTGATCGCCATGAGGGCGAGCACGACGACGAGCACCAACATCCAAAGGCGCGGCACGGCCCTCAACTACGGACGCTCCCCTTTGCCCCCGGCGGACCCCCCATTCATCCGCAAGGCTGACTCGCTGACCCAGCGATCATGCAACGTCCGGTTCGACATGGAAAGCGATTCCCGCCCATGCGGGCAGGAAAAAACCGGGCCGCGACGCGGCCCGGTTTTCCGGCTTCTGCAAGCCAAGGTGTCAGAAGGCGGGGACCACCGCGCCCTTGAAGGTCTTGAGGATGAAGTCGCGGGTCGGCGCGGTCTGGTAGACTTCCACCAGTTTCTTCACCCACTCCGCATCCTTATCCTTTGTCTTGACAACGAAAATGTTGGCATACGGGCTGTCGGCCGCCTCGATGGCGATGGCGTCGCGGGTCGGCACCAGGTCCGCCTCGAGGGCGTAGTTGGTGTTGATGGCGGCCACCGCCACGTCGGGCAGAGCACGTGGGAGTTGCGCCGCGTCCAGCTCGATGAACTTCAACTTTTTCGGGTTTTCCGCGATATCCACCACGCCCGCCGTCAGCCCCGCCCCGGGGGCCAGCTTGATCAGCTTCTGCTTCTGAAGGAGCAGAAGGGCCCGCCCGCCGTTGGTGGGATCGTTGGGAATGGCGACCTGATCGCCGGCCTTCAACTGGTCGAGGCCCTTGATCTTCCTGGAGTAGATGCCCATCGGCTCGACGAAGTTCTTGCCCACCGACACCAGGTCGAACTTGCGGTCCGTCACCTGGTTGTCGAGATAGGGCTGGTGCTGGAAGGAATTCATGTCGAGGTCGCCGTCGCTGACCGCCTGGTTGGGCAGCACGTAGTCGGAGAACGACACGATCTGGATGTCGATTCCCGCCTTGGCGAGGCGCGGCTTGACGAACTCCAGCACCTGCTCGTGGGTGCCGGGGGTGACGCCGACCTTGTAGGTTTTCGCGAACGCGGGCGCGGCGAAGACGAGCGGCGCGGCGAGCGCCGCGGCGAATCCGGCGGCGACGAGGGAGCGGCGTTTCATGGTGTCCTCCGTGACGTTGACGGTTGTCTTGCGAACGCGAACTCAGAAGGCGGGAACCAGCGAACCCTTGAACTCGGTGCGGATGAACGCGCGCACCGGCTCGGACTGATAGGTGGAGACGATCGTCTTCACCCACTCGGCGTCCTTGTCGGCGGCGCGCACCGCGAAGATGTTGACGTAGGGGCTGTCCGCCGCCTCCAGCACCAGGGCGTCGCGGGCGGGCAGCAGGCCCGCCTGCACCGCGTAGTTGGTGTTGACCGCCCCGGCGGCGAGGTCATCGAGGGCGCGCGGCATCTGCGCCGCGTCCAGCTCGACGATGCGGAGGCCCTTGGGGTTGCCGACGATGTCGGGCACGCCGGGGGTGAGGGTGTTGGCGGCGTTCAACTGGATCAGCCCGTGCTTCTGCAGCAGCAACAGGGCGCGGCCGCCGTTGGTGGGATCGTTGGGAATGCCCACCCGGTCGCCCTTCTTCAGCTCGTCGAGGGATTTGATCTTCTTGGAATAGAGGCCCATCGGCGCGAGGAAGTTGGTGCCCGCCGAGACCAGCTTGTAGCCCCGGTCCTTCACCTGGTTGTCGAAGTAGGGCTTGTGCTGGAAGGCGTTCATGTCGAGGTCGCCATCGTTGACCGCCTGGTTGGGCAGCACGTAGTCGGAGAAGGTGACGAGCTGGATCTCGACGCCCTTGGCCGCCAGCAGCGGCTTGACGAACTCCATGGTCTGCTCGTGGACGCCGGGGGTGACGCCGATCTTGTAGACCTTCGCCTCGGCGGCGGAGGACAACAGCGGCGGCGCCAGCAGCCCGCACAGGGCGGCGAGAGCGAGAATGCGGCGTTTCATGGTCCGTTGTCCTCCTAGCGGGTGTCGGGGGCAGGCCCGGTCAGAACGCCGGAACGATGCTGCCCTTGAAGGTGTCGAGAATGAACTGGCGGGTCGCCTCGGAGTGGTAGGCGGCGACGAACGCCTTGACCCAGTCCGCGTCCTTGTTGGCGGACTTGACCGCCACGACGTTGGCGTAGGGGCTGTTGGCGTCTTCGACCAGGAGCGCGTCCCTGGTGGGCACCAGGCCCGCCTGGATCGCATAGTTGGTGTTGACCGCGGCGCCCACAAGGTCCGGGATCGCGCGCGGCAGCTGCGCCGCGTCCAGCTCCACGAACTTCAGGCCCTTGGGGTTGTCGATCACGTCGGCCGGACCGGCGCGCAGGCCCGCCTTCGGGTCCACCTTGATCAGCCCGGCGGTTTGCAGCAGCAGCAGGGCGCGGCCGCCGTTGGTCGGGTCGTTCGGCAGGCCGATCGTGTCGCCCTTCTTGAAGTCGTTGAGCGACTTGATCTTGTTGGAGTAGATGCCCATCGGCAGGACGATGGTCTTGCCCACCGAGACGATGTCGTACTTGCGGTCCTTGATCTGGTTGTCGAGGTAGGGCTGGTGCTGGAACGAGTTGATGTCGAGGTCGCCGTCGTTGAGCGCCTGGTTGGGCAGCACGTAGTCGGAGAAGCCGATCACCTCGATCTCGATGCCCTGCTTGGCGAGCTGGGCCTTGACCGCCTCGGTGACCTGTTCGTGGGGACCCTGGGTCACGCCCACCTTGTAGACCTTGGCCTCGGCGGCGGAGGCGAACAGGGCGGCGCCGAGGGCGGCGGCGGCGACGCTCTTGAACAGACGGGAGAACGACATGCGGGGAACTCCTGCGGGGTTGCGAACGGGTTTCAGCGGATGCGCTTGTTGAGCTTGCGGGCGAGGCGGTCGCCCAGGGACTGGATCACCTGGACCACCACGATCAGGGTCACCACCACCGCCGCCATCACGTCGGGGCGGAAACGCTGGTAGCCGTAGCGGATGCCGAGGTCGCCCAAGCCGCCGCCGCCCACCGCGCCGACCATCGCCGAATAGCCGATCAGCAGCACGGTGGTGAGGGTCAGGCCCAGCACGATGGCGGGCAGCGCCTCGGGCAGCAGCACCTTGAAGACGATTTGCAGCGGCTTCGCCCCCATCGCCTGGGCGGCCTCGATCAGGCCCGAATCGACGCCGCGGATCGCGCCCTCGATGATGCGGGCGATGAACGGCGTCGCCGCCACCGTCAACGGCACGATCGCCGCCGAGGTGCCGATCGAGGTGCCCGCGACGAGGCGGGTGAAGGGGATGATCGCCACCGCCAGGATGATGAAGGGAATCGAGCGGGTGGCGTTGACCACCGCGCCGACGACGCGGTTGAACACCGGCATCGCGAACAGCTCGCCCCGCCCCGAGGTGGCGAGCAGCACCCCCACCGGCGCGCCGAACAGGGTGCCGAGGGAAAGCGCGACCAGCACCATGTAGCCGGTCTCGACGGCGGCATCAGCCAAGAGGGACAGAATCTGGATCGACATGGCCGATGATCTCCGCCTTGAGGTTACGCGACTGGACGAAGGCGATCGCCTTCTCGGCTTCCGCCAGGCCGCCCTTGGCCTCCACGAACAGGATGCCGAACGGGCGGTTCTGGATGTAGTCCACCTGCCCGGCGAGGATGTTGAAGTCGATCCCGGCGACGCGCGAGAGCTGGCTGATGATCGGGTCGTAGGCGTTGGGGCCGGTGAAGACGATCTTCACCACCGGGTTCTCGCCGTCCTTCGGCGCGCCGTTGTTGATGATCCGCCGCAGCGACTTCGGCAGCGCCGCCTCGATCTCGCCCGCGATCAGCGCCTGGGTGGTTTCGTGCTGCGGCGCCACGAACACGTCGAAGACGTTGCCCTGCTCGACGATCAGCCCGTCGTCGATCACCGCGACGCGGTCGCAGAGGTCGCGCACCACGCTCATCTCGTGGGTGATCACCACCATGGTGAGGCCGAGGCGGTGGCTCAGGTCGCGCAGGAGGTCGAGGATCTGCTGCGTGGTTTCCGGGTCGAGGGCCGAGGTCACCTCGTCGCACAGCAGCACCTTGGGTTCGGCCACCAGCGCCCGGGCGATGCCGACGCGCTGCTTCTGCCCGCCGGAAAGCTCGGCCGGATAACGGTCGCGCTTGTCGGAGAGACCGACGAGTTCGAGCATCGGCGTCACCCGCCGCTCGATCTCCGCCTTCGGCACGTGGGCCAGCTCCAGCGGCAGCGCGACGTTGCCGAACACGGTGCGGGAGGAGAGCAGGTTGAAGTGCTGGAACACCATGCCGACCCGACGGCGGAAGGCGGTCAGCTCGGCGGTGGAGAGGGAGGCGATGTCCACCCCGTCGACGACGACGCGGCCGCGCGTCACCTCCTCCAGGCGGTTGATGGTGCGGATCAGGGTGCTCTTGCCGGCGCCGGAGCGGCCGATGATGCCGAAGATCTCGCCTTTGCCGATGGAGAGGTCGACGCCCTTGAGGGCGTGGTGGCTCGCGCCGCCCTTGCCGCCGTAGACCTTCTCCAGTCCTTCAAGCCGTATCATGGGTGTCTTTCTTCAAAACAAAAAACCGCCGCAGCCGAAGCCGGGCGGTGATGTCACATCCCGACGCTTTAGCTGCATTTATACCGCGCCCGCAAGCTGATCGCTCAAATCGGCGCCCTCCGTCACTCATAAAACCACCCGGGGTGCGTGTCAAAGCGTTTTTCAAATACATAAACCGAATGTGGAAAGCGGGAATTCGGTCGCGGCGCGCGACTCGGCAAACGAGTCGCGCAAGCCGCCCCGCGCCGCCGCTGTCGGTCCTTCGACACTTGCACAAAACTCAGCCGACAACACAGGCCACCTCACCCGAAAACCCTGAAAAAATCGTGGGAATCGGTGAAAATTCCTTCATTTCCTTGCGATTCCGGGTTTCGGATGCCTATCTTCAAACCCGCGCATTCACGCGAAAACACTCCGACGTTTCGCATCCTCCGGTCCGCCTCCCCCCCGCGGCCCGGCATCCATTCAAGGTGGCTTTCCATGACCGACATCGCCGACGTTTCCGCAGCCGTCGCCCCGCGCGACTCCCATCCGCTCGACGCGATCTTCCGCCCCCGGGGAATCGCGCTGGTCGGCGCCAGCGAGCGCCACGGCAGCGTCGGCCGCACGGTGATGTGGAACCTGCTGTCGTCCCCCTTCGGCGGCACCATCTACCCGGTCAACCAGCGGCGCGACAACATCCTCGGCGTCCGCACCTACCCCACCCTCGCCGACATTCCGGTGCGGCCCGACCTGGTGGTGGTGTGCACCCCCGCGCCCACCGTGCCCGGCATCCTCGCGGAGGCGGTGCGGCTCGGCATTCCCGGCGGCATCGTGATCTCCGCCGGGTTCAAGGAGGCGGGGCCGGAGGGCATCGCCCTCGAGCACGAGATCGCGCGCGTCACCGCGGGCAGGATGCGGGTGATCGGGCCGAACTGCCTCGGCGTGATGAACCCGGTGGTGGGGCTGAACGCCACCTTCGCGGCGCGCTCCGCCAAGGCCGGGTCGGTCGCCTTCCTCAGCCAGTCGGGCGCGCTCTGCACCGCGGTGCTGGACTGGAGCCTCAAGGAGAACGTCGGGTTCTCGGGCTTCGTCTCGATGGGGTCGATGCTCGACGTCGACTTCGGCACCCTCGTCGACTATTACGGCAACGATCCGCAGACCAACGCGATCGTGATCTACATGGAGAGCATCGGCGACCCGCAGCGGTTCCTCTCCGCCGCGCGCCAGGTGTCGCTCGAAAAGCCGATCATCGTCATCAAGGCCGGGCGCACCGCCGCCGCCGCCAAGGCCGCCGCCTCGCACACCGGCTCGCTCACCGGCTCCGACGAGGTGCTCGACGCCGCGTTCCGGCGCGTCGGCGTGCTGCGGGTGGACGGCATCGACGACATCTTCGACATGATCGACGCCCTCGCCAAGCAGCCGCTGCCCAAGGGCAAGAAGCTCTGCATCGTCACCAACGCGGGCGGCCCCGGCGTGCTCGCCACCGACGCCCTGGCGCAGGGCGGCGGCGAGTTGGCCGATCTCTCCCCCGCCAGCATGGATGCCTTCAACGCCCTGCTGCCGTCGATCTGGAGCCACAACAACCCGGTCGACATCCTCGGCGACGCCGAGCCGGAGCGCTACGCCAAGAGCCTCGAGATCGCCGCCAAGGACCCGAGCATCGACGGCATGCTGGTGATCATGACCCCGCAGGGCATGACCAACCCCACCGAGATCGCCGAGCACCTGGCGGGCTACGCCCAGGGCCTCGGCAAGCCGGTGCTGGCGAGCTGGATGGGCGGCGAGAGCGTCGCCGAGGGCGACGCCCTGCTGAACCAGGCGGGCATGCCGAGCTACTCCTATCCCGACACCGCGGTGAAGGTGTTCAACTACATGTGGCAGTATTCGGAAGCCCTCGCCGGGCTTTACGAAACCCCCGAGGCCGCCACCGCCGCCGACGGCTACGACCGCGCCGCCGCGCACAAGCTGATCGCCGCGGTGCAGGCCGAGGGCCGCACCATCCTCACCGAATACGAATCGAAGAAGCTGCTCGCCGCCTACGGCATCGCCACCACCCCCACCGAGATCGCCGAAACCGAGGCCGAGGCGGTGGCCTGGGCCGACAAAATGGGCTACCCGATCGTCCTCAAGCTCCACTCCCTCACCATCACCCACAAGACCGACGTGGGCGGCGTGGTGCTCAACCTCCGCGACGCGGCGGCGGTGCGCGAGGCGTTCGCGCAGATCAAGGCGTCGGTGACCGCCAAGGTGGGCGCCCAGCACTTCCAGGGCGTGACGGTGCAGCCGATGGCCAAGCTCGACGGTTACGAGCTGATCCTCGGCGCGTCGGTGGACGTGCAGTTCGGGCCGGTGCTGCTGTTCGGCTCGGGCGGCCAACTGGTCGAGGTGTTCGGCGACAAGGCCCTCGGCCTGCCGCCGCTCAACACCACCCTCGCCCGGCGGATGATGGAAAAGACCAAGATCCACCACGCGCTCCAGGGCGTGCGCGGCCGCGCCTCGGTCGACATGGCGGCGCTCGAGGGGCTGCTGGTGCGCTTCTCCGAGCTGATCGTCGAAAACCCGCGCATCGCCGAACTCGACATCAACCCGCTGCTCGCCTCGCCCGAGCGCCTGCTCGCCCTCGACGCGCGCATCGTCCTCCACCCGGCGGAGGTGGCCGACGCCGACCTGCCGAAGCCCGCGATCCGCCCCTATCCGGTGCAGTACGTGGGCAACTGGACCTCGCCCAAGGGCGAGACCTACGCGATCCGCCCGGTGCGGCCGGAGGACGAACCCAAGGCCTACGACTTCCACCACACCCTCTCCGAGGACACCGTGCGCCAGCGCCACCTCGGCCCGGTGGAGCTGGAGGAGCGCATCGCCCACCGCCGCCTCACCCAGCTCTGCTTCATCGACTACGACCGGGAAATGGCGCTGGTGGCGCTGAAGCCCGGCGCGGGCGGCAAGGAGGAGATGGTCGCGGTGGCGCGGCTGTCGAAGCTGCCGGGCAGCGACGAGGCGGAACTCAACGTGGTGATCTCCGACGCGGCGCAGCGCCAGGGCCTCGGCCGCGAGGTGACCGACCGCCTGATCGCCATCGCCCGGGCGGAGAAGATCGCGGCGGTGCGCGCGCCGCTCGCCGCCGACAACCTCGGCATGCGCAAGATCGTCGAAAGCCTGGGCTTCGCGATCCCGCCGGACTGCCCGCCCGGCGCCCCCTGCGTCGCCCGCCTCAAGCTCTGAGGCACCGACGGAAACGGGCCGGGGAAATCCCCGGCCCGTTTTTCATTCCACCCGGTTCGGCAGCGGATCGTTGGGCGAGCGCGGCTTTTCCGGCGGCTGCATCTCGTAGCCCTCGGGCAGGGTCGGCAGCGGGTTCTCGCCGCACTCCCGCGCCTCCAGGGTGATGGTCACCGGCTGGTCGGCCGGGGCGTTGCGCGGCAGATAGGCGCGGATCGGGCGGCACTTGCCCTCGAGGCAGATGCGCAGCGGCTTGGTGTGGGCGCTGTCGGGCAGGTCGAGGCGCTTCAGGGGCTGGGCCTTCGGCACGTAGACGAACCAGCCCTCCTCCAGCCGCGCGTCCGGCGGCGGCTCCATGCCCGCGCCGGTGCCCTTGATGCGTGCCTCCACCGGGCGCATCGCCTGCCCCTGCACCTTCCAGGTTTCGCGCCACTCCACCTTCTCGATGGAGTGCTCCCACGCCAGGGTGAAGGTGGGCGCGTACATCGCCACCGCGTAGGACCCAGCGGCGATGCAGAGGAGCGGGATCGCCGCCATCAGCCGCCCGCCCGGGCGGCGCGCTGGCGCCGCAACCGCATGAAGGTGAACACCGCGAACGCGAGGCTGGAAGCGAAGCCGATCTCGTCGGTCACCGGCAGCGCCGCCACCAGGGTGAAGGCCGAACCAGCCGCCCAGATGCGCTGCCACCACGGCAGGCGCCCCTCGAAATAGCCGATCGTCGCAACGCCCCAGAGTCCCACGGAAATCACCGCCTTCGACACCACGTAGCACACCGCGGGCAGATAGCCGATGGCCTCGGCGAGCGGCCCGCCATCCTGCAACATCAGCACCGGGGTGTACACCGCCATGTAGGGCACCACGAACCCGGCGATGGCGATGCGCAGGCATTGCAGACCGATCTGCAGTCCCGGCGCGCGCGCGATCGGCGCGGCGGCGAAGGCGGCGAGCGCCACCGGCGGCGTGAGGTCGGCCATGATGCCGAAGTAGAACACGAACATGTGGCTGACGATCAGCGGCACGCCGAGGCCCAGCAGCGCCGGGCCGACCAGCGAGCTGGTGATGATGTAGTTGGGAATGGTGGGCACGCCCATGCCGAGGATCAGGCAGGTGATCATCGTCAGCACCAGCGAGAGGAACAGGCTGTGCTCGCCCACCGCGACGATGCCGCGCGCGAAGTTGGTGGCCGCGCCGGTGAGCGTCATGATGCCGACGATCACGCCGACGAGGGCGCAGGCGACGCCCACGGAGACGGCGTTGCGCGCGCCCTCGGCCAGGGCCTCGACCACCGTGCGCAGGGTGGCGCGGCCGCCGTCGCGCATCACCAGCAGCACCACCGCCAGCAGCGCGAGGATCAGGAACACCACGTCGACGCCGTAGCGGAAGAAGGTTCCGGCGCCGAACCCCAGCACCACCCAGAACGCCACGCGGCCGAAGGTGGGGCCGATGCGCTGGGCGATCGGCACGCCCATCACCAGCCCGGCGGTCATCGCCAGGGCGACGGTACCCGCGAACAGCGGCGTGAACCCCTTGAACAGCAGGAACACCAGCAGCGCCAGCGGCGCGATCAGATACCAGCCCTTGCGCAGGGCGGCGCGCCAATCGGGCAGTTCGTCGGTCGGCATGCCGCGCAGGCCGAGGCGGGTGGCCTCCAGGTGGACCATCCAGAACGCCGCGCCGAAGTAGAGAATCGCCGGAATCACCGCCGCCTTGACGATCTCGGCGTAGGAGACGCCGAGGGTCTCGGCCATGATGAACGCCACCGCGCCCATCACCGGCGGCATGATCTGGCCGCCCATGCTGGCGGTGGCCTCCACCGCGCCCGCGAACGCGGGGCGGAAGCCGATCTTCTTCATGATCGGGATGGTCACCTGCCCGGTGGTGACGACGTTGGCGACGCCCGAGCCGTTGACCGTGCCCATCAGCGCCGAGGAGATCACCGCCACCTTGGCGGGGCCGCCGCGGGAATGGCCGACGATGCCGATCGAGAGGTCGGAGAACAGCTTGATGATGCCCGCGCGTTCGAGAAAGCTGCCGAACACGATGAACAGGAAGATGTAGGTGGCGGAAACGTAGGTGGGGGTACCGTAGATGCCCTCCATGCCCATGGAGAGCTGGTCCACCACCTGGTCGTAGTCGAAGCCGCGATGGCCGAACGGCGCGGGCAGATATTCGCCGAACAGGCCGAAGGCGACGAAGCCGAGGCAGATCAGCGGCAGGGCGAAGCCGAGCAGCCGCCGCGCGCCTTCGAACACCAGCATCACCGCGACGGTGCCGACGACGATGTCGGTGGGCGTGGGGTCGCCCGCGCGCAGGATCAGGTCGCTCTCGAACACCCACTGATAGAGGCCGGTGCCGAAGGCGGCGACGCCGAACAGCCAGTCCGCCCCCTTGAGCGCCAGCGGACGCCCGGCCTTGGCGGAGCTTGCGGCGAACACCATCAGCAGCAGGAAGCCGACGTGGATGGCGCGCAGCACCACCGAGGAGAGCGGCGAGTAGGCGGCGGTGTAGATCTGCCAGGTGGCGAACACCAGGGCGATGCCGAACAGCACCCGGCCGATCAAGGTGCGCAGGTCGGGGGGCGGATTGTGGTGCGGGAGATCGTCGGCTCCCGACGCGGCGGAGGCGGTCGCTTCGGCCATGGAATCCTCAACGGCGGTCGATGGGGCGGGAAGAGCGGTCGGCCGGAGACCCCGGCCGACCGAGGGAAGCTCCGGGCGTCACTTGGCGACGCCGACTTCCTTGTAGTACTTCTGCGCGCCCGGGTGGACCGGCAGGGGCATGCCCGCCAGGGCCTTCTCGCGCACGATCGCCTTGGCGGCGGAGTGGGCGGCGGCGAGGGCGTCGAGGTTTTCGTACATCGACTTGGTCATACGGTAGACCACGTCTTCCGGCACGCCGTCGTGGGTGACGAGGTAGTTGCCGATGGCGACGGTCGGCACGTCGGCGGTCTGGCCGCCGTAGGTGCCCGCCGGGATCACGCCGGGCTGGTAGACCGCCTGGCCGATCTTGGCGATCTGCTCCTTGGTGATCGGCACGATCACCACCGGGGTCGAGGCCGCCAGCTCGCGGATCGCCGCGACGCCGAGGCCCGACGACAGCAGCGTCGCGTCGATCTGGTTGTTCTGGATCAGCTGCGCGGATTCGGCGTAGGGCAGGTATTCGACCTTGGAGAAGTCGGAATACTTGATGCCGTTGGCGGTGAGCAGCGCGCGGGCGTTGAGTTCGGTGCCGGATTTCGGCGCGCCCACCGACACCCGCTTGCCCTTGAGGTCGGACAGCGACTTGATGCCGGAATCGGCGCGGGCGACGAAGTGAACGTAGTTGGAATAGATCGCGGCGACGCCGCGCAGCTTGTCGAGCTTCTGCGGGAAGCCCGCCTCCTCGTTGCCGTTCCAGGCGTCGGCGAGGGCGTCGCCGAGGGTGAAGGCCATCTCGGCGCGGCCGCGCTGCAGGAGGTTGAGGTTTTCGGCGGAGGCCTTGGTCGCCTGCACCGAGGTGCGGACGCCGGGGATGGCGTCGACGTAGAGCTTGGTGAGGGCGACGCCGAGCGGGTAGTACACGCCGCTGGTGCCGCCGGTGACGACGTTGATGAACTGTTCCGCCGAGGCCGGCTTCGGCCCCAGCGAGAGACCCGCCGCCGCAGCAAGACCGAGGGTGAGGGTACGCAACGCACTCTGCCGCACGCTTCTTGCCATTCGCTGTCCTCCCAATGGGTTGTGTTGGCGAATCTACACATAGGGAGTGTCGGGACGATGGCGAACGCGCGCAAGAGATTTTCTGCGGCGGGGCGGCCCCCGCCGCACCGGGGCCGGAGGGGATTGCCCCCTCCGGACGGGCGGGTCGTCAGCGCTTGGCCGGGGCGTCCACCGCGTCGCGGCTGACGAACTCGGCGGTGATGCGCGGGAGATGCTCGTAGAGCCAGTCGGCCATCGCCATCTCCTCCTTCATGATCTGCTCCAGCACCCGGGCGATGGTGGCCTCGCCCGCCGCCTCGGCGGCGGCGACGTTGACGCGGTAGGCGCCGATTTCCATGTGCTCGAAGGCGTAACTGGCGAGCGCGCCCTTCACCGCCTCGTCCTCCACCATCATGCCGGTGAGGCCCTGGCCGAAAGCCACCAGGCGGCCGGTCAGGTCCTTCAGGGTCGAGGTGTCGTCGCCCAGCAGCGTCAGGCACTCGGCGAGGCGGTCGGCCTGGGAACGGGTCTCCTCCAGGTGGCGCGCGATCGCGGCGCGCAGCTCGGGGTAGGTCTCCAGGCGCTCGACCTGGGCGGTCATCATCGAGATCGCCTGCTGTTCCATCGCGTGCGCGTCGCGCAGCCAGTCGCGCAAGTGCTCCTTGGGGGAAGCCATGGGAACCCTCCGGTTGATGTCTCAGGTCCCCATCAACGCGGGGCGGCGGCGAGGGTTCCTAGGTTTCCCGCCGCACCGCGGCGCGCGGCCGCTCGTCGACGGTGAGGGTGAAGACGTCGGGCCGCGCGTAGTGCCCGGCGACGTCGAAGTCGAAACGGGCGCGCGCGAGGTCGTCGAAGTCGAGCGTGGCGGTGAGGATCGCCGCCTCCCCCCACACCGGCCTGGCCAGCACCTCGCCGAGGGGGCCGACGATGGCGCTGCCCCCCTTCATCAGCAGCCGGTCGTTGTCGCCGCCGCCGTCGTCGGCGGCGGCGTAGTCGGCGGGGAAGTCGGAGCGGCGGATCGCCTGGCAGGCGGAGAGCACGAAGCACCGGCCCTCGAGGGCGACGTGGCGCATCGTCGGCAGCCAGGTTTCGCGGTCGTCGGCGGTGGGCGCGCAATAGACGGTGACGCCCTTGGCGTACATCGCCATGCGCAGCATCGGCATGTAGTTCTCCCAGCAGATCACCGCGCCGAGGTTGCCCACCGGGGTTTCGAACACCGGCAGGGTCGAGCCGTCGCCCATGCCCCACATCAGGCGCTCGGCGGCGGTGGGCATCAGCTTGCGGTGCTTGCCCATCAGCGCGCCGTCGGGGCCGAAGAACAGCGCGGTGCAATAGAGGGTGCCGCCGTCCTTCTCGATCACGCCGATCACCACGTGGGCCTTGGCGGCCCGCGCGGCGCGGCCGATGCGCTCGGTGACCGGGCCGGGCACGGCGATGGCGCCGTCGGAATAGCGGCGGAAGGCGTCGCGCCCGGCGGCGGTGCGCATGCCCACCGCGATCTCGAAGTTGGAGCCCTTGGGATAGGTGCCGACGAACGCCTCGGGGAAGACGATCAGCCGCGCCCCCCGCTCCGCCGCCTCGGCGATGCGCGCCGCGGCCCGCGCCGCCGTCGCCTCCGCGTCGAACGGCACCGACGCGTCCTGAACCACCGCCGCGGTCACCTGGGTCATCGCTGCCTCCTCGGTTGGGGCCGCCGCGTCACCGGGTTTCGGCGGCCTCGGGTTTGGGCGGGTCGACCGCGGGCGCCTCGGCGGCGCGGCGCGGCTCGGGGGGCGGCGCGGCGGGCACCCGCCCGAGCCGCCGCTGCAACGCCAGTTCGCGCAGCCGGGCGCGGATTGCCCGGCCGTTCATTTCACGCCCTCGATCTCCACGGCGGCGCGGTCGAGAATCGCCGCGATCTCCCGCGCCGCCGCCTCCGAGAGGCCGCCGTCGCGCAGGCGCAGATCGAGGGCGAAACGCAGGTTCTGGCTGGCGCGCTGGATCGCCGCCGGTTCGGCGGCGCGGCGCCCGGCCTCGGACATCCGCGTCAGCAGCGCCTCCACCGCGTCGCGATGGGCGGCGAGGTAGGCGTGCCCGTCGTCGGTGGCGGCGTAGATCTTGCGCCCGCCCTCGCCGGGGGAGAGCGCGGCGTAGCCCTGCTCCTCGAGCATCGCCAGCGCCGGGTAGACGGTGCCCGGGCTGGGCGAATACGCGCCGCCGACGCGGTCGGACACCGCCTTGATGAGGTCGTAGCCGTGGCGCGGCGCCTCGGCGATCAGGTGCAGCACCACCAGGTGCAGGTCGCCGTGGGCGAACAGGCGGCCGAGGCCGCCGCCGCGCCGATGGCCGAAACGCTCGCGCCGCTCGCCGTGGCCGTCGCAGCGCCGCTGCCCGTGGAAGCCGTGATTGCGATGGAACATCGTCGTCTCCTTCAGATACGATTTCGATATATCTAAACCGTATCTTTGACGCCGTCAACTCAGATGCCGAGATACGCCTCCCGCACCCGGTCGTCGGCGGCGAGATCCGCCGCCCGGCCTTCGAGCACCACCCGGCCCGACTGCAACACGTAGCCCCGCTCCGCCACCGCCAGGCTCACCGCCACGTTCTGCTCCACCAGCAGGATCGACACGCCTTCCTTGTGGATCTCCACCAGCTTGCGGTGCAGCTCGGCGACCACGATCGGCGCGAGGCCGTGGCTCGGCTCGTCGAGCACCAGCAGGCGGGGCGAGAGCATCAGCGCGCGCCCCAACGCGACCATCTGCTGCTCGCCGCCCGAGAGGGTTCCCGCCAATTGGTCGCGCCGCTCGGCGAGGCGGGGGAACAGGGCGTAGATGCGCTCCAGCGGGGTTTCGAGGTCGGCGCGGCGGCCGAGGGCGTAGCCCCCGGCGCGCAGGTTGTCCTCCACCGACATGCCGCCGAACACGTGGCGGCCCTCGGGCACGTGCGCGATGCCGAGGCCGGGCACGCGGTGGGCGGGCAGGCGCGCCAGGTCCTCGCCCATGAAGGCGATCCGCCCGCGCGACGGGATCAGGCGCGAGATGCAGCGCAGCAGCGTGCTCTTGCCCGCGGTGTTGGCGCCGATCACGCAGACGAACTCGCCCGCGCCGACGGTGAGCGACACGCCGTGCAAAACCTCCACCCGGTCGTAGGCGGCGTGCAGGCCCTCCACCTCAAGCATCGGCGCCTCCCTCGGCGTAGGCCTTGCCGAGATAGGCCTCGATCACCGCCGGGTGGTGGGCCACCTCGCGCGGCGTGCCCTCGGCGATCAGGCCGCCGAAGTTGAGCACCAGGATGCGGTCGCACAGGGTCATGATCGCGTGCATGTGGTGCTCCACCACGATCAGGGTCAGGCCGTCGGCGCGCAAGGTCCGCACCAGCGCCAGGAACGCCTCCATCTCCACCGGGGTGAGCGCCGCCATCACCTCGTCCAGCAGCAGGATCGCCGGGCGGGTGCACAGGGCGCGCGCCACCTCCACCCGCGCCCGTTCGGGGAAGCTCAAGTCCCCCGCCAGCTTGTGCGCGATCCCGGCGAGGCCGACGCGGTCGAGGATCGCCGCCGCCCGCGCCCGCGCGCCCGCCACGTCTTCGTGCAGCAGGCCGCCGGTGAGGACGTTGTCGAGCACCGTGCTCTCCTGGAACAGCGCGACGTTCTGGAAGGTCTTGGTCATCCCGGCGCGGGCGACGCGGTTGGGGGCGAGACCGGCGATCTCCCGCCCGTCGAGGCGGATCGACCCGGCGGTGGGCTTGTGGATGCCGACCAGCAGGTTGAACAGGGTGGTCTTGCCCGCGCCGTTGGGGCCGATCAGCCCCAGAACCTCGCCGCGCGAGAGGTCGAACGACACGTTGTTGACGGCGGTGAGGCCGCCGAACCGCCGCGTCAGGTTGCGCACCGAGAGGATCGCGCTCATCGCCGCCGCTCCCGCCACCGCTTGCCCAGGGCGGCGAACAGCGCCAGCAGGCCCTCGGGCTTGAGCAGGATCACCGCGATCAGCACCGCGCCGTAGACGAACGCCGACAGCCCGGCGGCGCGCCCGGCGAGGGCGGCGTTGGCGAACTCCTCCACCGGGATGATGAAGAACGCGCCGACGATCGGCCCGAAGGTCAGCCCGACGCCGCCGACGATGGCGATCAACGCCATCCGCACCGAGATCGTCGCCACGCCGAAAATCGTGTCCGGGTCGAAGAAGTAGCTGAACTGGGCGTAGACGGTGCCGAGACCGGCGGTGAGGGTGGCCGAGATCAGCCCGGCCTGGAGCTTGGCGCGGAAGGTGTCGACGCCGATCACCTCGGCGGCGTCGGCGTTCTCCTTGATCGCCCGCAGGCGGTAGCCGAGCGCCCCCGCCTTGATCCGCCAGAACACCAGGGTCACCGCCACCAGCGCGCCGAGGCAGATGTAATAGTAGGGCCGCGCCGCGCCGAACTGGAACATCCACAGGCTGTCGGGCGCGAACGGCACCGAAAGCCCCACCGGCCCGCCGGTCACCGACGACCAGGAGTTGGCGATCACCCGCATCACCTCGCCGAACGCCAGGGTGACGAGGGCGAAGTAGTGCCCCTTGAGGCGGAAGGTGGGCACCGCCAGCGCCGCCGCCGCCAGCGCCGCCAGCGCCATCCCCGCCAGCATGCCGAGCCAGGGGGAGAGGCCGAAATCCCGCAGCAGGATGGTGGAGGCGTAGGCGCCGATGCCGAAGAACCCGGCGTGGCCGAGGGAGATCTGGTTGGCGAGGCCGCCGACGATGTTCCACGCCTGCCCCATCGCCGCGAACAGCAGGGTCAGGGTCAGCACGCGGATCGGGTAGCCCTGGGGGTCGAGGCCGAGCGGCACCGCCAGCGCCACCGCCAGCACCGCCGCGATCAGCACGGCGCGGCCCGGGCGCAGGGCGGCGGCGCGGGGGGAAGCGACCGCCTCGGTCATGCGCTCGCCCCTTTCAGCAGCCCCTGCGGCCGCAGCGCCAGCACCGCGATGAACACCAGGAACAGCACGAGGTTCTGAAGCTGCACCGGGAACACCAGCGCCGAAAACGCCTGGATCACCCCCACCGCGATGCCGCCCACCGCCGCCCCCGCCACCGAGCCGAGGCCGCCCAGCACCACCACGGTGAACATCAGCACCACGTATTGCGCCCCCACCGCCGGATAGACGGTGAGATAGGGCAGGATCACCGCGCCGCCGAACGCGGTGAGGCCGACGCCGAGGCCGAAGGCGATCTGGTGCATGCGGTCGGTATCGATGCCCACCAGCTTCGCCGCCATCGGGTCGAGGGCGGTGGCGCGCATCGCCCGCCCGGTGCGGGAGAAGCGCAGGAACGCCCACAGCAGCCCGCCCGAAAGCCCCGACATCAGGAACGCCAGCAGATACGGCAGGCTGACGATGATCCCGCCGAGGCGCAGGCTCTCGGTCTGATAAGGGGTGGAGACGGAGCGGTAGTTGGCGCCGAACAGCAGCAGCGCGCCGTTCTCCAGGCAGAACAGCAGGCCGACGGTGAGGAAGATCTGCGCCACCTGCGGCGCCTTGAGGATCGGGCGGATCAGGGTGCGCTGGATCCCGGCGCCGAACAGGAACACCACCACCAGCGCGATCAGCGAGCCGAGCAGAGGGTCGATGCCGAGATAGGCCCAGGCGAACCACGCCACGAACATTCCCACCATCAGGAATTCGGCATGGGCGAAGTTGACCACGCCCATGATGCCGAACACCAGCGACAACCCGCTCGACACGATCGCGTAGACGCCGCCGACGAGGACGCCGTCCACCAGCGCCTGGAGCCACTGCAACATCGCCCGCGCCCCGCTCAGCCGCGCTTCGGCCACACCGCCTTGGCCTTGGCGACCTTGGCGGGGAAGACGGTGGCGAGTTCGCGCTTCTGCCACTGCACCATCACCGGGAAGGCGTTGGCGTTGTGGCCGGTGGCGTCGAACTTCACCGTGCCGCCGGTCATCACCGTCGCCCAGCCCGAATCGAAGGTGGTGGCGAGCAGCGCCTCGCGCACCGCCGCCGGGTCCTTGGATTTGGCGGCTTCCAGCGCGCCCACCAGGCAGCCCATCAACGCCGCGTGCTCGATCGCCTCGTGGACCATGAAATAGCCGAAGCGCTTGCGGAAGCGCTCGGTGTACTCGGGCGCCTGATCGTAGTTGGCGGGGGCGATGGAGAGGACGCCGTCCGCCAGGTCGCCCAGCGCCTGGACGAAATCGGGGATGACGTAGCCCGCCGCGCCGCCGACGGTGGGGATCGTCACCCCCTGCTGGCGCATGGTGCGGACGATCAGGATCGAATCGTTGAGGTAGGAAACCGGGAACACCAGTTGCGCGCCCGAGATGCGGAGCTTGTTGACCAGCGGCGTGACGTCGGTGATGCCGTGGGGGTAGCCCTCGTCCACCGCGATCTCGAGGCCGAGGCCCTTGGCGGCGGCGCGCAGCCCCTCGGCCTGGGAGGTGCCGTAGGCGGTGTCCTCGTAGAGGATCGCGATCTTGCGCACCTCCTCGCCGTTCTCCCGCGCCAGCGCCACCGAATCCTCCACCTGGGCGCGGCCGAGCACCGACCCCTTGGAGACGATCTGGAACACGTTCTTGAAGCCGCGCTCGGTGAGCTGGTCGGTGAACGACATGGTGAGCAGCGGAATGCCGCGCCGCTCGGTGACCTCGGAAATCGCCAGCGACAGCGACGACGCGAACGCCCCCAGCACCGCCACCACGCTCTGCTGCGAAATCATCCGCTGCGCCACGGTGGCGGCGGTGGTGGGGGTGGAGGTGGAATCCGCGACGATCAGGTTGATCCGCGCGCCGCCCAACGACTTGATGCCGCCCGCGGCGTTGATCTCCTCGGCCACCATCTCGATGGCGTTGCGCGAGTTGATGCCGAACTGGGCGTTGGCGCCCGAGAGCGGCTGCACCACGCCGACGTTGACGGCGTCGGCGGCGAACCCGGCGCGGGAGACGAACGGCATCGCCAGCGCCGCGCCGCCGGCCGCCAGGGCCGCGCGCCGCCCGAGGCGGAAAGTCTTGGAACGATAGTCACTCGCACCTGACGACATGGCATCCTCCCGTTCCGATGATTTTCGACCACCATGCGCCGCACACCCGCGTCCGTCAATATGAATGACGGATTGTCGTACAATTTTTCATCACCCCCACCGCCGCCCACCCGCCGCCGCCCGCACCCAGCACCGCGACAATCCCCCGATTTCTCTTGGTTTCGCCCGGGGGTTTGCTAGCATTCCAGCAGGGCGGCGCAACCGTCACCCCAAAAACTGATTGACAGATTGTCAGACAAAATGTGAGAAGAACCCATGGACCCACACGACCTCCACATCCCGCGGGAGACCGTCTCCCTCCGCCAGCAGGTCACCGACCGGCTGCGGGAGGCGATTCTCTACGGCGGCTTCGAACCCGGCGAAAAGCTGATCGAGCGCGAACTCTGCGACCGCCTGGGGATCAGCCGCACCCTGCTGCGCGAGGCGTTGCAGCACCTCCAGGCCGAGGGGCTGATCGTCACCGTGCCGCACAAGGGTCCGTCGGTCGCCCGCATCACCGAGGAGGAGGCGCGCGAGATCTACCAAGTGCGCGGCGCCCTCGAGGCCCTGGCGGCCGAGGGCTTCGCCCGCCACGCGCCCGACGCCCAGGTGCGCCGCCTGCGCCTGCACCTCAACTACCTCCACACCCCCGACGCCGCCGCCAACATCCTCGCCGCCAAGAACGGCTTCTACGACATCCTGCTGGAAGGCTGCGGCAACCGCGTGGTGGGCAAGATCCTCACCCAGCTCAACAACCGCATCACCCTGTTGCGCCGCTACTCCCTCAGCCACCCGGGGCGCCTGCCCGAAACCCTGCGCGAGCTGGCCGAGGTGGTGTCCGCCATCGAGGCCCGCGACCCCGAGGCGGCGGGCCGCCTGTGCGCGCTCCACGTCGCCCGCGCCGCCGAGGTGGTGGCCAAGGGCTTCGCCGCCGCCACCCAACCCCACACATAGCCGGAGGAACGCCATGGACCGCGAGCTTTACGAAAAGGGCCTGAAAATCCGCCGCGAGGTGCTGGGGGCGGAGTACGTGGACACCGCCATCGCCACCGCCACCGACTTCAACCGGCCGATGCAGGAACTCACCACCGCCTGGTGCTGGGGCCACGTGTGGGGCCGCGAAGGGCTGGACCGCCGCACCCGCTCGCTCATCAACCTGGCGATGATCTCGGCGCTCAACCGCCCCCACGAACTCCGCCTCCACGTCGGCGGCGCCCTCACCAACGGCGTGACGCCGGAGGAAATCACCGAGGTGCTGCTGCAGGTGGCGATCTACTGCGGCGTGCCCGCGGCGATCGACGGCTTCCGCGTCGCCAAGGAGGTGCTGAAGGAACGCGGCCATGAATGACCGTCCGCGCATCGGCTTCGTCGGCATCGGCGCCATGGGACGGCCGATGAGCGCGCTGCTGGCGCAGGCGGGCTTCCCCCTCACCCTGTTCGACGTCGACGCGGCGGCGGCGGAGCGCCACGCCCGCGGCATCGGCGCCCGGGCAGCCGCCACCGCGCGGGAGCTGGCCGAGGCGAGCGACGTGGTCGTGACCATGCTGCCCGACGGCGAGATCGTGCGCGCGGCGCTGCTGGGGGACGACGGCATCGCCCGCCACCTCGCCCCCGGCGCGCTGGTGATCGACAGCAGCTCGTCGTACCCGGTCGGCACCCAGGCCCTGGGGCAGGACCTCGCGCAAAGCGGCATCGACCTCGTCGACGCGCCGGTCTCGGGCGGGGTGAAGCGGGCGATCGCGGGCACCCTCGCGATCATGCTCGGCGGCGAGGCGGCGGCGGTGGCGCGCGCCGCCCCGGTGCTGGCGCCATTGGGCACGGTGATCGAAACCGGCGTGCTCGGCTCCGGCCACGCGATCAAGGCGCTCAACAACTACGTCTCCGCCGCCGGGCTGGCGGCCGCCGCCGAGGCGGTGCTGGTGGGCCGCAAGTTCGGGCTGGACGGCGAAACCGTGGTGCGGGTGCTCAACGCCTCCACCGGCCGCAACAACTCCACCGAGAACAAGATCAGCCAGTTCATCCTCTCCGGCACCTTCGCCTCGGGCTTCGCCCTGAGCCTGATGGCCAAGGACCTGCGCGCCGCCGGGCGCCTCGCCGCCGACCTCGGCGTGCCCGCGCCGCAGCTCGACCACGTCGTCGGCCTGTGGAACGCGGCGGAGCGGGCACTCGGCCCGGGGCAGGACCACACCGCGATCTACCGCTTCCTCGAAGCCGCCGAACGGGTGGAGTGATGCGCCCCGCCCTCGAAGCCTGGCTCGCCCGCTGCGCCGCCGACGCGGTGCTGCGGCGCGCCGCTTCGGGGCTGCGCACCGGCATCGGCGTCTCCTGCGCCGGGGAGCCGCCGGTGTGGCTGCACCTCGGCGAGGGCGAGGGCCGCCGCGACGAGGTGACCATCGCCGCCGCCCCCGACGCCTGGGCGCGCCTGTTCGCCGAGGCGGTGCCCGCCCCCGGCTGGCAGAGCTTCGGCGCGATCCTGCGCCTCAACCCGTCGTTCACCGTGGTGGGCGCGGCGGAGGCGGTGGCGCCCGCCCTGGCGGTGCTCGAACGGATGGTGGAGCTGGCCCGCCCCGCCGCCGATCCCCTCCCCGCGCCGCCCGCGCCGCGCGACTACGCCCGGGTCGAGGGCCGGTTCGTCGCGGTCGCCGGGCCGGGCGGCGAGCGGCTGCTCTCCACCCTGGTGGCGGGGGAAGGCCCGCCGCTGGTGTTCCTCCACACCGCGGGCGGCGACGGCCGCCAGTTCCTCCACCAGCTCGCCGACACCGGCCTCGCGGCGGCGTGGCGGATGCACGCCTTCGACCTGCCCGGCCACGGCCGCTCGGGCACCACGCCCGGCTGGAGCGCGGGCGCCGAATACCGCCTCACCCTCGCCGACTACCGCGACTGGTGCGTCGCCTACCTCGACCAAGCGGTGGGCGAACCGGCGGTGCTGGTGGGCTGCTCGATGGGCGCGGCGATGGCGCTGGTGCTGGCCGCCGAGCGCCCCGACCTGGTGCGCGGCGCGGTGGCGCTGGAGGCGCCGTGGCGCGCCCCCGGCCGCCGCACGCCGCTGCTGGCCGACGCGCGGGTCAACCCCCAGCTCCACAACGCCGCCTACGTGCGCGCCCTGCTGGGGCCGCAAAGCCCGCCGGAATTCCGCGACGAAGCCTGCTGGATCTATTCCCAGGCGGGCTTCGGCGTCTACCTCGGCGACCTGTGGTTCTATTCGGAAGAGTTCGACGGCGCGGCGGTGGCCCCCGCCCTCGCCCGGGGCCACACGCCGATCCACCTCCTCACCGGCGCCTACGACTATTCCGCCTCGCCCGAGAGCACCCGCACCCTGGCGGAGGCGATCGGCCACGCGACGTTCGCGGTGATGCCGGGCCTCGGCCATTTCCCGATGCTGGAGCACCCGGACGCCTTCCGCCCCCATCTTCTCGCCGCGCTCGCCGACATCCGCGCGAGGACGTCATGACCGCATCCCCCACCACGAGGCCGCCCATGAGCACGCTGCGCCAGATTCTCGTCCACCTCGACGACGGCACCGCCGCCGCCCACCGCCTCGCCTACGCCGCCGCCTTCGCCAGGCGCGAGGGCGCGCGGCTGCTCGGCCTGTTCGCCGAGCACGGCTTCCCCCGCCGCGCCGGGCTGGCGGCCGACTGGCCCGACGCCGGGCGCGCCGCCGCCAGCCGCGCCCGCTTCGACGCCGCCGCCGCCGACCTCGCCGACGCCGAATGGCGCGACGCCAGCGCTCCCTCCCCCGGCGAAACCGCCGACGCGGTGATCTCCGCCTGCCGCACCGCCGATCTCGCGGTGGTGGGCCAAGCGGGCGGCAAGGGCGGCCTCGCGCCGCCCGACCTCGCCGAACAGACGGTGCGCAACGCCGGTCGGCCGGTGCTGGTGGTGCCCTACACCGGCGCGCCCGAAACCCTGGCGAGCCGCCCGGTGTTCGCCTGGAACGGCAGCCGCGAGGCGGCGCGCGCGCTGCACGACGCGCTGCCGCTGCTGGCCCCGGGTGCCGAGGCGGTGGTGATTTCGGTGGTGGCCGCCGCCGACGGTGCGGCGGAGGGCGCGGCGGTGGCCCAACTCCGCCGCCACGGGGTGAACGCCCAGGGCGACACCGTGCACGCGGGCGGCATCGGCCTGATGGACCTGCTGCTCAACCGCGTCGCCGATCTCAGCAGCGACCTGCTGGTGATGGGCGCCTACGGCCACTACGGCTTCCCGCAACTGGCCCGGGGCGGCGGCACCCGCCACATCCTCGCGCACATGACGGTGCCGGTGCTGTTCTCGCGCTGACGCCGCCGGGCGTCAGAGGGACCGGTTGGGTTCCGACGATCGGCGTCGAAAGGGCACCACGTTCTCCGCCCCCAGGGCCTCGATGGCGTCGTCGCGGCGGCGCGCGGCGAAGCTGCGGGCGCGCTCTTGCGCCTCGATCTGTTCCGCAATGCGCATCAGTTCGTCCATCATCGCACTGAGCCGCGCGAGAATCGGACCCGGATACTTGCCGCTCGAAGCCATCGCATACTCCTCCCGGTTGGCCTTGCAGCGCGCATTTTTACATATCCCGGGTACACCTATCCCACGATTTAATGTTTGAAGAACTCAACCTATGAGGACTCGTGCGTGCAACGAACATCCACCGGACGCCGTCCGCATACAGGGGCATGACCGCGGCAGAACCGGCTTCCCGTTTTGCTCCGGGCGGCGACGGGTCAGCGAATCCGCTCCACCGCCACGCCCCGGGCTTCGAGCATCCGCACCAGCGAATCCGCGCCCACCAGATGCGCCGCCCCCACGGCGACGAACGCGGTGCCCGGCACCGCCATCGCCTCACCCGCCAGCCGGTCGGCCCATTTGCGGTTGCGCTCCACCACCAGCGCGCGGCGCAGCTCCGGCAGGTTGCGGAACTGGCTGTCCATCACGGCGTGCTCCAGGGCGTCCTGGTCCCCCGCCAGCCACGCCGCCAGGGTGGCGTCCATCAGCGGGCCGAGGTTGGGCATCTCGTCCAGGCTTTCGCGCACCAGCTCCACCTCCTCGGCGGGGGCGAGCAGGCCGAGGGCGGCGATGCCGTCCTCCGCGCTCTCCAGCCCGAGGATCGGCCGCCCGGCCGCCAACCGGCCCAGCACCGCCTCGACGCCGTCCGCCTCCCGGTACCCCAACTGCGCCAGCCCCGCCTGCACCGCCAGCGTGCCCGCGAACCACGGCCGCGCCCCTTGGAGGGTGGCGGGGTCGATCCCCACCCGCCGCATCTCCTCGCCCAGACGGGCATGGAGATCGGCGGGCAGCCGCTCCGCCAGGGTCGCGGGCGGCGCCAGGATCGCATGCCGCAGCAGCACCGGCAGCAGCGCCTCGGGCGCGCGCTCCTCGGGCGAAACCTCCATGTAGATCCGCTCCGCCGCCGCGAACCGCGCCATCAGCTCGTCGTCGAGCCACGCGACGTCGGGCCGCAGCAGATGCACCCCGCCGAACAGGAACACCTGCGTATCCGCGTCATACGCCCGCCACACCGCCGGCGCCGCCCACGCGGGCGCCACCGCCAGCCACAGCAGCGCAACGAACCCCATCAAAACCTTACCCACGACTCCCCCCTTTCGCGCCACCGCCCGGCCAACAAAAAACCGCGCTCGAAGGCGCGGCTGCAAACGAAAAAGAAATGGTGCCCAGGGGCGGTGTCATTGTTTTCAGATGGATCAAAGCTCTAGGTCCGCGCGGGACACCTGCCTTCGACCCCGTTTCCTTTGATTTCCAGACGCCCACATCGAAGACGGGTATAGCGCTATTTACTGGCCCTTTTGATTTGACGGACCAAACGGGCGTCCGCGCCGGAGCTCCCGGAGAGGGTCATGAGGCGACACGTTAATCTTGCACTCATTGCGGTAAATCCTGCCGAGATCAGACACGATTTCAATGTCACAGAAAACTTCCGTCGGCCCCGTTATGATAAATTTGATCTCAGCATCCGCAAACCAATGATCGGGCATCGCATTCGCATCCATCAGCCGCGACACCGCTCCCCTATAGTATTTAGCCGCAGCGCTGAATCTTGTGCACTCAGGCACCGTTTCCCCTATCTGCAACTGGAAGCGCAACTCCTTTTGCCCCTCTTCCATTAGGAACACCAAGTACTTCCCTAAGGCCCAGTAGCCATCTAGATCATTGTACCTACTCGCAAAGCTATCAAGAATATCGCGGCAAATCCCTTTGAATTGCTTTCTTCTCGGCATATAGAACCCCACTTCGGCGTACAGCCGTGAGCACCTCAGCCTTCCGCCTGTTCCAAACGCTACGCCGCTAAGAGGGAGCCGTCAGCAGACGTCAACCTTTCGGAAATAGTAGACCCCGGTCTTCGGATGTTTGACGGGACGGCTCATGGCAAGGACCACAGTTGTACCCCTGTTTGTACCACCGGGGATGCTGCTAGGCCATGATTTGGAAGGATTTCTTTCCTCTCAACGGTTTAGGAGAGGAATGGTGCCCAGGGGCGGATTCGAACCACCGACACTGCGATTTTCAGTCGCATGCTCTACCAACTGAGCTACCTGGGCACACGCGGCGGGCGGGGCATTCGCCCCATCGCGGCGGAGGCGGAACGTATAGAAAAGTTTCGGCCGCGTGTCCAGCGTGTTCGATGCACGGTTCGACTTTTTTATCGGTTTGCGTCCGGGGCGCTGACAACCGGGGGCGCGGCCCCCAGATGTGCCGAAGCACGCCAGAAACGGAGAGACCCATGCACGGCGAATTCTGTTGGAACGAACTTCTCACCCGCGACGTGGAGGCGGCGCAGCGCTTCTATGCCGAGGTGTTCGGCTGGCGCTACGAGGTATCCCACGCCAGCGCCGAAGGCCCCTATGTGGTGGCGATCCGCGACGGCCGCCCGGTGGCGGGGATTTTCGACATTTCCGGCCCCCTGTTCGAGGGGATTCCGCCCCACTGGTTCGCCTACATCGCCACCGACGACGTGGACGCTGCGGTGGCCGCGGCGGTGGAAGCGGGCGCGCGGCCGGTGCGCGAGGTGTTCGCGGTGCCGGGAATCGGTCGAATCGGCCTGCTCACCGACCCGAGCGGCGCGGCGATCGGCTTTTTCGAGCCGGGCGCCGACGAAGGCTGCTGCGGCGAAGGCTGCGGCTGCCACTGAGGTCGCCATGCGCATCGGGTGGATCGCCGCGCTCCGCCTGCTCGCCCTGCCCGCGGCGGCGGCGGAGCCGGTGCGCACCTGGAGCCTGGGCGGCTACGACATCGCCCTGGCGCCGCGCGTGCCGGAGCGCAACCTGTTCGAGGACCGGCTGGTGGTGTCGCGCGGCGGCACCGTCGCCCTCGACGTGGTGGAGAACCGGATTTCCCTCAACGCGCCGGGCGCCTGGACCGGCGGCGCGGCGGCGCCGCCGTTCGGCGAGAACCTCACCGGCGGCACCGCGCCGCAATTCGTGGTCGAGACGTTTTCGGGCGGCGCCCACTGCTGCTTCGCGCTGATGGTGGTGGATCTGGGCGAGGCGGTGCGGGTGCTGCCGATGCCGTTCGAGGGCAACTACGGCGCCCGCTTCGAAAAGGGCGCCGACGGCGTCTGGCGGGTGGTGGGCGGCGAGGAGATTTTCGCCTACTGGCGGGCGTCGTTCGCCGGGTCCGCCGCGCCCCGGGTGGTCTACCGGCTGGAGGGCGAGCACCTGGTGCCCGACGAAGCGGCGATGCGCACCCCCGCGCCGGTCCTCGCCGACCTCTTGGCCGACCGCGCGGCGTGGGACTGGTCGTCGGCGCGGGAGATGGACTTCCTGCCCTTCGAGCTGCTCGACCGCGCCACCGCGCTGATCTACGGCGGCCACCTGCCCGAGGCGCGGGCGTTCTTCGAGGCGGCGTGGAACCCGGAGGTGCCGGGCTACGCCGAGGTGGCCCACGACCTGTTTTCCTGCGTGGTGCGCAGCAGCGTCCACTGGCCCGCCATAGCCGCGCTCAACCGCGTGCCCCCCGAGCCGCCCGATTGCCGCTCGGCGCAGCCTTAGGGTTCCTCGCGGCCGTCGTGGACGGTTTCCCAGTTTTCGTCGTCGTCCTCCTCCACCGCCGGAACCGCGTAGGCGCCGGTCATCCAGCGGTTGAGGTCGACGAGGCGGCAGCGCCGCGAGCAGAACGGCTTGTGGATCGCGTCGGCGGGCTTGCCGCAAATCGGGCAGGTCTTCTCGCTCATCTTTCCCCTCCCCCGACGCGCCAGCTCAACCGGGCGCCGGTCATCGCTTCCGCCTCCGCCGCCGCGCCGCGGCCGGGGCCTTCGAGCCATCCCGCCGCCGCGGGCGACAGCGCCGGGCGCGGCGCCGGGCCTTGGCGGGCCGCCGCCACCCAGTCGCGCAGCGCGGCGAGGGCGGCGGTTTCGGTGGCGGCGTCGCCGCCGTCCAGGGGGTCGCCGAACACGGTCTCCGCCAGCGACAGGCCGCGCCGTTCGCGCACCGCCTCGATCCGGCCGAGGGGCGTCCACCCGGCCACGGTGAGCCGCGCGTCGCCCGCCGCCCGCAGGCGGTCCGCGAGGCGGCGGCGCTGCGCGTCGGTGGCGCCCTTGCGCGCCTCGGGCACCGCGTCCACCACCACCCCTCCGCCGATATTGCGCAACACCAGTTCTTTCGCAAGGGCATCGACGGCGGCGTCGTTGATTCGCCGCGCCGCGTCCGCCTCGGTGGCGCCGCCGGTGTCCACGTCCACGGCGAGGAAGGCGCGGGTCGGCTCCAGAATCAGGCGTCCGCCGCCCGGCAGCGCCACCACCGGCGCCAGCGCCTCGGCCAGCGCGTCCTCGCCGCCCGCCTCGGCGAACGGGTCGCCCAAGGAGGCGAGCAGCGGCACCCGCTCCACCAGCACGCCGCGCGCCGCGTGGGTGAGCACCCCGGCGGATACCGACACCGAGCCGAGTTCGGCGCCGAAATCCGCCAGCCATTCGGCGAACGGGTCGGGCGCGGGCCGCAGCAGCGCGGCGCCGCCGGGTTCGGCGGCTTTGGCGCGAATCTCGTCCCAGCGTTGCCGCAGGCGCTCGCGGTCGCGAGTCAGCACCGCCTCGGCGAATCCGGCGGCGGCGCCGCGCGCCACCCAGCCCTCGCCGGGCAGCGCCCCCGCCTCGGCCCACTGCGTCAGCCGCCGCGCCGCCTCGGGCGCCAGGCGGCGGGAGACGGAAACCCCGGCGCGGAAGGGGGAGAAGATCAGCCGGGGCGTCGCCAGGCGGATGCGCCCGGTGAGCCGCGGCCCCTTTTCGGCGCGCGCCGGGCGGTCGATCATCGCCAGCACCGCCTGACCCTCGGCGGGCGGCTCGCCCCGCCATTCGGACAGCGGCAGCAGGCCCGGCACCGCGCCGCCCACGTCCACCAGCACCGCGCGCGCCGCCGCCAGGGTGGCGACGACGCGACCGCGCCAGATCGCGCCCTCGGCGGATTCGGGGGTGCCGCGAAACAACCGCACCTCGAGCACCCGGCCCTCGGCGTCGGTCAGCAGCGCGCGGGTTTCGCCCGGGTGGCGGGTGGCCGCGACCGCGAGGCGGGTCATCGGCTAGGACTCCGCCGGGTGGCGGATGCCCGCCGCGGCCAGCAGGTTGGCGGTTTCCGGCAGGCTGAGGCCGACGACGTTGCCGTAGGACCCCACCAACTGGGTGACGAAGCGCCCGGCGAGGCCCTGGATGGCGTAGCCGCCCGCCTTGCCGCGCCACTCGCCCGAGGCGAGGTAGAGGCGGATTTCCGCCTCCGACAGGCGCTTGAAGGTGACGGCGGTGAGCACCCGGCGCAGGCGCGGCTGGGCGAGGCCCGGCGCGACCACGCAGATGCCGCCGTAGACCCGGTGCCGCCGCCCGGAGAGGCGCAGCAGGCACTCCCGCGCCGTCGCCTCGTCTTCGGCCTTGGGCAGGATGCGGCGGCCGCAGGCGACCACGGTGTCGGCGGCGAGCACCGCCGCCTCGGGGTTTTCGGCCGCCACCGCGCGCGCCTTCAACTCCGCCAGGCGCAGCGCGAGCGCCGCCGGCAGTTCGTCCTTGCGCGGGGTTTCGTCCACGTCGGGCGGCAGGATGCGCGCGGGCGCGATGCCGATCTGGAGCAACAGATCGCGTCGCCTGGGCGAGGCCGAGGCGAGGATCAGGGGCGGCGGGGCGGCGGACATCTGGAGCCTCGCGCCCGCGCTTACTTGAAGCGGAAGGTGATGCGACCCTTGGTCAGGTCGTAGGGGGTCATCTCGACCTGCACGCGGTCGCCCGCGAGCACGCGAATGCGGTTCTTGCGCATCTTGCCGGAAGTGTGCGCGAGAATTTCATGCTCGTTGTCGAGCTTCACCCGGAACATCGCGTTGGGCAGAAGCTCGGTGACGGTGCCCGAGAATTCGATCAGATCTTCTTTGGCCATAGGTCCTCATCACGCGCCCGATGGCGGGCGGGGTTTTTCGACGCTCTCTTACTGCTCCGGATAGGCGGGCGAATCAAGCGATTTCCACGAAACCGCAGAGCGACCCCAAAGGTTCCGGGGTTATCGGCGCATCCGCCGGATGCCCATCCGCACCCGGCTCCAGATGTCGCGTCCGCGGCGGCGCAGCTTCATCCCGCCCTCCGGCTCCGCCGCGGTCTCCACCGGCGCCGGTTCGGCGGCGGGCACGCCCATCGGCCACTCGCGCAGGATGCGGATGCGCAAGTCGTCGCGCACGCGGCGGTAGGCGTCGAGGCGGGTCTCGCGGTTGCCCTCCACCAGCGCCGGGTCCTCGGTGGGCCAGAACACCACCTCGCAATGCACCGTGCGGGTGATCTCCTGGGCGCGGTCGAAGGCCTCGCGGCTCAGGGCGACGATCACCTCGAAGTTGTCGTCCACCAGGTCGTCGAAGGCTTTCGGCTGGTGGTCGTCGATGCCGCCGATGCCCGCCTCCGCCAGCACCACCGGCACGAACGGGTCCGGCTCCCCCGCCTCGAGACCGGCGGATTCCACATACGCCTTGCGGCCGTGCGCGGCGCGGAACAGCGCCGCCGCCATCGGCGAGCGGATCGCGTTGGCGTTGCAGGCGAACAGGACGGCGGTCGGCAGTCGGGACATCTTCCGGCTCAGGTCTTGAGGTAGAGCACGCACAGCAGGGTGAACAGCCGCCGCGCCGTCATGTGGTCGATCTCGACCTTGTCGGCGAGGCGTTCGCGCAACACGTCCGAACCCTCGTTGTGGAGGGCGCGGCGTCCCATGTCGATGGCCTCGATCTGCGAGGGCGTGGCGGTGCGGATCGCGTCGTAATAGCTCTCGCAGACGAGGAAGTAGTCCCGCACGATCGAGCGGAACGACTTCAACGGCAGGATCAGCCGCAGGCTCTCGCACCCCTCCGGCGGGCACGCCA
Organism: Alphaproteobacteria bacterium; assembly: GCA_030604885.1. Classification (GTDB taxonomy): domain Bacteria; phylum Pseudomonadota; class Alphaproteobacteria; order Rhodospirillales; family Rhodospirillaceae; genus Oleispirillum. Next base: position 84,609 of record JAUVUZ010000003.1, on the reverse strand, counting down.
CCGGCTGCACGTCGATGCACAGTCGGCTCTCGGCGAGCGAGAGGTTGAGGGCATACGGCCCGGGGTGGGGCCAGTCGATCGGGCGGAACATGTTCTCTTCGAGCAGGTCGAAGATCGCCACCGCCCGTTCGTGCTCCACCTCCGGACGGGGGTGGAGCGTGTGCTCGTCCAGCGTCACCTCGGCGATGGTGTACGGCTGGTCCATGGCAAACCTATGGCGTCAATCTGAGGGAGACCGAGAGGGCGTGGGCGGTGAGGCCCTCGCTTTCGGCCAGCCGCACCGCCGCCGGGCCGATCGCCGCCACCGCCGCCGGGGAGGCGCCCAGCAGCGTGGTGCGCTTGAGGAAGTCGAGCACCCCGAGGCCCGAGGAAAAGCGCGCGCTGCGGGCGGTGGGGAGAACGTGGTTCGGCCCGCCGACGTAATCGCCCAGCGCCTCGGGCGTGGTGCGGCCGAGGAAGATCGCCCCCGCGTGGCGCACCCGGGCGGCGAGCGCGTCCGGGTCCGCCACCGCCAGTTCCAGGTGCTCGGGCGCGACGCGGTCGATCAGCGCCGGGGCGTCGTCCAGCGAGGGGACGACGATCAGCGCGCCGTGGTCGCGCCAGCTCGCCGCGGCGATGGCGGCGCGCGGCAGGGTTTCCAGGCGCTTGTCCACCGCCGCCGCGACCCGCCCGGCGAACCCGGCGTCGTCGGTGAGGAGGATCGCCTGGGCGGCGGCGTCGTGCTCCGCCTGCGACAGCAGGTCCACCGCGATCCAGTCCGGGTCGTTGGCGGCGTCGGCCACCACCAGCACCTCCGAAGGCCCGGCGATCATGTCGATGCCGACGGTGCCGAACACCATCCGCTTGGCGGCGGCGACGTAGGCGTTGCCGGGGCCGACGATCTTGTCCACCGGGCGGATCGTCGCGGTGCCGTAGGCGAGCGCGGCCACCGCCTGGGCGCCGCCGACGCGGTAGACCTCGTCCACCCCCGCGCGCTTCGCCGCCGCCAGCACCAGCGGGTTCACCGCGCCGCCGGGCATCGGCACCGTCATCACCAGCCGCTTCACCCCCGCCACCTTGGCCGGGATCGCGTTCATCAGCACCGAGGAGGGATAGGAGGCGGTGCCGCCGGGGACGTAAAGCCCCGCCGCGTCCACCGCCGACCAGCGCAGGCCGAGGCGCGCGCCCACCGCGTCGGTGTAGGCGAGGTCCTGCGGCATCTGCTTCTCGTGGAAGCGGGCGATGCGGTCGGCGGCGAGGTCGAGGGCGGCGAGCAGCTCCGGGTCGCATTCCGCCTCGGCGGCGGCGATCTCGGCGTCGGTCACGCGCAGGGTTTCCGGGGTCAGCTCCAGGCGGTCGAACTTGGCGGTGAGGCGGATCAGCGCGGCGTCGCCGTCGGCGCGCACCTCGGCGAGGATCGCCGCCACCGCGTCGGCCACGTCCACCGAGGTTTCGCGCTTGCCCGCCAGCAGCGCGGCGAAGCGGGCCTCGAAATCCGGCGCGCGGGCGTCAAGCGACACGGGCATCGGTCACCTCCCGGAAGCGTCCGAGCCAGCCCTGCATCGCGTCCGAATGGGTCTTGAAGGTCGGGCGGTGGAAGATCAGGCGCGAGGTCACCTCGCAGATCGTCTCCACCTCCACCAGGCCGTTGGCCTTCAAGGTGGCGCCGGAGGAGACGAGGTCGACGATGCGGCGGCAGAGGCCGAGGCGCGGCGCCAGTTCCATCGCGCCGTTGAGCTTGACGCACTCGGCCTGCACGCCGCGCGCGGAGAAGTGCTTGTGCGTCAGCGCCGGATACTTGGTGGCGACGCGGATGTGGCTCCAGCGCGACGGGTGATCCTCCGCCAGCACGTCCACCGGCGCCGCCACCGACAGGCGGCAACGGCCGATGCCGAGGTCGAGGGGGGCGTAGATGTCGGCGTAGTCGAACTCGGTCAGCACGTCGTTGCCGCAGATGCCGAAGTGGGCGGCGCCGAAGGCGACGAAGGTGGCGACGTCGAAGCTGCGCACGCGGATGATCTCCACATCCGCATGGTTGGTGGCGAAGCGCAGCTTGCGCGATTTCGGGTCGTCGAAGTCCGGCTCCGGCTCGATCCCGGCGGCGCGCACCAGCGGCATCGCCTCCTCGAGGATCCGGCCTTTCGGCAACGCCAGGATGAACCGTTCGATCGCAGGCACGTCCGTCTCCGTTCAGCCCCTCAGGCGTTCGATCTCCGCGCCGCAGGCGGCGAGCTTCTGTTCCAGGCGCTCGTAGCCGCGGTCCAGGTGGTAGACGCGGGCGATGGTGGTTTCCCCCGGCGCCGCCAGCGCCGCCAGCACCAGCGACATCGACGCGCGCAAGTCGGTGGCCATCACCGGCGCGCCCGAAAGCTTGGAAACGCCGCGCACGATCGCCGAGTTGTTATGGATGTTGATGTCCGCGCCCATGCGTTTCAACTCGGGAACGTGCATGAAGCGGTTTTCGAAGATGGTTTCGGTCATCAGCGCCGCGCCCTCGGCGGTGGCGAACAGCGCCATCACCTGCGCCTGCATGTCGGTGGGGAAGCCCGGGTGCGGCTCGGTCATCACGTCGACGCCACGGATCGCGCGGTTCTCCGCGTCCACCAGCAGACCGCCCTCGCGCGCCTCCACCGACACCCCGGCGGCGGTCAGCACCTTGATCAGCGCCGCCATGTGGGTGGCGTCGGCGCCTTCCAGCAGCACCTTGCCGCGGGTGATCGCCGCGGCGACGGCGTAGGACCCGGCCTCGATGCGGTCGGGCAGCACCGCGTGGGTGGCGGCGTGCAGCGCGTCCTTGCCCCGCACCACCAGGCGCGAGGTGCCGACGCCCTCGATCTCGGCGCCCATGGCGATCAGGCAGTGGGCGAGATCGGCCACCTCCGGCTCGCGGGCGGCGTTGTCGATGATCGTCTCGCCATCGGCCAGCGTCGCCGCCATCAGGAGGTTTTCGGTGCCGGTGACGGTGACCTGCGGGAACACCAGATGCGCGCCCTTGAGGCGGCCGTCCACCCGCGCGTCCACGTAGCCGCCGTCGATGGCGATGGTGGCGCCCATCTGTTCGAGGGCCTTGAGGTGCAAGTCCACCGGCCGCGCGCCGATGGCGCAGCCGCCCGGCAGCGACACCCGCGCCCGGCCTTCCCGCGCCAGCAGCGGCCCCAGCACCAGGATCGAGGCGCGCATCTTGCGCACCAGGTCGTAATGGGCAGTGGTGTCGGTGATCCGGGCGGTGGTCAGCTCCAGCACCCGGCCGCCGCAGCCCTCGCCCGCGCCGCCGTTCATGTGCAGGGCGACGCCGTGGGAGGCGAGCAGGTTGGCCATGGTGGTGATGTCCACCAGGTGCGGCAGGTTGCGCAGCGTCAGGGTTTCGGCGGAAAGGAGGGTCGCCGCCATCAGCGGCAGCGCGGCGTTCTTCGCCCCGCTGATCGGGATCGTGCCCTTCAGCGGGATGCCGCCGCGAATTCGGATGCTGTCCATGCGTGTGTCGGTCCTAGAGGCGCGGCAGGGTGACGCCGGTCTGGCTCATGTACTTGCCCGAGCGGCTGCGGTAGGTCACCTCGCAGGGGCTGTCGCCCTTGAGGAAGATGAACTGCGCCACGCCCTCGTTGGCGTAGATCTTGGCGGGCAGCGGCGTGGTGTTGGAGAACTCCAGCGTCACGTGGCCCTCCCACCCGGGTTCCAGCGGCGTGACGTTGACGATGATGCCGCAGCGGGCGTAGGTGGACTTGCCGAGGCAGATCACCAGCACGTCGTCGGGGATCTTGAAGTATTCCACGGTGCGGGCGAGGGCGAAGCTGTTCGGCGGAATCACGCAGACGTCGGTGTTGCGGTCGACGAAGCTCTTGTCGGAAAACGCCTTCGGGTCCACCACCGCGGAATCGACGTTGGTGAAGATCTTGAATTCGGTGGAGCAGCGGGTGTCGTAGCCGTAGGACGACAGGCCGTAGGAGATCACCCCCTCGCGGTGCAGGCGGTCCTCGAACGGGGAGATCATCCCCTGCTCGTGCGCCATCTTGCGAATCCAGTGGTCCGGCATCACGCCCATGTTCGGCCCTTCCTTGCTCCCGTCCGCGGTGCCGACAGTCTTAGCGGCAAGCGCCGCGCTCGGCAAGGTGTCATCCGCCGCCGCGCGGGCGCTCGCCTGCGCGCGCCTGAGGCGCAGGTTGCGCCGCAGCGCCTCCGCCGCCAGCCGCTCGCGTTCCCCGCCCTCGCCCGCCATCGCCCTCTCCACGCATGAAAAACCGCCGTCCGGGGCGGAGGATACTCCATTCCCGGAATTCCGGTGCCGATTTTTTCGCTTAAGGGCTTGCCAGGGTCCTCGGGCTTGTGTATGAAAGCCGCCTCACGTCGAAAGACGCGAGTTACCCGCGAATGTGCCGCCGTAGCTCAGGGGTAGAGCACACCCTTGGTAAGGGTGGGGTCGGAAGTTCAATTCTTCTCGGCGGCACCATTCCCCCCACGTATCGAGACGTCGCAACGAGCCGGGCATCCCCCGGCTCGCCGCGTTTCTGCGTCAGGCCACCTTGCCGGCTTTCGCGCGGTCGTTGGCGAAGCCGTCGGCGAGCTTGGTGAGGTCGGCGTCGGTCTGCGCCTCCTCCTTCAAAATCTCGTCGAGCAGCTTGACCGCCTCGCCGTGGCCGAGTTCCTGGGCCCAGCGCTTGAGGGTGCCGTAGCGGCTGATCTCGTAGTGCTCCACCGCCTGGGCGCAGGCGATCAGCCCGGCGTCGAGGGCGGCGGTGCCCTTGTATTCCTCGATCACCTCCTCGGCCTCGCCCACCAGACCCTCGATCGCCTCGCAGGTCTTGCCGCGCGCGGGCTTGCCGATGATCTCGAACACCCGCTGGAGGCGCTCGATCTGCCCCTGGGTCTGCTCGCGGTGGCGGTCGAAGGCGGCCTCCAGCTCGTCGGCGAGGGCCGCCCGCTTCATCTTCTGCAGCGCGGAGACGATCTTGCGTTCGGCGTAGTAGACGTCCCGCAGGGTGTCGTGGAACAGGTCTTCCAGTCCCTTTTCCTTCGGCATTTCGGTCTCCTCTGAAAGTGACGGGCCGCCGCTTCCGGGGCGGCAGCATCGCGAGGCCAACGCACGGCGCGCGGAGCCGTTCCCCACCCGGCGGATTTTGCCCAGCACCCTGCCCGACCGGCACACCTTGCCGCCCCGCCCGGAGCCACCCTATTGATGGGAAACGCGTTTTGTCTGGCGCGCGATTTGCTTGGAAGGAGTGGATTCAGCCATACCGAGGCCCGCGATGACCAGCATCAGCACCCGTGAAATCGACCGTTCCGCCCTCGTCGCCTCCACCGTCGGCGGCGCGTCGGCGGACGCCAGCCTGTGGCAGAAGACCCTCGCCACCGCCGAGCGCACCTCCGAGGCCCGCACCCGCACCATCGAGAGCACCCTCGGCGCCCAGGTCGCCACGCCGGATACCGCGGTGGCGGCCCAGGAGCTCGGCCTCTCGGACGCGGCGAAGGAGTTCCTCGACTTCATGGACAAGACCCCCGAGGAGCGGATGCGCGCGCAAATCCTCGGCAGCATGGGCCTGACCGAGGAAGAGCTGGCCGCCCTGCCGCCCGAGGAACGCCGCAAGATCGAAGCCAAGATCCAGGAAACCATCGAGGCGCGGATCCAGAAGGACACCGAGGAGAAGACCGCCGAGGCCGCCGCCAACGCCGACCGGCCGATCGCCGCCAAGGCGCCGGACGACGACGCGGGCGACACGGCGCGGAGCGAGGCCGGCGGCGCGGGCCTTCTGCCCTTCCCGTTCAAGACCGCCGAGACCGACCCGGTCACCGGCGAAAAGCTGCGCGACGGACGGCCGGTCTGACTCAGACCGGCTCGCCCCGCCCCGGGGCATTGGCCGTGGACGCATGGACCCCCGGTCGCGCCGGGGGTGACGACGTGCGGGAGGGCTCGGGCGCTCAGACCGGGTCGAAGCCGATCGGCTCGCCCTTGGGCGTGCCGATCAGCGCGTCCTCCCGCATCACCACCCGGCCGCCCACCGCGGTGATCACCGGCCAGCCGGTGACGCGCATGCCGTTGAACGGCGTCCAGCCGCAGCGGCTGGCGATCCAGTCGTCGGCGATGGTGCGCTGCGCCCCCATGTCGACGATGGTGAAGTCGGCGCGGTAGCCCTCGGCCACCCGGCCGCGCCCGCTCATCCCGAACATCGCCGCCGGATTGGCCGACGACAGCCGCACGAAATCCGAAAGCCCGAGCCGCCCGGCGTTGACGTGGTCGAGCATCACCGGCACCAGGGTCTGCACCCCCGGCATGCCGGAGGGCGACTTGGGATAGGGCTGCGCCTTTTCCTCCCGGGTGTGGGGCGCGTGGTCGGAGCCGAGGCACGACACCACCCCCGCCTTGAGCGCCGCCCACAGCGCGTCGCGGTGGCGCGCGTCGCGGATCGGCGGGTTCATCTGCGCCAGGGTGCCGAGGCGGTCGTAGGCCTCGGGCGCCGCCAGGGTGAGGTGCTGGGGCGTCACCTCCACGGTGAGGCTCTCGGGCCTGTCGCGCAGCAGCTCCATTTCCCCGGCGCTGGTGACGTGCAGGCAGTGGGCGGCGCGGCCCGAGCGGCGGGCGAGGTCGATCAGGCGGCGCACCGCGATCGTCGCCGCCTCCTCGTCGCGCCACACCGGGTGCATCGCCACCGGCGCGCCGTCCGCCACCAGGGCGTGGCGCGCCTTGAGGCGGGTTTCGTCCTCGGCGTGGACGGCGATGCGGCGCCTGCCGGTGGCGAAGATGGTTTCGAGGGCCGCCTGCTCGTCCACCAGCAGGGTGCCGGTGGACGACCCCATGAACACCTTGATGCCGCAACAGCCCGGCAGGTTTTCCCAGGCGGCGAGGTCGGCGGCGTTCTCGGCGGTGGCGCCGAGGTAGAAGGCGTAGTCCACCCACGCCCGCCCCTTGCCGCGCGCCACCTTGTCGGCCAGCGCCTCGGGCGAGGTGGTGACCGGCTTGGTGTTGGGCATGTCGCAGATCGCGGTGACGCCGCCCTTGGCGGCGGCGGCGGTGCCGGTGGCGAGGTCTTCCTTGTGCTCGGCGCCCGGCTCGCGGAAGTGGACCTGGGTGTCGATCACGCCGGGGAGCACGGTGAGGCCGGAGAGGGTGTCCTCCACCGCGCCGGAGCCGGGGCGGATGTCGCCGACCTTGGCGACGCGGCCGCCGCTCACGCCGATGTCGGCGGAGACCAGCCCCTTGGGGGTAAACACCGCCGCGCCGCGCAGCACCCAGTCGTAACGATCGGCCATCATCCGTCCTTTCCCGAAAACCCGTCCGGGAAATATAGACCGGAATTGCCGGAAGTCACCGGGGGTTATCCCTTGAGAACGTCGAACACCCCGCCCGCCGCCGACGCGCCCTCGATGTGGCGGCGGTGCCAGAGGGCGTAGAACAGCAGGTGCCAGGCGGCGGCGCCGGTGCGCTTGTCCGGGTTCTCGGTGGCGAGGGCGGCGAACACCTTCTGCACCGCCGAGGGGTCGCAGATTTCCGCGACGCCCGGGTTGGCCGCCACCAGCGGCCCCAGGGCCTTGGCCTCGAGGCCGATCCACTCCGCCACCGGCACGGTGAAGCCGCGCTTCTTGGCGAACGGCTTGCTCTGCGGCAGGTGCTTCTCCAGCCAGCGGCGCACCACGTATTTGCCGAGGCGGCCGTGGACGCGCAGGCTGTCCGGCAGGGTCTGGGCGAAGCGCGCGATCTCCATGTCGAGGAACGGCACCCGGCCCTCGACGCCGTGGGCCATCAGGCAGCGGTCGAGCTTGGTGAGCAGGTCGTTGGGCAGCCAGTCGAGGCAATCCACCGCCTGCTGCGCCTGCAACCCCTTCAGCCCGGCGGCGGCCACCGCCTTTTCCGCCGCGGCGATGCCGCGCCGCCAGCCGGTGCCGTCGTCGCGCAGCACGCCGAAGCCGTCGAGCGCCCCCTTGGCGCGCATCGCCTTCTTGAACGGCCAGGGCCGCACCGCGCCGCGATAGCGGCCGTAGCCCGCGAACATCTCGTCGCCGCCCTCGCCGGAGAGGATCACCTTCACCGACTTCGCCGCCTCGCGCGCCAGGAACCAGGTGGGCACGATCGCGTAGTCGGCCACCGGGTCGTCCATCGCCGCGACGATCTTCGGCAGGTGCGCCCAGAAGTCGAACTCCTGGATCGCCACCTCCACGTGCTCGGCCCCCACCGCCTGCGCCACCGCGCGGGCGTGGTCGCGCTCGTCGTGCACGCCGGTTTCCGGGAACCCGGCGGTGAACGCCTTGACCGGCTGGCCGTTGAGCCGCGCCATCATCGCGAGGATCGCCGAGCTGTCCACCCCGCCCGAGAGGAACATGCCGTAGGGCACGTCGGAGCGCTGGTGGAACTCCACGGTGTCCTGGAACACCTGGTCGAAGCGCTCCACCGCCCGCTCGCCGCTGGTCTGCCACTTCGCCGCCTCCGGGTCCGGCGCGGGCCAGCACGAGCGGTAATGGTGCCCGGCGATCCGCCCCTGCTCGACCACGATCGTCTCCCCCGGCGCGACGCGCTTGATGTCGGGGAAGATCGTGTCCTTGCCGGTGGTGAACTGGAGCTGCAGCAGCTCGGTGGCCTTCTCCGCGCTCACCCGGCGCTCCGCCCACTCGGCCGCCAGCAGCGCCTGCGGCTCGGAGGCGAAGGCGAGGCCGAGCTTGGTGGGCATCACGTAGAGCGGCTTGATGCCGAACGGGTCGCGGGAGAGGATCACCCGGTCGTGGGCCGGGTCGTGCAGGGCGAGGGCGTACATGCCGCGCAGCCCCTCGACGAACCCCAGGCCGTCGCGGTTGTAGAGGTAGAGCGGCGGCTCGCAATCCGAATTGGTGGCGAAGTTGACGCCCGGCAGGCCGCCGCGCAGTTCGCGGTAGTTGTAGACCTCGCCGTTGCCCACCAGGGCCATGCCGCCCGGGCCGTGCAGCGGCTGGTCGCCGCCGGTGAGGTCGATGATCGCCAGCCGCAGGTGGGAAAAGGCAACGCCGTCGCGGCGCAGATCGCCGCGGCCGTCTGGGCCGCGATGCGCCATCGCCGCCGCCATCGCGTCGAGCGAGGCGTCGCGGCGTTCGAGGATCGCCCGCCCCTCGGGCGTGGTGATGATGCCGGCGATGCCGCACATGGACCCGCTTCCCCCTTCATTGCCCGAACGCAAGAAACCCCGCGCCGCCCGACGATCCGGCGGCGCTGGGTCGGCCGAGGTGCGTCACGCCTCCGCTGGCGCGGCGACGGAGGCGACGCTCTCGAAGAACCTACGATAGCGGGCAATCACGACGCTTGCACTGTAATCCTGCATGTAAGAATCCTGCCCCGCCTGCGCCATGGCGCGCGCGTCGGCCGGGTTGCCGAGCATCCAGGCGATCCCCTGGGCGAGGGCGCCGGGGTCGTCCACCGGCACCAGCAGGCCGTTGCGGCCGTGGTCGATCAGCATTCCCGGACCCTGGGCGTCCGCCGCCACCACCGGGCGGCCCAGCGCCCAGGCCTCCAGCACCACGTTGCCGAGCGGCTCGTGGCGCGACGGGCAGACGAACACGTCCGCCGCCGCCAAGAGCGGCGAGACGTCCTGCTGCCAGCCGAGGAAGCGGGTGCGCGGCTTCACCCCTTCGGAAAGGGCGAGCGCCTCGAGCTTCTGCCGCTCCGGCCCGTCGCCCGCCAGCCAGAGGTAGGCATCCGGCACCCGCGCCATCGCGCGGATCAGGATGTCGAAAGCCTTGTTCTCGTGCAGGCGCCCCATCGCCACCACCAGCGGCGCGTGCTTCGGGGTGTAGTGGGCGGCGCGCGACATCGGCTCCACCGCGGTGTCCACCTCGGCGAAGTTGGGGACGTAATGGGCGCGGTCCTGCGGCCAGCCCTCGCGCACCAGGTAGTTGACGATATCGGGGGTGTTGCCGATCAGGTGATCGCAGCCCTTGTAGTATTTGAGGTCGTAATAGCCGCCCAGGCGCGCGACGTGGACGAAGTTGCCCTTCGGGCACATCGCGCTGGCGCGGTTCATCCAGGTCATCACCACGTGCGGCTTGAAGCGGGCGATCTCGCGCGCGAAGTGGCGCCGGGTGGTGAAGTCGAACGCGCCGCCGAACGGCAGCTCCACCGGCGTCAGCCCGGCGGCCTTGAGCCGCCCGGCGCGCGCCGGATTGCGGCGGATCAGCACGTGCTGCTGCAAGCCGTCGCGGTGCAGCGCGCACACCAGCCGCTCGAAAAACGCCTCCGCCCCGCCCTGCTCGGCGCCGGCCATCGCCTGCAACACCCGAATCGTCAAATTCGCACCGCCTTTCCTACTCCGGTCGGCCCATCAGGGCTTCCCACCGTTCCGCCGCCTCGTCCCATCCCCAGCGGCGCTGGAGATCGAGCGCCCGCGCCTGCATCGCCCGCCAATCGGCGTCGTTGCCGCCGAGCAGCTCCACCGCCCGTTGCGCGAACGCCGAATCGCCGTCCGGAGTGTCGGCGCAGACGTACCCGGTCTCGCCGTCCACCACCCGCTCGCGCATCGAGCCGATGTCCTTCACCACGCACGGCACGCCCAGGGCCTGGGCCTCCGCCACCGCGTAACAGAAGGTTTCGTTGACGTCCCCCCGATACAGGAACACCCGCGACGACCTCAGTTCCTCGATCAGAATGGCCTTTCTCACCGGTTGCCGCAAGATCACGCCGAGCGGGTGGAGCAACTTCGCTTTCTCCAGCACTGCGCGCATGGCCTCCGCCTTGGCCTCGCCCGCCGAGCCGTAAGTCGCGGCGCCGGAGAATACGTGCAGTTCCGCCGTCGGCACCGCCGGGTGGATGCGGTCGCGCCACAGGTCGAGCAGCCAGTCGAGACCCCGCAGCGGGTTGGAGGTGAAGATCGCCCGGGGCGGCGGCGGCGCGGCGGCAGGCTCTGCGCGGCGGAAGCTCTCGGGCAGGCCGAGGGGGATGACGACGCGGCCGCCGTCGGGCGCCCAGGCGGGATAGGTGCCGCGATGATAGTCGCCGACGAACACGATCGGCGGGCGGACCCGCCAAAGCTTCCAGAGATACCGCCACTTGAGCAGGTATCCGGCGGGGTTGTGGACCCAGAACGCGGTGCGCCCCGCCCCCGGCATCGCACGGAGCAGCTTATCGCCGCGATTGGCGATGTAGAGGTCCGCCGAGTCGGGGAATCCGGCGGAAATCGGCGACCAGTTCACGCCGTTGTGGAGCAGCGGCGCCGCGCAGTTGTTGACCACCCGCACCGCGTGCCCGCGCGCCGCCAACGCCTCGGCCAAGCTCACCACCGCGCTCTCGGCGCCGCCCAACGGCGAGGTTTCGGGGGTGCGCCCGTCGAAACGGATGCCGTCGTCGGCAATGACGATGCGGGCCATGGCGTCAGCCCTCCTCGAGGGAGGCCTTGAGGTAGGCGAGCAGCGGGAACAGTCCGGCGCACAGCGCGATCAGAAGGCCCCAGCCGCCCTCGCGATAGCCCTTGCGGCGGACGTAGCATTTGAAGAACCGCGAGACCAGCCGCCGCAGGTTGTTGGCGAGGCTGCCCACCTCCCCTGAATCGCGCAGGTCGGCGGCGCGCAGGGTGGCGTAGCGGTCGAGGCGGCGGATCATGTCGCTGATGTCGCGGTCGACGAAGTGGTCGAGGCGGTGGGCGAGCGTCGCCCCCTTCACCGCCTTGCCGCCGTCGCGGCCGCGCCACGCCAACGAGGGGTGGACGCGTTGCGGCCCCCAGGTCTTCGCCCCCTTGCGGAACAGCCCGGGATACGCCGCCTTGCCGAACGACGCGCCCCAGCCCCAGCGCACCAGCCGCGCGCCGATGTAGTTGTCGACGAGGATCTCGTGGTAGTCGGCGTCGGAGGTCTCGGCGACGCGGCGGATCTCCGCGCCGAGGGCGGACGGCACGTGCTCGTCGGCGTCCACCTCGACGATCCAGTCGCCCGAGCAGGCGGCGATGCCGGTGTTGCGGCGCGGGCCTTCCAGGTCCCAGCTGCCTTCGACGAGGTGCGCCGCGTCGGTGAAGCGCAGGGCGATCTCGCGGCTGCCGTCGGTGCACTTGTCCAGCACCACCACCAGTTCGTCGGCGAAGCCGAGCTTTTCGAGGCAGGCGGCGAGCCGCTCCTCCTCGTTGTGGACCACCACCAGGGCGGAGAGCGTCATCGCGTGCGGCTCCAAAGTTGGCGGGCGGCGGCTTCCACCGCCTCGGTCGTCAGGCCGCCCATCAGCGTGCCGGTGGTGCGGTGGTCGAAGCCCGGGGTCGACACCAGGGCATCGGCGGGTTCGGGAGTGCGCACCGCGGCCGCGCGCGGCCCCCAGGGGCCGTAAAGCTCCTCCCGGCTCGGGCCGAACAGGCCGAGAGTGGGAAGCCCGGCGGCGGCGGCCAGGTGCATCAGCCCGGAATCGTTGCCGACGTAGGCCGCGCAGCGGCCGAGCGCCGCGTACACCGTCAGCAGGTCGCGCTCGGCGGTCACCGCCAGCCCCTGGCCTTCGGGCAGGGCGCGCGCCAGCGCCTCGGCGCCCGCCGCCTCGGACGGCGCGGCGAACGCCGCCACGCGCGCGCCTTCGAACGGCGCGCCGGGGGCGGTCAGGCGACGCGTCAGCTCGATGAAGCGCTCCACCGGCCAGGTCTTGCCCGGCCAGTTGGCGGTGGGGCCGATGGCGAGGACCGGGGGGCCGGGGGGGATCAGGCGGGCGGCGGCGGCGTCGTGCTCGGGGAGGGTCCAGAGCCGGGGCGCGGGCGGCGGGTCGAGGCCGAGCGCCGCGCCGTTGGCGACCACCCGGTGCGCGCCGCGCTCCGGACCGAGGCGGTAGCGGTTTTTCGCCAGCAGCATCCACGCCAACGCCGAGCGGCGCAGGTCCACCACCGTGTCCCAGCGGGTGCCGACGGTTTCGAGCCACAGCTTGCGCCAGTGCGCGATCCACGGCCCCTTGGTCAGCACGATGGTGCGGTCGAGGCGCGGCACCCCGGCGAACAGGCTCGCCGCCACCGGCCCGCAGGCGACGGTGAAGCGCGCGTCGGGGCGGCTCTCGACCAGATGGGCGAGAATGCCGGAGGAGAGCACCGCATCGCCGATGCGGGTCGAGGTGACGAACAGGATGCGTGGCGGCACGCGGGGCTATCCTTTGGGCGGCGGCGGGCGCCGGATGGCGTCGGCGTCCCACGCCGCGAGGCTCTCCTTCAGCGCCGCCGGAACGTCCATCGGCCAGCCGAGGAGGGTCTTGAGATACAGCCAGAAGAACCGCGAAGTCAAACCCGCCTTGCGCCCCGCCTCCCAACTGCGCCGCGCCGCCACCCGCAGCGCCGCCGCGCGCAGGCGCCGGGGCAGATCGGGCCGGGCGGTGACGAAATGCGCCACCGCCAGCGAACGGTCGTATTCCGCCTGCCCGCCCCGCCGCCGCAGCGCGCTCGGCGCGTCCGCCCGGCCCACCGACAGCACCATGTCGAGAATCCCCACGGTGTGGGTGAGCGCGGCATAGAGCGGCGGCGCCACCTCGGGCAGGTAGACCCCCGGGTCGAACAGGCCGGGATCGCGGAACACCGCGCGGCGCATCATCATCCGCCGGTGCGGCGCCGGAAACTCGGTGAGCAGCGCCAGCAGCGGGTCGTCCGCCACCCGCACCGCGGGCGCGGCGGGCGGCATCTCGAAATCGTAGGACAGCGGCGCGGGGGCGATGCCGTGGGGAAACAGGATCATGTCCGCCGCGCCCGACTTCAGCGCCTCGTGGCCGATGCGCGTCGCCGCCGGGTTGAGCACCACGTCGGCGTCGAGGAAGATCCAGATGTCACCGGTGGCCGCCTTGGCCCCCGCCAGCGCCGCCGCGCCCGGCCCCTGGCGGCGCTGCTGGATCAGCAGCGTGCGCGGCCAGGTGCGGGTACGCTGGATCAGCGCGTCGAACGACCCGTCCTCCGAGCCGTCGTCCACGAACACGTATTCCCGCGAGTGGTCCCCCTCCTGCGCGCGCAGGCTCGCCAGCATCGCTTCCAGATACGGAAGCTGGTTGTCGACGGTGACGATGTAGGAAACCTGTGTCATGCGCCCGCTCCTGCCCGCGCGCGAGAGTAATGCAAAAGCCCGGCGTTTCCCACCCCCGCCGAGGGGAAAAACCAGGCCAGGGCGCTGCCCCGGACCCCGTTTGGTGGCGCGCGAAGCGGGGGCGGCGCGATGATGGGGATCACTGGGAAATCCGCTTCGCGGGAAAAAAGGGGGAGCCGGAGGGAGCGAGGTCCCTCCGGCGAGCTTTGTTACCCCTGCTTCTGCCGCACCGCGGCCTGGGCGGCGGCGAGGCGGGCGATCGGCACGCGGTAGGGCGAGCAGGAGACGTAATCCAGCCCCACCGACTGGCAGAACGCCACGGAGGCCGGATCGCCGCCGTGCTCGCCGCAGATGCCGAGCTTGATGCCCGGGCGGGTGGCGCGACCGCGCTCGGCGGCGATGCGGATCAGCTCGCCCACGCCCTCCTGGTCCAGCGTCGCGAACGGGTCGGCCTCGACCACCCCCTTGCGGCGGTAGATTTCGAGGAAGCTGCCCGCGTCGTCGCGCGACATGCCGAGGGTGGTCTGGGTGAGGTCGTTGGTGCCGAAGCTGAAGAACGCCGCGCTTTCGGCGATCTTTCCGGCGCGCAGGGCGGCGCGCGGCAGCTCGATCATGGTGCCGACGGTGTAGTCGAGGGTGACGCCGGCGGCGGCGAACACTTCCTTCGCCACGGCGTCGACCACCGCCTTCATCATGTCCAGCTCGGCCTTGTCCATCACCAGCGGGATCATGATCTCGGGCACCACGCTCGTGCCGGTGGCTTTCGACACCTGCACCGCCGCCTCGAGGATGGCGCGCGCCTGCATCTCGTAGATCTCGGGATAGGTGACGCCGAGGCGGCAGCCGCGATGGCCGAGCATCGGGTTGCTTTCGTGCAGTTGCAGCACCACCGCGCGCACCGTGGCGGCGTCCACGCCGGAGGCCTTGGCCACCTCCTCCTGCTCCGCCTCGGTGTTGGGGAGGAACTCGTGAAGCGGCGGGTCGAGCAGGCGCACCGTCACCGGCAGGCCCTTCATGATCGTGAACAGGTCGACGAAATCCTGGCGCTGGAACGGCAGCAGCTTGGCGAGCGCGGCGCGCCGGCCCGCCTCGTTGCGCGCCAGGATCATCTCGCGCATCGCGACGATGCGCTTCGGGTCGAAGAACATGTGCTCGGTGCGGCAGAGGCCGATGCCCTCGGCGCCGAACTTGCGCGCGGTTTCGGCGTCGAGCGGGGTTTCGGCGTTGGTGCGCACCTTGAGGGTGCGGATCTCGTCCACCCAGCCCATCAGCGTCGCGAAGTCGCCGGTCATCTCCGGCTGGATCGTCGGCACCTCGCCCAGGATCACCTCGCCGGTGGAGCCGTCGAGGGTGACCACGTCGCCCTCGTTCACCACCACGTCGCGCACCCGCATGGTGCGGGCCTTGGCGTCGATGCGGATCTCGCCCGCGCCCGCCACGCACGGCGTGCCCATGCCGCGCGCCACCACCGCCGCGTGGGAGGTCATGCCGCCACGGGTGGTGAGCACGCCCTCGGCCACGTGCATGCCGCCGATGTCCTCGGGGCTGGTTTCGGCGCGCGCGAGGATCACCTTCTCGCCCTTGTCCTTGACCCACGCCTCGGCGTCCTCGGCGGTGAACACCACCTTGCCCGAGGCGGCGCCCGGCGAGGCGGGCAGGCCCTTGGCGAGGATCTTGCGCGGCGCCTTGGGGTCGAGGGTCGGGTGGAGAAGCTGGTCGAGGGCCTGCGGCTCGACCCGCAGCACCGCCTCCTCCTTGGTCAGCACGCCTTCGTTCACCATGTCGACGGCGATCTTCACCGCCGCGCGCACGGTGCGCTTGCCGTTGCGGGTCTGGAGCATCCACAGCTTGCCCTGCTGGATGGTGAACTCCATGTCCTGCATGTCTTTGTAGTGGGCCTCGAGGATGGTGCGGATCTTGCCGAGGTCCTCGAACAGGGTCGGCATCACCTCCTCCATCGCCGGGAGGGTGCTGCCGTGCTTGGTCTTGCCCTTGACGGTGAGGTGCTGCGGCGTGCGGATGCCCGCCACCACGTCCTCGCCCTGGGCGTTGACCAGATATTCGCCGTAGAAGCTGTTCTCGCCGGTGGAGGGGTCGCGGGTGAAGGCGACGCCGGTGGCGCAATCCGCCCCCATGTTGCCGAACACCATCGACTGCACCGTCACCGCCGTGCCCCAGCTTTCCGGGATGTTGTGAAGGCGGCGGTAGGTGATCGCGCGCTGGTTCATCCACGAGCCGAACACCGCGCCGATGGCGCCCCAGAGCTGGTCGGCGACGCTCTGCGGGAAGGGCTTGCCCAGTTCCTCGGCGACGATCTTCTTGTAGGCGTCCACCAGGGCGCGCAGGTCGGCGGCGGAGAGCTCGGTGTCCTGGGTCACGCCCGCGTCGCGCTTCACGTCGTCGAGGGCGTCCTCGAACAGGTGGTGCTCCACGCCCAGCACCACGTCGGAATACATCTGGATGAAGCGGCGGTAGCTGTCGTAGGCGAAGCGCTCGTCGGCGGAGCGGTTGGCGAGGCCGATCACGGTGCGGTCGTTGAGGCCGAGGTTGAGGACCGTGTCCATCATCCCCGGCATCGAGGCGCGCGAGCCGGAGCGCACCGACACCAGCAGCGGGTTCTCGGCGTTGCCGAAGCCCGCGCCGATCACCGCCTCGATGCCCTTCACCGCCGCGGCGACCGCCGCGTCGAGACCCGCCGGATAGGCGTTGCCGTGGGTGTAGTAATAGGTGCAGACCTCGGTGGAGATGGTGAAGCCGGGCGGCACCGGCACCCCGATGGTGCTCATTTCCGCCAGGTTGGCGCCCTTGCCGCCCAGGAGGTCGCGCATCGCCGCGCTACCTTCGGCCTTGCCGTCGCCGAAGGTGTAGACCCATTTGCTCATCGCCGTGTTCCTTGTTCGTTAAGCCCCGCCGGTGTTTCCCGGCTATGTTTGTGAGCGCGGCCCTTCCTCCACGCGGGAGGAAGGGCCGCATCGCCAAGTTGTCGCGGGTGGAAGGGGTTCAGCCTTCCAGGCGCGAGAAGTCCGCCACGCTTTCCATCGCCGCGCCGATGCGGGAGAGGATGCGCAAGCGGTTGTCCCGTTGCTTGGGATCTTCGGAATTCACCGTGACCTTGTCGAAGAACGCGTCCACCGGCGCGCGCAGGGTGGCGAGCGCCGCCATCGCGCCGCCGAAGTCCTCGGCGGCGAGCGCCCGGGCGCTGGCGGGCACCGCCCGTTCGAGGGCGGCGTGGAGCGCGGTTTCCTCGGGCGTGGCGAGCAGGGTGGCGTCGGGCGCGGCGTCGAAGCGCGCGCCGTCTTTCTTCTCCTCGATGCGCACGATGTTGGCGGCGCGGCGATAGGCGATCAGAAGGTTGCGGCCGTCCTCGGCCTTAAGGAAGTCGCCGAGGGCGGCGACCCGGGCGCGGAAGCGCACCACGTCGTCGTCCTTGTCGCGGGCGAACACCGCGGCGATCACGTCGTGGCCGACGCCTTCCTCGCGCCAGTGGACCTTGAGCCGGTCGGCGAGGAAGTCCACCAGTTCGTCGGCGACGACCTCGGCCGGGCGCAGGTTCGCCACCCCGGCGTAGCGGGCGTGGGCGGCGAGGAACAGCCCCTTGAGGCCGACGCGCAGGCGGTTTTCCTGCACCAGGCGGATCAGCCCGAGGGCGGCGCGGCGCAGGGCGTAGGGATCGCGGGAGCCGGTGGGCTTCTCGTCGATGGCGAAGAAGCCGACGAGGCTGTCGATCTTGTCGGCGAGCGCCACCGCCACCGAGACCGGCGTGGTCGGGCAGGCGTCCGACGGACCCTGGGGCGCGTAGTGCTGGGCGATGGCGTCGGCGACCTCGGCGTCCTCGCCGTCGTGCAACGCGTAGTAGCGGCCCATCACCCCCTGGAGTTCGGGGAACTCGCCGACCATCGCGGTGGAGAGGTCGGCCTTGGCGAGGCGCGCGGCGCGCTCGGCCTTGGCGGCGTCGGCGCCGATCGCGCGGGCGATCTCGGCCGAGAGCGCGGCGATGCGGCCCACCTTGGCCTCCACCGAGCCGAGGGCAGCGTGGAAGATGCGGTCGCCGAGGGCGGCGACGCGGCTGTCGAGCTTGGCTTCGCGGTCGGTGTCCCAGAAGAACCGGGCGTCGGAGAGCCGCGCGCGCAGCACCCGCTCGTTGCCCGCGACGATGCGCTTGCCGCCGTCGGTGGGCTGCATGTTCGCCACCACCAGGAAGCCCGGGGCGAGACCGCCCTTGGCGTCGGTGAGGGAGAAATACTTCTGGTGGGTGCGCATCGAGGTGGAGAGCACTTCGCGCGGCACGCTCATGAAGGCGTCGTCGATGCCGCCCTTCAGCACCACCGGCCACTCCACCAGACCCGCCACCTCGGCCAGCAGCCCCGCGTCGGGCAGCACCTGGAGGCCCGCGTCGGCGGCGATGGCGTCGGCCTCCCGCGCGATGATGTCGCGGCGCTTCGCCGGGTCGAGGATCACCTTGGCGGCCTCGAGCTTGGCGACGTAGTCGTCGAAATCCTTCACCGCGAACGGCGCGGGGCTGAGGAAGCGGTGGCCCTTGGTGGTGTCGCCCGCGTCGCGCCCGGCGAACGCCACCGGCACCACCTTGCCCGCGAACAGGCAGAGGATGCTCTCGAGCGGCCGCACCCAGCGCTCGGAGCGGTCGCCCCAGCGCATCGACTTGGGCCACGGGAAGCGCGGCAGCACGTCGGCGATCGCTTCCGCCAGCACCTCGGCGGTGGCGCGGCCCTTCTTCTCCACGTCGAGGAAGTAGAAGCGGCCCTTCGGGGTGTCGCGCTCGGCGAGGTCGGCCAGCGTCACGCCGTTGGCCTTGAGGAACCCGTCGAGGGCCTGCTGCGGCGCGCCCACCTTCGGCCCGCGCCGCTCCTCGGAGACGTCGGGCTGGGCTTCGGGCAGGCCGTCCAGCACCAGCGCGAGGCGGCGCGGCGTGGCGAAGGCGCGGGTCCGCGCGGGCTCGAGGCCCTGGGCCTCGAGCGCCTCGACCACCAGCCGGGCGAGATCCTCGGCGGCGCGCGCCTGCATGCGGGCGGGGATTTCCTCCGAGAGGAGTTCGAGCAGCAGCTGGCCGGACATCAGCGCACCTCCGAGGCCGTAAGCGTGGGGAGATGCCCGCGCGTCTTGAGATACGCCTCGCAGCACGCCTTGGCGAGGGCGCGCACGCGGCCGATGTAGGAGGCGCGCTCGGTCACCGAGATCACGCCGCGCGCGTCCAGCAGGTTGAACAGGTGCGACGCCTTGAGGCAGTAGTCGTAGGCGGGCAGCGCCACGCCGCCCTCGATCAGCGCCGCGCACTCGGCCTCGGCATCCTTGAAGTGCCGGAGCAGCATCTCGGTGTTGGCGAGTTCGAAGTTGTGGCGCGAATACTCCACCTCGGCCTGATGGAACACCTCGCCGTAGGAGACGCCGTGGCCGTTGAAGTCGAGGTCGTAGACGTTCTCGACGCCCTGCACGTACATCGCCAGCCGTTCGAGGCCGTAGGTCAGCTCCACCGGCACCGGCGAGCACTCGAAGCCGCCGACCTGCTGGAAGTAGGTGAACTGCGTCACCTCCATGCCGTCGCACCACACTTCCCAGCCCAGGCCCCAGGCGCCCAGGGTCGGGGATTCCCAGTCGTCCTCGACGAAGCGGATGTCGTGTTCGTCCGGGTCGATGCCGAGGGCGCGCAGGCTGTCGAGATACAGCTCCTGCACCCCTTCCGGCGAGGGCTTCATCAGCACCTGATACTGATAATAATGCTGGAGGCGGTTGGGGTTCTCGCCGTAGCGGCCGTCGGTGGGGCGGCGCGAGGGCTGCACGTAGGCGGCCCGCCACGGGTCCGGCCCGAGGGCGCGCAGCGTCGTCGCCGGGTGGAAGGTGCCCGCGCCGACTTCCATGTCGTACGGCTGGAGGATCAGACACCCCCGGTCGGCCCAGAAGCGGTGCAGCGTCAGGATCAGAGTCTGAAAGGACGGCGCGCGCCGTGCGGAGGAGTCGTTCACGGTACCCATGAGGTTTGCCTGGCTGGAGCGGAGCGTCCGGGAAACCTACCGACGCGCCCCCATGCGGTCAAGGCCGCGCGGCGGCGGTTCGCCCGGTTTATGCGATTTTTATGACTTTCGGCCGGTCGGCCCCTCGCAGACGTGGCCGTCGCCCGCCGCGTGATGCACCCCGCACGCCGGGCAGCGCACCAGTTCCGCCACCTCGGGCCTGGCGCGCCGCGCCGCCGCGCGGGCCTTGTGGGCGCGCATGTTGCGGGTGAACGCGATCACCGCCAAGGCCACCGCCGCCACCAGCGCGAGTTTCGTCAAGCTCAGCATCCGCCTTCCTCCAGCGCCGCGTCGAGGCTCGCCGCCTCGAACAGGATGCGGCGCGCGGCCGCGGTGAAATTGCCGTCCTCGCGGTGCAGCACCAGCCCGGGCAGCAGGCTCATCCGCGTCTTGCGCCCCTTTTCGCCGCGCACCAGCACCCGCTTCGCCACCCGCCCCGCCTTCGGCCACAGGGGGATCACCTCCACCGCGCCGAAACCCGCCGCCGCCAGCGCCGCCAGCGCGTCGTCCAGCCGCTCCGCCTGGTGGACCAGCGCCAGACCGCCGCGCGGCTTGAGCGCCTTCGCCGCCGCCGCCACCCAGGCGCCGAGATCCGCCGCGCCGCCGTGGTGCGCCCGCGCCCGCCCGGCATCGGGCGCCGGGGGACCGTCGAGGAAATAGGGCGGATTGGCGATCGCCCAG
Source organism: Alphaproteobacteria bacterium (assembly GCA_030604885.1). Taxonomy (GTDB): domain Bacteria; phylum Pseudomonadota; class Alphaproteobacteria; order Rhodospirillales; family Rhodospirillaceae; genus Oleispirillum. The sequence goes on along the minus strand of JAUVUZ010000003.1, from coordinate 63,958 downwards.
TCGAACGGCCGCCACGCGGGCGGCAGCGACCGGGGATCCCGCGCGTCGCCCTCCACCACCGTCAGCCGTTCGGCGAGGCCCGAAAGCGCCGCCGAGCGCCGCGCCAGGGCGGCGTAGGCGGGCTGGCTCTCCACCCCCAGCACCCGCACGCCGGGGCAGCGCGCCGCCAGGCACAGCGCCGCCGCGCCGGTGCCGCAGCCGAGGTCGAGCACCCGCGCCTCCGGCCCGGGCCGCGCCGCCGCCGCCAGCAGCACCGGGTCGATCGCCGCGCGATAGCCGCCGCGCGGCTGCAACAGCCGCACCCGGCCGTCGAGCAGGCCGTCCTCGCTCACCGCGATGTCGTCGGTTTCGTTCATCGGCGCGATGATAGTCGCGCCGGGGGCGCCATGGGAACCGGGAAACCTTGACCCGGGTCGGAGCGGACCCGTATTCTGACACCTGCGTTGCCGAATTATTGTGAAGCGGGTGAGCGTGGTGTCCAACGTCGTCAATCTGTCCCCGAACCGCGGCCGCACGTCGGCGAGCGCCTTCGACACCCTGCTCGCCCTGGTCGCGGCCGACCTCGAGGCGGTCAACCGCACCATCGTCGCGCGCATGGACAGCCCGGTGGCGCTGATCCCGCAACTGGCGGGCTACCTCGTCGCCTCGGGCGGCAAGCGCCTGCGGCCGATGCTCACCCTCGCCTCCGCGCGCCTGTGCGGCGCCACCGGCCTGCGCCAGGTGGAGCTTGCGGCGTGCGTCGAGTTCATCCACACCGCCACCCTGCTGCACGACGACGTGGTGGACGAAAGCGACCTGCGGCGCGGCCAGGCCTCCGCCAACGCGGTGTGGGGCAACAAGGCGAGCGTGCTGGTGGGCGACTTCCTGCTCTCCCGCGCCTTCGAACTGATGGTGGCGGACGGCTCGCTGCGGGTGCTGGAAATCCTCTCCCACGCCTCGGCGGTGATCGCCGAGGGCGAGGTGCTGCAACTCTCCACCGCCAACGACACCGACACCGACGAAGCCGCCTACCTTCAGGTGATCGAGGCCAAGACCGCCCGCCTGTTCGCCGCCGCCTGCCAGATCGGCGCGGTGATCCCGGGCCGCCCGGCGGTCGAGGAAATGGCGCTCGAGCAATACGGCCTCAACCTCGGCATCGCCTTCCAGCTGATCGACGACGTGCTCGACTACGCCGCCGCCCAGGAAACCCTCGGCAAGACCGTCGGCGACGACTTCCACGAGGGCAAGATCACCCTCCCGGTGATCCTCGCCTTCCGCCGCGGCGACGAGGAGGAGCGCGCCTTCTGGCGCCGGGTGATGGAAGACCTGGAGCAGGACGAAACGGGCAAGGACCTCGCCCGCGCCCAGGCGCTGATGGTGCGCCACGGCTCGCTCGAAGACACCGTGAAGCGCGCCCGCCACTATGGCGACCGCGCCCGCGACGCCCTCGCCATCTTCCCCGAAAGCCCCATGAAATCAGCGCTTTTGGGGATCGTGGAATTCTGCGTCGAGCGCGCCTATTAAACCCAAAAAAGACCTTGCCAAGCCGGACTCCGCATCGTATAAACCCGGCCTCGACCCAAGGGACGGAGTGTAGCTCAGCCTGGTAGAGCACTGTCTTCGGGAGGCAGGGGCCGGAGGTTCGAATCCTCTCACTCCGACCATGGGCCGAATAAAGCAAACGGGGTCAGCCGGAAACGGCTGACCCCGTTTCCTTTTCAGCGGTGTCGCGTGAAGCGGCTGCCCCGCATCATTCCGCACCCCCCCTGCCCGCCCAAGCAAGCGCCTCGACCGCCCGCACCAAGCGGGGGCGCTTCGTGGACCCTGAAAGGTCCACTTCGCGCAAATGGTAGCCCGCGTCAGAACGGTTTCGTGTGCTGTCGTCTATTCAGATTTGTCTGTTGAAGCAAGCGGCGCTGCACGAGTCAGCTCATCAGAAGAAATCTCTGCGGCAGCGTCCAGTTTGCCCTCTGGAGTTGATGATTCTGCATTCAGTTCAAGAATATCTCCAACAACTAGATATGTGTGAATCACAAATCTCTGAGCCTCTGAGATATCTATCTCCGCATGTGATCCTTTCTGGGTCGCAGAGAATACAGCATCCAACCTCTCACCGATAAACTTCAGGTCTGCGCTTATTACCTTGGATGATACACCAGACGCCGCCTTGGCCTCACAGAACATCACTAGCCTATTGATATAATTGTCCGCGCCAACCTTGACTTCACGCCCGCCAGCCGATTTTACCGGTTTATCGGAGGGGGGATAGAGAGCATCTGCAACAACTTGTAGAAGCCGTCGGCAGCTGTGCCCGGCATTTGCCCAATCCTCAGGGTTGTCCGATCCAAGATTATCTCGGATTGACTCCAATCGACGCAGCTCATCCGGTATGAGATCATTAAGATGACTGTCTACTCTTTTTCTATATCCTTCAAAAATCTCTTCAGCGGTTGATGATACGCGCAACTCAAATAACCTAGACAAAACGTAATCATAGATGAATGCGCGCCTGGACGCTAATTTGGCCATTTCGTCACGATAGTTGGCCGCTATCTGAGCCTCTAGGGAAACGTTGCGTACGGGTGTTGAAATGAACTGATGTGGATTGGCTGAGAAAATACTTATCGGTTGCGGCTGAAAGTAACTCAGCCTCAATTTCAATGTAGATGCGTTCTCCTCAATACTTGTGATTGATCTCAACTCGGCTACTTCCTTGAACGACGAACATTTATTGTCGACCTTTTTTTTCTGTGACGCGAAGTGCCTTTAAGCAGAGCCTCCATATTTCAGGTCGCACCCCACCGGGAGTTGAGGGGTACCCTGCGAGCTCATACTTAAATATTAGAAAATGATCATCGTCACCAAGGAGCCGCGCGAGTCGCGCGGTTTTCATTGTGCAGCTGGAAAGCGGTAGTCGCTCAAGCTCAAGGTCCGCTAATATTTCGCCTGCGAGGTCAAAGGCTTCATTTGCAGATAGCTTGGCCACTTGCCATCCTTTCGTGAGTTCGACGCATTAAGTGACAGCATGACTACCTCGTTTTGATTTGTCGAGGTGACCTGCCACGCTGAGGACAAAAGTCCGCGCACGACCAGAGCCGGCTATGTGCTGCTTTGGGCTAGAATGGCAGCAATGGGAAGGGATCGACATCGCGCCTATTAAACGCGAATGTCTGCTTCTCTAAGTGCTGAGGCCAAAACCTGCTAGTCCCCTTCCGGCCCTTCGTGGCCGTTTCACCGAGTGCCCAAATCTTTGCAATCTCTCGTCAGCGCAGTTAGGGGCATCCCATGTCGGAACATAACGCTATTTTCTTTCTGGTGCTTTTGTCGTGGGGCGCGGCCTTTGTGTTGCACTTCCGTTTTTATCTGTTCTGGTGAGAAGACCATGGGCGATTTATGAAATTGTCACGTCTGGCGCGCGTGGCTGGAATGGCAATATTCTTGTCTGATTTGTCAGAACGGTGTCGGCGCGCACGCGTTGGTGTTGCCGTATCCGTTATGTGTTTTGGCTCTGGGATGTTGTTTTACTACTTTATCTAGGCCAATGGACCGCTTCGGGGTATGTGCGCCGAGCCGACCTCAATCATTTCTAGGCGGCTTCTGTGGTTCTGCCCCAGGGCCTGGGGTGTCCCCCCCCGAGACGAAGCGAATAGGCGTTATCTTCCTAGCCGGTCGATAGCTTTTCGCGAACCCACCGAAACCGGCCTGCCCCCTTCCGGCCCCCGCCCACAACGGAAAACGCCCCGGAGGTTCCGGGGCGTTTTTGCAGGCGTGCGATCGGCGTAGTCTCAGTAGAAGAACGCGAAGTTCGCGGCGGTGAGGGCGATCAGGGCGCCGGTCATTGGGATCGCGGTGCGTTTGACCACGTCGAAGGGCGACACCCCGCCCATGCCCGAGGCCACCACGATCACCGCGGTGATCGGCGACATCGCGCGCGCGGCCGAGGCGGCGAAATGCATCGGCAGCAGCATCACCACCGGAGCGAGCGACATCTTCGCCGCCACCGTGGGCGTGAGGGCGGCGAAGGCGAAGAACGGCGCGTTGCCCGACCCCATGATCACCGACGACACCGCGATGATCGCGATCATCACCAGGATCATCCCCACCGCGCCGAAGCCGGAGCTTTGCGCCGAGTTGATGATGGTGTCGATGGTGCCGATGGCGACGAGGCCCTTGGCGAAGGTCTGGCCCGCCACGATCAGGGTGATGACGTTGGCCATCTGCATGCCGAGGCCGTCGAAGAACACCTGGATGTCCCCCAGGGTCTTGCGCGCGTCGCGGGTGCGGAGGTATTCGACGATCATGCCGATGGCGAGGCCGATCAGCATCGCCTTGATGATGTCCATCTTGATCCAGCTGATCCACAGGTGGCTGAACGCCAGGATCAGGCCGAGCGGCAGCACCGGCAGGATCGCGTAGGCCATCGGCGCGGTCTTGAGCGGCTTGTCGCCCGCGTCGATCGGCGCCACCGGCGCGGCGGGGGCGACGATGTGGCCGTCGCGCTTGTCGAGCCACTTCTGGGTCCAGAAGTGCAGCACCGCGACGATCGGAATCACCACCGCGGCCACCGGAACCTGATACTCCACCCAATAGCGCACCGGCTCGATCCCGGCGGTCGAGGCGGCGAGCAGGGTGCCGGTGTCGCTCGGGCTCCAGTCGAGGCAGAGGGTGGTGGCGATCGCCGCCACCGCCGAGAGGCGGCTGACGCCGAGGCTGACGAGGATCGGGAACACCGTCACCATCAGCAGCATCGCGAGGCCCGAGGCGCTGTTGATGGCGAGGCCGAGGAACATCCCGAGCACCCACGCGCCCGACATCACCAGATAAGGGGCTTTGAGCGCCAGCAGCGGCTTGATGGTGAGGCGCACCAGCGCGCCCGAGGCGCCGATGTGGTCCATGTAGCGGGCGAACCCGGCCACCGCCATGATGTTGAGGCCGAGGCCCGCGACGTTCGACGACAGGGTCTTCTTGACGAACTCGAAGGCGTCGAACAGCACCAGGCCGGTGCTCTCCTTCTCAGGCAGGATGGTGCCGAGGCCGAGGGCCACGGCGGCGAACATCAGCGCGAAGCCGGCGATGAACAGCACCGGCTGCGGCTTGTATTTCTTGACGACGAGATACCCCGTCCAGAACGTCACGATCAGCGAAAGAACGATTCCCAAAATATCAGTCCCCCACAGGAATGGGTTGCAGAGACCCCGCCCGGTTGTTCCGGGCATTTGTTATTCCGGCCGTCGCGGCCGGTCCCCGGCCCGCTGAACGCGGGTCCAATTCACGAAAAGTCGACGGCGTAGGCGCCGTCGCGCATCAGCGCCACGCGGGTGCCGTCGAACAGCATCAGGTCGGCGGTCTTCACCGTCACGTCGGGCTGCACGTCGCGGGTGTAGATGCGGTCGATGTGGATCACCGCGTCGGCGGCGGAGAAGTCCCCCGGCCCCACCCGGCCGCCGAAGTGCTCGCTGCGGCCGAAGGCGATGTGCAGGCCGAGCTTTTCGTCCAGCAGCACCTTGCCGATCGGCTTCACCCCGAAGGCGTCGAGCACGCCGAGGCCCAGCTCGGCGAGGTTGCCGTAGGCCGGTTCGGCGGCGAGCTTGGCCGCCTCGGCGGCGGACACCGGCCCTGCCGACACCACCGCCACGGCGCGGTTGTTCTCGACGCGGTAGCGCACCACCTCGCCCGAAAGCTGCACCGGCAGCTCCCCGGCGCTGCGGCTCGGCTCGCCCTCGCCCTCGTAGGGCACGATGTAGGCCTCGCCGGAGGGCAGGTTGCCCGCCCCCGCCTCGGGCAGCAGGCCGCCGGAGCGGTGGGCGTGGCGGAAGCGCAGGTCGAGGTGCAGGCGGCTTTCGCCCGCCGGATGGGCGAACACCAGGTCCGCCCCCTCGGCGCGGTCGAGCAGGTCGGCGAGGAGGCCGACGCGGCGGTTGACCTCGGCGTAGTCGAGGCGCAGCGCCGGGATCATCCCCTCGCAGAAGCCGCCCATGGTGGCGGCGCGGAAGCCGTGAACCTTGGCCGCCACCTTGAGCGGCGCGGTGGCGGAGAACTGCGTCGGCGCCAGCAGGATCGGATGCGCCGCCAGCACCTCGGCGAACGGCACCGAGGCCGCCGGATCGAGATCCTCGGCGCGGGCGGGCAGCGCGCCGCCCGCGTGAATCCAGCAGCGCTCCGGCAGGTCGCCGTTGTTGGTGTGGGCGTTGCGGTAGAGCACCAGAACCGGCGTCAGGCCGAGGGCGTCGGCATGGGCCTGGAATTCGGCCAGCCAGCCCGCGGCGATGGCGCGGCGGGTCGCCCAATCGGCGGTGTCGGGCACCACCGCGTCGGGCAGGTCGACGAGAATCGCGAGGCGGCTTTCCCCCGGCCGGGGCAGGAACACCCGCCGCACCAGCGCGCACAATTCTTCACCACGCAATGCCTCGATCATTCGCATCCCCTACGCACGCCGGGCGACCGCGCCCCCGCGCCGTCGCCTCAGAAAAAACAAAAACCCGCCGCTTCCGCCTTATCGGTGCGGAACACGCCGTGTCGTCTCATGAAATTCCAAAGAATTCCGAAGGATCGGAGACCTTCCCGGCGGATGGCGACTTGCCGGGCGGCCGATGAACCGCGCCGTGTGGCGGGCCGGAACCCTTGCCGCCCCGGCTTTTTCATCTCTGCGGGAACGCGCCCGCCAGTCATAACTATCGCCGGGGGAAAAATCAACTTTCTCCCCGTCGCCGTGTCACCAACCCGACAGGGCAGGGTCGCCGCAACGAAATGCCGTTTCTCGCGCCACATCGTTGCCGATATTTTCATCACGCCCGCCGGACACGCAAGCTTGTTGCCGCCGCGACGCGCGGCCGCCCTCTTTCGCGTGCCCCGCCCCACCCGACCGGGGCGGGGGCGGCGAATCGCGGGTCGCGGTGCATGAAAAAACCGCCCCGGATCGCTCCGGAGCGGTTTCGGTCGGCGCCGTCCGCGTCAGGACGCGGTGGCGGGCGGCAGGTCGTTCATCTTGGCGAGCAGATACTCGAGGTCGTCCTTGTCGAACTCGACGCCGAGGTCGCCGTATTGGGTGAGCACCCGCTCCAGCATCCGCCGGGCGTAGCGTTCGCGGTCGCCCTCCTCGCCGTCGTACGACATTTCCTTCGCCACCGCGATCGCCGCCTTGACCGCGGGGTAGAAGCCGCGCGGCATGCCCGACTTGCCGTAGAGGCCGTCGAGGCCGAGGACGCCCGAATCGTGGATCAGCATCCGCGCGTTGAGCACCGGAATGCCGACGCGGCGCGCCATCGCGTATTCGAAGAACTTCATGTCGCCCATGCACAGGGCGCGCAGGACGATGGAGGGGGTGAGGCGACCGTTGGCGTAGAGCTGGTTGACGAGGCGCTCCACGTCTTCCTCGGTCGAGCCGGTGGAGAGGTTGATGGTGGCCCGCTCGCGCGCCTGGAGGATCAGGTCGGCGGCGATCGTGGGCGGCATCTCGTGATGGGTGAGGAGGTGCTGGCGCAGGCTCTCCGACACCCGGTGGACCAGCCGCTCGACGATCGTCACCGGCAGGGTCGAGCGCCCCACCATCGGCGCGTGGATCTCTTCGTCCTCGCCGAACTTGTCGATCACCTTTTCGAGCGAGGTTTCGGTGAGTTCGGCGCCCTCGTTGGCGACCAGGGTCACCACCGCGTCCTTGTCGGCGCGCTCGACGATCTCCTCGGCCACCACCGCCGAGACGAACGGGCGCCCGGCGATCGCCTTCTGCTTCGCCGGGTTCTGCGAACGGACGATCTGCACCAGGTCGTCGTCGGTGAGGATTTCGCTGAACTGCAGCAGCGGCAGCGCCACCTGGTCGACGTCCTTCGCCAGCGTCATCGCCACGTCGTGGGGGACGTTGGGGTTTTCCTTGAGGTTGAGGGCGAGCGCCTCGCGCACGCGCACCTCCGCGTCCTTGACCATGATGCGGAAGATCTCTTCCGCCATCGCCCGCTCGGAGGGCGAAAGGTCGCCCTGGTCGAACTGGAGCGCGAGCTTGGCGGCGGTCTGCGCACGGGTCTCGGCGGACGGATCGCTCAGCAGGTTGCGAACGTCGCTTTCGGTCAGGCGGGTTTCAGTCATCCCCGCGGCACCTCCATCTAGGTCGCCCCCGACGGCGAACACTTGTTGATTGAACACTATACCGATTTAATCCAACGGCCGCCAACAAAACCCATCGGCGCGTCGGGCGCCGCCATGCTTGCGTCCGCTTTGCGATCCTCTATTGTGGAAACCGGAACGACTACGAAGCTTTGGGGGGAAACGCCGGTCATGCGCATCGACATCAAGAGTCACATCCGCTCGGTGCCGGATTTCCCCAAACCCGGAATTCTGTTCTACGACATCTCCACGCTGCTTGCGGATTCGGCCGCTTGGCAGGCGACCATGGACGAACTCGCCGAGATTGTCTGTGATTGGCGTCCGGACGTGCTGGCGGGAATCGAGTCCCGCGGCTTTCTCGTCGCCGCGCCGCTGGCGCTCCGGCTCCGCCGCGGCTTTTTCATGGTCCGCAAGAAGGGCAAGCTGCCGGGGCCGACGATCCCTTACGAGTACGCCCTCGAATATGGCACCGACACCATCGAGATCCAGACCGACGCGGTGAAGCCCGGCGCGCGGGTGGTGATCCTCGACGACCTCCTCGCCACCGGCGGCACGATGCGCGCGGCGGCGGACCTGATACGCAAGGTGGGCGGCACGGTGGCGGGCGCCGCGACGATTCTCGAACTCACCGCCCTCGGCGGCCGCCAGAAGCTCGATTTCCCCTGCGCCTCCCTCGCCGTCTACGAAGGCTGACCGCCCCTGCCCTGCCTCCCCGGGCATTCGGGCGGACGCATGGACCCCCGGTCGAGCCGGGGGTGACGATGTGTGGGTGGGCGCCGGGCGGCGGATGCGCCAAGCCTTCGGAAATTCGCTCGGGCGAGGCGGATGGTACGGGGGGTCGAGAACCGGAGCGGAGCGGGCGTCCGCCCGTGAGCACCGGAAGCGCAGACCCTCCGTGCCAGGCGTCCGCCCGAGTAGGATTTACGAGGGCTTGGCGTCGTCCCATGTCATTTTTTTGCGGTAGATCGTCGACGCGCTGATCTCGAGGCGGGCGGCGGCGCGGGGGACGTTGCCGCCGCACGCGGCAATCGCCGCCTCGATGGTCTCCTTCTCGGTGATCCAGAGCGGGCGGATGCCGTCCTCGGTGAGGGGACCGGCGGCGGGCGGCGGCGCGGGAGCGGCCGGGACGACCAGCGGCGCGCCGCCCTTCATCAGCGCCTCGGGCAGCATCGACACCTCGACGCGGGGGCCGTCGTTGAGCACTACCACGTTGCGCAGGACGTTCTGCAACTGGCGGACGTTGCCGGGCCAGTGGAACGCCAGCAGCCGCGCCTCCGCCTCGGAACTGAAGCCCTGGAACGCCTTGCCCTCCTCCCGCGACAGGCGGTTGAGCACCTCGCGCGCGATCTCGATGACGTCGGCGTCGCGGGTGCGCAGGGGCGGCAGGACGATCGGGATGACGTGGAGGCGGTAGTAGAGATCTTCGCGGAAGCGCCCGGCCTCCACCTCCGCCCACGGGTCCTTGTTGGTGGCGCAGATGAAGCGCACGTCCACCTTCTCGGTGCGGTCGCCGCCCACCTTCTGCACCATGCCGGTCTGGACGAAGCGCAGCAGCTTGGTTTGCAGGTCGAGATCCATCTCGCAGATCTCGTCGAGGAACAGGGTGCCGCCGTCGGCGCGCCGCGCCGCGCCCTCGCGGTCGGTGGCGGCACCGGTGAAGGCGCCCTTCACGTGGCCGAAGATTTCGCTTTCCATCAGCTCGCGCGGAATCGCGCCGCAGTTGAGCGCGATGAACGGCTTGTCGCGGCGCGGGCTGGCGCGGTGGACCGCCTCGGCGCACATTTCCTTGCCGGTGCCGCTTTCGCCGGTGATGAACACGGTGGCGCGGGAGGGCGCGACCGAATCGATGGTGCGGTAGACCGCCTGCATCGGCAGCGACGAGCCGATGATGCCGTAGAAGCCGCTGCGGCCGAAGTCGTCCTTCAGGCTTTCGACGATGCGCTGCAACGAGGCGTGCTGGGCGACGTTGCGCACCGTCACCACCAGGCGGTCCTTGGAGAACGGCTTGACCAGGAAGTCCCGCGCGCCGCCCTGCATCGCCTCCACCGCGACGTTGATGGTGCCGTGGGCGGTGATGACGATGCAGGCGCAGGGAAGCTCCTCCGCCTGGATGGTCTTGAGGATTTCGAGGCCGGAAATGTCGGGGAGGTGGATGTCGAGCAGCACCACGTCGGGCAGGTCGGCGTGGATCGCCGCCAGCGCCGCGCGCCCGGTTTCGGCGAAGCGGATCTCGTAGCCGCAACCGTCGAGGAAGGCGGCGTAGAGTTCCGCCATCGACGGTGTGTCTTCGACGATCAGGATCTTCGGAAGCGCGGCGTCCGCCATTCCCCATCTCCACCACCAAGACGTGCCCTGCCATCACGCTAAAGCATATCGCGTGGCGAGGGAAGCGGCGGACGAGCAAAAACCTGCCGACGCGTCAGACGGTTGCGGAAATCCCGTCGGAGCCTTCGGAGGGGAACTTGTGGTCGAGGGCGTAGCCCGCCGCGCGCACAGTGCGGATCACGTCGGTGCCGTCGTCCTCGTTGAGGGCCTTGCGCAGGCGGCGGATGTGGACGTCCACGGTGCGCGGCTCGACGTAGATGTCCGGCCCCCACACCGCGTTCAGCAGCTCCTCGCGCGAGAACACCGAGCCGGGGTTCTGCATCAGGAACTGCAGCAGCCGGAACTCGGTGGGGCCGAGGTGGATGTAGCGGCCGCCGCGGGTGACGCGGTGGGCGTTGAGGTCCATCTGGATGTCGTCGAACTCCAGCACCCCCTTGCTCGGCACCGCCGCCGAGCGCCGCAGCAGGGCGCGCACCCGGGCGAGCAGCTCGGGCATCGAGAACGGCTTGACGATGTAGTCGTCGGCGCCGGTATTGAGGCCGCGCACCTTGTCGCCCTCCTCGCCCCGGGCGGTGAGCATGATGATCGGCACCTCGCGGTGGCGGGGCTTGCGGCGCAGCTGGCGGCACACCTCGATGCCCGACATCATCGGCAGCATCCAGTCCAGCAGCACCAGGTCCGGCGCGTTCTCGGCGGCCACCGTCAGGGCTTCCTCGCCGTCGGTGGCCTCGCACACGCGGTAGCCTTCCTTTTCGAGGTTGTAGCGCAGCACCGTCACCAGCGCGGCCTCGTCCTCGACCACCATGATCATCGGTTTCATCGGTTGCCTCTCCTCAGCCGAAGCGGCCGGTGATGTACCCCTGGGTGAGCTTGTGCCCCGGGTTGGTGAAGATCTGCTCGGTGTCGCCCACCTCGATCAGCTCGCCCAGGTGGAAGAACGCGGTGCGCTGCGACACGCGGGCGGCCTGCTGCATCGAATGGGTGACGATGACGATGGTGTAGTTCTCGCGCAGTTCGTCGATCAGCTCCTCGATCTTCGCGGTGGCGATCGGGTCCAGCGCCGAGCACGGCTCGTCCATCAGGATCACCTCCGGATTGACGGCGATGGCGCGGGCGATGCAGAGGCGCTGCTGCTGGCCGCCCGAAAGGCCGGTGCCGGGCGCCTCCATGCGGTCCTTCACCTCGGCCAGCAGGCCCGCCTTCTCGAGGCTGGTGACGACGATCTCGTCCAGCTCGTCCTTGTTGGCGGCGAGGCCGTGGATGCGCGGGCCGTAGGCGACGTTGTCGTAGATCGACTTGGGGAACGGGTTGGGCTTCTGGAACACCATGCCGACGCGGGCGCGCAGCTGCACCACGTCGATGCGCGGGTCGTAGATGTCCTCGCCGTCCATCGTCACCGTGCCGCTCACCCGGCAGCCCTCGATGGTGTCGTTCATGCGGTTGAGGCAGCGCAGGAAGGTGGACTTGCCGCAACCGGAGGGGCCGATGAAGGCGGTCACCTCGCCCGCGCGGATGTCGAGGGTGACATCCTTCAGCGCGTGCTTGTCGCCGTAGTGGACGTTGGTGGCGATCGCCCGGATCTTGGCGCCGGTCTTGTCGACGTGGGTTTCAGGGGTCATCTCGCGCGCGTCCCGCACCTTGGCTTTCTCCATTTTACCACCGCCTTTCGAACTTGCTGCGCAGGAACACGGCGGTCGCGTTCATGGCGATGAGGAAGAACAGCAGCACCATGATCGCCGCCGAGGTCCGCTCGACGAAGGCGCGCTCGGCGGAATCCGCCCAGATGTAGATCTGCACCGGCAGCACCGTGGCCGGTTCGCGGAAGCCGCCGGGGATGTCGACGATGAAGGCGACCATGCCGATCATCAGCAGCGGCGCGGTTTCGCCCAGCGCCCGGCCCATGCCGATGATGGTGCCGGTGAGGATACCCGGCATCGCCAGCGGCAGCACGTCGTTGGTGACCATCTGCATTTTCGAGGCGCCGAGGCCGAGGGCCGCCTCGCGGATCGAGGGCGGCACCGATTTCAGCGACACCCGGGCGGCGATGATGATGGTGGGCAGGGTCATCAGCGTCAGCACCAAGCCGCCCACCAGGGGCGCCGAGCGCGGCAGGCCGAAGAACTGCAGGAACACCGCGAGGCCGAGGAGGCCGAAGACGATCGACGGAATCGCCGCGAGATTGTTGATGTTGACCTCGATGATGTCGGTCCAGCGGTTCTTGGGCGCGAACTCCTCGAGGTAGACGGCGGTGGCGACGCCCAAGGGGAACGACAGCGCCAGGGTCACCGCCATGGTGAGGAACGACCCCACCACCGCGCCCCAGATCCCGGCCAGTTCCGGCTCGCGGCTGTCGCCCTGGGTGAAGAAGCGCCAGTTGAAGCGGGTCTCCAGGCGGCCCTGGGCTTCGAGGGCGTCGATCCAGGCGATCTCGCGGTCGGTGACGCGGCGCGCGGTTTCGGGCAGGTGGCGGTCGATCTTGCCCTTCACCAGCATATCGACGTCGTCGGAGGCGGGCACCCACACCTCGCCCGACTTGCCGATCAGCGAGGGGTTGGCCATCACCGCGTCGCGGATCTCGAAGGTGGCGCCGGAGGAAATCAGGCTGTTGAGCACCCGGCGCTCCTGGCGGCTGTCCACCTCGGGGAACAGGGACTGGATGCCGTCGCGATAGAGCTTGCCGTAGTTGGCGCGCAGCATCGCCTCGGGGTCGCGGGTGCCGTCCGGGTCCACCACCGCCACCTCGTAGGAAATCGGCAGGCGGATCTCGGTCTGGACGAAGGCGCCGTAGCCCTTGCCGATGATGTTCGCGAACAACAGCGCCATGAACGCCAGCGCCGAGACGATCGCGATCAGCCCGAAGGCGCGGAAGCGCTTCTCGGCGCGGTAGCGGCGGCCGATGCCCGCCGCCACCAGTTCGCGGGTGCGCTGGCCGCCGGTGACGGCCGATGCGGTCATCTCACTCATATTGTTCCCTATACTTGCGCACCACGTGGAGCGCGAGGATGTTGAGTCCGAGGGTGACGCAGAACAGCACCAGCCCGAGGGCGAACGCGGCGAGGGTCTTGGCGCTGTCGAATTCCTGGTCGCCGGTGAGCAGGGTGACGATCTGCACCGTCACCGTGGTCACCGCGTCGAGCGGGTTGAAGGTGAGGTTGGCGGAAAGACCGGCCGCCATCACCACGATCATCGTCTCGCCGATGGCGCGGGAGACCGCCAGCAGCACGCCGCCGACGATGCCCGGCAACGCGGCGGGGACGATGACGTTGCGGATCGTCTCCGACTTGGTGGCGCCGAGGGCGTAGGCGCCGTCGCGCATCGCCTGGGGCACCGCGTTGATGACGTCGTCGGAGATCGAGGAGACGAACGGGATGATCATCACCCCCATCACCAGCCCGGCGGCGAGCGCGCTTTCCGACGCCACCGAAAGCCCGATCTCCTCGCCCATGCGGCGGATGAAGGGGGCCACCGTGAGCGCGGCGAAAAAGCCGTAGACCACCGTGGGGATGCCCGCCAGAACCTCCAGCAGCGGCTTGGCCACCGCGCGGAACTTGCGGTGCGCGTATTCCGACATGTAGATCGCCGACATCAGCCCCACCGGCACCGCCACGCACATCGAGATCAGGCTGATCAGCAGCGTGCCGGTGAACAGCGGCACCGCGCCGAACGAGCCGGAGCTGCCGACCTGATCGGCGCGCAATGCGGTCTGCGGGCTCCAGTGCAGGCCGAACAGGAACTCCAGCGGCGGCACCTTGGCGAAGAACCGCAGCGATTCAAACAGCAAGGAGAGGACGATGCCGACGGTGGTGAGGATCGCCACCAGCGAGCTCGCCACCAGGAACACGGTGATGACAGACTCGACGCGGTTGCGGGCGCGCAGGCTCATCGACACCTTGCCGAGGGCGTATCGGGCGCCCACCGCGGCCAGCACCAGGCACACCACCGCCAGCGCCGCGTCGCCGATCGCGTGGATGCGGCGGAAGGCGTCGGCGGCGTCCCGGATTTCGGGCGCGGGCGCGGCGCGCACCACGTCGCCGGTGGCGAGGTTGCGGATGTCGTTCCAGATCAGGTTGAGGCGCGCCTCGGACAGGGCCGAGTAGCTCTCCGGCAGGCCGCCCAGCACCAGGCCCTTGACCAGCACCGGCTGGAACATCAGCCACACCGTGGCGATCAGGAGGGCGGGCACGCCGCACCACATCGCGGCATAAAGCCCGTGGTACATCGGGCGGGAATGGAGCTGGGACTGCCGCCCGGGGGCGACCGCGCGGGCGCGGGCGGTGCCGAAGCGATAGGACATCGCCGCCAGACCGACAAGAACCAGCAGAAGCAAACTGAACGGCATCGGCGCCTCGCCTTACCCTCGAGAGATCCGGAAACGCCGGATCATAGCCACTTCCCCCGGCTCCCGCGCGGGGAAAAACCGCCGCCGCCCGAACCGGGCGACGGCGGCAACGGTCTTCGCGAAGCTTACTTCACGTTGTGCGGCAGGGTCTTGCCCGCTTCCTTGACGACCTTGGCCTTGTCGGCCGGCAGCGGGATCAGGCCGATCTGCGGCAGGTAGCCGTCCTCGCCGATGGCGGCTTCGGAGGTGAACTCGGCCACGTATTCCTTGATCCCCGGGATCACGCCGACGTGCTCGCCCTTGACGTAGAAGAACAGCGGGCGGGAGACCGGATACTTGGAGGAAGCGATGTTCTCGAAGGTCGGCTTCACGCCGTCGATGGTCGCGCCCTTGATCTTGTCGGCGTTCTGGTCGAGGAACGAGTAGCCGAAGATGCCGAGCGCCTTCGGGTTCTCCACCAGCTTGTTGACGATCAGGGTGTCGTTCTCGCCCGCCTCGATGTAGGCGCCGTCTTCGCGGATCGCCTGGCAGGCGGCCTTGTAGGCCTTCGGATCGGCCTTGGCCATCGCCTTGATGAAGGCGAACTGCTCGCAGCCCACGTCCATCACCAGCTCGACGAAGGCGTCGCGGGTGCCCGAGGTGGGCGGCGGGCCGAGCACTTCGATGTCGTTGGCCGGGAGCGACGCGTTCACGTCCTTCCAGGTCTTGTAGGGGTTCGGGATCAGCTTGTCGCCGCCCTTCGGATCGGGCACCGACTTGGCCAGCGCGAGGTAGAGATCCTTGCGGCTCACCGCGAACTCCGGACCCTTCTTGGAATCGGCGACGACGATGCCGTCATAGCCGATGGTGATTTCGGTGATCTTGTTGACGCCGTTCTTGGCGCAGGTCTCGACTTCCGACGACTTGATCGCGCGGGAGGAGTTGGTGATGTCCGGATGGTCGACGCCGACGCCGGCGCAGAACAGCTTCAAGCCGCCGCCGGAACCGGTGGACTCGATCACCGGGGTCTTGAACGAGGTGGTCTTACCGAACTGCTCGACGACCTTGGACGCGAACGGGAAGACCGTCGACGACCCGACGATGCGGATCTGGTCGCGGGCTTCGGCCGCCCCGGCAAAAGCGATCGTCGCGAGGGCGGCGACGGCAAGAGTACGTTTCATCACGGCGTATGCCTCCGGCAGAGGGTTTGTCTCGGAACGATCCCGAAAAACGACAGCAGCAGGGAAGCCGGGCTTCCCGCACCGCCAACCTATCCGGACACGGCGACGCATTTGTGAACGGACCGTTATGGTTTTGTGACAACGCCCCGGGCGGCGGAACGCTTAGGTCTTGGCGGAATTCGCGCCCGGCATTACGTTCGACCCTGCGGCACCAGCGCGCCGCGCCCCTGGCAGGACGCCCCGACTCATGACCGGCACGGACCCGTTCTCCCTCGCCCAGTGCCTCGGCTACGTCGCCTTCGTGCTCGGCGTCTCGGCGTTCCTGCAACGCGACGACCGCCGCCTCAAGCTGCTCAACGCCGCCCAGGGGCTGGTCTACGCCGTTCACTTCTACATGCTCGGCAGCCTGCCGCTCGCGGGCAGCGCGGCGGTGTGCGCGCTGCGCTCGGGCACCGCCGCGTTCGTGATGCGGCCGTGGCTGGCGGTGCCGTTCGTGGCGCTCAACCTCGCGGTCGGCTGGCGGGTGGCGCACACCTGGGTGGACTGGCTGCCGGTGGCGGGCTTCGTGATCGGCACAGTCTCGGTGTTCCTGCTGCGCGGCGTGCCGCTGCGGGCGGGGATGTTCGCCTCCTCGGCGGTGGTGATGGTGGCGGCGCTGCTGTCCGGCTCGATCGGCGGCGTCGCCCTCGAAGCCTCGATCGCCGCCGCCAACCTCGTCACCATCGTGCGCCTCCAGCGGCTGCGGAGGGCGGCGGCATGAACGGCCTTCAGGGCGTCGACCCGTTCGCCCCGGCGCAGCTGCTGGGCTATCTCGCGCTGGTTCTGGGCATCCTCACCTATCTCCAGCGCGACGACCGCACCCTGAAAAAGTTCAACGCCTGCCAGAGCATCGCCTACGGCCTGCAATTCTTCCTGCTCGGCAACCTGCCCGCCTGCCTCGGCATGGCGGTGAGCACCTTCCGCTCGGTGGCGGCGCTCTACACCCGCTCGATCCTCCTCGCGCTGGCGTTGGTGGCCATCAACATCGGCATCGGCTCGCAGTACGCCCACGGCCTGCTGGGGTGGCTGCCGATCGTCGGGGTGTGCGTCGGCACCCTGGCGATCTTCACCCTCTCGGGCATCGCCATGCGCCTCGCCCTGCTCTCCTGCACGGTGATGTGGCTGGTCATCAACATCACCAGCGGCTCGATCGGCGGCACGATTCTCGAAAGCCTGGTGTTCTGCTCCGCCAGCCACACCATCTTCCGCCTGTGGCGCGCCAAGCGGAGCGCCCCGGCGGAGGCCGCCTGAACGGCCGACACCCATTGTCACACTTCGCTACACGAAGTCACCGCCCGGACATTCGCCGGTAACACCGCTGCGGTCTACTCCTCCGTGCCGCCGATTGGAGCGGCGCAACACACGGAGATCGACATGTTCAGCAAGTTCACCCTCGCCGCCATCCCCGCCCTCGCCCTCGCGGTCGGCTTCGGCGCGCCCGCCTTCGCCGCAACCCCGGCCTGCGCCGACGACGTCGCCCAGGTCCAGGCGGCGTGGGACGCGATGTATCCGATGGCGATGCACACCAACGGCAACCAAGGGATCGGCGACGCGCTGCGGATGGCGAAGCTGAAGTGCGCGGAAGGCGACACCGTCTCGACGCAGCAGTACCTCAATGTGGTGCGCAGCCACCTCAACATGCAGCAGCACCCCGCGCCGCACAACTGAAGCACTTGCAATCGCCGCCCGGCAGCCCGCCGGGCGGCGGAGATCATGCCGTATTGCCGCATCGGATCATGAGTGCAATATCGGAGGGAGCCAACCCGCAATCAAAACGAGGCCCGCAATGAAAGCCGTCGGCTACTCTCGCTCCCTTCCCATCTCCGACCCCGCCGCCCTGACCGACCTCGACATTCCCGAACCGACCCCGGGTCCGCACGACCTGCGGGTCAAGGTCCACGCGATCTCGGTCAACCCGGTGGACACCAAGGTGCGCAAACGCATGGCGGGCGAGAACGGCCAGCCCCGCATCCTCGGGTGGGACGTGGCGGGCACGGTGGAAGCGGCGGGCGAGCGCGTCACCCGTTTCCGGCCCGGCGACGAGGTGTTCTACGCCGGTTCCCTCTCCCGCCCGGGCGCGAACGCCGAACTCCACGTGGTGGACGCGCGGATCGTCGGCCGCAAGCCGAAAACCCTGTCGTTCGCCGAGGCGGCGGCGATGCCGCTCACCTCGCTGACCGCGTGGGAGCTGCTGTTCGACCGCCTCGGCGTCACCGAGGACACCACCGGCACGCTGCTGATCGTCGGCGGCGCGGGCGGCGTCGGCTCGATGCTGATCCAGATCGCGCGCCAGCTCACCGGCCTCACGGTGGTCGCCACCGCCTCGCGCAAGCCCACCCACGACTGGTGCGAAACCTTGGGCGCCCACCACGTGGTGGATCACACCCGGCTCGCCGAGGAGCTGGCGCCGATCGGCGCCCCCAATTTCGTCGCCGCCCTCACCGGCTCCGACACGCACTTCCCCACCCTCGCCGAGGCGCTGGCGCCGCAGGGCCGCATCGCCATCATCGACGACCCGGAAACCCTCGACGCCACCCTGCTCAAGCGCAAGTCGGCGTCGCTGCACTGGGAGTTCATGTTCACCCGGCCGATGTTCGAAACCCCGGACATGGCGCGCCAGGGCGAAATCCTCGACCGCGTCGCCGATTTGGTGGACGAAGGCAAGCTCCGCACCACGATGCGCGAACTCCTCGGCCTGATCGACGCCAAGACCCTGCGCGCCGCCCACGAACGCCTGGAAACCGGGCAGACCATCGGCAAGCTGGTGCTGGAAGGGTTTTGAGGAAAAACCGGGCCAGGGGCGCCGCCCCTGGACCCCGCACAGGGCCGCGGGCCCTGTGAACCCGTTCGTGGTTTCTCCGCGAAGCGGCATCCATTCATCGCGCCACGTGATCGTTCGATAGCGCTTCGCGCGAAAACGAACGGGAGGTGCGGAGGGACCGAGTCCCTCCGCGAGCCTTGCCTACAGCGTCAAAGCCGATCAGCGCAGGGCGGCGATGTTGGCGGCGTAGTCGGGGGTTTGGAACACGGCGGAGCCGGCCACCAGCACGTTGGCGCCCGCTTCGGCGCAGAGCTTGGCGGTCTTGCCGTTGATGCCGCCGTCCACCTCGATCTCGATCTTGCGCGAGCCGATCATCTTCTTGATGCGGGAGATCTTTTCCACCTGGGAGGGGATGAACGACTGGCCGCCGAAGCCCGGGTTGACGCTCATCACCAGGATCAGGTCGAGGCCGTCGAGCACGTAGGCGAGCGCGGATTCCGGGGTGGCGGGGTTGAGCGAGACGCCCGCCTTCTTGCCGAGCGAGCGGATCAGCTGCAACGAGCGGTCGAGGTGGCGGGTCGCCTCGGCGTGAACGGTGATGATGTCCGCCCCCGCCTCGGCGAACGCCGGGATCAGCGGGTCCACCGGCTCGATCATCAGGTGCACGTCGAACGGCCGGGTGGTGTGCGGGCGGATCGCCTTCACCACCGGGGCGCCGAAGGTGAGGTTGGGGACGAAGTGGCCGTCCATCACGTCGATGTGGACGTAGTCGGCCCCCGCCGCGTCGAGGGCGCGGATTTCCTCGCCGAGCCGGGCGAAATCGGCCGAGAGGATGGAGGGGGCGATCTTGACGGACATGGACGGCTCCTTGTGGACAAACGAAGGGGCGGCCGTTTCGGCCGCCCCGCAACTCCGAACCCCGGGTCAGATGCCGATGATCGGTTCCGACTTCGGGTTGACGGCCGAGGCCGGGCGGATCTTCTGGTCCAGCTCGCCCGCGGCGTAGCGGCGGGCCATGTCGGCGAGCGGGATCGGCTTGATCTTCGAGGCTTGGCCGCCGGTGCCGAAGGCTTCGTAACGCTCGAGGCAGACCTTTTCCATCGCCTGGATCGCGGGCTTCAGATACTTGCGCGGGTCGAACTCGCTCTTGTCCTCGGCGAACACCTTGCGGATGATGCCGGTCATCGCCATCCGGTTGTCGGTGTCGATGTTGATCTTGCGCACGCCGTGCTTGATCCCCTCGACGATTTCCTCCAGCGGCACGCCGAAGGTCTGCGGCATCTCGCCGCCGTAGGCGTTGATGATGTCCTGCAGTTCCTGCGGCACCGACGAGGAGCCGTGCATCACCAGGTGGGTGGTGGGCAGGCGCTGGTTGATCGCCTTGATCACGTTCATCGCGAGGATTTCGCCGTCGGGCTTGCGGGTGAACTTGTAGGCGCCGTGGGAGGTGCCGATCGCCACCGCGAGGGCGTCCACCTTGGTGCGGGCGACGAAGTCGGCGGCCTGATCCGGGTCGGTGAGCAGGGCGTCGCGGGACATCGTGCCCTCGAAGCCGTGGCCGTCTTCCTTGTCGCCCTTGCCGGTTTCGAGGGAGCCGAGGCAGCCCAACTCGCCCTCCACCGACACGCCGATGAGGTGCGAGACGTCGGACACCGCGGTGGTGGCCTCGACGTTGTAGAAGTACGACGACGGGGTCTTGCCGTCTTCCATCAGCGAGCCGTCCATCATCACCGAGGTGAACCCGGCGGTAACGGCGGACAGGCAGGTGGCGAGGTTGTTGCCGTGGTCCTGGTGCATGCACACCGGGATGTTCGGATACATTTCCACCGCGCCCATGATCATGTGCTTGATCATCACGTCGCCGGCATACTGCCGCGCGCCGCGGCTGGCCTGGAGGATCACCGGGGCGTCGGCCTTTTTCGCCGCCTGCATGATCGCGAGGATCTGCTCCAGGTTGTTGACGTTGAACGCGGGCACGCCGTAGCCGTATTCGGCCGCGTGGTCGAGCAGCTGCCGCAGGGAGATCATTGCCATGGTCTTGCTTCCTCCACTGTCTTGTTCGTGTGTGTTCGGTGTTATCGGACCAGACGAGACTTGACGGTACGGACGACGTTTTCGACGGTGAAACCGAAGTGCGCGAACAGCTCCTCGGCGGGAGCGGACGCACCGAAGCCCGGCATCGCGACAATGCCGCCGTCGCGCCCGACGTAGCGTTCCCAGCCGAAGCCCGAGGCGGCCTCGATGGCGACGCGGGTGCCGGTTTCGCCCAGCACCGCGTCGCGATAGCTCTCGGGCTGCTCGTCGAACAGCTCCCAGCACGGCATCGACACCACCGCGGTGGCGACGCCCTCGGCGTTGAGCGCCTTGGCGGCCTCGACCGCGAGCGCGACCTCGGAGCCGGTGGCGATCAGGGTCGCGGCGCGCGGCGCCGGAGCCTCGGCCACCACGTAGGCGCCCTTGGCGCAGAGGTTCTCGTCGGTGTGGGCGGCGCGCAGCGTCGGCAGGTTCTGGCGCGACAGCGCCAGCACCGAGGGGCGGTTGTCCTGCTCCAGCGCGGCGGCCCAGCACTCGGCGGTTTCGATGGCGTCGGCGGGGCGCATGACCAAGAGGTTGGGCATCGCGCGCATCGATGCAAGGTGCTCGACCGGCTGGTGGGTCGGGCCGTCCTCGCCGAGGCCGATGGAATCGTGGGTCATCACGTAGACCACGCGCACCCCCATCAGCGCCGAGAGGCGCAGCGCCGGGCGCAGGTAGTCGGTGAACACCAGGAAGGTGCCGCCGTAGGGGATCAGCCCGCCGTGCAGGGCGAGGCCGTTCATCGCCGCGGCCATGCCGTGCTCGCGGATGCCGTAGTGGATGTAGGACCCGGCGTAGTCGCCCGGCGCCACCGCGGTCTGGGTGTCGGCCTTGGTGAGGTTGGAGCCGGTGAGATCGGCGGAGCCGCCCACCAGTTCCGGAATCTCGCGGGCGAGCACGTTGATGACGTCCTGGCTCGCCTTGCGGGTGGCGACCTTCGGCTTCGCCGCGAACAGCGCCGCCTTGTGGGCGTTGACCGCGCGCTTCCAGCCGCGCGGCATCAGGTTCTCGTGCAGGCGCTGGAACTCCTCGGCCTTGTCGGCGGAAAGGAAGCTCATCCGCGCCTCCCACGCCATGCGCAGCCCGCTGCCCTTGGCGCCCGCCAGGCGCCAGGCGTCGAGCACGTCCTCGGGCACCTCGAACGGCGCGCTCGCCCAGCCGCAGGCTTCGCGGGCGGCGGCGATCTCGGCCTCGCCGAGCGGCGCGCCGTGAACCTTGTGGCTGCCGCAGAGGGTGGGCGCGCCCTTGCCGATCACGGTGCGGCAGGCGATCAGGGTCGGCTTGTCGGAGGTCTGCGCCGCGGCGATCGCGGCCTCGATCGCCGCCGGGTCGTGGCCGTCGACGCGCGCGGCCGCCCAGCCCGCCGCCTGGAAGCGGGCGATCTGGTCCTCGGTGCTGGCGATCTCGATCTTGCCGTCGATGGAGATGCCGTTGTCGTCCCACAGCACGATCAGCTTGTTGAGCTTGAGGTGCCCGGCGAAGGAGATCGCCTCCTGGCTGATACCCTCCATCAGGCAGCCGTCGCCGCAGATCACGTAGGTGTGGTGGTCGACCGCCGCGTCGGAGAAGCGGGCGTTCATCATCCGCTCGCCCAGCGCCATGCCCACGGCGGTGGCGATGCCCTGGCCGAGCGGGCCGGTGGTGGTCTCGATGCCGGCGGCGTGGCCGTATTCCGGATGGCCCGCGGTGCGCGCGCCCATCTGGCGGAAGGCCTTGATCTGCTCGATGTCGACGTCCTCGTAGCCGGTGAGGTAGAGGAGCGCGTAGAGCAGCATCGAGCCGTGCCCGGCGGAGAGGACGAAGCGGTCGCGGTCCGGCCACTTCGGCTCCAGCGGGTCGAACTTCAGGAACTTGGTGAACAGCACGGTGGCGACGTCCGCCATGCCCATCGGCATGCCGGGGTGGCCCGAGTTGGCCTTTTGCACCGCGTCGGCGGCCAGGAAGCGGACGGCGTTCGCCAGCCGGTCGTGGGTCACGGCGGTGAGCGCCGAAGTCGCAGTCGTCATCGCGTCGAAGTTCCTTGAAGAGGCTGAAAACGGGCGGCAGCCGGGGTCAGTCGGCTTCCACCTGATGGTAGCTGGTGAGAATCTGGCGCTCGCCGTAGGGGCCGCTGATCATCAGGGTCTGGGTGCGGGCGAAGTTGCCCTCGACGGTGACGCCGTCCACCAGGATGCCGTCGGTCACGCCGGTGGCGCAGAAGAACACCTGATCCGACGAGATCAGGTCGTCCATCATCATCCAGGACTCGGTGCCCAGGCCGAACTCGGCGATCACCTTGGCCTCGGCCTCGGACTGCGGGTTGAAGCGGCCCATGAAGTCCGCCCCCAGGCCGCGCAGCGCGCAGGCGGTGAGCACGCCCTCGGGCGTGCCGCCGGTGCCGAGCAGCATGTCGACGCCGGAATCCGGGAACGCCGCCAGCAGGCCGCCCATCACGTCGCCCGCCGGGTAGAGCGAGCAACGCGCCCCCGCGGTGTAGATGTCCTGGATCAGCTGCTTGTGGCGCGGCTTGTCGAGGAGGAAGACGGTGAGTTCGGAGACCTTCTTGCCCAGCGCCTTGGCGAGCACGCGGAGCTTCTCGGCGGTCGGCGCGGTGGGGTCGATCAGGCCCTTGGCCTCCTTCGGCACCGCGATCTTGTCCATGTAGTACGACGGGCCGGGGTCGAACATCGTGCCGCGCGGCGCCATCGAGATCACCGACAGGGCGTTGGCGAGGCCCATGGCGGTGTAGCTGGTGCCCTCGATCGGGTCGACGGCGATGTCGAACTTGGCGCGGTGGCGCGGCAGGCCGATCGACTCGCCGCAGTAGAGTTCCGGCGCCTCGTCCTTCGCGCCTTCGCCGATGATCACCGTACCTTCGATCGGCAGGGCGTTGAGTTCCCGCCGCATCGCTTCCACGGCGGCGCCGTCGGTGCCGATCTTGTCGCCCCGGCCGACCCAGTCGTAGGCGGCGAGCGCCGCCGCCTCGGTGACGTTGCGCAGGCTGTAGGCGAACAACGGCGTCCGTTGTTGGATCGGACGATGCACCATGCTTCTCCCCCGTCGAATTTTCATGCCGCGCGAGCGGCTGCGGGCGGCCCATTTGCCCCCGAAGGGGCGGGAATCGGGGGAACGGGTTCCGGGCCGCGTCGGGACACCCATTCCGCCAGGATCTCGCGCCGGGGCGGGCCTGACAGGCGCCGGGGATACCTCACCCCCGGCTCCGGCGCAAGTCCCTTACCAAGCCTTTGGTAGGGGCCTACTGCCCGCCGCCCCACCCAACAGTCAAGGCCTACACCACCTTGCGGCTGCTGAGGTAGAACGCAACCGCCTGCGAGCGGTTTTCGACGCTGAGCTTCTCGTACAGGTTCTTGAGGTGGAACTTCACGGTATTGAGAGAAATGTCGAACCGCTTGGCGATCTGGGCATTGGTGATGCCTCCGGCAAGGGCGGTGAGCAATTCGCGTTCCCGCGGGGTGAGCGCCGCGAGCGGGTCGTTGACCGCGCGCTGGGAGGCCACGAACGGGAACACCTTGCGCCCGTCGGCCACCGCCGCGATGGTTTCCAAAAGGTTGGCGCCGGGGTCCGACTTGGAGCAGAAGCCCCAGGCGCCCAACATTTCCGCCTCCACCGGGATCGACGGGTTGGACGACCCGGTGTAGACGATCAGCCGCGCGCTGCGCTCCTTGCGCAGGAACGCCTCGAGCACGCCGCGCCCGCCGAGGTAGGGCATTTCCCATCCGATCACGCCGACGTCGAAGCGGACGTTGTCGGCGGCGGTGAGAAACCGCTCGCCATCGGGCGCCATCGACACCAGGACGAACCGGTCGTCCGCCGCGAACAGCCGGATCAACCCGCTTTGCAGCAACGGGTTCTTCTCGGCGATCATCACTTCGATGGGGGACTTGCGCTGTATCGACTTCCGTTTTTTCCCGGACATCCTGAACCCTTGCGACCGAACCTTTTGCGGCGAGGAGCCCCGCTCCTCCGCCCCCGAACCGGCCCGGAAACCGGGCCGACGCGCCCGCCCCTCAGCCAGGCGCGCCACGCCTGACAATAGAGCGCACCACCCGATCAGGCAAGTGGGTAGGCCGCCGATCCCACCCTTTTTTGTAGGTGTGGTTTTCGCATGACTCAAAACCACGCCGAAGCCGCAGGCAAACTCATGCGAAATCCCGCCGGGGGCGGATCCGGCGCACGCCGGGCGGCGGCGACGGCCGAAATCCGGCCGACTCGGGGGCTACGCCGCGCCCGCGCCCAGCCGCGCCGCCAGCCACGCCAGCAGGTCCGACGCGGGCATCGGCCGGGCGAACAGGTATCCCTGGCCGACGTCGCATCCCATGCCGCGCAGCACCGCCGCCTGCCCCTCGGTCTCGATTCCCTCGGCGACGACGCGCAGGCCGAGGGCGTGGCCGAGGGCCACCACGCCCTCGAGCACGGTGACGTCGGCTTCGACGGTTTCGAGGTGGGAAATGAAGCTGCGGTCGATCTTGACCTCGTCGATCGGCAGGTTGCGCAAATAGGAGAGCGACGAATAGCCGGTGCCGAAATCGTCGAGCGCCACCCGCACCCCCATCTCCCGCAGCCGCGCCAGTTGCGCCGCGGTGCTCTCGCGGTCCGAGATCACCGAGCTTTCGGTCAGCTCGATCTGCAGCAGCTCGGGCGGGGTTCCGGTTTCCGCCAGCAGCGCGGCGACGCGCTCGGGCAGGTCTCCGGCGAACAGCTGGCGGGCCGAGACGTTGGCCGCCACCGGCACCCGGTGCCCCGCCGCCCGCAGGGCCAGGGCGGCGCGGCAGCTTTCGCGCAGCACCCATTCGCCGATCCGCCCGATCACGCCGATATCCTCGGCGATCGGCACGAACACCGCCGGCGACACCTGCCCGAGCTGGTCGTGGCGCCAGCGCAGCAGCGCCTCCACCCCCTCCACCGCGCCCCCGGCGAGGGCGAGCTTGGGCTGGAACTCCAGGGTGAAGGTCGAGGCCTCGACCGCCTCGCGCAGCGCCGCCTCGGTCCTCAGGCGCTGGCGCAGCTCCTGGTCGAGGTCGGGGCGGTAGTAGCACACGCCGCCGCCCTGCCGCTTCGCCGCCAGCCGCGCGTTGCCCGCCTGGCGCAGCAGCTCGGCGTCGTTGGCGCCGTCGCCGGGGCACAGCGCCACCCCGGCGGACACCCCGAGGCGGATTTCCCGCCCGGTGACGAGGTAGGGGCGCGCCAGCTCGGCGACGGCGCGGCCGATCACCGCGTCGAGGGCGGCGTCGCCGGGGCGGGGTTCCAGCAGCAGCGCGAACTCGTCGGCGGCGATCCGCGCCACGGTGTCGGCGGCGGGCAGCAGCGCCAGCAGGCGCGCGGCGGCGTGGCGCAGCACCGCGTCGCCCGCCTCCTCGCCCACGTCGTCGTTGACCGCCTTGAAGCGGTCGAAATCCACCGACACCAGCGCGCGGGTCTCGCCGTCCGCGTGGCTGCGCGTCACCAGGGCGCCCAGGCGCTCCCAGGCGCTGTCGCGGTTGGGCAGGCCGGTGAGGGCGTCGTGGAAGCTCATGTGCTCGATCGTCTCGTCCTTCTCCCGCAGCGCGGTGACGTCGGCGAAGATCGCCACGTGGGCGGCGCCGGTGTCGGCGAGGTCCGACGACAGCGGATTGATGGTGACGTAGGCGAGGAAGGCGCCGTCGCCGCGCGGCAGCCACATCTCCCCCTGCCAGCTGCCGGTTTCGCGCACCGTCGCCCAGATGCCGTCGTAGAACGCGCGGTCGTGCCGCCCCGAGCGCAGCGCCGTCATCGGCTGGCCGATCACCTCGGACCGCCGGAAGCCGGTGAGGGCGCAGAACGCCGGGTTGACCGAGATCACCGTGCCCTCCGGCCCGGTCACGACGATGCCCTCGGCGGTGTGCTGGATGACGTTGCCCGCCAGCCGCAGTTCGGCGGTGGAGAGGGTGAGGGCCTGGTCGAGGTCGGCGGCGAGGTCCACCAGGGCGCGCTCGCGCTCCTCCAGGCGGCGGAACAGCGGGCGGAAGATCAGCAGCGCCTCGGCGGCGAGGGTGACGAGCATGCCGCCCAGCAACGCGAACAGAACCCGCCGCAGATTCCGGATCGCGTCCTCGCTGTCCTCCTGGTAGGCGGTGACGGCGGCGTCGAGGCCTTCGATCAGGTCGTGGCGGGCGGCGTGGCGGACCGCCTCTAGGGACTCGCGGTCGAGGATGCCGAGCCGGGCGTTGGAGAGGAAATCCCGCGAACGGCCGAGGAATGCGTCGAGCTGCTTGGCGAGGTGAACGGGCGGGCCGTCGTAGAGCCTGCGCACGCGGTCGCTGTCCGCCGAGACCATGCCGAGACCGGGGTCGCCCCGCCGCAGCGCGCGGTAGGAGCGCTCCATCAGCGCCAGCGCCTCGCCGAGGTCGTCGAGGGCATGGGCGCGCGCCACCCCCGGCGGCAGGAGCGAAACTTCGAGGGCCAGCCCGGCGACGCGTTGGGAAAGCATGCGCTGCCGCCCGGCGACGTTGACGATCCTGGCGGTGGCCTGCTCGGCGCTGACGATCGAATCGATCAGCACGTGGGTGCCGATCGAAAGGGATGCGATCAGCGCCAGCGCCAGCACGTAGCTGAACGTCGCGAGGCGGTGGCCGCGGAATCTCGCGACCGCTCCCGGCTGGACACCCATCGATCCCCCCCGGCGGAACGGCGAGGATCGTCACGCAACCGGCGAAATCCCCCACTCGCAAAGGTGTACCCCGGGGGCCGCCGGAGTCAAGACCGGAGGTTGGGGTCAGTACTGCGGCTGCTGGCGGCGGTTGAATTCGAGCTGGTCGCGGTCGAGCTGCATGCCGAGGTACACCCGCACGTCGCCCGACGACACCGACTTGGTGAGCGGAATCCGCAACGTCACCTCGCCGTCGCGGTAGCGCACCTGGTTGACGTTGGGGGGGAACACCACCTCCGCCTCGAACACCTGCTTGCCCGCCGGATGCGGGTAGAAATCCGGCAGCGCGACGAAATAGCTGAACCGCTGCCTGCGGCTGCCGTCGGGCTGGGCCGGGGTGGCCGGGCCGACGGTGGCCTGGAAGGTGACGTTGAGCGCCATCTCCACCTCGTGGGCGTCGGCCTTCACCTTGCAGGTGCCGGTGTAGCCCAGCACCTCGGCGGTCACCAGGGTGTCGGTGAGGTCGGTGCCCGAACCGGTGAAGCGGGTGAGCTGGGCGGTGTCGCGGTCGATGCGGATCTGCGGGCAGGGCGCTGGCGGTTCCTTCTTGTCGAAGATGCCGCACCCGCCGAGCGCGCCCAGCAACGCCAGCGCCGCCGCGCCGCGCGCGGCCCACCCGAAATCGAAACGACGGCCCATGGCGCACCCCTTGTTCTGGCAGGACTTCCGCCTTGGTGATAGCCCAAGGCGCCCGCAGCGGCAACCGCATTCGCGGAGGAAATCGCCGCCCGCCCTTCCGATTCGCGTTCGGGTTTGCTACATCCATGGCGATCCCCGCACCCCCGGAGGCCCGATGTCGCTGCCGCCCCTGTCCGTTGTCCTCGCCGCGCCGCGCGGCTTTTGCGCCGGTGTCGACCGCGCCGTGCAGATCGTCGAGCGCCTGCTCGAAACCCGCGGCGCGCCCGTCTACGTGCGCCACGAGATCGTCCACAACCGCTTCGTGGTGGAAAGCCTGGAACGCAAGGGCGCGGTGTTCGTCGACGAGCTGGACGCGGTGCCCGACGGCGCCACCGTGGTGTTCTCCGCCCACGGCGTGCCGAAATCGGTGCCCGCCGAGGCGCGGCGGCGCGGCCTCGCCAGCGTCGACGCCACCTGCCCGCTGGTCGCCAAGGTCCACGTCGAGGCGGCGCGCCACGCCGCCGCCGGGGACCAGATCATCCTCATCGGCCACGCCGGGCACCCGGAGGTGATCGGCACCATGGGCCAGGTGGAGCCGGGGCGCATCCTGCTGGTGGAAACCCGGGCCGACGCGGAAACCGTGATGCCCGACACCCCGGACCGCCTCGCCTACGTCACCCAGACCACCCTGTCGGTGGACGAGACCCGCGACATCGTGGCGATCCTCAAGCGCCGCTTCCCCGCCCTCGCGGGGCCGAAGCGCGAGGACATCTGCTTCGCCACCACCAACCGCCAGGCGGCGGTGCGCGCCATCGCCGCAAGCTGCGACGCGGTGTGGGTGCTGGGCGCGCCCAACTCCTCCAACTCCCGCCGTCTGGTCGAGGTGGCCACCGGCGCGGGCTGCCCCGACGCGCGCCTGCTGCAGGGGCCGGAGGAGATCGACTGGCCGAGCCTCGAAGGCGTCGTCCGCCTCGGCATCACCGCCGGAGCCTCCGCCCCCGAGGTGCTGGTGGAGGGGGTGCTGGCGGCGCTGGCGGAGCGCCGCACGCTCTCCGTCGAGACCGCCCGCCACGTGGTCGAGGACGTCACCTTCAAGCTGCCGCCCGAGGTGCGCAAGGCGCAGGCGTCGTCCGGCTGATCTTTCTGGCGTCCGTCCCGCGCTTGTCATATACCCTTGCGTCGCAAGGGAGGTTTCCATGGCCGTTTACACCGACGTCTCCGACGCGGACCTCGAAGGGTTCGCCGCCGCCTACGACATCGCCGACGTGGTGTCGTTCAAGGGCATCGCCGAGGGCGTCGAGAACTCCAACTACCTCGTCCAGACCGACGACGGCGAAACCTACATCCTCACCCTCTACGAAAAGCGCGTGAACCCGGCGGACCTGCCGTGGTTCCTCGGCCTGATGCGCCACCTCGCGGGCAACGGCGTCACCTGCCCGCTGCCGATCGTCGCGCGCGACGGCGAGGCGCTGCGCACCCTGGCGGGCCGCCCGGCGGCGCTGTTCAGCTTCCTCAAGGGGCTTTCCCCCCGCCACATCACCGCCACCCACTGCGCCGGGGTGGGCGCGGCGCTGGCGCGGCTGCACCTCGCCGGGGCCGACTATCCGGCGACGCGGCGCAACGCCCTCTCGGTGGACGGTTGGCGGCCGCTGTTCGAGCTGGCGCGCGACCGCGCCAACGAGGTGATGCCCGGCCTCGCCGCCGAGATCGCCGCCGAGCTGGACGACCTGGAGCGCCGCTGGCCCGCCGACCTGCCGAAGGGGGTGATCCACGCCGACCTCTTCCCCGACAACGTGTTCTTCCGCGGCGAGGCGGTCTCCGGCGTGATCGACTTCTACTTCGCCTGCGCCGACCTCTACGCCTACGACCTGGTAATCGCGATGAACGCCTGGTGCTTCGAGCCGGACCGCGCCTTCAACGTCACCAAGGCGCGCCGGTTGCTGGACGCCTACGCCGCGATCCGCCCGCTGTCGGCGGCCGAGGTGGCGGCGCTGCCGCTGCTCGCCCGGGGCGCGGCGGTGCGCTTCCTCCTCACCCGGCTCTACGACTGGCTCAACACCCCGGCGGGCGCGCTGGTGCGCCCCAAGGACCCGCTCGAATACCTGCGCATCGCGCGCTTCCACCGCGGCCTGCCCGGCCCCGGCGCCTACGGCCTCGACGCATGACCGAGGTGGAGCTTTATACCGACGGCGCGTGCTCGGGCAACCCGGGCCCGGGCGGCTGGGGCGCGCTGCTGCGCTGCAAGGGCGTGGAGAAGGAACTCTCCGGCGGCGAGCCGCAGACCACCAACAACCGCATGGAGCTGATGGCGGCGATCGCGGGCCTCGAGGCCCTGTCGCGCCCGTGCGCGGTGGCGCTCTACACCGACAGCGAGTATGTGATGAAGGGCGTCACCCAGTGGATGCGCGGCTGGAAGGCGCGCGGCTGGACCACCGCCGCCAAGCAGCCGGTGAAGAACGTCGATTTGTGGCAGCGCCTCGACGCCGCCCTCGCCCCCCACCGGGTGACCTGGACCTGGGTGAAGGGCCACGACGGCCACGCGGAAAACGAGCGCGTCGACGCCCTCGCCCGTGCCGCCATCCCGCGCAAGGCCAAAGCCTGAACCTTGCCCCCGCGTCCCCCCTCAAGTAGGGTTCAGGGGACCAGACCGAAGGGAGTTCCATGACCGATCGCTCCACCGAACCGAGATACCTCACCGGGCAATGCCTCGTGGCGATGCCGGGGATGCAGGATCCGCGCTTCGAGCACGCGGTGGTCTACCTCTGCGCCCATTCGGCGGAGGGGGCGATGGGCATCGTGCTCAACCGCGAGCTGCCCGACATGCCCCTCTCCAAGCTGATGGAACAGCTCAACATTCCGCTCACCCCCGGGTGCGACGACATGCCCGTCCACTTCGGCGGGCCGGTGGAGCCGGGGCGCGGCTTCGTGCTGCATTCGGCGGACTTCATGGCGGATTCGAGCATGCTGGTGGACAGCCGCCGCGCCCTCACCGCCACCCTCGACATCCTCCGCGCGGTGGCGGAAGGCCGGGGACCGCGCCAGTGCCTGATGGCGCTCGGCTACTCGGGCTGGGGCGCCGGGCAGCTCGACGGCGAACTGCGCGACAACGCCTGGCTGGTGGTGCCCGCCGACGACGCCCTGCTGTTCGGCCGCGAGAACCCGCGCAAGTGGCACCGCGCCATCGCCAAGCTCGGCATCGACGTCGGCAAGCTCTCCTCCAGCGCGGGCAACGCCTAGGCACTCGCCCCTTCCCCGCATGATTTTGATTCGCATTGATTCCGGTCGGCGCGTGCCCAGGTGTTGAGTCTCCCCCACCGCCACCGGAGACCCGCCATGCGCCTTTTCCGCCATGCCCTCGCGGCCCTGCTGCTGGTCGCCTCGCCCGTCGCGGCGCAGACGCCGATCACCTGGGAACTGATCGACGAATACCCCGCCACCGCGATTCCCGGCGAGGCCGACCTCCACTTCACCGCCGAGGTGGCGCGCCTCACCCGCGGCGCGCTGGTGATCGCGCCGTCGCCGGGAGCGAAATCGGGCTTGCGCTCCAAGGATCAGGTGGCCGCGGTAGCCGACGGCCGCTACGCCATGGCCAACAGCTTCGGCGGCGCCCTCGGCGGCGAAAGCCCGGTGTTCCTGCTCTCCTCCCTGCCGTTCGTCACCACCTCGGCGGCGGACGCGCGGCGGCTCTACGAACGCGCCCGCCCCCTCTACGAGCAGGCGTTCGCGGCGCGCAACCAGAAGCTGCTGTTCGTCACCCCATGGCCGCCCTCGGGCATCTGGTCGGCGAAGGCGGTGGACGGCCCGGCGGCGCTCAAGGCGCTCAAGATCCGCACCTACGACGACACCGGCACTGCCCTGTTCTCCCGCACCAGCACGGCGGCGGGGGTGATTTCCTACGCCGACCTGCCGCCCAAGCTCGAAAGCGGCGAGATCGACGCGGTGCTCTCCTCCGGCGACGGCGGCGCCGGGCGGCAACTGTGGAAGCACCTGCCCCACTTCACCGAGATCACCTACGCGGTGCCGTTGAGCTTCGCCACCGTGTCGCTGCAGAAGTGGAACGCCCTCGACCAGCCGCTCAAGGACGCGGTGCTCCAGGCGGGCGAAACCACCACCCGCCACCAGTGGGAGGCCCTCGACGGTCGGGTGAGCGCCAACTACGCGCGGATGCGGGACAACGGCGTGACCATCGCCCAGACCCCGTCCCCCGAGGTGATGCAGGCGCTGCGCGAGGCCGCCCGCGCCTCCCTAGCCGAGTGGCGCACCGCCGCCGGGCCGGCAGCGGCCAAGGTGCTCGACGACTTTCTCGCGGGGCATTGACCGCCCGAGTCGCCGCTCCGCACCCGGAGATCCGCGCCACGGTGGGGTGGGCTTTGCCGGATTTCCGCCCACCACCGCCCACCATCCGCTCCCCACCACACCGGGGACGGATGGATTTCTCCCTTGAATCGACGACGGAATCCCCTTCCTCCGAGAACCGGAAAGCCTGCGGCATTCGTCTTGCATCGTGGCTCGCGCCTCGCCCCGCCGCCGACACCTAGCCACGCCGCCGGGTTTCGGGTATGGGGTCCCGGTCCGGCGCCGCAGGGGGCGGCCCGGCACACCCGGACTCGGAGACGATCGAATGGACAGGGCCTCTTCCCCGCGCGCCACCAGCGAGGACGTGTTCCTCATGATTTGCCGCGTCGTGCTCGGCGCGGTGTTCCTCTACTCGGGCGCGCTGCGGGGGCTGGACCTCGGCGGCACCGTCGCCGAGCTTCAGGCCCTCGGGCTGCCGCTGGCGCACCACGCCGCCCTCGCCGTGGTTTCGGTGCAGGTGGCCGGAGGCGCGGCGGTGATCCTCGGTTGGCGGATCGAACCGGCGGCCCTCGCCCTCGCCCTGCTCACCGCCGCGGCGATCCTCGCCGGGCACCGGGGCTGGATGCTCGGCGGCGCGGGCCTCGCGCCGGTCCACGGCGCGGTGACCGGCGGCTTCGTCGCCCTGGCGCTGCGCGGCCCCGGCCGCCTGAGCTACGACTGGGCGCGCACGCTGCAACAGCGGTCGTAGCGCCTCAGCCCTCGGGGGCCGAGGCCTCCGCCCACAGCGCCGCCTTGATCCGCACCAGATCGTCGGCGAGGGCGGCGCGCGCCTCGGCGGAAAACCCCGCGAGGGCGGCGTCCCACAGCTCGTCGGAAATCGCGCGCATCCGCGCCAGCAGCGGCGCCGCCGCAGGAGTGAGGGCGAGGCGCACCGCGCGCCGGTCGTCCGGGTTCGGCCGGCGCGCCACCAGCCCCATCGCCTCCAACCGGTCGATCTGCCGCACCAGGGTCATGGGCTGAATTTCCAGGCTCTCGGCGAGGCGCGCCTGGCTCAGCCCCTCCCGCCGCGAGAGCACCGCCAGCACCCGCCATTGCGCCAGCGACAGCCCCAGGCACGAGGCACGGCGGTTGAACGCCTGCCGCGCCAGACGGGCGATGTCGCTGAACAGAAAGCCGACGGGCGGCGACGGCATGGCAACCTCCGGGATCGCGGATCGTAAGCCCACCTTATCGTCTGCGCGGGGCGATGCAACCGCTCAGAACGGCAGCGGCGCGTTGTCCACCACCTCCTTCATCACGAAAAAGGTGCGGGTCTGCCGCACCCCCGGCAGGGCGATCAGGCGGGTGCCGTGCAGGCGGTTGAAATCCGCCATGTCGGACACGCGGATTTTCAGGAAATAGTCGAAATCCCCCGCCACCAGATGGCAATCGAGCACGAACGGCAGCGCCGCCACCGCCTGCTCGAACGCGGCGAAGCTTTCGGGCGTCGAGCGGTCCAGCACCACCCCCACCATCACCAGCGCCCCCCGGTCCACCGCCTGGGGCGACACCATCGCCCGCACGCCGGAAATCGCGCCGATGGCGAACAGCCGCTGGGTGCGGCGGTGGCAGGTGGCGGGGCTGGCGTCCACCAGTTTGGCGAGGTCGGCGTTGGCGAGGCGGCCGTTCTCCTGCAACGCGCGGAGAATCCGGCGGTCGGTTCGGTCGAGTTCGGGCGGCGTGGTGGATTCTTTCATCTTTAGCGGCTCCGATGGCGCGTTTTCCTCATCATGCCGCCATTCGCGCCGAAATTCGAGAGATTCCAGCCTCAAGATCGAGAGCACCTTTCTGCGCATCTCTGCTAGCGTTCTTGCAAGCCAAACCCGCCTCGGAGCCGCGCCATGAACCTCGCGAAATTCCCCCGCTACCCCCTCACCTTCGGCCCGACGCCGATCGAGAAGCTCTCCCGCCTCTCCGCCCACCTCGGCGGCGGCGTCGAAATCTACGCCAAGCGCGAGGACTGCAACTCGGGCCTCGCCTACGGCGGCAACAAGCTGCGCAAGCTCGAATACATCGTCCCCGACGCCATCGCCTCGGGCGCCGACACCCTCGTCTCGATCGGCGGCGTGCAGTCCAACCACACCCGCATGGTCGCCGCCGTCGCCGCCAAGATCGGCTTCAAATGCCGCCTGGTGCAGGAAGCCTGGGTGCCCCACGAAGACGCGGTCTACGATCGCGTCGGCAACATCCTGCTCTCGCGCATCATGGGCGCCGACGTCCGCCTCTGCGACGACGGCTTCGACATCGGCATCCGCAAAAGCTGGGAAGACGCCCTCGCCGAAGTCACCGCCTCGGGCGGCAAGCCCTACCCCATCCCCGCCGGCGCCTCGGTCCACAAGTTCGGCGGCCTCGGCTACGTCGGCTTCGCCGAGGAAGTCCGCGCCCAGGAACAGGCCCAGGGCTTCGCCTTCGACTACATCGTCGTCTGCACCGTCACCGGCTCCACCCACGCCGGCATGCTGGTGGGCTTCGCCGCCGACGGCCGGGCGCGCCAGGTGATCGGCATCGACGCCTCGTTCACCCCGGCCCAGACCAAGGCCCAGGTCCTCGACATCGCCCGCAAGACCGCCGACCTCGTGGAACTCGGCAAACCCATCGCCGACGACGACGCGGTCCTCGTCGAAGACTACGCCTACCCCTGCTACGGCGTGCCCTCCCAGGAAACCAAGGAGGCCATCCGCCTCACCGCCCGCCTCGAAGGCATGATCACCGACCCGGTCTACGAAGGCAAATCCATGCAAGGCCTCATCGACCTCGTCGGCAAAGGCTACTTCCCCAAAGGCTCCAAAATCCTCTACGCCCACCTCGGCGGCGCCCCCGCCCTCAACGGCTACGCCTACGCCTTCCGCAACGGCTGAAGCTCCGGGGCGGATGGGAAGGCCAGGGCTCCGCCCTGGACCCGCCAAGGGCCTTGGGCCCTTGGATCCCATTCGTTTCCAAAACAAAAGGGCCTCCCTGGCGGAGGCCCTTTTTGTTTTGGAAGTGAGCGCGGGGTCCGGGGGGTCCGAGACCCCCCGGCGGGGTTCGGGGCGGCGCCCCGATCTTTCCCGCCCGCCTCAGAACTTGAACCGCTGCGCGAGGGCGGTATCGGGTTCGAGGTGGTCGAGGGGGCCGACGGCGGCGGTGGTGATGGGGGATTTCAGCACCCGTTCGGTGACGCGGCGGACGGCATCGAGGTCGACGGCGTCGATGCGGGCGATGGTTTCCTCGGCGGAGAGGGGTTCGCCGAAGATCATCAGCTGGCGGGCGCGGTGTTCGCAGCGCGAGGAGGTGCTTTCCATGCCCATGATGGTGGAGGCGCGGAGCTGGGCGCGGGCGCGGGCGATTTCCGGTTCGGTGAGGGTGGTGCTGAGTTTGGCGCACTCCTCGGCGATCACCGCGACCATTTCGGGCACGTCTTCCGGGCTGGTTCCGGCATAGATGGTGAACATGCCGGTGTCGACGTAGGACGAGGCGTAGGCGTAGATCGAGTAGGCGAGGCCCCGCTGTTCGCGGACTTCCTGGAACAGGCGCGACGACATGCCGCCGCCGAACAGGGCGGACATCACCGCGAGGGCGTAGTAGTCGTCGTCCTGGTAGGCGACGCCCTCGAAGCCGAGCACGAGGTGGGTCTGTTCGAGGTCGCGTTCCTCGCGGTAGTGGCCGCCCCGGTATTTCGCCTGGGCGTCGGCGGCGGAGGAGGACTGGGGCGAGATGCCGCCGAAGGTTTCGCCGACGAGGTCGAGGAAGCGGGCGTGTTCCAGCCCGCCCGCGGCGGAGACGACGATCTGCGGCGCGGTGTAGCCCGCGCGCATGAAGTCGAAGATCGCGTCGCGGCCGAGGCCGCGCACGATTTCGGCGGTGCCGAGCACCGGGCGGCCGATCGCCTGGTCCGGATAGGCGGTCTGCTGGAACCAGTCGAAGATGATGTCGTCGGGGGTGTCGATGGCCTGGCCGATTTCCTGGACCACCACCTGGCGTTCGCGGTCCAGCTCGGTCGGGTCGAGGGTGGAGTGTTGGAGGATGTCGCCGACGATGTCGACGGCGAGGGCGAGGTCGTCCTTCAGCACCTTGGCGTAGTAGGCGGTGGTCTCGCGCGAGGTGTAGGCGTTGATGTGGCCGCCGACCGCCTCGATCTCCTCGGCGATGTCGCGCGCGGAGCGGCGTTCGGTGCCCTTGAACGCCATGTGTTCGAGCAGGTGGGAGACGCCGTTGAGGTGCGCCGGTTCGAAGCGCGCGCCCACCCCCACCCACGCCCCGATCGACACCGTTCCCATGCCGGGCATCTCGTCGGAGATCACCCGCAGTCCGTTGTCGAGGGTCGTGACTTTCACCATTCAGCGTCCTCCGGCGGCGCGGCTGCGCGCCAGCACATAGTCTTCCACGGTTTTGAGGTCGTTCGGCAGGATCGTCAGCCGTTCCGAGCGGTCGAGCAGGTCGGCGAGGCGCGGCGGCAGCTTGGGCGCGACGCCGCAGGCTTCCTCGACCGCCTGGCCGAACTTGGCGGGGTGGGCGGTGGCGAGCGCCACCACCGGCACGCCCGGGGTCTTGGCCCGCGCCCGCGCGGCGGCCACGCCGATGGCGGAGTGCGGGTCGAGGATTTCGCCGGTGGCCTTGTATTCGGCGAGGATCGCCGCCTTGGTCTTGGCGTCGTCGAGGGCGAGGGCGGAGAACACCGCGCGGCTGCGCGCCAGCACCTCGGGCGAAACCTCGAAGCGGCCGGACTGGCGGAAGCGGTTCATCGCGATGCGCACCGCGGCGCCGTCGCGGCCCAGCATGTCGAACAGCAGGCGCTCGAAGTTGGACGAGATCTGGATGTCCATGGACGGGCTGATGGTGGGCACCACCTCGCTCATCGCCATTTCGCCCGAGGCGAAGAAGCGGGTGAGGATGTCGTTGCGGTTGGAGCCGACGATCAGCTGCTCGATCGGCAGGCCCATGGTCTTGGCGACGTAGCCCGCGAAGACGTTGCCGAAGTTGCCGGTGGGCACGGCGAAGCCGACGGCGCGGTCGGGCGCGCCGAGGCGCAGCGCCGCCCACACGTAGTAGACCACCTGCGCCAGCACCCGCGCCCAGTTGATCGAGTTGACCGCCGAGAGGGCCACCCGGTCGCGGAAGGCGGCGTCGGCGAACATCGCCTTCACCAGGTCCTGGCAGTCGTCGAAGGTGCCCTTGATCGCGATGTTGAAGACGTTCTGCGCCGACACCGTGGTCATCTGGCGGCGCTGCACCTCGGAGACGCGGCCCGCCGGGTGGAGGATGAAGATGTCGATGGCCTCGCGGTCGCGACACGCCTCGATGGCGGCGGAGCCGGTGTCGCCCGAGGTGGCGCCGACGATGGTGATGCGCTTCTGCCGCTTCGCCAGCAGATTGTCGAACAGGCGGCCGAGCACCTGCATCGCCATGTCCTTGAAGGCGAGGGTCGGGCCGTGGAACAGCTCCATCACCCAGAGGTCGGTGTCGAACTGCTTCAAGGGCGCGATCGCGGCGTGGTCGAACCCGGCGTAGGCGGCGTGGGTGATGTCGGTCAGCTCGGCGTCGGTGAGGGTGCCGGAGACGAACGGCTTCATCACCGCGGCGGCGAGGTCGGGATACGACAGGGTGCGCCAGGCATCCCAGGTGGCGACGTCGACCACCGGCACCGCCTGGGGCACGTAGAGGCCGCCATCCGACGCGAGGCCGGCGAGGAGCACGTCGTCGAAGGAGAGAACCGGGGCCTCGCCCCGCGTACTGATGTAGCGCACGCTGTATCTTCCCGCTCAGAAGGTTCCGCCCGTCCGCGGGCGCAGCCCCCCGATATAACCGGCATGGCCGCAAACCACAAGGAAAGGCTTGTCCTCAGGGGCGGCGCAGCGGCTCGATCTGCTCCTCCAGGGTTTCCTTCTTGTCTTCGAGGAAGCGTTCGAGGGCGCGGATTTGCTTGTCGAGGGAGCGGATGTTCTCGAACTTGCGGGCGCGGCGCTTGGCGCGCGCCTTGCGCCACGAGAGGCGCAGCGGAATCTCCATGGCGGCGATCAGAAGCCCCGCCCCGGCGGCGAGGGAGGCGACCGCCGCCAGGGTGCGGTCCACCCGCCCCCACGCCACCGCCGCGCCGAAGAACCCGAGGGTGACGAGGCAGGCGCCGAGGGTCATGGCGATGCGGTTGCCGACGCCCTTGCGCTTGCTCACCTCGGCCTCGGCGTCGCGGATCGCGTTGGCCACCTCGACCGCCGCGATGTCCTGCCACTGGCGGAACGACAGGCCGGGGCGGCCGGATTTGGTGCGCAGGCCGGTTTCGTTGCGGCCCTCGCGGATCGCCTGTTCGAGAATGCGGACGACGATCTGCGCCCGCTCTTCCGGCGTCGGCGCGGTCATGCCAGATACCGCGCCGTGAGGTGCGCCTTGAAGGCCTGGGCGTCGAGCGGCTTGCCGGTGGCGCGGCGGAGGATTTCGGCGGTGGGCAGCAGCGACGCGCGGGCGTGGACGTTCGCCCGCATCCAGCCCAGCAGCGGCGAAAAGTCGCCCCGCGCCAGCGCCGCTTCGAGGTCGGGCACCGCCGCGCGGGCGGCGGCGAACAGCTGCGCCGCGGTCATCGCGCCCAGGGTGTAGGTGGGGAAGTAGCCCCACGCGCCGTCGTACCAGTGGATGTCCTGCAGGCAGCCGAGGCGGTCGTCGGGCGGCACCACGCCGAGCAGGTCCCGCATCCCCGCGTTCCACGCCTCCGGCAGGTCGGCGAGCGGCAGATCGCCCGCCACCATCGCCCGCTCCAGCCGGTAGCGGAGAATCACGTGGGCGGGATAGGTCACCTCGTCGGCCTCGACGCGGATGAAGCCCCGCTCCACCCGCTGCGCCAAGGCGACGAAATTCTCCACCGACCACGCCGGGCCGGTGCCGCCGAACGCCTCCGCCAGCACCGGCGCCAGCCAGGAGAGGAACGCCCGCCCCCGCCCCGCCTGCATCTCCATGGAGAGCGACTGGCTTTCGTGCAGGCTCATGCCGCGCGCCTGACCGGCGGGCTGGCCGCGCCAGGCCTCGGGCAGGCCGCGCTCGTAGAGGGCGTGGCCGGTTTCGTGAATCACGCCGAACACGCCGGAGAACGCGTCCGCCTCGTCGTAGCGGGTGGTGAGGCGCACGTCGTCGGCGATGCCGCCGCAGAAGGGGTGCGCGCTTTCGTCCAGCCGCCCGTGGGCGAAGTCGAAGCCCATCGCCGTCATCACCCGGCGCACCATCGCCCGCTGGGTGGCGGCGGGGAACGGGCCGGGCAGCGGCAACGGCTCGGGCCGGGCCGCCTGGCGCGCCAGCACGTCGTCGAGGAACCCGGGCAGGAACGCCGCGAGGTCGGCGAAGATCGCGTCGATCTCGGCGGACTGGCCGCCCGGCTCGTAGCCGTCCAGCAGCGCGTCGTAGGGGGAGACGCCGAGGGCCTCGGCCTTGGCCGCCGCCTCCTCCCGCACCAGCGCCAGCAAGGCTTCGAGGCGGGGCAGCACCGCCGGGAAATCCGCCGCCGGGCGCGCCGCCCGCCACGCCATCTCGCACGCCGCGCCCGCCTTGGCGAGGGCGGCGACGAGGTCGGCGGGCACGGCGGCGGCGTGGACCCAGGCGTGGCGCATTTCGGCGAGGTTGGCGCGGTCGCCCTCGGCCAGCGGCTCGGCGGCGGCGGCCTCCAGCAGTTCGGGCAGCTCGGGCGCGGCGACGAGGCCGTGGGCGAGGGTTTCGAGAACCGCCACCTGCTCGGCCCGCGCCTCGGCGCCGCCGGTGGGCATCATCGCCGCCCGGTCCCATTGCAGGGTGGCGAGCGCGCCCTCGATCGCCGACCGCTTGTGGAACCGCGCCTTCAACTCGGAATACGCCGACATGCTCGCCCTTCTTGTTTTTTCCCCGCGCCGCCCCGATGATTCGGAGTGGCCGCAAACGTCCTGCATCCTACCGGAGGAGAACACATGTCCGCAAAACCGAAGTTCGCCGTCGTCCTGTCCGGCTGCGGCGTCTACGACGGAACCGAGATCCACGAAGCGGTGATGACGCTGCTGGCGATCGACCGCCAGGGCGGCAGCTACCAGTGCTTCGCGCCCGACGTCGGCCAGCTTCACGTCATCAACCACGCGCTCGGCGCGCCGTCGGACGAGGTGCGCAACGTGCTGGTGGAATCCGCGCGCATCGCCCGCGGCGCGATTCTCCCCCTCGCCCACTACAAGCCCGCCGACTACGACGCGCTGGTGTTCCCGGGCGGCTTCGGCGCGGCCAAGAACCTCTGCACCTTCGCCGTCGACGGCCCCAACTGCTCGGTGAATCCGGATGCGGAGGCCGCCATCGTCGCCACCCACGCGGCGAAAAAGCCCATCGTCGCCCTGTGCATCGCCCCGGCGCTGATCGCCAAGGTGCTGGGCAAGGTGGAGGTGACCATCGGCAACGACGCCGCCACCGCCGAGGCGCTCAACGCCATGGGCGCCAGCCACGCCGAGCGCAGCCACGGCGAAACCTGCGTCGACCTCGTCAACAAGGTGGTGAGCAGCCCGTGCTACATGCTCAACGCCACGGTCGGGCAGATCGCCGACGGCGCCCACGCCGCCATCGCCCAGGCGATCAAGCTGATGTGACGCGGCCGGGGCGGCCCCGGCCGCCCCTTCAGCCCGGCGGCGGTTCGCCCCGGGCCGCCTGCTCGGCGAGGCGGCGGGCGATCTTGCGGTGGTTGTAGAACGACGCCGCCAGCGACGCCACCGCCAGCACCAGCAGCGCCACCGCGATCGGCCGGGTGAGGATGATGCCGAAATCGCCGCCCGACACCACCAGCGAGCGCCGCAGGTTGGCCTCCGCCATCGGCCCCAGGATCAGCGCCAGCAGGATCGGCGACAGCGGGAACTCGTGCTTCTGCATGAAGTAGCCGACCACGCCGCAGCCGAGCATGAAGTAGACGTCGAACACGTCGCGCCGCATGGCGTAGGCGCCGACGACGGACAGCACCAGGATCGACGGCATCAGGATCGCGCGGCGCACCAGGATCACCTTGGCGAACAGGCGGATGCCGACGAGGCCGATGGCGAGCAGCGCGAAGTTGGCGACGATCATCGACGCGAAGACGTTGTAGACGATGTCGATGTGGTCCTTGTAGAGCAGCGGCCCGGGCTGCAACCCCTGGATCACGAACGCGCCGAGCAGCACCGCCGTCACCGCGTCGCCCGGCACGCCGAGGGACAGCAGCGGGATCATCGCGCCGCCCGAGCAGGCGTTGTTGGCGCATTCCGAGGCGGCGAGGCCCTCCACCTGACCGGTGCCGAACTTCTCCGGGTGCTTCGAGGTGCGCTTGGTCTCGCCGTAGGAGACGAACGCGGCGATGTCGCCGCCCGCGCCGGGGATCGCGCCGATCAGCGCGCCGAGCACGCTGCCGCGGCCGATCGGCACCAGCGACGCCTTGATGTCGGCCCAACTGGGGAAGTAGCGGTCCACCACCGCGCGCACCCGCTGCAGCGACTGCGTCACCTGCACGTTGGCGATCACCTCGGACACCGCGAACAGGCCGATCAGCGTCGGGATGAACGGCGGCCCCTCGAACAGGTCCATCTGGCCGAAGATGAAGCGCGGGTAGCCCGAGATCGGGTCGGCGCCGATGGTCGAGATCAGCAGGCCGAAGATGCCGGTCATCAACCCCTTGACGATCGACTTGCCGGAAATCGACACGATCACCGACAGCCCGAACACCGCCAGCGCGAAGTACTCGACGGTGGAGAACTCCAGCGCCACGTGGGAAATCATCGGCGAGAGGAAGGTCATGATCAGCGCGCCGGTGAGGCCGCCGGTGAACGAGGCGAACAGCGCCATCGCCAGCGCCCGCCCGGCCTCGCCGCGCTGCGCCATGGGATAGCCTTCGAGCACCGTGGCCGCCGCCGCCGGGGTGCCCGGCGTGCGCACCAGGATCGCGGCGATGGAACCGCCGTACATCGCGCCGCAATAGAGGCCCAGCAGCATCGCCAGGCTTTCGAGCGGCGGGCGGCCGAAGGTGAGCGGCACCAGCAGCGCCACGCCCATGGTGGCGGTCAGCCCCGGCAGCGCGCCGATGGTGATGCCCACCGCCACGCCCATGGCGATCACCAGCATCACCGAGGGATGGAAGACGTTGCCGAAGCTGTGGAGGAGAAGGTCCATCGGAGGCTCCGGATCAGTAGAGAAGGCTGTCGAGGATGCCGGCGGGCAGGCTCAGCACCAGCAGCTTCTCGAAAATCAGCCAGATCGCGGCGGTGACGCCCACGGACACCGCCAGCAGCGGCAGCGGGCGGCGCATCCCCAGCATCGCCATCATCCCGGCGAGGAACAGCACCGAGGTGGGAATGAAGCCGAGCGGCCCGAGCACCAGGGTGAACCCGGCCACCGCCGCCACGGTGACGGCGGCGCGCACCCGGCCATCGGCGAAGCTCCAGCGCAGCGGCGCGCGCGCCTCGGCGGCGGCGGCGGGTTCGAGGGCGGCGCCCACCATCAGGATCGCGCTCGCCAGCACCAGCATCCCCGCCAGCATGCTGGGGAAGAACGCGGGGCCGACGTTCATCACCACGTCGGGCGGAAACTCGGACGCGCCCGCCAGCGCGCCGCCGCCGACGGCGACGCCGATCGCGCCGGATACGAAGTTCGCACGGTTCATGCCGCGAAGGGCCTCCGCCTGTTCGGTTCGGATCGAAAACGGCGGCGGGGAGCTGCCCCCGCCGCCCACGGCTCAGACCTTGGCGAGGCCGAGCGAGCGCATCACGCGCAACACGTCGCTGGCGTTCTTGTCGAGGAACCCGGCGAACGCCTTGTCGTCCTGATACGCGAGGTTGAGGGCCGCGCTCTTGGCGAACTCCTGGAACTCCGGATCGTCGTAGGCGGCTTTCAGCGCCTTGGCGATGTCGGCGCGGATCTCGGGCTTCACCCCCTTCGGCAAGGCGATGCCGCGCCAGGTGCCGAAGGTCGCCTTGACCCCCTGCTCGGCGAAGGTCGGCACGTCGGGGAAGAGGTCGGAGCGGGCCTCGCCCATCACGCCGAGCATCTTGAGGTTGCCCGCCGCCACCTGGCTGCGCACCTCCGCCACCGACACCGAGACGGCGGTGAGGTGGCCGCCCACCAGGGCGGTGACCGCCGGGGCGGCGCCGTCGAACGGCACGTATTTCGCGGTGACGCCCAGTTCCTCGGCCATCATCGCGGCGGCGATGTGCCACACCGAGCCGGGGCCGGAGTTGCCGATCGTCGCCTCGCCCGGGTGGGCCTTGGCGTAGTCGGCGAAATCCTTGAGGCTGTTGAGCGGCGACTTGGCGTTGACGGTGAGCGCCGGGGCGTCGACGTTGACCCGCATGATCGGGTCGAAGTCCTTCCAGGTGAAGGGAATCAGGCCCTGCGGCGGCAGCGAGTTCAGCTCGAAGGTGATCATGCCGATGGTGGTGCCGTCGGCCGGGGCGCGCATGATCGCCGCGTGGCCGATGGCGCCGCCGCCGCCGGTGGTGTTGACCACGGTGACGGTCTGTTTGGTGACCTTGCTCAACGAAGCCGCGAGCTTGCGCAGCAGGAGGTCGGTACCGCCGCCCGCCGACCACGGGCAGATCATGGTGATCGGCCGGGTGGGCCAGTTGGCCGCCCGGGCGCTCGCGAACGGCACCACGCCGCACGCGGCGGCCGCACCCAGTCCCTTCAGGACGCTCCGACGTTTCATTGAACGCTCCTCCTCCATGTTCCGGCGTGTGCCGTTTTCGCGCCCGCGCTTGCGGCGGGGCGGCATATGCCGAAAGAGTATACACGCCTCCCCACATCAGAATAGTCGAATTCCCGCAGTGGGTTCGGCTGTCCCGGTATCTGAAACACCGGGGGTTCAGAGGGCGCGGGCGCGGGCCTGGAGGGGGTCGATCACCCGGGTTTCGAACTCCCGGTCGTAGTCGCCCTCGCGCTCGCGGCGGGGCGACTCCTCGTCGCCGCGGCGGGTGGCGTGGAGGCGCGCGGACAGGCGCGTCTCCCGCCCCGCCGCGAGGGTCAGCACCGCCTCGCCGAGGTAGCGGCCGTGCGCCCCGGCCTGGAGCACCGGCACACCCGCCACCAGGTTGGCGGCGTCGAGGCGCTCGGCGTTGAGCACGGTGTGGGTGTGGCCGCCGAGGATCGCCACCGGCTTGTCGGTCAGCCCGGAAACCGCGCGGGCGATGGAGATGTCGCCCTCGGCGATGAAAAAGCGCCAGCCGTCCGACTGCCGCGCCGGGCCGAAGTCCTCGCCGAAGCCGCAGTGGGAGAGGATCAGCACGACGTCCGCGTGGGCGGCGAGCGCGGGCAGCAGGTCCTTCGCCACCGCCACCGGCGAGGCCACCGCCAGGCCCGGGTCGGCGGCCTTGCGGAAGTGCTTCATCACCGGCGTGGTGAGGCCGAGCAGGGCGACGCGCACCCCCGCCGCCACGCCGATCGCGGCGGGCGCGTAGTCCCGCCCCGGCTCCAGCTCGGCGCCGCC
Source organism: Alphaproteobacteria bacterium (assembly GCA_030604885.1). Classification (GTDB taxonomy): domain Bacteria; phylum Pseudomonadota; class Alphaproteobacteria; order Rhodospirillales; family Rhodospirillaceae; genus Oleispirillum. The sequence continues at coordinate 19,159 of JAUVUZ010000003.1, read as the reverse complement.
GTGGAGGTTGGCGGCAAGCAGCGGAAAGCGGGCGTGGCCGCGAATGCCGCGCTTGAGGGTGCGGGCGCCGTGGTCGAACTCGTGGTTGCCGATCGCCCCCGCGTCCACCCCGGCGGCGGAATAGGCGACGTAGGCCGGGTCGCTGACGAAGCCCCGCCCCTCCACGTCGCCCAGCAGCTTGTCGAGGCCGGTGCCGGTGCGGTCGTCGCCGGAGCTGAGGAACAGCACCGCCTCCCCCGGCTTGGCCTTGGCCCGCGCCGCGCGCACCCGCTTGACGAACTGGCTCATCGCGTGGGTCTCGCCCGCCTCGCTGCGGCCGGAGACGAGATAGTTGTGCATGTCGTTGAAATGGAAGATCCGCAGCTTGGCGGCGGCGGGCGGCGCGAGGGCGGCGAGGCGCTTCGCCGCCGCGCCGCCGAGGGTGGCGCCGCCGCCCGGCGCATAGCCCGAAACCGCCCAGAGTTCGGAGAACCCGCCCTCCGGATTGGGGGCGAGCGGCACCAGTTGCAACCCGCCCGCCCGCGCCGCGCGCGGCAGCAGGCCGAAGGCGGCGGCGGCGCCGATCCCCTTCAGCACCGCGCGGCGGCGCAGGGCGACGAGCAGACGGGCGATGGCGGGCGACGCGGTCATCGCAAGAAACTAGAACGAAGCCGGAACGAAGGCAAGCCTCAGCGACGGAACACCGCCACCAGCTCGAGATGCGCGGTGGTGGGAAACTGGTCCACCGGGGTGACCCGTTCGAGGGCGTAGCCGCCGTCCGCCAGGGTGCGGGCGTCGCGGGCGAAGCTCGCCGGATTGCACGACACCGCCACCACCAGCGGCACGGCGGAGCGCGCCAGCTCCGCCGCCTGGGCCTGGGCGCCCGCGCGCGGCGGGTCGAACACCACCGCGTCGAAGGCGTCGAGTTCGGCGGCGCCGAGGGGATCGCGGAATAGGTCGCGCGCCGCCACCGTCACCCGGCCGCCGAGACCGGCGGCCGCGACTCCGTCGGCGAGCGCCCGCACCGCCGCGCCGTCGGCGTCGGCGGCGAACACCCGCTGCGCCTGCCGGGCGATGGGGAGGGCGAAGGTGCCGAGGCCGCAGAACAGGTCGGCGATGCGGAACGCCTGACCGAGGGATTCCAGCACCGCGCCGCGCAGCGCCGCCTCGCCCTCGGCGGAGGGCTGGAGGAACGACGCGGCGGGGAACGGCACCGTCACGCCGCCCATGGTCATGGCGGGCGGCCGCGCCACCGCCAGCGGCTCGGGGCCGAAGCCCGCGTCCCACGCCAGGCGGGCGAGATCGTGGGCGGCGGCGAACGCGGCGAGGCGCTCCCGCGCCTCCCAGCCGAGGGTGGCGTCGCAGCGGATCGCCACGTCGGCCCCGGCGTCGGTCCAGGTGAGGGCGATGGCGGCGTCGTCGGCGAGCGGCGTGAGCAGCGCCTTGAGCGGCGCGATCAGGGCGGAGAGTTCGGGCCGCAGCACCGGGCAGGCGTCGATCGCCACCACCGCGTGGCCCGAACCCTCGCGGAAGCCGAGCTTGCGGCCCTTGAGCGCCAACGTGGCGCGGCGGCGGGTGTCGGCGGGGCAGACCACCGCCGGACCCACCGGCGGGTCGACGAAGCCGCGATGGCCGAGGGCGACCGCCACCCGCTCGCGCTTCCAGCGGCTGCGCGCCTCGGGCTGCCAGTGTTGCAGGGAGCAGCCGCCGCAGCGGCCGAACGCCGGGCACACCGGCGCGACGCGCTCCGCCGAGGGCGACTCCACCGCCGAAAGGGTGCAGGCGACGCCGTCGGCCCCCGCCGCGCGGGGCACCGCCACCACGGTCTCGCCGGGCAGGGTGAAGGGCACGAAATGCCGCACCCCCTCCTTCACCGCGACGCCGTCGCCGCCCGCGCCGAGGGCGGCGATCTCGAGCGTCACCGGCCGGGCGGGCGGCGCCGGGCGGCGGTTACGCGGACCGCGCGAAGACTTCGCCATGGCGGCAGGAGTCTCCCACGTCTTCGGGCGACGGGGTGGTGTAGGTCCAGATTTCGGTGACGCGGTTGGCGCCGTCCACCATCACCGCGACGCTCTCGCGCCCCGGCAGGTCCTCGGCGGGCACGTCCTCGTAGGCCATGATGATGGCGAGGTCGCCGGGCGAGAACAGGTGCGCCGCCGCGCCGTTGAGGCAGCAGTCGCCCGCGCCCTCGCGGCCCTCGATGACGTAGGTCTGCAGGCGGTTGCCGTTGGCGACGTTGACCACGTCGACGCGGGTATAAGGGAGGATGCCGGAGGCGCGCAGCATCAGCGGGTCGACGGTGATCGAGCCGACGTAGTCCACCCGCGCCTCGGTGACGGTGACGCGGTGCAGCTTGCCGTACATGAACGGCCGACGCGCCCCGTCGAGGGGGGCGGCCGGGGGGATGTCCCCGGGGGTGGCGATCTTGCGGATTTTCGGCTGGCCCATCTGCACGCCCTTCCTGTTCGCAATCCTCGAACCCCGCCCGGCGGGCGGAAGCGGATGTTCTCCACCGCGTCGGCGGCAAAAGCAAGAAAAACCGGGACGCCTCCCCCCGGACGATGCCGACCCCGCCCCCATGCAACCCTCGGGGGAAGGCGAAAAAACCTTTGCCTGTCCGAGGGGTGAAGATTTTGTTGCATGCCCACCCCTCGGTTGACGCTGCCCGCTTTCCCCGGCATCTATCGGGGCGCCGGAGCCCGCTGTTCCGGCGGAAGGGGGGATCGGTCATGGTGACCTTGTTCGGTCGCAAGCGCATGTCCCATCCGCGCACGGGGGAAGCCGAAGCCGAAGACGCCGCCCTCGGCGGGCCGCCGACGCCCGCCGGAGCCGCCGTTCCCCCGGGGCCGAACGCGCGCTGGCGCGCGGTGATCGCGGGACTTGGGCATGCCTTTCAGCCGGTGGTGAACATCCACTCGGGCCACACCTACGGCCTCGAGGCGCTGTTGCGCGGGCACGAGGCGCAGGGCTTCGCCTCCGCCGAGGCGCTGTTCGACGCCGCCCACGCCGAGGGGGTGCTGGACGCGGTGGACGCCGCGCTCAAGGAAAAGGCGATCGCCGCCTACGCCGCCTGGCCGTTCAGCCGCGACCGCAAGCTGTTCGTCAACGTCGACGCGCGGGTGTTCGCCGACCCGGCGCACGACGGCCTCGCCCACACCCGCCGCCTGCTCGGCGCCCACGGCCTCGACGACGGCGCGGTGATCCTCGACGTCTCCGAGCGCGCGCCGTTCGCCGATTTCCTCACCGCCTTCCTCGAGGAGAAGCAGACCCGCCGGTCGTCGCTGCGCTACGCCATCGACGATTTCGGCGCGGGCCTCGGCAGCCTCCAGACCCTCTACGGCGCCCACCCCGACTTCATCAAGATCGACCGCACCCTGCTCGCCGGGTCGAGCGACGACGCGCGCAAGAAGATCTTCTTCTCCCACATCGTCTCCATCGCCCACCTGCTCGGCATCCTGGTGGTGGCGGAAGGGGTGGAGAACGAGGCCGAATACTTCGTCTGCAAGGAGGTGGGCTGCGACCTGATCCAGGGATTCGTGGTGTGCCCGCCGCTCGAGGCGGTGGCCGGGGTGGAGCGCGAATACCCCTCGGTGCGCGACCTCTCGCGCCGCGACCGCCGCCAGAGCCGCAGCGACGAGCGCATCCTCCTCGAACGCATGGAGGCGCTGGAGCCGCTGCCCATCGCCACCCGCATGCTCGAGGTGTTCGAGCGCTTCCGCGCCGAGAAATCGCGCACCTTCTTCCCGGTGGTGGACGCGACCGGCGAGCCGCGCGGCATCATCCGCGAGGGCGACCTCAAGGAGTACACCTACTCCCAGTTCGGCCGCGACCTGATGACCAACCGCGCCTACGGCCGCTCCCTCGAACAGTTCATCACCCCCTGCCCGGTGGCGGCGATCAACCTCGCCGCCGAACGCATCCTCGAAATCTTCTCGGGCGCCGACAACGCCGAGGGGCTGATCCTGGTGGACGGGCAGTCGAAATACGCGGGCTTCCTGTCCGCCACCGCACTGCTGCGCGTCATCAACGACAAGAACCTCACCCTCGCCCGCGACCAGAACCCGCTGTCGCGCCTGCCGGGCAACACCGTCATCCACGAATACTTGTCCGAGTGCCTGGCGGACACGTCGGTCGAGCATGTGATGGTGTATTACGATTTCGACAACTTCAAACCCTTCAACGATCATTACGGCTTCCGCCAGGGCGACCGGGCGATCCAGGCGTTCGCCGACGTGCTGCGGCGGCACTTCGGCGGCGGCGAGGACTTCATCGCCCACGTCGGCGGCGACGACTTCGTCTCCGGCCGCAAGGCGGTGGCGGATTTCGAGCGGCTGCGGCTCGAAATCGCGCGCACCATCGAGGTTTTCCGCGAGGAAGTGGCGGCGTTCTACGACGAGTCGGCGCGCGAGCGGGGGGTGATCGTGGTCGCCGACCGCTACGGCGTCGAGCGCGCGTTTCCGCTGCTCACGGTGAGCGCGGCGGTGGTGCGGATCCGCCCCGGCAGCCGCCAGCGCGGCGACGACCATTTGAGTCCCCTGATCGCGGGCTTGAAAAAGCTCGCGAAATCCGACCCCGAGCACATGGCGGTGGGGATTCTCCCCTAGGTTCCGTGCGGGATTCATTGCGCCTAGTCTTTGCAAAAGACTTGCGACGTGTTTCGATGTGTGCAACCCCTTGCGCCCTTTCGAACCGCCGCAGCCAGGAGGCGCCCGATGACCCAGATGCCGGACGATCACGCCGTCGCGGTGTTCGACGCCGCCGCCCGGCTGATCCGCCTGGGGCCGGGGTTCGCCGCGCTGCTGGCGCCCGACCGGGCGCCGCCCGCGCCCGGCGCCAGCCTCGCCGAGGTGGTGGCGGCGCTGGCGGGCGGCGACGCCGCCCCCGACGCCCGCACCACCGGCATGCTGCTGCGCCACCTCGCCGACGGCCGCGCCGACGATCTGGCGGGCGGCGGGCGCACCTTCGAGATCGCGCTCGCCCCCGGCGACCCGGGCGAAACCCGGCTGCGGGTCGCCGACGTCACCCGCGAGCGCCATCTGCAACGCAGCGCGGCGCGGCGCGACGCCCTGCTGCGCCTGCTGGGCGACCTCGAAACCGCCGCCCTCGCGGGGGGCGACCCCGCCGACGCCATCGGCGAGGCGCTGGACCGGCTGATGCGGCTGTGCGAGTGCCACGCGGGCCTGGTGGGCGAGTGGCGGCGGCTGCCGGGCGGCACCTTCGCCCCCACCGCGATCGCCGCGCGCGGCGCGTGGGTGGAGGCGTTCGCCGCGCCGCCGCCGCCGGTGCTGCTGCGCGCCTTCGACCGCCTCGCCCCCACCGCCGCCGAAGCGGGGCCGGAAACCGCGGGCCTCGGCCACACCGTGATCCTGCCGGTGGCGGGGCGCGGCCGCCCGGTGGGGATGATCGCCCTCTCCGGCCGCGCCGAACCGTTCGACGACGACCTGGTGGACTGCCTCGCCGCCGCCCCGCCCGCGCTGGCGCTGCTGCTGTCGCTGCGCACCCAGCGCCAGCGCCGCGCCCAGGCCACCCGCGACCTGCGCGCCAGCCGCGGCCAGGTGCGCGCGATTTTCGACACCATCCGCGAGGGCGCGGTGATCGCCTCCGCCTCCGGCACCGTGGTGGGCTTCAACGCCGCCGCCGAGGGAATGTTCGGCTGGGCGGTGGCCGAGGTGCTGGGCCGCCCGTTCGCCGACCTGCTGGCCGACGCCGCCACCCCCGAGCGCCTGTTCGCCGAGGGCGACGGCCGCCGCCGCGAGATCGCCGCGCGCACCCGCGACGGCCGCGTCTTCCCCGCCGAGGTTTCAGTGTCGCGGGTGGCGGTGGACGGCGAACCGCTCTACGTCGCGATTCTTCAGGACATCACCGAGCGCAAGCGGGTGGCACGGATGCAGTCGGAGCTGATCGCCACCGTCGGCCACGATCTGCGGGCGCCGCTCACCTCGCTGCTCGGCGCGCTGCGGCTGGTCAACGGCGGCGCCCTCGGGGGCGAGAAGGCGCGCGGCATGCTCGACATCGCCGAGCGCAACGGGCGGCGGCTGATGCGCCTGATCACCGACCTGCTCGACCTCGAACGCATCAACGCCGGGGCGATCGCCTTCCGCCCCGAACCCTGCGACCTGGGGGCGGTGTTGCGTCAGTGCGTCGAGAACCACCGCCCCCTCACCGAGGCCAAGGGAGTGCGCGTGGCGTGGTCGCTGCCCGAAGGCCCCCTCGAGATCGAGGCCGACGCCGACCGCCTGGCGCAGATCGCCACCAACGTGTTCGCCAACGCCGTGCGCTTCTCCCCCGAGGGCGGCGAGATCGCCGTGCGGGTGGTCGAGGCGGGCGACGCCCTGCGCGTCGAGATCGCCGACCGGGGGCCGGGAATCCCGCAGGATTTCCTGCCGGTGATGTTCGACCGCTTCCGCCGCGCGGCGGCCCCCGCGCCGGATGCCGCCGCCGAGGGATCGGGCCTCGGCCTCAGCATCGTGCGGGCGCTGGTGGCGCTGCACGGCGGCCGCGTCGGCGCGGTTTCGCCGCCCGGCCAGGGCGCCACCGTCTATTTCGAATTGCCACGCAAAACCGTCCGAAAGTCGTGATTTGTCCTTTGCCATCTTCCGCTTGTCCGCTAATCTGCGGATCGCGCGGACCATGGCCCGCGCCCGGTCGGCGGATGCCGACGCTTACACGGGATTGACCGCACTGTGGCCTACACGGTTCTCATCGCCGACGATCACGAGCTGTTTCGTGACGGCCTCAAAATGGTGTTGCAACACCTCGCCCCGGGCACCCGCTGCCTGACCGCAGGCGACCATCGCGAAGCCCTCGAACTCGCCAACGCGACGCCGGATCTCGACCTCGTGCTGCTCGACATCCGCATGCCCGGCATGCCGTGGGAGGAAGCCCTGCGCCAGCTTCGGGTCGACCGGCCGGAAGTGCCGGTGGTGATCCTCTCCGCGCTGGTCGACCGCGCCCTCATCACCACCGCGATGCGCTCGGGCGCGCGCGGCTTCATCCCCAAGACCTCGTCGTCCACGGTGATGGTCCACGCGATGAACCTGGTGCTCTCGGGCGGCCACTACATCCCCACCCTGGTGCTGGAAGACGGCGCCGAGGACTCCGCCCAGCCCGAAGCGGCGAACCCCGCCGCCGCCCTCACGCCCCGCCAGATGGACGTGCTGCGGCTGGTGGCGCGCGGCCTCTCCAACCGCGACATCGCCCACACCCTCGAACTCTCCGAGGGCACGGTGAAGCTCCACGTCACCGCCATCCTCAAGGCCCTGGGCGTGCCCAACCGCACCTCGGCGGTGATCGCCGCCGCGCGCATGGGCCTGACCGAGGGCAAGGAGAGCTGAGGGTTTTCCGCCCCGGCGCATGCGAAAAGGGCCTCCCGCGCGGGAGGCCCTTTTCGTTTTACCAGCGGAACGCGGGCACCGCCGCCACCGGCTGGGGGGCGAAGCGGGCGGCGAGGGCGGCCAGCGCCTCGGGCGTCGGCGCCTCGCCCCAGGCGATGCCCAGCTCCTCGGCGTGGATGCCGCCGCAGATCAGCAGTTCGTCGATGCCCGCCGCGGCGCACCCGGCGACGTCGGTGGGGAAGGCGTCGCCGACGCCGAGGACGCGCGACTTGGGCGGGTTGCCGATCAGCGCCAGGGCGTCGTCGTAGATGCTCGCCTCGGGCTTGCCGGTCTGGATCACCGTGCCGCCCAGCTCGGCGTAGAGATCGGCGATGTTGCCCGCACACACCACCACCTTGCCCTCGCGGATGACGCGGCGGTCCGGATTGGCGCAGATCATCGGCGGCAGGTGGCGGAAGGCGGAGACGATCGGGCGGTAGAGGTCGAGCGCGTCCTCGAAGTCCACCGGCCCGCAGACGACGACGAAATCGGCCTCGGCCGGGTCGTCGACGCAGGTGTAGCCGATGCCCTCGTAGACGTGGCGGTCGCGGTCGTTGCCGATGAAGGCGAGCTTGCGGCCGAGGTCGGCGTAGCCCGGCGCGGTGCGGTCGCGCAGGTTGCGCCAGACGATCTCGCCGGAGGATACGATTTCGTCGTAGGCCGAGCGGGGAATCCCCAGGCCCTCCATCATCTCCACCAGATACGAGGCGCGGCGCGGCGCGTTGGAGAGCAGCACGGTGCGCTTGCCCGCCGCCTTCAGGCGCTCGAGGCAGTCGCGCGCGCCGGGATAGGCGGTGACGCCGTCGTGCAGCACGCCCCACAGGTCGAGGACGAAGGCGTCGTATCGGTCGGCGACGGCGGCGACGCCGGGGAGGATCGGGATCATGGGGTTCCTTTCGCATCGACGCCCACCGCCTCGGCGACGTGGACGAAACCATCGGCCCGCAGGCACTGGGCGAGTTCGGCGACGACCCGGGCGCCGACGCCGGGGCCGTCGTAGACCATCGCGGTGTAGAGCTGCACCAGCGAGGCGCCGGCGCGGATTTTCATATAGGCGTCGCGGCCCGAAAACACCCCGCCCACCCCCACCAGCGGCAGGCGGCCGCCGGTCAGGGCGTAGACCTTGCGCAGCACCTCGGTGGAGGACTTGAGCAGCGGCGCGCCCGACATGCCGCCCTGCTGGCTCTTGTGCGGGCTTTTCAGCCCCTCGCGCGACCACGTGGTGTTGGTGACGATCAGGCCGTCCACGCCGGTTTCGCCCTCGGCCACGCCCAGGTCCTCGCCCAGCGCCACGGCGGCGATGTCGGCGAGGTCGGCGGCGGTGAGATCGGGGGCGATCTTCAGCAGCAGCGGCGGGCGGCGGCCCCCGGCGGCCTGCACCTCCGCCAGCGCGGCGCGCACCCCGGCGAGGATTTCCACCAGCGGCGCGCGGGACTGCAGGGTGCGCAGGCCGGGGGTGTTGGGGGAGGAGACGTTGACGGCGAGGTAATCGGCATAGGGCGCCAGCGCCTTGGCGCCGATCACGTAGTCGTCCACCGCCCGCTCGGTGTCCTTGTTCTTGCCGAGGTTGACGCCGACCACGCCGCCCCGGCTGCGCCGCTTCGCCAGGCGCTCGGCCATCGCCGCCACGCCCTTGTTGTTGAAGCCCATGCGGTTGATCACCGCGCGGTCCTCCACCAGGCGGAACAGGCGGGGCTTTTCGTTGCCGGGCTGGGGCTTGGGCGTCACCGATCCCACCTCGACGCAGCCGAAGCCCTGGGCGAGCATTGCGTCCACCACCTCGGCGTCCTTGTCGAACCCGGCGGCGAGGCCGACGGGGTTGGCGAAGTCGATGCCGAACACCCGGGTTTCGAGCACGGTGTCGGCGCAGCGCGGCGGCTTCGGCACCAGGCCCGCGCGCAACGCGGCGATCGCGAAGCGGTGGCCGCACTCCGGGTCGAAGCGCATCACCACGGGCTTGATCAGCGGATAAAGGTCCATGCCTCGGTCTCCGAAGGTTGGGCGCAGCGCGCGAGAAAGGCGAAGTCGCGGCCGTCGACGGCGCGCGCCGCCGCCACGTCGGCGAGGCGGAACGGGGCGTAAAGGTGCGGGAACAGGTCGCCGCCGCGCGAAGGCTCCCACTTCAGCGCGTCGCCGAAGGACGCCGCGTCGGCCGCCAGCAGCACCAGCGGCCCGGCCCCGGCGTAATGGCGCTCGGCGGTGGCGGCCACCTGGGCGGCGCGGGAAAAGTGGACGAAGCCGTCGGCGTCGTCCGCCGCCGACCCGGGGAAGCGGCCGGTGTCGCGGAAACGCGCCCAATCTGCGGCGGTGGAAAGGCGATATATCCAGGGATCCATGGCGGCGACACTAGCGAGTTTCGCGCCCGCCCTCAAGCTGCGATGACCCGCCGCGACGGCTGTAACGATTCTGCAATGCAGAACGGGAATCGCCAACCCCCGATCCGCATGCCGCATATCCTCACGAAACTTGCGGTTATCGGAGAAATCCCATCGCGTCAAGGGGTTGCTCACGCCCCACGGGCATCCGGGCGGCTGGCACGCCGGTTGCGATCATGGGGACAAGAGCAAAAGTTCAGCATCCCTCGGGAGACATGGTCATGGTCACGGTTCGCAATCCCGACTTCGGTCGATCCTACGCCTTCAATCTGTCGCTGGTCCTGGTCGAGGCCCTGGGCCGGGCCGGCCTGACGGTGGTGAGCACGCAGCCCACACCTGCGATGCTCGAAGCCGGAGCGCGAGCCGGAAAGGTGGAGGCGGCGGAAGCCTGCCGCATCTACACCGCGATGATCGGCGCGGACCTCTAGCCCGATCCGCGGAGGACGTGCGTAGAGTGGTTGGGTAGTTGGTAGTTGGGTAGTTGGGTAGTTGGGTAGTCGCGTAGTTGAGTGCGTAGAGTGGTTGATTGGCAGAGTGGCAGCCGAGTCGCTGCTTCGGTCTCCGGATGGACCCTGGAGAAACCGCGCGTACCCGCCACCGGGGCCGTTCCCCCGGTGGCGGTTTTTTTGGACAGGCTCCGCCGGTGCGGTCTATGTTTTCTCGAGAGTCTTGGTCTTGAGGAAGGACGCGACCCCCATGGACACTCTCACCTATTCGCGCGGCGCCTGGTTCCTCGGCAACCCGCCGCTGATCGGCCCGCACGCCCATTCGGTCTGGCTGGGTTCGGCGGTGTTCGACGGCGCCCGGGCGTTCGACGGCTGCGCCCCCGATCTGCTGCCCCATTGCGAGCGGGCGGTGCGGTCGGCGCGGATCATGGGTCTCGACCCGGTCCTCACCGGTCCGGAAATCGCCGAGCTGGCGTGGGACGGCATCGGCCGCTTCCCCCGCGGCACCCACCTCTACATCTGTCCGTGCTTCTACGCCGACGGCGGCTTCGTGATGGCCGACCCGGAAACCACCCAGTTCGCCCTCACCCTCACGGTGTCGCCGCTGCACGAACCCAAGGGGTTCTCGGCGATGGTGTCGTCGTTCCGCCGCCCGGCGCCGGACCAGGCGCCCACCGGCGCCAAGGCCGCCTGCCTCTACCCCAACGTCGCGCGCGCCTACCGCGAGGCGTTGCAGAACGGCTTCGACATCGGCGTCAGCCTCGATCCGGACGGCAACGTCGCCGAGTTCTCGTTCACCAACCTGTTCTGCGCCAAGGGCGGCACGGTGTTCACCCCCGCCCCCAACGGCACCTTCCTCAACGGCCTCACCCGCCAGCGCGTGATCCAGCTGCTGCGCGACGACGGCTTCACGGTCGAGGAAGCCACCCTCACCCCGGCGGAGATCAAGGCCGCCGACGAGGTGTTCGCCACCGGCAACTATCAGAAGGTCGCGTGGTGCCGCAAACTCGACGACGTGGACTTCGCCGAAGGGCCGGTGTACCGCCGCGCCCGCCAGCTCTACATGGCGTTCGCCCGCTCCGAAGGCTGCCGCTGACGCCGCCGTCCGGGCATGCGAAACCGGCCGTCTCGCGACGGCCGGTTCGCTTTTGCGCGGCCGCTCAGCCCAGCGCGGCGACGATCGCCCGGCCCGCGCCAGCGGTGTTCGCGCTGCCGCCGAGGTCGGCGGTGCGGGTCGCCGGATCGGCGACGGCGGTCTCGATGGCGGCGACGATCGCCTGGCCCGCCTCCGCCTCGCCGAGGAAGTCGAGCATCATCGCCGCCGACCAGATCTGCCCCACCGGGTTGGCGATGCCCTTGCCCGCGATATCGGGCGCCGAGCCGTGCACCGGCTCGAACAGCGAGGGCATCGCCCGCGTCGGGTTGATGTTGGCCGAGGGCGCGATGCCGATGGTGCCGGTGCAGGCGGGGCCGAGGTCGGAGAGGATGTCGCCGAACAGGTTGGAGGCCACCACCACGTCGAAGCGGTCCGGATGGAGGACGAAGTTCGCGGTGAGGATGTCGATGTGGTACTTGTCCCACTTCACGTCCGGATACGCCTTCGCCATTTCCACCACCCGCTCGTCCCAATAGGGCATGGTGATGGCGATGCCGTTGGACTTGGTGGCCGAGGTGAGGTGCTTCTTCGGCCGCGTCTGCGCCAGGTCGAAGGCGAACTTGAGGATCCGGTCGATGCCGACGCGGCTCATCACGGTTTCCTGGATCACCACCTCGCGCTCGGTTCCGGCATACATCCGCCCGCCCACCGAGGAGTATTCGCCCTCGGTGTTCTCGCGCACCACCATGAAGTCGATGGAGCCGGGTTCGCGCCCGGCGAGGGGGCACTTCACCCCCGGCATCAGCCGCACCGGGCGGAGGTTGACGTACTGGTCGTATTCCCGCCGGAACTGCAGCAGCGACCCCCACAGCGAGACATGGTCGGGCACCACGTCGGGCCAGCCCACCGCGCCGAAGAAGATCGCGTCCGCCGGGCCGATGCGCGCCTTCCAGTCGTCGGGCATCATCTGGCCGTGCCGGGCGTAGTAGTCGCAACTGGCGAAGTCGTGGTGCTGGAGGTCGAGGGCGAAGCCGAAGCGTTTCGCGGCAGCCTCGAGCACGCGCACGCCCTCGGGCATCACTTCCTTGCCGATGCCGTCGCCGGGGATCACGGCGATGGTGTAGCGGCGGTCTGTCATCGGGAGTCTCCTTCGCGGGGAAAAACGGGAACCATCCGGATTACCCGGCAACTATACCCGCTTCCCGGAGTTTCGCCCACGCATGCCGCGATGCGACATCCGCATCCGCCCGCGCCTTGACAATCGCCCCCCGCATCCCGACAACAAGAGCCATGCCGCGTCTCCTCATCCTCGCCCTCGCCTGCGTCGCGCTCGCCGCCTGTTCGACCGAGCGCACCACCACCACCGAACGCACCGCCACCGAACAGCTGCTGCTGTCCGCCGCGGCGGATCGCGCCGCCGCCGAGGTGGTGCGCGACGTGCCGCCCGGGCGCCGCACCTTCGTGGTCGCCGACAATTTCGAGGCGCCGGTGGACGGCAAGTACGCGATCGGCGCGATCCGCGCGGCGCTCCTGACCCACGGCGCGGCGCTGGTGAGCGACCGCGCCCAGGCGGAGCAGATCGTCGAGATCCGCTCCGGCGCCCTCGGCATCGACAATTCGGACACCATCGTCGGCATCCGCGAGGGCGAACTGCCGATCCCGCTCACCCAGGGCGGCATCCCGATCCCCAACATCGCGCTGTTCCAGAAGGTGCGGCAGCTCGGCATCGCCAAGTTCGCGGTGGCGGTCTACGACGCCGAGACCGGCTTCGCGGTGGCGGAAACCCCGCCCGAGCCGCGCTTCGGCTATTCCCGCCGCAACGACTACACCGTCGCCTTCGCGATCTCGTGGAAGTCGGAGGACATCTACGAGCCGGGCAGCGCCGCGGTGCGCACCCTGTCGCTCACCCCCGACGACGCCGCCGCCGAGGCCGAGTATCCCGACCAGCACGACGGCTGACCTTGCCCCGGCGGAGCGGCCGGATTATCAAGAGCCAGCGCCCCTCATCCGGATTTCGCCATGCCCTCCGCTCCGCCCTCCAAGCCCTCGCCCGCCCAGGTGGACGCCGCGATCCGCCGCCTGAGCCAGGCCGCCGCCGCCCGCCCGGGCGACGCCCGCGCCCGCCACACCCTGGCGCTGCTGCTGCTGGAGCGCGGCCGCCGCGCCGAGGCGCGCAGGCACCTGGAGGCGGCGCTCGCCGCCCAGTTCGCCCCCGCCGCCTTCGCCCTCGGGCGGATGGCGCTGGAGGAGGGCGAACTCGCGCGGGCGGAGGCGCTGCTGCGCGCCGCCGCCTCGGCGCCGCCGCTGGCGCTCGATTCCACCTTCGTGCTCGCCGAGGTGCTGGAGCGCCTCAGCCGCCGCGAGGAGGCCGCCGCCGCGCTCTCGTGGGTGATCGCCCGCAACCCGCCCTCCCCGGCGCCCTATTCCAACCTCCTGCACCTGCTGATCGATCTCGACCCGGAGCGGGCCGAGGCGGTGTCCGGCGCGGCGGTGCGGCGCTTCCCCGACAACGCCCGGCTGGCGATGCTGCGAGGCTACGTGCTGCTGCGGCGCAAGAAGGCGGCGGAGGCGATCGCGCCGCTGCGCCGCGCCCTCGCCCTCGACCCCGAAATTGCCCACGCCCCCGGCAGCCTGTTGCAGGCGCTGCGCGAAACCGCCCTCTGGGGCGAAGAGGCGGAAACGATGGATCTGGTGCGCGCCGCCCTCGCCCGCTCCCGCCCCGGCGGCGAACCGGCGATCCTGCTGCACAGCGCGCTCAACTTCCCCTTCAGCCGCGCCGAGATCAAATCCATCGCGGCGATCAACGCGGCGCAGCACGGCCGCGACGTGACGCCGCTGCCGCCTGCGACGCTCCGGCGCGACGGGCCGCTGGTGGTGGGGTATCTCTCGCCCGACTTTCGCAACCACGCGGTCGCCCACGTGTTCGCCGACACCTTCGCCGCCCACGATCCGGCGCGGGTGCGGGCGGTGGCGTTCTCCGTCGGCCCCGCCGACGGCAGCGACGAGCGCCGCGCCTTCGCCGCCGCGGCGCGGCCGTTCGTGGACCTGCGCGGCCTCTCCGACCGCGCCGCCGCCGAGCGCATCCGCGCCGAGGGCACCCACATCCTCGTCGATCTCGGCCTCTACACCCAGTATGCCCGCGCGGGCATCGCCGCCCACCGCCCGGCGCCGGTCCAGGCGGCGTGGCTCGGCCTCGCCGCCACCAGCGGCGCGCCGTGGTTCGACTACCTCCTCACCGACGACACCGTCGCCCCCCGCGCCGACGAGATCACCGAAACCCCGGTCCACCTGCCCCACGGCTATCACCCGGCCTGCCGCCTGCGGCCCCTGCCGCCCGCGCCGCCGCGCGCCGCCGAGGGCCTGCCGGAAGACGCGGTGGTGTTCGGCAGCTTCAACCACTTCACCAAGATCGACGGCGACAGCTTCGCCGCGTGGATCGCCATCCTCTCCGGCGTGCCCGGCTCGGTGCTGTGGCTGCGCGACGCGCCGGAGGCGGCGCGGCAGGGCTACCGCGCCTTCGCCGCCGCCCACGGCGTGGCGCCGGAGCGGCTGGCGTTCGCCGCGCGCACCGAGGCCCTCGACGACCATGTCGCCCGCCTCGGCCTCGCCGACCTGATGCTCGACTGCCTGATCTACGGCGCCCACACCACCTGCCTCGACGCCCTGCGCGCGGGCGTGCCGATGCTCACGGTGCTGGGCGAGGGCTTCGCCGCCCGCGTCGGCGCCAGCATCCTCGGCCGCGCCGGGCTGCCCGAGCTGGTGCTGCCCAGCCGCGACGCCTTCGTCGCCGAGGCGATCCGCCTCGGCCGCGACGCCGCCGCCCGCGCCGCGCTGCGGCGCAAGCTCGCCGTGGTCGTCCCCGCCGCCAAGACCTTCGACGCGGACGCCCAGGCCCGCGCCCTCGAGGACGCCTTCGACGCGATGTGGGCGGCCCATGAAAAAACCGCCGCCCGGTGAGGGGCGGCGGCTTCCGGCTCGGGGTATCGACCCCTTAGAACTTCAGCGCCTCGACGCGCACCACGTTGGGCACGCGGCGCAGGTCTTCCAGCACGTCGGGCTTGAGGGCGCCGTCGATCTGCACCAGCGCCACCGCGTCCTCGCCCTCGGCGTTGCGGCCGAGGTGGAAGGTGGCGATGTTGACGCCCGCCATGCCGAGCGCGGTGCCGAGCTTGCCGATCAGGCCGGGCTTGTCCTTGTTGGTGAAGAACAGCATGTGGGCGCCGAACTCGGCCTCCACCGGAATGCCGTTGACCTCGACCAGGCGCGGCTTGCCCGCGAACAACGTGCCCGAGACCGAGCGGGTCTGGGTTTCGGTGGTCACGGTGAGCTTGACCAGGGTCTGGTATTCGGCGGCGGTCTCGCGCTTGGTTTCCGAAAGCGCGATGTTGCGCTCCTTCGCCATCGCCGGGGCGGACACCATGTTCACCGCCTCGAGCATCGGCCGCAGCAGCCCGGCGAGCGCGATCGCGGTGAGGGGCTTGGTGTTGAGTTCGGCCACCGCGCCCTCGTAGGCGACGTTGACCGCCTTCACCCCGGTGCGGGTGATCTGCCCGGCGAAGCTGCCGAGGTATTCCACCAGCTTCATGTAGGGCTTGAGGCGCGGCGCATCCTCGGCGGAGACCGAGGGCATGTTGAGGGCGTTGGTGACCGCGCCGGTGAGCAGGAAGTCGGAAATCTGCTCCGCCACCTGCACCGCCACGTTGACCTGCGCTTCCTGGGTCGAGGCGCCGAGGTGCGGCGTGCAGATCACCTTGGGGTGGCCGAACAGCACGTTCTCCTTGGCCGGTTCCACCTCGAACACGTCGAGGGCGGCACCCGCCACCCGGCCGTCGTCCAGCGCCGCCTTGAGGGCGGCTTCGTCGATCAGCCCGCCGCGCGCGCAGTTGACGATGCGCACGCCCTTTTTCATCTTGCCGAACGACTTCTCGGAGATGATCCCGCGCGTCGCGTCGGTGAGCGGGGTGTGCAGGGTGATGAAGTCGGCGCGGGAGAACAGCTCGTCCAGCTCCACCTTCTCGCAGCCGAGGTCGCGTGCGCGCTCGGGCGTCAGGAACGGGTCGTAGGCGACCACGCGCATCTTGAGGCCGAGGGCGCGCTCGGCGACGTAGCCGCCGATGTTGCCGCAGCCGATCACGCCGAGCGTCTTGCCGAACAGCTCGACGCCCATGAACTTCGACTTCTCCCACTTGCCCGCGTGGGTGGAGGCGGAGGCCTGGGGAATGTCGCGCGCCAGCGCCATCATCATCGCCAGCGCATGCTCGGCGGTGGTGACGGAGTTGCCGAACGGCGTGTTCATCACCACCACGCCCTTGGCGGTGGCGGCCGGGATGTCGACGTTGTCGACGCCGATGCCGGCGCGGCCGATCACCTTGAGGTTCACCGCCGCGTCGAGGATGTCGGCCTTGACCTTGGTGTCGGAGCGGATCGCGAGACCGGCGTACTCGCCGATGCAGGCCTTGAGTTCGTCCGGGGTCATGCCCGGCTTGTAGTCGACATGGAGGCCGCGCGCCTTGAAGATCTCTTCGGCGAGCGGGCTCATCTTGTCGGAAATCAGCACTTTCAGCATTTCGGGTTTCCTCGTGGAAAGAAGCGGGGGCGGCCCGGGAAGCCCGGGCCGCGCGCGGGCGTCAGGCGAAGTCCTTGGCGGCTTCGGCCACGGCCCATTCGATCCACGGGAACAGCGCCTCGAGGTCGGCCCCCTCGATCGTCGCGCCCGCCCAGATGCGCAGACCCGCGGGCGCATCGCGATACGCGCCGAGGTCGTAGGCCACGCCTTCCTTCTCGAGAAGGGCGACGATCGCCTTCTGCGCCTTCTGCTGGCCGTCGTCGTCGAGCTTGGCGAACCACGGCGAAACGATGCGCAGGCAGACCGAGGTGCAGGAGCGGATTTCCGGCTTCGCGGCGAGGAACTCCACCGCGTCGCAGCCCGCCACCCACTTGGCGATCTTCGCGAGGTTGCCCTCGCTGCGGGCGATCAGGCCCGCAAGGCCGCCGACGCTTTCCGACCACTTGAGGCCGTCGAGGGCGTCTTCCACCACCAGCATCGAGGGGGTGTTGATGGTTTCGCCCTCGAAGATGCCGCCGATCAGCTTGCCGCCCTTGGTCATGCGGAAGATCTTCGGCATCGGCCACGCCGGGGTGTGGCTCTCGAGCCGCGCCACCGCGCGGGGGGAGAGGATCAGCACGCCGTGCGCGCCCTCGCCGCCCAGCACCTTCTGCCAGGAGTAGGTGACGACGTCGAGCTTGTCCCACGGCAGGTCCATGGCGAACGCGGCCGAGGTCGCGTCGCAGATCGTCAGGCCTTCGCGGTTCGCCGGGATCCAGTCGCCGTTCGGCACCCGCACGCCCGAGGTGGTGCCGTTCCAGGTGAACACCACGTCGCGGGCGAAGTCGACCTGGGCGAGATCGGGCAGGTCGCCGTAGCCCGCCTCCATCACCCGCGCGTCCTTGAGCTTGAGTTGCTTGACGATGTCGGTGGCCCAGCCGGAGCCGAAGCTCTCCCACGCCAGCACGTCGACGCCGCGGGCGCCGAGCAGGCTCCACAGCGCCATTTCCACCGCGCCGGTGTCCGACGCGGGCACGATGCCGAGGAGATACCCTTCCGGCACGCCGAGGATCGCCTTCGAGCGGTCGATCACCTCCTTGAGGCGCGACTTGCCGACCTTGGCGCGGTGCGAGCGGCCGAGCGGCGCGCCCTTCAGCGCTTCGAGCGAATAGCCCGGGCGCTTGGCGCAGGGACCGGAGGAAAAGTTGGGGTTGGCCGGGCGCAGGCTCGGCTTCGCAATCGCGTTCATCGATGTCTCCCTTCCATTGCAGAAGGGCGTACGACCCGTTGGGAGGTCGCGGCCCACACGCGTTATACGCAATCGTCGGAAATCCCGCAATCGACGCCGCGCGAAATTCCGCCGCGCCGGGCACGCGCGGCCGCCGGAACTTTCCACACTTGTGGCTGAATAGCGGCAATTAAGGCAAGACGCGCCGCAGTTGAGCGCGGACTCCGGATGATTTTTTGTCGTTTTCTCCATGTCCACGCCGAGACCACAGCCCCAGCCGACTTCCGCCAACCCTCGGCGAAACCGCATGATTTCATGCCCATGACGCATGAACGCGGGGGTGGAAACCGCGCAATATCGCAACCGATTCTCAATAAATACTGATTGAATATTTCCGGACTCTGACGGAGAGTCCGAGCCTGGATCAACAAGCCGGGCACCCCCTCGCCGGGGGCAAGCCCGCGACCACCGCCAAACACGCCCGCGCCGAGGCTTCGCGGAGCGTTGCAGGGAGACGACCGATGGCCCTCTTCTTCACATGCGTGCTACTCCTGATCGCCGGGTATTACGTCTACGGCAGCTTCGTGGACCGCATCTTCGGCCCCGACGCGGGCCGGGCGACGCCCGCCAACACCATGGGCGACGGCGTCGACTACGTGCCCATGTCCACGTCCAAGATCTGGCTGATCCAGCTGCTCAACATCGCCGGTCTCGGGCCGATCTTCGGACCGATCCTCGGCGCCCTCTACGGCCCCTCGGCCCTGCTGTGGATCGTCATCGGCTGCATTTTCGGCGGCGCGGTGCACGACTACTTCTCCGGCATGCTGTCGGTGCGCAACAAGGGCGACAGCGTGCCCAACATCGTCGGGCGCGAACTGGGCGAGGGCTTCCGCCAGTTCATGAACTACTTCTCGATCGTGCTGCTGCTGCTGGTGGGCGTGGTGTTCGTCCTCGGGCCCGGCAAGCTCCTCGGGCAGCTCACCGGCTGGCCGGTGAACTACTGGGTGGCGGCGATCTTCGCCTACTACTTCCTCGCCACCATCCTGCCCATCGACAAGATCATCGGCCGCTTCTACCCGCTGTTCGGCGCGCTGCTGCTGTTCATGTCGGTGAGCCT
>JAUVUZ010000042.1 GCA_030604885.1 Alphaproteobacteria bacterium | reverse complement strand
GGCGGCGGCGGCGGCTCCGCCAGCGCCACCGGCTGGGGCGCCCACGCGCAGCGCGCCGCGCCGAGGGCGAGCGCGGCGGCGCGATGGCGGCGGAGATCGTCGAACAGCACCAGGTCGAACCCCCGCGCCGCCGCGAACATGCGGGCGTCGTCCGCGTCCGGGGGACCGGCCGCATCCAGCACCACCGGCACCGACCCGGGCACCAGATCGGCCGCCCACGCGAGATCGGGCGCGAGCGCCACCACCCGCCCGGGCATGCGCTCGGCCACCAGGGCGGCGAGGCGGTCGGCGGCGCGGCGCGGGTCGAGGGAGGGGGGCAGCGCCTCGCAGCGGATGTCGCGGGTGGCGGCCACGGCGGAGAGGCGCCCGGCGAGGCGGTGGAACTCCCCCACCTCCGCCCCGGCGTAGATCAGATCCACCGGCCCGCGCTCCACCAGGAAGCTCAGGATCTCGCGCTGGCGCAGTGCCGCGCCCCGGCCGGAACGCCAGAACGCGCGATCGCTGATGAGTAGGGAGCCGCCGGCCGCCACGATCGTCCTCGAAGATGGGGGATCGAGTGATGGTGTATCAGAATCGCCATTCTGTCGCGCGCGGATTTCAGGATTTCTTAAAGATCGGCACGGTAATCTCGACCCGGTGCGACAGCGGAAGCGGAGACCGACGTGAACACAAGGATCGCGGGGGTGGCGATCGCGGCAACCCTGGTGGCCGCCTGCGGCAAGCAGATGTCCGACATCCCGAGCGCCAACATCGAGAAGTTCACGCCCTTCGACAAGGGCTACCACGCGCTGCTCGCCATCGACGTCGCCACCCTGATCGTCACCGACAAGCTGATGGTGGACCACGTCGTCTCGTTCGTCCGCCACGAGGACTGCTCGGCGGTGCGCGCCAGCAAGGGCGAACCCTATTGCCGCCCGATCCGCGTCGCCTACGTGCCCGCGCCCGAGCCGTTCTGCTACCGCACCCTGGCCGACGCCAACTGCTTCGCCACCCCCAATCCCTACGGCACCGACCACCGCATGGGCACCTACCTCCCGGGCATCACCCGGCTCCGCTGACCGGTGGCGTGGCGCCGGGTTTTGGCGCATAGTACGCCCTCGTCGCGAGTTGGGGGAGAAGCGTGCTCGATATCCGTCCGGTGCTCTACGTCGTCGGGCTGCTGATGCTCGTGCTGGCGGCCGCCATGGCGCTGCCCGCGGGTCTCGCGCTGGCCGACGGCGGCGGCGACGCCCTGGTGTTCGCGGTCGCGGCGGCGCTGACGGTGTTCTTCGCGCTGGCGACGATCCTCGCCTGCCAGGGGCCGCGCCGCCGCCTCAACCTCCGCCACGTGTTCCTGCTCGCCTCCGTCACCTGGGGGGTTCTGCCGCTGTTCGCGGCGCTCCCCTTCGCCTTCGGCAGCGCGCGGATGGACTACACCGACGCCCTGTTCGAGGCGATGTCGGGCCTCACCACCACCGGCTCCACCGCGATCGCCGACATCCTCGGCCAGAGCCGCGCCACCCTGCTGTGGCGCTCGCTGCTGCAATGGCTGGGGGGCATCGGCATCGTGCTGATGGCGGTGACGCTGCTGCCGATGCTGCGCGTCGGCGGCATGCAGGTGTTCAAGACCGAGGCGTTCGACACCCCCGACAAGGTGTTCGCCCGCGTCAGCCCGGTGGCGCTGCAACTGGTGGGAATCTACGTCGTCCTCACCGTGGTGTGGGTGGGCCTCTACTGGGCGGCGGGGATGGAGGGCTTCGACGCCCTCAACCACGCCATGACCACCCTCGCCACCGGCGGCTTCTCCACCCGGCCGGAGAGCCTCGCCTATTGGCGGGGCATCGGCGTGCCGATCGTCGCCACCCTCGGCATGATCGCCGCCGCCCTGCCCTTCACCCTCTATCTCCAATTGCTGCGCGGGCGCCACGCCCTCAGCTTCGACAGCCAGATCGCCGCGTTCCTCGGCATCGTCGTGGCCGCCGCCGCGGTGATCGCCGCGTGGCTGGTGATCGGCAACGGCTACGACGTGGAGGCGGCGGCGGGCGGCGCGATCTTCCACGTCGTCTCGATCATCACCGGCACCGGCTATCTCACCGCCGACATCCAGCTGTGGGGGCCGCTGCCGGTGGCGCTGCTGTTCATGCTGCAATACGTGGGCGGCTGCGCCGGGTCCACCACCTGCGGCTTCAAGGTGTTCCGCTTCCAGGTGCTGGTGGCCGCCGCCAAGGGGCAGATGGCGCGCATGCTCCGCCCCCACGTGGTGACGCTGCCGCGCTACAACGGCCGCCCGCTCCCCGCCGGTGTGACGGATTCGGTGATGGCGTTCTTCTTTCTCTACGCCCTCTCGGTGGCGTGGCTGACGGTGGGGCTGTCGCTGCTGGGCCTCGATTTCACCACCGCGCTGTCGGGCGCCTCGACGGCGATTTCCAACGTCGGCCCCGGCTTCGGCGAGATCATCGGCCCCCAGGGCAACTTCGCCAATCTGCCCGACGCGGCGAAATGGATGCTCACCCTCGGCATGCTGCTCGGGCGCCTCGAGATCCTCTCGGTGCTGGTGCTGTTCCAGCGCGCGTTCTGGCGGGAATGACGAGGGCCGGGATCGCTCCCGGCCCCGTCCGTTCCGCTCCGGCGGCCCGTCAGCGGGCGATCGCGTCGGGCAGATAGTTGCGGAGGTTGGTGGTCATGGTGGCGTCGAAATCCGAGCCGAGCTTCTGCACCATCTCGTACCACACCTTCTCGCGCTCGTTGAGGGAGGCGTCCTTCTGCACCGTCTGCACCCGGCGCACGCTGGTTTCCACCTCGCCGTGGTAGGCGCGCGACGGATCGTCGAGGGAAATCCGCACCCGCAGCTCGGCCTCGTAGCGCTCGCCCGGCTCGTCGGTGAACGCGCCCTTGATGCCCTGGGTGGTGGCGAGGCGGGATTCGCTCACCCGCGCGTCGAGAATGGTGAAGCGCATCACCGCGCTGCCGGAACGCAGCGGCTGCAGGCGGTCGAGCGCCCACTGGCGCGCCATGCGCTCGGGCGAGATCGGCATCAGGTGCTCGACGTTGGGCGGCGTGAAGTTCGGGCGATACTCGCTCGAAATCTCGACGCGCAGCGCGTTGACGGCGATCGGGTCGACGTTGGTGAAGCGGATGTCGGGGTAGACCGGCGGCGGCGGCGTGGTGGTGCACGCGGCGAGGCCGAGGGCGACGACGGCCGCGCCGATCCCCGAGACCATGGCGCGGCGGCCGAGCGCGAAACGACGGATGGACATGGGGCGAACTCCCTGCAAGTGGTTGCGGGGTGAGTTTATTCCCCCCGCGCCCGAGATGGAATCTCGTTTACGTTGAAGACATAGTGCGTTTTGCAGAAGTCGCACGTGACTGCGATGGTTCCGTCGGTGGCGGCGTGGTCGATGTCGTCGGCGGGCAGGCCCGCCAGCACCGAGGCGAGGCGCTCGCGCGAGCAGCGGCAGCCGAAGCGCACGTCGCTGCCCTCGAACGCCGCGAGGCCGCTCTGGTGGAACAGGCGGCGCAAAACCTCGGTGGCGGGCAGGGTCGGGTCCAGCAGCTCCCGGTCGGTGAGGCTGCGCAGCAGGATTTCGGCGGTGTGCCAGGCGTCCGCCTCCTCGTCCCCCGCCAGGGTGGCGTTGGGGCTGGGCAGGCGTTGCAGCAGAATCCCCCCGGCGCGCCAGCCGAAGCCCCCCTCGGGCGGCTGGGCGGCGAGCAGCAGCGCGGTGTCGATCTGCTCCGACTGGCGGAAATAGGCGATCGCGGTGTCGGCCAACGTGCGGCCCTCGATCGCGACGATGCCCTGGTAGCGGTCGGTGTTCTCGCCCTGGTCGACGGTGAGGGCGAGGTGCCCGCGCCCGGCGAGGGCGGCGAAATCCAGCGCCTCGCCCCGGCCGATGCGGTCGGCCAGCGCCTCGGCGTCCGCCGCCACCGAGGCGCGCACCGTGCCGCCCGAGGTCATGTCGGCCACCAGGCGCGACACCGGGCCGTCCGACGAAGTCTGGATGGTGATGACGCCCTCGAACTTGAGGCTCGACCCCAGCACCGCCGCCAGCGCCAGCGCCTCGCCCATCAGGCGGCCCACCGCCTCGGGCTGGCGGTGGCGGGCGATGGTGTCGTGCGCGGCGGCGTGCAGGCGCACCAAGCGCCCGCGAAACGCGCCGCCGCCCAGGGTGAAGGGCAGCACCAGATCCATGCTGCGGGCTTCGCTCACGGCAGCAGCCCCATGCACCACACCATGATCGCCTTCTGCGCGTGGAGGCGGTTTTCCGCCTCGTCCCACACCACCGACTGGGGGCCGTCCATCACCTCGTCGGTGACCTCCTCGTTGCGGTGCGCGGGCAGGCAGTGCATGAACAGCGCCGAGGGCTTGGCGCGCGCCATCAGCGCGCGGTTGACCTGGTAGGGCAGCAGCATGTTGGAGCGGTCGGTGTCGGTGTCGTGCATCGACAGCCAGGTGTCGGTGATGACGCAGTCCGCCCCCTCCACCAGCGCCTGCGGGTCGTTGCCGACCACCACGGCGGCCCCGGCGGCGCGGGCGCGGGCGACGATGTCGGCGCGCGGCTCCAGCCCCTCGGGGCAGGCGAGGCGCATCTCGAAGCCGAACTTGGGCGCCGCCTCGATCCACGACTGGGCGACGTTGTTGCCGTCGCCGCTCCAGGCGATCACCTTGCCCGCGATCGGGCCGCGATGCTGCTCGAAGGTGGCAATGTCGGCCATCACCTGGCAGGGGTGGGTCTCGTCGGTGAGGCCGTTGATCACCGGCACGCTGGCGTAGTCGGCCAGCTCGTGCAGGGTCTCGGGGGCGAAGGTGCGGATCATCAGCATGTCGACGAAGCGCGACAGAACCCGCGCCGCGTCGGGGATGGTTTCGCCGCGCCCGAGCTGGGTGTCCTGGTGGGAGAGCACGACCACGTGCCCGCCCAGCTCCTGCATCCCCACCTGGAACGACACGCGGGTGCGGGTCGAGGGCTTCTCGAAGATCATCGCCAGGGTCTTGCCCACCAGCGGGCTGCGCAACGCCTCGGGCGCGGTGCCGGTGCGATACTGCGCGGCGAGGTCGATCATCCGCCGCAGGGTGGCGGCGTCGACATCGGCGATGTCGAGAAAGTGCCGGGGCGGGCCGAGGGTTTCGGCGACCGGCCGCGTGGACATCGAGGTCATCATGAATTCTTCCTCCACGTCTCGCACACCCGGTCGAGGATCGCCATCGCGGCCTCGACGTCTTCCCGCCCGACGATCAGCGGCGGCACGAAACGCAATACGTTGTCGCCCGCGGGAACGGCCAGCAGCCCTTCCTCGAACAGGCGGTTGACCACGTCGGTGTTGACGACGCGGCATTTCAGTCCGGCCATCAGGCCGAGGCCGCGCACCTCCTCGAACAGGTCGGGGAAGCGCCGCACCCGCTCCGCCAGCGCGTCGCGCAGCACCGCGGCGATGGCGTTGACGCGGTCGAGGAACCCGGGCGCGGTGATTTCGTCCAGCACCGCGTTGCCCACCGCCATGGCGAGCGGGTTGCCGCCGAAGGTGGAGCCGTGGGACCCGGCGACCATCGCCTTGGCCGCGCGCTCGGTGGCGAGGCAGGCGCCGACGGGGAAGCCGCCGCCGATGCCCTTGGCGATGGTCATCACGTCGGGCGTCACCCCCGACCACTCGTAGGCGAACAGCTTGCCGGTGCGGCCGACGCCGCACTGCACCTCGTCGAACATCAGCAGGATGTCCTCGGCGTCGGCGAGCTCGCGCAGGGCGCGGAGGTAGGCGAAATCGGCGGCGCGCATGCCGCCCTCGCCCTGCACCGGCTCCAGCAGGATCGCCGCGGTCTCCGGCCCCACCGCCGCCTTGGCGGCGTCGAGGTCGCCGAACGGCACGCGGTCGAAGCCCACGGTCTCCGGCCCGAAGCCGTACTTGCCCTTGGCCTGGTCGCCCGCCGCCACGGTGGCGAGGGTGCGGCCGTGGAACGCGGTGGACATCACCACCACGCGGTACCGCTCCGGCCGCCCTTTGTCGAACTGGTAGCGCCGCGCGATCTTGATCGCGCATTCGTTGGCCTCGGCGCCCGAGTTGCCGAAGAACACGGTGTCGGCGAAGGTCAGCTCCACCAGCCGCTGGGACAGGCTCTCCTGCCCGGCGATGCGGTAGAGGTTCGAGGTGTGCCACACCTTCTCGGCCTGCTCCTTGAGCGCCGCCACCAGGCGCGGGTGGCAGTGGCCGAGGGAGCACACCGCGATGCCCGCCGCGAAATCGAGGAATCGTCGCCCGTCCGCCGCGTACAGCCAGGGGCCTTCGCCCCGCTCGAACACGACGTCAAACCGCGCATAGGTCGGCATCACGGACGGGATCACCTTCAACTCCTCTTCAGAAACGAGCGCACCGGGGCGCGACATGCGGCGAGGGTCGCCGCGCAAACACTTCAGGCGGTGGGAACGGCCACCGCCTGAAACGTCGGGCGGGCGGGGCGCCCGAATCGCCCCGCTCGAAAGGAAAGGAGGTATTTAAATGGGCGGCCGAAGGCGGCGTCAAGCTCTTTCGGCCCCGAGACGGCCTCAGGACTTGAGCTTGTAGCCGATCCGGAAGAGATGCTGGGACCACCACAGCAGCGCCGCGTTGCCGAGGGTGAGCACCCCCAGCTGCACCCACGCGGTGGCGCCGTCGGTGCCGAGGAAGCCGCCGCGGAAGCCGTCGATCATGAAGTAGAAGGGGTTGATGTGGGCGAGCCAGCGCACCGCCTCGGGCAGGTGGTCGACGGCGTAGAAGGTGCCGGAGAGGAACGACAGCGGCATGATGACGAAGTTGGTGATCACCGTCGCCTGATCGAACTTGTCGGCCCACACCCCGGTGAGCACCCCCACCGCCGCCATCATCACGCACGCCTCGAGGGCGAAGGCGAGCGCCATGAACGGCTGCGCCACCGGCATCGGCGTGACCGCCGCGAGCGCCGCCAGCACCACCGCGCCGCACACCAGGCCGCGCACCACGCCGCCGCCGACGTAGGCGACGGTCAGCTCCCAGGGCGAGAGCGGCGGCATCAGGATGTCGACGATGCTGCCCTGCACCTTGGAGATCACCAGCGACGACGAGGTGTTGGCGAAGGCGTTCTGGATCATCGTCATCATCGCGAGGCCGGGCAGCAGGAACTGCTCGAACGGCACGCCGTCCATCTCGCGGCCGTTGCGCCCCATCGCCAGGGCGAAGATCGCCATGAAGATCAGCGTGGTGATCGCGGGCGCGGCGATGGTTTGCAGCCACACCTTCTGGAACCGCCGCACCTCCTTGACGAACAGGGTGTAGCAGCCGATCCAGTTGATCGCGCCGAGGGGGGTCATGGTGGCGGGGAAATGCGGGGTCATTCGGGCACCTGAAAGGGAATCCGGCAAGGATATGACATGCGCGCCGCCGGTCCTCAAGCCCCCGCCGGTGTTCAGCGGCGCATGGCCGATGTATAGTGCGCGCATGTCGGACGCCAAACCCACCGCCCGGCCGCCGCGCCGGATCACCGCCGCGTCGCTCGAAAACAGCGCGCTGCATTATCTCGAACGCTTCGACAGCACCGCCCTCAACCTGCGGCGGGTGCTGGAGCGCAAGGTGCGCCGCGCCGCCCTGCATCCGCAGGCGACGGTGGACGCCGACCAGGCGCGCGCCTGGATCGACGCGACGGTGGCGAAGATGGTGCGCCTCGGCTACGTCGACGACCGCCGCACCGCCCGCGCCAAGGCCGAGAGCCTGTTCCGGCGCGGCCTCGCCCCGGCGACGATCCGCCGCCGCCTCGCCCTCCTCGGCGCGCCCGAGGACGCGGCGGCCGAGGCCCTCGCCGCGCTCGCCGAGGACACCGGCGGCGACGCCGCCTTCGCCGCGGCGGTGACCCTGGCGCGGCGCAAGCGCCTCGGGCCGTTCCGCCCGGCGGAGCAGCGCGCGGAGCGGCGCGACCGCGACATGGCGGCGCTCGGCCGCGCCGGATTCGATTGGGACACCGCGCGCCGCATCGTGGACGCGGCGAGCGCCGAGGACCTCGACGACGCTCAGGCGGGCGGATGAACCGGGATCGGCTCGGCGTCGTAGGCGCGGCGGTCGAGGGGCGAGGAGAGGAGCTTGGGCTTGAGGATGGCGCGCAGGTGCGCCACCACCCCCTCGCGGAACGCGGGCTTCACCAGCGCCCAGGTGGCGTACACCCCGCCCGCGCCCTCGAACTCCAGGATCTCGGGGTCGTCCTTGGCGTCGAGAAGCACCGCCGCGATGTCGTCGGCGGCGCACACGAACACCCAGCCGGGCCGGGCGCCGCGGTGGAACAGCGCCACCACGCCGCCGTGCCCGACGGTTTCGGAGGGCATCGCGCGCATGTGCAAGAGACGGTGGAAACGATTGCGGTCGTCCTTGCCCCAGGGCAAGGTCATCGGGCCGTCGAAATCCACCTCGACCTTGTCGCGCCGACCGCCTCCGAACCACATCGCGCCGTCTCCTCTTGGCGAAGTCTGCGTGCGCGCCGCGTCGACGCCGACCGCGATTGACGCCGTACCGCGCATGAGCAATATCGTATGTAACCGAATCGCAAGAATTCTTCAATGTTTCTCGAGAGGAGAGCGCCGATGGACGTGACCGCCGAGGACCTGATCGCCCGTTTCGGCCTTCTCCCCCACCCGGAGGAGGGCGGCTGGTTCGCCGAAACCTATCGCGCCGGAGAGATCGCCACCCCCCATGGCCGCCGCGCGGTGGCGACGCAGATCTATTACCTGCTCACGCCGCAGACGATGTCGGCGATGCACCGCGTCGCCCACGACGAGATGTTCCATTTCTACCTCGGCGACGCGGTGGAGCAGTTGCGCCTCCACCCCGACGGCCGCGCCGAATGGGTCACCCTGGGGTCGGACGTGATCAACGGTCAGGCGGTGCAGAGCCTGGTTCCGGCGGGGGTGTGGCAGGGCGCGCGGCTGCTGCCCGGCGGGCGCTTCGCCCTGATGGGCTGCACCGTGGCGCCCGGGTTCGACTATGCCGACTACGACCACGGCGCGCGCGCCGATCTGGTCGCCCGCTGGCCCGAGGCCGCCGCCGGGATCACCGCTCTGACGCGGGATACCCCTTGAACCGCCCCATGCGGTAGAGGTTGAGGCGCACGGCGTAATCCTGATGGATCGGCACCGTCACCGCCACCGGGCCGCGCACCGGCCCCTCGAACGCCGGGGCGATCGCGGAGATGTCGCCCCGCCGGGTCGCCAGCACCACCTCGCGCCCGACGTAGCCCTTGAGGTCGGCGGTGAGGTCGTAGTGGTCATCGATCTCGCCGTCCGGGTTCCACTTGGCGAGCGGCGGCTGCGGCTGCGGCAGGTAGTAGAGCATCGGCGTCAGGGTCTTGCGCTCGTCGAAGGCGAGCACCGCGCCCGCCGCCACGTCGCCCGCGATCGCCTGACCCACCGCCGCGCCGAGGCGGTCCCAGCCGCGCACCCGCTTCACCGGGTCGGTCTTGGCGGTCAGCTCCACCCCCACCGCCTGGGCGATGGCGTCGAAGTTGAGCATCGCCAGCGCCGCCGCCAGATGCAGCGCCACCGCCGCCTTGAGCCACACCTGCCGGCGCGGCCACAGCGCGCACGCCACCCACACGCTGCCCGCCACGTAAGCCGGGGCGGACCAGTTGGCGTTGGCGCGGGAGAGGAAGCCCTCGACCGTCATCACCGCCAGGATCGGCAGCACGAACGCGGCGAGGAAGCGGGTGTCGTCGGCCGCCGGGCGGCGCAGCGCGCCCCACGCCAGCAGCAGCAGCGCCGCGAACGGGATCGGCCCGAACACCCCGAACTGGGCGCCGAAAAAGGCAAGGCCGTTGCCGGGGTGGAAGCCGCTGTCGCCGAGGTTGGCGTTGGCCTGGGTGTGGTGGAAGCTGACGAAGTGGTTGGCGGCGTTCCACAGCACGTTGGGGGCGAACGCGGCGGCGGCGACGCCGAGCGCGATCCACGGCCCCGGGCGCAGCCAAACGCGGCGCCAACGCGGCACCCACAGGGTGGCCACCGCCATGCCGCCGACGAACGCCACCATCGCGTATTTCGCCAGCATGCCGACGCCGATGGCGAGGCCGAGGCCGCACCACGCGGCCACCGCCGGGCGGCCCTCGTCGTGGGCGGCGAGCGCGGCGTGCAGCGCCACCAGCGCCCAGCCCCAGGCGCACATCAGGAACGGATCGGTGGAGATCAGCATCGCCGACACCGTCACCCCCGGCAGGGTGAGGAACAGCACCAGCGCGATCAGCGCGGCGCGGCCGTCGGCGATGCGGCGCGCCAGGGCGAAGATCGCGAGGCCGGTGCCCGCGTGGGCGAGCGGCGAGCCGAGGCGGATCGCCCATTCGCCGTCGCCGAACAGGGCGGTGGTGGCGGCGATCGCCCACGCCACCAGCGGCGGCTTGGAGAAGTATCCCCACGCCGGTTCGAGCGCCCACGACCAGTACTGCGCCTCGTCGAACGACAGGTTGAGCGGCGACGCCGCCAGCTCGACGGCGCGCCACAGGGTCACCGCCACCACCGCCGCGAGGGCGGTGCCCCAGCCGGGGGCGGGGCGGGTTTCGGCGGGGGTGGGCATCAGCCGTCCTCCTGGTGGAACAGCACCGTGAGCGCGATCAGCAGGGTCACCACCACCGGGCTCCAGGCGGCGAGGAACACCGGCAGCGACGACGAGACGCCGAGGGCGTAGGTGATGCGGGTGAAGAAATAGAAGCCGAAGCCGATCCCCACGCCCGCCACCACCCGCACCAGCAGGCCGCCCTTGCGGACGTTGGGGTTGAGCGAGAACACCGCGGCGACGAACACCATCGCCGCCAGCAGCAGCGGCGAGGCGAGCAGCGAATGCCAGTGCAGCAGGTGGCGATGCGCCGAGAACCCGGCGGATTCGAAGAAGGTGATGAAGCCCGGCAGCTCCCAGAACGACAGGCTGGCGGGGGAGGAGAACTTCTCCTGGATCTTGCCGAGGGTGAGGGTGGTGGGCTGGCGCAGCTCGGCGACGTGCTGGCTGGGTTCGCCGGGCTTCAGCTCCCACACGTCGGTGAGCAGCAGCACGCGGTCGTGGATCACCCCTTCCGCCGCCTCCAGCCGGCCGGAGAGGCGGCCGTCCGGCCCCAGCGACAGCAGGCTGACGCGGCGCATCTTGAGTTCGCCGCCCAGCTGGCGCACCTCGGCGGCGCGGATCACCGCCTGGCCGCCGCCCGGCGTCGCCTCGCGCATCCACAGCCCGCCGGAGGAGAACGCGAGCGGGTTGTCGCCGCGCATCCGCAGCGAATCCTCCATCCGCTCGTATTCCCGATACATCGCCGCGCCGAGCGGGTTGAGCACCGCGAGGTTGAAGGCGCCGAACAGCAGCACCACGATCAGCACCGGCGCCAGGAACTGCCACGCCGAGACCCCCACGGCGCGGATCACCACCAGCTCGTTGGTGCGGGTGAGGCGCCAGAACGCGATCATCGCCCCCAGCATCACCGCGAACGGCAGCACCGTGGCGAGCATCTGCGGCATCTTCAGCACCGCCATTTCCAGCACCACGCCGAGGCCAGCGTCGCCCACGCCCGAGAGGCGGCGCAGCAGCTCGATGCTGTCGAACAGCAGCGTCACGCCGACGATGCCGAGCAGCGTGAACAGGAAGGCGAGCGTGAAATTGCGCGCGACGTAGAGGCTGATGATCGGTGACAGTCGCATTCCTGCGTTCCGTTGGTTACACTCGGCGGCGCCGCGACCTGAACCTTCCTCGAAGCACCGCGACACCGCAATCCGAAATCCGACCGGCCGACGGTCCCCCAACAGGAAAGGACGAACCCATGGTCCAACTCACGCGCATTTATACCCGAGGCGGAGACAAGGGAAAGACCTCTTTGGGCGACGGCTCGCGAGTCAACAAAGGTTCGCTGCGCGTCTCCACCTACGGCACGGTGGACGAAGCCAACGGCGTGATCGGCCTCGCCCGGCTCCACACCAAGGAGAACCCGGAGGCCGACGCGATGCTGGCGCGCATCCAGAACGACCTGTTCGACCTGGGCGCCGACCTCTGCACCCCGATCAAGGAGGGCGAGGATCCGTCGATGGCGCTGCGCATCAAGCCCGAGCAGGTGAAGCGCCTGGAGGCCGAGATCGACGCCATGAACGCCGAACTCCAGCCGCTCAAGTCGTTCATTCTGCCGGGCGGCTCGCCCGCCGCCGCCTATCTCCACCTCGGCCGTTCGGTGGTGCGCCGGGCCGAGCGCGAGATGTCGCTGCTGATCGAACAGGAGCCGGTCAACCCGGAGGCGCTCAAATACGCCAACCGCCTCTCCGACCACCTGTTCGTGATCGCCCGCTATCTCAACGACAAGGGCACGGCGGACGTGCTCTGGGTTCCGGGCGCGAACCGCTGAGTGTAAAGAAGGCTTTCGTTTGGGTGCGGGAGCGCGTAGCCTCCCCCTCCGGGGGCCGGGCATCCCGTGCGCCTTGGTTTTTGTTGTGTGGAGCGCACGCATGAAGCTTCTCGTCGCGATCAAGCGGGTCGTGGATTACAACGTCAAAATCCGCATCCGGCCGGATGGATCCGGCGTCGACACCGCCAATCTCAAGATGTCGATGAACCCCTTCGACGAGATCGCGGTCGAGGAAGCGGTGCGCTGGAAGGAACAGGGCAAGGCCGCCGAGGTGGTGGCGGTCAGCGTCGGCCCGCAAGGCGCGCAGGACACGCTCCGCACCGCGCTCGCCATGGGCGCCGACCGCGCCATCCTGGTGCAGACCGACGCCGAGGTGGAGCCGCTGGCGGTGGCGAAGATCCTGAAGGCGATCGCCGCGCAGGAAGCCCCCGACGCGGTGCTGCTGGGCAAGCAGGCGATCGACGACGACAGCAACCAGACCGGCCAGATGCTGGCGGCGCTGCTGGGCTGGCCCCAGGGCACCTTCATCTCGGAAGCGGCGCCCGACGGCGCGGGCCGCGTCACCCTGGTGCGGGAGGTGGACGGCGGTCTCGAAACCCTGTCCCTCGCCCTGCCGTGCGTGCTCACCACCGATCTCCGGCTCAACGAGCCGCGCTACGCCTCCCTGCCCAACATCATGAAGGCGAAGAAGAAACCCCTCGACGTCACCACCCCCGAGGCGCTCGGGGTGTCGGTGGCGCCGCGCCTCGCCCTCCTCAAGATCGAGGCGCCGCCGGCGCGCAAGGCCGGGGTGATCGTCGCCTCGGTGGCCGAACTCGTCGACAAGCTCAAGAACGAAGCGAAGGTGCTGTGATGCGCGCCCTGGTCCTCGCCGAACACGACAACCGTTCCCTCAAGCCCGCCACCGCCGCCGCCGTCGCCGCCGCCCTGCAACTGGGCGGCAGCGTGGACGTGCTGGTGCTGGGCTGCAACGCCGCCCCGGCCGCCGCCGCCGCCGCGCGCCTCGCGGGGGTCGCCCGGGTGCGGGTGTGCGACGACGCGGTGTTCGCCGAAGTGCTGGCCGAACCCGCCGCCGACCTGATCGTCGGCCTCGCCGACCAATACGACGCCCTGCTCGCCCCCGCCACCGCCACCGGCAAGAACGTGATGCCGCGCGTGGCGGCGCTGCTCGACGTGCAGCAGGTCTCCGAGATCGTCGCGGTGGTGGCGCCCGACACCTTCGTGCGCCCGGTCTACGCGGGCAACGCCCTCGCCACGGTGCAATCGTCCGACGCGAAAAAGGTCATCACCGTGCGCGCCCCGGCGTTCGCCCCGGTGGCGGAGGACGGCGCCGCCGCCGTCGAGGCGGTGGCCGCGCCCGCCGATCCCGGCGCCTCCCGCTTCCTCGAACGCCGCGTCACCGAATCCGTGCGGCCCGAACTCACCGCCGCGCGGGTGGTGGTGGCGGGCGGTCGCGGCATCGGCTCCGACGGCGCCTTCGCCCTGGTGTCGCAGTTGGCCGACGTGCTCGGCGGCGCGGTGGGCGCCAGCCGCGCGGCGGTGGACGCCGGGTTCATCCCCAACGACGCCCAGGTGGGCCAGACCGGCAAGATCATCGCCCCCGATCTCTACATCGCCGTGGGCATCTCGGGCGCGATCCAGCACCTCGCGGGCATGAAGGATTCCAAGGTGATCGTCGCCATCAACAAGGACAGCGAAGCGCCGATCTTCCAGGTCGCCGACTACGGCCTGGTCGCCGACGTGTTCGAGGCGGTGCCCGCGCTGATCGAACGCCTCAGCGCCTGAGGTCCGCCTTGCACCGCCTGCTCACCGGGGTCCGCCCGTATTTCGCGCTGCTGCTGCTGTGCCTCGGCCTCTACCTTCCGGGGCAGGCGGCGGTGCCGCCGCTCGACCGCGACGAATCCCGCTACATGCAGGCGTCGAAGCAGATGCTGGAAACCGGCGATTTCGTCGCCATCCGCTTCCAGGACACGCCGCGCAACAAGAAGCCCGTCGGCATCTATTGGGCGCAGGCGGCGGCGGTGGCCGCGTTCTCCGACGCCGCCTCCCCCGCCACCTGGCCCTACCGCCTGCCCTCGTGGCTGGGCGCCGCCGCGGCGGTGCTGATGACCTTCGGCTTCGGCCAGCACCTGTTCGGGCGCGGCGTCGCCTTCACCGGCGCGGCGCTGCTCGCCTCCTCGCTGATCCTCGTCGCCGAGGCCCACCAGGCGAAGACCGACGCGGCGCTGCTCGCCTGCGTGGTCGCGTCCATGGGGGTGCTGGGGCGGCTCTACCTCCAGGCGCGCAAGGGCCCCGCCGTGCCCGCGTGGCAGATCGCCGCGATGTGGCTGGCGCTCGGCGCCGGCATGCTGATCAAGGGGCCGGTGCCGGTCATGACCATGGGCCTCGCCGCCCTCGCCCTGGTGGCGGCGGACCGGCGCTGGCGCTGGCTCGGCACCACCCGGCCGGTGACCGGCATGATCCTGGCGCTGGCGGTGGTGGCGCCCTGGGCGCTCGCCCTCGCCTCCGGCCCGCAGGCGGATTTCGTCTCCGCCGCGGTCAAGGAGGACCTGCTGCCCAAGCTCCTCGGCGGGCAGGAGGCGCACGGCGGCTTCCCCGGCCTCTATCTCGCGATCGCGCTCGCCACCCTGTGGCCCGGCTCGCTGTTCCTCGTTCCCGCCGCGATCCGCTCCTGGCGGATGCGCGCCGAACCGGCGGTGCGCTTCTGCCTCGCCTGGATCGTGCCGTCGTGGATCGTGTTCGAGCTGGTGCCGACCAAGCTGCCCCACTATCCGCTGCCGGTCTATCCGGCGATCTGCCTGCTGATCGCCGCCGCCCTGTTCGCGGTGCGCGAACCCGCCTACGCGCTGTTTTCCAAGGGCTGGCAGAAGGCGGTGGGCGGCGCGTGGGCGCTGATCGGCGGGGTGCTGGCGGCCGCCGCCGTGGCGCTGCCGCCGCTTTACGGCACCGGCTTCGCCTGGGTTGCGGTGCCCACCGCCGCGTGCGCCGTGCTCGCCGCGATCCTGCCGCTGCGCAAGTCGTGGTCGGGCCTGCACCTGCCCGCCGCCGCATTCGCGGTGCTGCTGGCGGTGCCCACCTACGCCGGGGTGTTCCAGGGGGTGATGCCGAGCCTCGAGCGCATCTGGGTGGCGCCCCGCCTCGCCGACGCGATCCGCGCGGTGGCGCCCGAAGGGGCGCCGGTGGCGCTCTCGGGCTATTCGGAGCCGAGCGCGGTGTTCCTGATCGGCACCGGCACCCGCCTCGTCGGCGCGGAGGCGGTGGCCGAGGCGCTCGCCGCCGATCCCACCGCCGTCGGCGTGGTCGACGCGCGCGACCTGCCCAAGTTCGCCGAACGCGCCGCCGCCCTCGGCCTGCCGCCCCTCGCGCCGCGCACCGAGGTGAGCGGCTTCAACTATTCCAAGGGGCGCGAACTGGCCCTGCAGGTGTTCCGCCGCGACGGTCCCGTGCCATGATCCTGCGCCGCGCCGCCGCCACCGTGACGCGCGTCGCGCGCCCCCTCCTGGGGCTGCTGCGATGGGCCGCCGGGGTGCTGGCGCGGTTCTCCCGGCGCCACCCCTGGACCGCCGCGACCCTCGGCGTGACGCTGCTGTGCGCGGCGATGATCGCGTGGGTCGACCTGCCGCTCGCCCACCTGCTGCGCAACCACCTGCCGGAAGAAACCTTCGGCTTCTTCAAGGTGCTCACCGACATCGGCCTCTCCGGCCTGTGGTACGTGCTGGCGGCGGCGCTGCTGCTGGGGGGGCGGGTGCTGGCGGGGTTCTCCTCCACCATCGCGCGCCACGACCAGTTCATGAACCTCGCCCGCTCGGCCTGGTTCATGATCCTGGCGATGGCGGCCTCGGCGGCGGCGGTGCAGACGATCAAGTTCGCGGTGGGGCGCTACCGCCCGCGCTACCTGTTCGAGGAAGGCCTCTACGGCCTCGACCCCTTCGGCGTGCACATGGGGATGTATTCCTTCCCCTCCGGCCACACCCAGACGGTGGTGGCGGCGATGACCGCGCTGACCCTGATGTATCCGCGCTACAACCTGCTCTACGCCCTGGTGGCGGTGCTGGTGGGGTCGAGCCGCGCGCTCACCACCATCCACTACCCCTCCGACGTGATCATGGGCGCCTACGTCGGCTTCGCCGTCACCATGGGCCTGCGCCGCCTGTTCGAGCGCAAGGGGCGCTCGCTCAGGATCGACCTTTGATTAGGTGCTGTACCCATAATTTTCCACCGTCTGCGCCGGTCGATTTCGTTCGTCCGGATAGGAGAAGGGCGCAGGACGTAGCGGGGACTACGTTCAAGCCCCTTCGACGCATCCGGCGGGCGAAATCGACCGGCCCTTCGGGTTGCCCTCCAAGGGGTGCCCTGGTGCGTTGCCGCCGCTTGCCGATGCGCCGCATCGGCTGCGCGACGGCGCCTGCCATTGCACCCCTTGGAGGGCAACGCAGGCGGT
>JAUVUZ010000050.1 GCA_030604885.1 Alphaproteobacteria bacterium | reverse complement strand
CGGCGGCGGCCTGCGGCGCCCGCAGCGTCCACGCCCTCGCCGCCCGCATCCCCGCCGAGCGGGCGTTGCAGGCGGCCGCCGCCCGGCGCCTTGCCGCCGACGGCGTGCGGCTGGTCCTCCACCCCGGCGCGCTGCTGCACGACCCGGGCGCGATCCGCACCGGCGCGGGCACGCCCTATGCCGTGTTCACGCCGTTCTGGCGCGCGTTCTCGCAAGCGGTCGCGCCGCCCGCCGCGCCGCCGGACATACCGGTGCGCTGGCGCGCCGATCCCCTCGGCGTGCCGCTCGAAAGCCCCGGCCTGCTGCCGGAGCCGGACTGGGCGGGCGGCCTGCGCGCCGCCTGGGCGGTGGGCGAGGCGGCGGCCGAGGCGCGCCTCGAGGATTTCGTCGAAACCCGGCTCGCCGCCTATCCCGCCGACCGCGACCGCCCCGACAAACCCGGCACCGCGCGCCTCTCCGCCGATCTGCGCTGGGGGCAGCTGTCGCCCGCGCGGGTGTGGCGGCGGGTGCTGGCGGCGGCGGATCCGGCGCGGGAGGCCGGGGCGTGGGCGTTCCTGCGGCAGCTCGGCTGGCGCGAGTTCGCCCACCATGTGCTGTGGGCGCACCCGGAGATGGCGTCGCGCAACCTCCGCCCCGGCTTCGACGCCTTCCCCTGGCGCGACGCGCCCGGCGATTTTCGCCGCTGGCGCCGGGGCGACACCGGCTTCCCGCTGGTGGACGCGGCGATGCGGGAGCTTTGGACCACCGGCTGGATGCACAACCGCGCGCGGATGGTGGCGGCGTCGTTCCTGGTGAAGGATCTGCGCATCGACTGGCGGCGCGGCCTCGAATGGTTCGACGACACCCTGGTGGACGCGGACCCGGCCCTCGACCCGTTCTCGTGGCAGTGGGTGGCGGGCACCGGCGCCGATGCCGCGCCCTATTTCCGCATCTTCAACCCCGAGACCCAGGGCAAAAAGTTCGACCCGGCGGGGGATTACGTCCACCGCTGGCTCGGCGCGCGCGGCCACGCGGCGCAGCCGGGGGCGGTGGTGGACCACGCCGAGGCGCGCCGCGCCGCGCTGGAGGCGATGGCGGGGCTGCGCGGCGCGTAGCGGTTGCGCAAAGGCGGGCATCGCGCCATTAGTGATCCGGATCATGGTACTGCGGACGGGCACGGGCCATTGTCCGGGCGAATATGCGACAGGCGCCCTCGGGGCGCGGCAGGAGGTTGGACATGAAGCGCGCGTATGTGGTGGTTCCGGCGGTGGGCCTCGCCCTGGCCGGGGTGTTCGGGTTCGCGATCTTCCGCGACAAGATGATCGCCGACTATCTCCAGAACATGCCGGAGCCGGTGCTGACGGTGGAGACGGTGAAGGCCGAGAGCCGCCCGTGGACCCGCGCGATTCCCGCCACCGGCCGCCTCGAGGCGGTCGAGGGCGTGGACCTGAGCGTCGAGGTGGAGGGCCGGGTACGGGAGATTCTCTATATCTCCGGCCAGCATGTGGACAAGGGCCAGGTGCTCGCCCGGCTCGACGCCGACACCGAGCGCGCCCAGCTTCAGGCGGCGCGCGCCCAGGTGCGGCTCGACCGCCAGACCGCCGACCGCTACCGCTCGCTGCGCCGCACCGACGCCGCCTCCCAGGCCAAGCTCGACGAGGCGGAGGCCAACCTCTCGATCGCCGAGAGCGAGGTGGCGCGCCTCGAACGGGTGATCGACAAGAAGGACATCAAGGCGCCGTTCGCGGGCAGCCTCGGCATCAACCGGCTGGACGTGGGGCAATACGTCTCGCCCGGCACCCGCGTCACCACCCTGCAGAACCTCTCGGCGATGCTGATGGACCTCTCGGTGTCGCAGCGCGACCTGCCCGACATCGCCATCGGCGCGCCTGTCGAGATCGTCGTGGACG
Source organism: Alphaproteobacteria bacterium (assembly GCA_030604885.1). Taxonomy (GTDB): domain Bacteria; phylum Pseudomonadota; class Alphaproteobacteria; order Rhodospirillales; family Rhodospirillaceae; genus Oleispirillum. Next base: position 7,394 of record JAUVUZ010000050.1, on the reverse strand, counting down.
CCTATCCCGGCCGGGTGTTCGAAGGCCGCCTCACCGCCATCGAGCCGAAGGTGGACGCGCAAAGCGGCCTGATCGCGTTGCAGGCGTCGTTCCCCAACGCCGAGCGGCTGCTGCGGCCGGGCATGTACGCCAAGGCGCGCATCGTCCGCCCCGCCATCGAGGGCCAGGTGGTGGTGCCGCAGGTGGCGGTGAACTACTCGCTCTACGGCGATTTCGTCTACGTCGTCGCCGCCGACGACGCGGGCGAGCTGCGCGCCCGCCAGACGGTGGTGAAGGTGTTCGACCGCCACGGCAACCGCGTCGCCATCGCCGAGGGGCTGAAGCCCGGCGAGACCATCGTCGCCGTGGGCGGGGTCAAGCTGTCCAACGGATCGAAGGTGAAGGCGTCGGAAGCCCGCACCCTCGACGACATGCCCGAAATCGGGCTGGATTGAGGGCCGGGACATGCGTTTCACCGATATCTTCATCAAGCGGCCGGTGCTCGCCACCGTCGTCAGCCTGCTGATCCTGCTGCTGGGGCTGAAGGCCCTCACCGGCATGCAGGTGCGCCAGTATCCCAAGCTCGACACCACCGTCATCACCGTGCAGACCGTCTATCCGGGGGCCGACGCGGCGCTGATCCAGGGCTTCGTCACCGACCCGATCCAGAAGGCGGTGGCCAAGGCCGACGGCGTCGACTACGTCACCTCCACCAGCCGCGCGGGCGTGAGCCTGGTGACGGTGCGGGCGCGCCTCAACTTCGACCCCAACACCGCGATGACCGAGGTGATGAGCCAGGTGTCGGCGGTGAAGTCGGAACTGCCGTCGGAGGCGGAGGAGCCGGTCATCACCAAGACCGCCGGGCAGGGCACCTCGCTGATGTACCTGTCGTTCTTCTCCGACACCCTGGCCGGGCCGCAGATCACCGACTACGTCGACCGGGTGGTGCGGCCGAAGCTCGCCACCGTCCCGGGCGTCGCCTCGGTGCAGCTTTTGGGCGCGCAGACCTTCGCCATGCGCGTCTGGCTCGACCCGGAGGCGATGGCGCAGCGCGGCCTCACCTCCGCCGAGGTCAACGACGCGCTCACCGCCAACAACTTCCAGGCGGCGGCCGGTTCGCTCAAGGGCTATTACGACCGCATCGACATCAAGGCCCAGACCACCGTGGCCGACGCCCAGGCGTTCGAGAACCTGGTGATCAAGACCAGCGACGCCGGGCCGGTGCGCCTGCGCGACATCGCCCGCGTCACCCTTGCTGCCGAGAGCACCGACACCCGGGTGCTGGCCGACGGCCGCGAGGCGCTGTTCGTCGGCCTCGACGGCACGCCGGATTCCAACGCCCTCGACGTGGTGGCGGGGATCTACAAGGTGCTGCCGGAGGTGGAGGCCAACCTGCCCCCGGCGATCCAGATGAAGATGAACTACGACTCGACGATGTTCATCGAGGAATCCATCCGCGAGGTGGTGAAGACCCTCGCCGAGGCGGCGGTGATCGTGATCCTGGTGATCCTGCTGTTCATGGCGTCGTTCCGCTCGGTGGTGATTCCGATGGTGACGATCCCGCTGTCGCTGGTGGGCGTGGGCTTCGTGATGCTGAGCCTCGGCTTCACCATCAACCTTCTCACCCTGCTGGCGTTCGTGCTCGCCATCGGCCTGGTGGTGGACGACGCGATCGTGGTGGTGGAGAACGTCCACCGCCACATCGAGGAGGGCCGCACCCCGTTCGAGGCGGCGATCGTCGGCACCCGCGAGATCGCCGCGCCGGTGATGACCATGACCGTCACCCTCGCGGCGGTGTACGCGCCGATCGCCTTCCTCGGCGGCATCACCGGCACCCTGTTCAAGGAGTTCGCCCTCACCCTGGCGGGCGCGGTGCTGGTGTCGGGCGTGGTGGCGCTCACCCTCTCGCCGATGATGTGCGCGAAGATCCTCAAGCCCCACTCGGGCGACAGCCGCATGGCCAAGATGGTGGACGCCACCTTCGGCCGCCTCGCCGCCGCCTACGAGCGCACCCTGGCGCGTTCGCTCGCCAGCCGCGCCAGCACCGTGGTCCTGGCGGCGATGATCCTCCTCAGCCTGCCGCTGTTCTTCCACTTCAGTTCGAGCGAGCTGGCGCCCAACGAGGACGAGGGCTTCCTGATCTCGGGCGTCACCGCCCCGGCCTCGGCCAACGCCGACTACATGATGGCGTTCGGCCGCCAGGCCGACGCACTGCTGGCCGACGTGCCGGAGCGCGACGTGTTCTTCTTCGTCGCCGGGTCCGAAACCACCTACACCGGCTTCGCCGGGCTGGTGCTGAAGCCCTGGAGCGCGCGCGGCAGCATCGCCGACACCAAGGCGGAGTTGGAGAAGCGCTTCGCCGACGTGGCGGGCCTGCAGATGCCGGTCTACCAGATGCCGCCGCTGCCCGGCACCGACGGCATGCCGGTGCAGTACGTGGTGTCCACCACCTCCGACTACCGGTCGCTGGAGCGGGTGAAGGAGGAGCTGGACAAGCGGGTACGCGAGTCGGGGCTGTTCGTGTTCCACGACTACGACCTCAAGTTCAACCGCCCCGAGCTGGTGGTGACGGTGGACCGCGACAAGGCGGGCGAATACGGCGTGACGATGCGCGACATCGGCGCGACCCTCGCCACCCTCTACGGCGACGGCTACGTCAACCGCACCGACATCCAGTCCAAGAGCTACAAGGTGATCCCCCAGGCGCCGCGCGAATACCGCCTGGACCCCGAGCTTCTGAGCCGCGCCTACGTGCCCACCCGCACCGGCGGCGTGGTGCCGCTCACCACCGTGGTCCACGCCGAGGTGGTGCCGCAGCCGCAGCTGCTCAACCAGTTCAACCAGCTCAACTCGGTGACCCTGAGCGGCGTGCCGATGCCGGGCGTGTCGCTGGGGCAGGCGGTGGCGTTCCTCGACAAGACCACCGCCGAGGTGCTGCCGAGGGGCTTCTTCGCCGATTACGCCGGGCAGTCGCGGCAATACAAGCAGGAGGGCAGCGCGCTGCTCGGCACCTTCGCCTTCGCGCTGGTCGTGATCTTCCTGGTGCTGGCGGCGCAGTATGAAAGCTGGCGCGACCCGCTGGTGATCATGACCTCGGTGCCGCTGTCGATCGTCGGCGCGATGCTGCCGATCGTTTTGGGGGCCACCACCCTCAACATCTACTCGGAAATCGGCCTCGTCACCCTGATCGGCCTGATCACCAAGCACGGCATCCTGATCTGCGAGGTGGCCAAGGTCGAGCAGGAGGCGGGCCGCTCCAAGGCCGAGGCGGTGGCCCACGCCGCCGCCCTGCGTCTCCGCCCGATCCTGATGACCACGGCGGCGATGGTGGCGGGCGTGCTGCCGCTCACCCTCGCCTTCGGCGCGGGCGCGGCGAGCCGCTTCGCCATCGGCGTGGTGATCGCCTGCGGCCTGTCCATCGGCACGCTGTTCACCCTGTTCGTGCTGCCGGTGATCTACACCTTCCTCGCCGAGGACCACCGTGCCAAGGCCGCCAACCGCCCGGTGGTTCCCGCCTGAGGAACCGCGCCGCGCTCCATCGCCGCACCCCGGGGCCTCGCCGCCCCGGGGTGTTTTTTTGCGTGCCGGATGGGGCGCCCGGCGGGCGGGGTTTGTGGCGCATTCGTGGGTTGAAGGGCGCGGGGCCGGGTTGTCGCCGCGATTGTCCGGGTTGCGCCTTACTTCGGTGTTTATTTGAACACAACTTATATCTAGAACGCCTATAAATCAACATACGATCCGTGCATCCAGGCGTTTTCTTGCCATCTAACATAATGATTTAAAACATAAAATTTATACGATGGAGATTCCAACGTGATACATGATCGTGGCGCAAAATTACTTTTTCTTGGATTGACGTGGGGGATGTTCAATGGCGGCAAGGGCGTAGGCGCGAAATTCCCAAGATGCGAAGGTTCACAACTTTCAAACCGCAAATACACGTCGGGAAAACCCCTTGCCAAGTTTTCGGGTTCTGGTAATCCGTCAGTCTGACGCGGCTTAGCCCCTTCCCGGGAAATGGCTCGTGGAGAGAGCCTCGTCGGTCAATTTTGTTGGGGGAAACCATGACTGCTGCTTCGTCCAGCGCAGGCGTCTCGGCGAGCGCCGGGTTCACTGCCGACCGCAAGAAAGAAATCATTGGTCTGTTTCTGGGTATCGCGTGCCTGGTCTACACCCTGGTGTCCACGCCGCCCCAGGGCATCACCCCGTCGTCCTGGACCACCATCGGCGTGACTCTGCTGATGGCGATCTGGTGGATGTTCGAGGCGCTGCCGATCGCGGTCACCGCCCTGGTGCCGCTGGTGCTGTTCCCGATCCTCGGGGTGATGGACGCCAAGACCGTGGCGCCCAACTACGCGCAAGACCTGATCTGGCTGTTCGTCGGCGGCTTCGCGCTCGCCTACGCCATGGAGACCTGGAACCTCCATCGCCGCGTCTCGCTGCTGGTGCTGAAGGTGTGCGGCACCAACCCCAAGATGCTCCTGCTGGGCTTCCTGGTGTCGACCGCGTTCCTCTCGGCCTGGATGTCCAACACCGCCTGCGCGGCGCTGATGATGCCGATCGGCATGGCGATCGTGAAGATGGTGCAGGAAGGCGAGGGCCGCTCCGAAGTGGAGAAGCGGGCGGCGGTCAACTTCGGCATCTGCGTGATGCTCGGCATCGCGTTCGCCGCCTCGATCGGCGGCATGGCCACCCTGATCGGCACCCCGCCCAACGCGGTGATGGCCGGCCAAGTGGAAAAGATGACCAACACCCCGGTGCCGTTCGCCAACTTCATGATGGTCGGCACACCGATCTCGATCGTCCTGCTCGCCGCCTGCTGGTGGCTGCTGCCGGTGATGTTCCCGATGAAGGCGCTGGACCTCAGCCACGCCGGGTCCATCGTCGACGACGAACTGGAGAAGCTCGGCCCGATGTCCAAGGGCGAGAAGCTCACCTTCGCGCTCTTCCTCTTCACCGCGCTGTTCTGGATCCTGCGTCCGCAGATCCTCGACGCGCTGCCGCCCGTCAACTTCGGCGGCAAGGCCACCTCGCTCTCCAAGATCATGTCCGACTCGACCGTCGGCATGCTCGCGCTGCTGCTCAGTTTCCTCATTCCGGTGGATTTCAAGAAGGGCCGGATGATGCTGGACAACAGCCTGTTCTCGAAGGGCATTCCGTGGGATGCCATCATCCTGTTCGGCGGCGGGTTCGCGCTCGGCGCGGCGCTCGACAAGTCGGGCGTGTCGGCCTACGTGGCGGGCCAGATGAAGGGCCTCGCCGGAATGTCGTCGATCACCATCATGGGCACCATGGCCCTGGTGGCGATGCTGCTCACCCAGATGACCTCCAACACCGCGGTGGCGGCGACCTTCGTGCCGCTCGCGATCTCGGTGGCCCAGGGCGTCGGCGCGCACCCGCTGTCGATGGCGATCCCGGTGGCGCTCGGCGCTTCCCTCGCCTTCTCGCTGCCGGTGGCGACTCCGCCGAACGCCATCGTCTTCGGCTCGGGTCTGATCCGCGTGCCGGACATGTTCAAGTCGGGCATGGTGCTCAACCTCATCGGTATCGTCATCACCCTCGTCAGCATGTACGTGATGATGCCGATCGCCTTCGGCGTGAAGCTCTGATCCCTTCGCCCGCGGGCGATCCGATCCCAGGCCCCGCCGCCCTCACGGGCGGCGGGGTTTTTTCATGGCTCGGGCCTGCCCCGATCGCCCGCCCGCGGCCGCGCCGCCGACACGGTCGCGGCGGCCGCGCCCCGGTTTCGGCGGTCGGGCAAATCTTCGCCCGGCGGTGGCGCCCGGCGACCGTCCGGAAGCGGCGGGAGGTCGGCGCATGTATGTCGGAAACGTGGCGCATCCGGCGGATGCGGCAAGGGCGCGGGTGTTCTCCTCCATTTCGACACAATTAAGCCTCTATTACGACATAACTTGCGATTGGAGGGATTCCAAAACGATGTGCGATCCGCCCATGGGTCGGCGAACAGCGCTTGTAACATATTGAATATATTATCGAAAAAATGGGAAACGATTTCCAATCTGATGTGGTATGGCGCCAGAAAATCCGCTTATCTCGCTCTCGTCGGCGGAAATCCCCATCCGAACAAGCCCGTAATCGGGGTTTTTATAGAAATTCCGACGTCAGCACTTGAAAAGTGGAAATAAGTGGGCGCAAATCCCCTTGCCAACTTTTCGGGTTCTGGTAATCCCTCATACCTAGGCGCGGCTCAGCAGTGTCCCGGGATATGGCTCGCGGACGGGGCGCGTCGGACCAATTTTTGTTGGGGGAAAACATGACTGCTGCTTCGTCCAGCGCGGGCGCCTCGGCGAGTGCCGGGATGACCACGGACCGCAAGAAAGAAATCATTGGTTTGTTCCTCGGTGTGGCGTTCCTGCTGTACACCCTGTTCACCGCGCCGCCGGAAGGCCTGACCGCCTCCTCGTGGAAGACCATCGGCGTGACCCTGCTGATGGCCACCTGGTGGATGCTCGAAGCGCTGCCGATCGCGGTCACCGCCCTGGTGCCGCTGGTGCTGTTCCCGGTTCTCGGCATCATGGACGCCAAGACCGTGGCGCCCAACTACGCGCAAGACCTGATCTGGCTGTTCGTCGGCGGCTTCGCCCTGGCGTATGCGATGGAGACCTGGAACCTCCACCGCCGCGTCTCGCTGCTGGTGCTGAAGATTTGCGGCACCAACCCGAAGATGCTCCTGCTGGGCTTCCTGGTGTCGACCGCCTTCCTCTCGGCCTGGATGTCCAACACCGCGTGCGCGGCGCTGATGATGCCGATCGGCATGGCGATCGTGAAGATGGTGCAGGAAGGCGAGGGCCGCTCCGAAGTGGAGAAGCGGGCGGCCATCAACTTCGGCATCTGCGTGATGCTCGGCATCGCCTTCTCCGCCTCCATCGGCGGCATGGCGACCCTGATCGGCACCCCGCCCAACGCGGTGATGGCCGGCCAGGTCGAGAAGATGACCGGCACCGCCGTGCCGTTCGCCAACTTCATGATCGTCGGCACGCCGATCTCGGTGATCCTGCTGGCGGTGTGCTGGTGGCTGCTGCCGGTGATGTTCCCGGTCAAGGCGCTCGATCTCTCCTCCGCCGGCGCGATCGTCGACGAGGAACTGGAGAAGCTCGGCCCGATGTCCAAGGGCGAGAAGCTCACCTTCGCGCTCTTCATCTTCACCGCGCTGTTCTGGATCCTGCGTCCGCAGATCCTCGACGCGCTGCCGCCCGTCAACTTCGGCGGCAAGGCCACCTCGCTCACCAAGATCATGTCCGACTCGACCGTCGGCATGCTCGCGCTGCTGCTCTGCTTCCTCATCCCGGTGGACTTCAAGAAGGGCCGGATGATGCTGGACAACAGCCTGTTCTCGAAGGGCATTCCGTGGGATGCCATCATCCTGTTCGGCGGCGGGTTCGCGCTCGGCGCGG
>JAUVUZ010000021.1 GCA_030604885.1 Alphaproteobacteria bacterium | reverse complement strand
TCTCGACGCTCTTGTCGCCCTCGGCGAGGCGCTTCATCGCCGCGGTCATCCCCACGATCGGCGTGGCGATGGCGCCGCGCAGCACCACCCCGGCGACCGCCAGCAGCAGCACCGCCAGGGCCAGCGCAACGCTCACGAGAACCCGCGCCTCGGTCTGCGTCGCGTCGGCGGCGGCGGCGGCTTCCCGCGATCCCTTGGTGTTGACGGCGACCAGTTCCTCCAGGGTGTCGGAGAGGGCGCGGTTCATCTTGCGCGCCTCGCCGTTGATGCGGGCCGCCGCGGCCTGGTCGTGCCGGCGCGAAAGCTCCATCACCGCGTCCATCTCCACGTCGTAGCGCGACGAGAGTTCGGAGAACTTGCGGTAGAGTTCCGTCTCCTCGGGCGAGGAGATCAGTTTCTCGTAGGTTGCGCGGGAGGCTTCCTTGCCCCGGCGCAGCTCCTGCACCCGCCCCTCGAACTCCTTCATTTCCGCCTCGTTGGTGGAGAGGACGTGCATGTACATGGCGGTGCGCTGCGCCGCCTGCTGGTACTGCAGGGTGCGCACGGCGTTGACGCTCGGCAGCCAGTTTTCGGCGAGATCGTCGGTCTTGCGGCCGATGGCGCCGACTTCGTAGATCGCGGCCGCCCCGAGGGCGAGCACCAGCGCGAGCACCGCGGCGAAGGCCACGGCCAGTTTTTTGCCGATGTTGAGGTTGGTGAAGGCTTTCATGGCGGATACCCCGATGGATGAGGAACGGACGCGATTGGTTTCGGAGGATCGGAACGCAGAAACGGTGCCAACGTGGTGGCGCAATAAAGACGCTTCGGGATCAACGCGTTGGCGTTTCCGTTGGCGGGTCGGGGCGCCGCCCCCGGCGCGGCGGAACGATTCCGGTTTGCATTTTGCGAGGCCGCGATTGCGGAATGCGCGTCCGGAAAGACTGGAAAATGCGTCGCGGCGGAGGGAACAGGCGGCTTTCCTCCGGCGTTTTGTGCGGAAGGCAGCGCCGTTTAGGGTGCGCCGCAGGACCCCAGGAGTGCATGCAATGACAACAGCTACGTCTTCCCCCTCCGGTTGCGGGCGAGACGCGGGCGGGGAGGCGACATGGCGCGCAAGCTGAAGCCGCGGACGCCCTTTGCCGAGCGGCTGATCGCCGCGCGGGGGCAGATGGCCCGCAAGGAACTGGCCGCGCGCCTCGACGCGCCGCTCACCACCGTGGCGGGATGGGAGCGGGGGGTGAGCTTTCCGCCGCCCGAGATGCTGGTGCGGATTTCCGGCATGCTGGGGGTGTCGCTCGACTGGCTGATCGCCGGGCGCGCGCCGCAGGAGGGCGCCGGGGGGGCGGGCCTCGACGACGCCCTGCTGACGCGCATCTGCGAAGGCATCGCCGAGCTTTCCCAGGACGAAGGGGTGCGGCTGGTGCCGGGGGACCAGGCGCGGCTGATCGCGCGGCTGTATGCCGACCTGGTCAACGCCTTCGACGGAGGAGAGGAACGGCGAATCGGCCTGGTTGCGTTGTTACGCCAGGTGCGGCGCGAAATCGGCGGGGCCTGAGCGCGAATACACGGGAAATATGGACCCGTGACCGGCATCACAGGTTCAAAGGTATGAAGGGCGGCGATTTGGGGTGATCCCGGATCGCTGCCGGGTTTATTGTGCCCCCGGGGCTGGATATTCTCGGCTAGGGGAATGCCAAAAGATGCTGGGCAATTTACGTATCGGTAAGAAGATTCTGAGCTTGGTGCTGTTGACGGTGATCGGCTTCTGCGGCGTGCTCGCCGCCGGGCGCAGCGTCATCGCCGACCACATGATGGAGGAGCGCCGGGCGAAGCTCGTCGACCTCACCGACGCCGCGATCGCGGTGATCGACCGCTACAACGTCGCCATCAAGGACGGGCGGATGACCGAGGCGGCCGCCAAGGCCGCCGCCTACGCCGAAGTGCGCGCGATGCGCTTCGACAACGACAACTACATCTACGCCTACACCCTCGACGGCGTGCGCCGCGCCTACGCGCCCGCCCCCGACAGCGAGAACAAAAAAAGCTATATCGACGCCAAGGACGACAACGGCATCTTCTTCATCCGCGAGTTCGTGGAGGGGGTGAAGCGCCAGGGGACGGTGTTCCTCACCTACCAGCGCGTGCGCCCGGGCGGCAGCGTGCCGGTGGACAAGCTTTCCATCGCCAAGGGCTACGCGCCCTGGGATCTCTACGTCGGCACCGGCGTCTACATCGACGACCTTCAGGCCGCGGTGAACGCCGCCACCCTCGAGCTGGTGGGCTACGCGCTCGCCTGCCTGGCGGTGACGCTGGCGGCCGCGTTCGTGCTCGGGCGCTCGATCAGCACGCCGATCCGCGATCTCACCGCCAGCATGAACCGCCTCGCCGAGGGGGACCTCTCGGTGGCGGTGGCGGGCGCCGAGCGCCGCGACGAGGTGGGCGACATGGCCCGCGCGCTGGCGGTGTTCAAGACCAACGCGGAGGAGCGCGAGCTCCTCAAGGCGCGGGAGGAGGAGAACGAACGCCGCGCCGCCGAGGAGCGCCGCGCCAGCATCCTCGCCATCGCCGACAACCTGGAGCGGGCGGTGGGCGCGATCGTCGGGCAGGTGTCCGACACCGCCCACACCCTGCGCGGCGCCTCCGCCACCATGGCGCGGGCGGCGCAGGAATCCGCGCAAATGGCGGGCGACGTGGGCAACGCCTCGGCGATGGCGTCGGAAAACGTCAACACCGTCGCCGCCGCCACCGAGGAACTCTCCACCGCGATCCGCGAAATCGCCACCCAGGTGCAGTCCGCCTCGGCCAACGCGCGGGAAACCGCCCAGGAGGCCAATGCCGCCCACGACCGGGTGCGCGGCATGGCAGAGGCGGCGAGCCGCATCGGCGAGGTGGTCGGGCTGATCACCGATATCGCCAACCAGACCAATCTCCTCGCGCTCAACGCCACCATCGAGGCGGCGCGCGCGGGCGAGATGGGCAAGGGCTTCGCGGTGGTCGCCGGAGAGGTCAAGAACCTCGCCAACCAGACCGCCAAGGCCACCGAGGAGATCACCGGCCAGATCGCCGCGGTGCAGACCCAGACCCAGGCGGCGGTGGAGGCGATCGCCGCCGTCAGCCAGCGGGTCGAGGCGATCGACGGGGTGTCGAGCAGCCTCGCCGCCTCGGTGGAGGAACAGACCGCCGCCACCGCCGAGATCAGCCGCAGCATCCAGGAGGCCGCCAGCGGCACCCGCCGGGTGTCCGACGCGATCGTCGGCGTCACCGGCGCGGCGTCCCGCTCCGGCGAGGCGGCGGCCGAGGTGGCGCGCGAGGCGGAGAACCTCGCCGGGCGCGCCGACGCCCTGCGATCCGAGGTCGCGCGCGTCCTCGCGGAAATCCGCGCCGCCTGATCAGGGCGGTGGACAAGCGGGGCGGAGCCCTGGCAGAGTGCCGGGACTCCGCCCCATTTTTCGCCCCGTTGCGTGGCCGTTTGCCGATGCTGAGCTATCTCCACCGCTACCACGCGGGCAATTTCGCCGACGTTCACAAGCACCTGCTGCTGACCCGGGTGCTGGCGGCGCTGGCGCGCAAGCCCGCGCCGTTCTGCGTCGTCGACACCCACGCGGCGGAAGGGATCTACGATCTCGGCGCCGCCGAGGCGGTGAAAAGCGGCGAGGCGGCCGAGGGCGTCGCGCGCTTCCTGGCGCTGCCCGATCCGCCCGCGCTCGCCGCCGACTATCGCGCCCAGGCGGCCGACCCGGCGGCCTATCCCGGCTCGCCGGTGCTGGCGCTGCGGATGCTGCGGGCCGACGACCGGCTGGTGCTCAACGAGCTTCACCCCCAGGCCCACGCGGCGCTCAAGCGCGCGATGCGGGGCGACCCGCGCGTCCACCTGCATCGCCGCGACGCGCTCGAGGCGCTGGTGGCGCTGGTGCCGCCGCCGGAGAAGCGCGGCGTCGCGGTGATCGACCCGGCCTACGAGGTGAAGGCGGAATACGCGGGCGTGCCCGCCGCGGTGTCCAAGGCGTTCGCGCGCTGGCGCGGCGGCGTCTATTTCATCTGGTATCCGCTGCTGCCCGAGGCGCGGCATCTCGACCTGCTGGGCGCCCTCGAAGCCGCGGGCTTCCCCGAGGTGGCGGTGAGCGAGTGGCTGCGGCGCGACCCGGGGGAAGGGCGCGGCCTCTACGGTTCCGGCGTGGCGGTGGTCAACCCGCCGTTCCGCTTCGCCGAGGAGGCGGAGGAACTGGGCGCGTGGCTGGCGGCGGCGGGTTTCGGCGGCAGCCACCGGCTGACCCGCTTCGGCCCCTAAGGACGAAGCCCCGGCCGTGGGGTTGGCCGGGGCTTCTCGGGTTTTGGGGATGTCGGGGCGCGGTTCGACGGGAGATGAGGGGATGTCGAGGGGTGTCGGGCCGCGCCCCATGAACGCATCCTGAAGTTTTCCCGGGGCGGCGTCAGTGAGGCGCTTCACAATCCCCGGTACTTTGGATCACCCGGATTGGACGACGGAAAGGACATTCGAGGCATGGCACGGAAGCTCATCATCGGCGCGGCGGCGCTGGCGGCAATTTGCGTCGGCGGTTACGCGGTGGCGGAACGGCTCGCCGAAGACGGAATGCGGGAGCGCATCGACACCGAGATCGCGGCGATGGGCCTGAGCGAGCAGGTGACCTACGGCAAGGTGGGCGTGAACCTGTTCGGGCAGGGCGCCACGGTCCGCGATCTCGTCTACAGCCAGGCGGGGGTGCCGGTTTGGCGCGTCGACCGCGTCGCGGTGACCGATTACGCCTTCGCGGAAAGCCGCCTGGTGCGGCTCGCCGCCTCGGTGTCGGGCGTTCACCTCGATTTCCCCGGTTGGGAGAAGAGCTGCCGCGAGCACGGCGTCGCCTGCGAATACGTGTCCGACGACCTGCGCGAGGAGCCGGACGCGGTGCTCGCCGACCTCGCGATCGATTACCGGGTGGACGATCCGACGCGGCGCATCACCCTCGGCGGAGCGGTGACGCTGCGCGATCTGGTGGAGATCAAGGTGGGCGGCACCGTCGGCGGCATCGGCCTCGCCGCCATCGCCGAGGCGGCGCGCACCGCCACCGACGCCACCCGCGCCGGACTGCCCGGGCCGATGGCGGCGGCGGTGGCGGTGGCGGGCCTCGGCCGGTCCGCCGAGCGCATCGAGGTGGCCGACGTCGCCGTCGCCCTGCGCGACCTCGGCGGCCTGCGCCGCCAGGCCGAGCAGGCGGCCAAGGACGGCGACGCCCGCCCGCTCGGCGAGATCGCCGAGGCGCAGCTCGCCGAGGCGCAGGCGGAACTGCGCGCCAACGCCGAGGCGTGGGTGCCGCCCGCGTTCGTGGAGGCGTTGTCCGAGGCGTTGCGGCCGTTCGCCATGGAAGGCAAGCCCTACCGCCTGGCGGTGGCCGAGGGCGAGCCGGTGACGCTGCTGGTGAAGGGGGCGAACGGCCTCGAACTCGCGCCGGGGATCGTCGATCCCGCGACGCTGTTCGCGGCGATGCGCCCCACCGTCTCCAACAAGCCCCTCTGAGGGGCGGGAGGTCAGACCGCCGCGAGGGTTTCGGTGAGCAGCCCCCAGAACCGGCCGACGCTCGCGATCTCGACGCGTTCGTCGGGCGAATGGGGGTTGCGGATCACCGGGCCGATCGACGCCATCTCCCAGCGCGGATAGGCGGCGCCGAGGATCGCGCATTCGAGTCCGGCGTGGACGGTGGAAATCTCCGGCGGCGTGCCGCGCAGCCGGGTGTGGGCCGCCGAGAGCACGCCGAGGATCTTCGCCTCCGGATTGGGTTGCCAGCCCGGATAGGGGGCGCCGAGGGTCACGCTGCCGCCCGCCAGGGCGAACACGTCCTCGATCCGCGCGCACAGGGCGTCGCGGGCGGAATCCACGCTCGACCGCACCATGCAGGTGATCTGCACGCCGCTTTCGGTGGTGGCGATCACGCCGATGTTGGACGAGGTTTCGGGCGTGCCCGGCAGCGAATCGGAGAGGCGGCCGATGCCGTCGGGGCAGGCGTTGATGGCGCGGATCAGCGCCGCCGAGGCCTCCGCCGTGAACGCCCGCGCGGCGGCGGCGCTTTCCACCTCCACCGTCAGGCCCGGGTCGGCCTGGGCCAGCTCGGCGCGGATGTCGGTGAGGCGGGTGGCGATCCCGGCGCGGCAGGCGGCTTCCTCCGCCTTGCTCACCGCCACCAGCGCCGCCGCCTCGCGCGGGATGGCGTTGCGCGCGCTGCCGCCGCCGATCCGCGCCACCCGCAGCGAGGGCGCGGCCTCCCGCGCGGCGCGCAGCACCCGCGCGAGGATGCGGATGGCGTTGCCGTGACCGAGGTGGATGTCGAGGCCCGAGTGGCCGCCCTTCAGCCCCTTCACCGAAACCTCGAGGAACGCCTTGTCGCCCGGGTCCGCCTGGGCGAGGGGCAGGGAGACGACGACGTCGCGCCCGCCCGCGCAGCCGATGGTGATGCGGGTGTCGTCCTCGCTGTCGAGGTTGAGGAGGATGTCGCCCTTCAGCACCCCGGGGGCCACGGCGCGGGCGCCGTTGAGGCCGATTTCCTCCTCCACCGTGAACAGGAACTCGAGCGGCCCGTGGGGCAGCGCGGTGTCCTCGATCAGCGCCAGCATCGCCGCCGCGCCGATGCAGTTGTCGGCGCCGAGGGTGGTGCCGGTGGCGGCCACCCAGGCGCCGTCGACGCGCGGGCGGATCGGGTCCCTGGCGAAGTCGTGGGGGGTGTCGGCGTTGGCCTGGGGGACCATGTCCACATGCGCCTGGAGCACCACGCCGGGGCGGTTTTCGCGGCCGGGCGTCGCGGGCTTGCGCACGATCAGGTTGCCCTTGGCGTCCACCTCGGCGGCCAGGCCCCGGGCCTCGGCGCGGCGTTTCAGGAAGGCGACGATCGCGGCTTCGTGACGCGACGGATGGGGGATCGCGCAGAGGTCGGCGAACGCGGACCAGACGGCGGCCGGGGCGAGAGCGGCGAGGGGGGAATCGGACACGGGAAAACCTCCGGGGATCAGAACGGTTTGCAAACTATGCTGCGCAACCGCGCGCCGGGCAAGACCGGGTTATGCGGATCGGGCCGCGGGAGGGGGCGGCCCGATCCGTCGCTCTCGCCTTACACCGGCAGATCGCGGATTTCCGCCACCGCCGTCATCACGCCGCGGATTTCCGCCAGCCCCTTGAGGCGCCCGATGGTGGAATAGCCGGGGTGGGCGGGGGCGCCCACGTCGCCCAGCAGTTCGAAGCCGTGGTCGGGGCGGAAGGGGATGCGCCAGGCCTCCTGGCCTGCCTCCTTGCGGCGCTTCTGCTCGGTCAGCAGCACGGTGACGAGCTTGACCATGTCGGTGTCGCCGCCCAGGTGCTCGGCCTCCATGAACGAGCCGTCCGGGTCCTTCTTCACGTTGCGCAGGTGGGCGAAGTGGATGCGCTTGGCGAAGCGTTCGGCGATTCCCACCACGTCGTTGCGCCCGGCGCCGAGGGACCCGGCGCAGAGGGTGAGGCCGTTGGAGTCCGAGCGGTAGGAATCGAGGATGAAGGCGATGTCCTTGGCGTTGGAGACGATGCGCGGCAGGCCGAACAGGGGCCGGGGCGGGTCGTCGGGATGCACCGCGAGGCGCACGCCGCATTCCTCGGCGGTGGGGATCACCGCCTTGAGGAAGGCGACGTAGTTCTCGCGCAGCTGGTCGGGGGTGATGCCGTGGTAGCGCGCCAGCACCGCCCGCAGGCCGGGCACGTCGTAGCGGTCGAAGGCGCCCGGCAGCCCCGACATGATGTTGGCGAGCAGACGGTCCTTGTCGGCCTCCGAGGCGGCGTCGAACCACACCTTGGCGCGCGCCAGAACCTCCGGGTCGTGCAAGGCCTCGGCGCCCTCGCGCTCCAGCATGTAGACGTCGAAGGCGGCGTACTGGTCGGCGTTGAAGCGCAGGGTGCGGCCGCCGCCGGGCATCTCGGCGGTGAGGTCGGTGCGGGTCCAGTCCAGCACCGGCATGAAGTTGTAGCAGATCGTCTTGATGCCGCAGGCCGCGAGGTTGCGGATCGACTGGCGGTAGTTCTCGTAGAGGGGTTCGAGGTCGCCCTCGCCGAGCTTGATCGCCTCCGCCACCGGCAGGCTTTCCACCACGCTCCACGAAAGGCCGAGACCGGCGTCGGCGATCTCCGCCTTGCGCTTCTCGATCTCCTCCACCGACCACACCACGCCGTAGGGGATGTGGTGCAACGCCGTGACCACCCCGGTGGCCCCCGCCTGGCGGATGTGCGGAAGTTTCACGTAGTCGTCGGGGCCGAACCAGCGCCAAGTCTGCTCCATCGTCACTCTCCCTTGCTGTCCGGTGCGAAGAGGTCGGGGTGGGCGGCCTTGATCCCGCTCGCGACCTTCAGCACCTCATCCATATGCGTCACCATCGCCGCTTCCGCCGCCCCCGCGTCGCGCGCCGCGATCCCGGCGAGGATCGCCTTGTGCTGGGCGATCAGCGCCGCCATCGGCGTCGCTTCCGGCAGGCTGAGGAAGCGGATGCGGTCGAACTGGGATTTTTCCCGCTCCACCACCGCCCACACGTCGGCGAGGCCGATGCCCGAGGCGAGCGCCGCGTGGAAGGCGTCGTCGGCGGCGGTGAAGGCCTCGGCCGAGGCCTGGCCGGGGGGCGCGGCGGCGGCCCGTTCCTGCGCCGCCACCGCCGCCTCCACCCGCGCGCGGGAGGCGGGCGGCAGGCCGTCCTCGGCGGCGCGGCGGACGATCGCGATTTCGAGCGCGCGGCGGACGAAGCGGGCGCGCCGCACCGCCTGCAACGAAATCCGCGAGACGAAGGTGCCGCGCTGCGGCAGCACGTCGATCAGGCCTTCGTCCACCAGCCGCGCCAGCGCCGCGCGCACCGGCGTGCGGCTGGTGCCGAAGCGCAGCGCCAGCTGGTTTTCCGACAGGCGCTGGCCGGGCCGCATGCGCAGCAGCACGATGTCGTCGCGGATCGCCGCGTGGATGCCCGCCACGTCGGTGGGGACGAGGGCCAGGGCGGTCATTTGTAGAACAGCCCGGGCAGCCACAGCGAGATCGCCGGGACGTAGGACACCAGCAGCAGCACCATGCCGTTGCACAGCAGGAACGGCCAGATTCCCTTGATCACGTCGGACAGCGGCAGGCGCGCGATGTTGGCGGCGACGAACAGGCACACCCCCACCGGCGGCGTGGTCAGCCCGATCATCAGATTGAGGATCGAGAAGATCGCGAAGTGGACCGGGTCCACCCCCACCGAGGTCGCCACCGCGAGGAGCGGCGGAAACAGGATGATCAGCGCCGCGATGGTCTCCATGAAGGTGCCGACGATCAGCAGCAGGATGTTGATCATCAGGATGATCAGGAACTTGTTCTCGGTGAGCGACAGCATCGCCGCGGCGATGGTCTGGGGGATCTGCTCGCTGGTGAGAATCCAGCCGAACACGTTGGCGAGGCCCACCAGCAGGATCAGCCCGCCCGAACCCACCGCGCTTTCCAGCAGGATTCCCGGCAGGGCGCGCAGGGTGAAGCCCTTGTAGACGAACAGGCCGACGACGAAGGCGTAGAGCGCCGCGACGATCGAGGCCTCGGTGGGGGTGAAGTAGCCGCCGACAATGCCGAACAGGATGATCACCGTCATCAGCAGCGCCCAGATCGCCGCCCGCGACGACCGCGCCAGCTCGCCGAAGCCGAGCCACGGGCCGCGCGGATAGTTGCGCCGCCGCGCGAGGATGTAGACGGTGACGAGCATGCCGAGGCCGAGCAGCAGCCCGGGCACCGCGCCCGCCAGGAACATCTTCCCCACCGAAAGGCCGGTGAGGGTGCCGGCGATGATCATCGGCACCGATGGCGGGATGATCGGCCCGACGGTGGAGGCGGCGGCGGTGAGGGCGGCGGAGAACGGCCCGTCGTAGCCGGACTTGCGCATCGCCGGGATCATCACCGAGCCGATCGACGCGGTTTCCGCCACCGCGGTGCCGGAGATTCCGGCGAAGATCATCGAGCCGGTGACGTTGGCGAGGCCGAGGCCCCCGGGCACATGCCCCACCAGCGCCTTGCCGAAGCGGACGATCTGGTCGGTGATGCCGCCGCCGTTCATCAGGTTCCCGGCGAGCACGAAGCCCGGAATACACAGCAGCACGAAGCTGTCCATGCCCGAATACATGAACTGCGGCACCACCGCGAGGTCGATGTCGGCCAGCACCATGTAGACCGCCGAGCTGGCGCCGAGAGCGATGGCGATCGGCATGCCGAGGATCAGGGCGAAGGCGAAGGTGCCGAACAGCGCGGCGATCAGCATCAGGCGGTCTCCTCCGGGCGGTGCTGCGGGGCGCGGCAGCCGAACAGCCGCGCGGCGGAGAAGAACGCCAGCGCCGCCGGGATCACCACCACCGCGGCGTAGACCCACACCATCGAGATTTCGAACGAGCGGGCGCGCTCGCCGACGCCGTTCATCATGTAGTCCCAACTGCCGCGCAGGATCGCCAGCGAGAAGAGGATCACCAGCAGCAGCCCCAACCCGTGCGCCACCCGGCGGCCCGCCGGGGGCAGGAGGTTGACGAACAGGTCGACGTTGACGAGTTCGCCCCGCAGCGCCGCGACGCCGCAGCCGAAGGCGACGAGGTAGACCAGGGCGAAGCGCGCCACCTCCTCGGTGAACACCAGCGAGGGGAAGCCCGGCAGGCGCCCCAGCACCTGCAGCAGGGTGACGGCGATCAGGACGGAGAACGACGCGATGGTGCCGAGTTCGCAAACCCGCCGCACCGCGCCGACGAATCCGCAGAGGGCTTTGGTCATGCCGCTGTCCTCGGGTCGTGGGGGAACGGAGCGGCCCCGGCTGTGCGCCGGAGCCGCGACGGATCAGGCGGTGGCGAGGATCTGCTCGTAGAGCGGCTTCACCTCGGGCTTGAGGGCGGCGATCACCGCCTCCTGGCCCTTTTTCGCGAACGCCGCCTTGTCGGCCTCGACGAAGGTCATGCCCTTGGCCTTGAGTTCGTCGGCGAGGTTCTTCTCGTCGGCGACGAACAGCTCGCGCTCGTAGGCTCCGGCGGTCTTGGCGGCGGCCATGATCGCGTCGCGGTGGGCCTTCGGCATCTTGTCGAGCTTTTTCGACGACCCGGCGAGGTAGATCCAGCTCACCACGTGCTCGGTGAGGTTGACGTGCTTCTGCACCTCGTTGAAGCTCGCCGACTTGATCAGCGCCAGCGGGTTCTCCTGCGCCTCGATGGTGCCGTTCTGGAGCGAGGTGAACACCTCGGAGAACGCCATCGGCGTCGGCTTGGCGCCGAGCGCCTGCCAGAACGACACGAACAGCGGCACGTTCGGCACGCGGATCTTGAGGCCGTTCAGTTCGTCGGGGGTGCGGATCGGGCGGTTGGAGGTGAGGTTGCGCGGCCCGCGCGGGAAGAAGGCGAGGGGGCGCAGCTGGGTCTTGGCCTCGATGTCGGCGGCGATCTCCCGGCCGACCTTGCCGTTCACCACCTTGTCCATGTGGCCGAGGTCCTTGATCGCGTAGGGCACCGCCAGCAGCGCGGCGGAGGGCGCCCAGTTCTGCAAGGATTCGCCGGTGATGGTGAAGTCCACGGTGCCGAGCTGGATGCCCTTGATGAGGTCGGTTTCCTTGCCGAGCTGCTCGTTGGGGAACACCTTGATCTCGACCTCGCCGTTGGTGAGGCGCGCGGTTTCCTCGGCGAACTTGAGGCAGGCCTTGTGCCACGGGTCCTGCTCGTTGGCGAGGTGGCCGAGCTTGAGGGTGGTCTTGGCGGCGGCGCGGACGATGCCGGGGGCGCCGAGGGTCAACCCGGCCGCTCCCAGCGCGGTGCCGAGGGCGAAGCTCCGGCGGGTGAGTTTCGTATCCATGGAATGAAGTCCTCCTGAAGGGGTTCGCCGGGTTTGCCCCGGTCGTTCACGCGAAATCCAACTGAACCTTCATGGTGCTGCCCGGGTCGCGCTGGATCAGGTCGAACGCGGCCTGCGCGTCGGCGGCGGGGAACACCTGGGTGACGAGGCCGCGCGGGTCGATGCGGCGGGTCTTGAACCACACCACCACGCGCGGCAGCAGGTGGCGGTTGAGCCGCGATCCGGCGATGGTCAATTCCTTCCTGACGATCTCCTGCTGCACGATCGGCGTCGGCTCGGGGGTGAAGCCGAGCAGGCCGATGCGCCCGGCCGGGCTGGCCAGCTTCACCGCCTCGTCCACCAGGCCCGGCGCGCCCGCCGCCTCGATCACCAGCGAGGGGCCGAGGCCGTCGTTCTCGGTCTTCATCGCCTCCGCCACGCTTTCGCGCCGGGCGTTGAGCACCCGCGCGGCGCCCAGCTCGGCGGCGCGGGCGAGGCGGGCGTCGTCCACGTCGGTGACGATGCAACGCGCGCCCTCCAGCCGCGCCGCCAGCAGCACGGTGAGGCCGATCATCCCGGCGCCGTAGATCAGCACGGTGTCGTCGGCGTGGGCGCCGCCGGTGCGCTCCAACACGTTGGCGGCGATCGAGAAGGGTTCGGCCATCGCCGCCACCTCGAACGGCAGGTCGCCCACCGGAATCGCGTTGACGGCGGGCACCGCCAGGGTGTCGCGGAAGCCGCCGTCGCGGTGCACGCCCATCACTTCGAGGTTGGCGCAGACGTTGGGGCGGCCGATCCGGCAGGGATAGCAGTGGCCGCACGCCACCACCGGGTCCACCACCACCCGGTCGCCCAGCGAGAACCCGGCGACCCCGGGGCCGACGGCGGCGATCTCGCCCGCGAACTCGTGGCCGATCACCCGCGGATATTTCGCGAACGGGTTGGTGCCGTGGAAGATGTGCAGATCGGAGCCGCAGATTCCGGCGCGCCGCACCCGCACCAGAACCTCGCCCGCGCCCGGCGCCTCGGCGGGGGCGGGGCGGATGCTCAAGAGATGGGGCTTCTCGACGACGACAGCGGTCATGACGCGCACCTCCGGAAACGTCCTCGTATGCTAGTATACAAGATGCACGGGGGCAACGCCCCACGGGCGAAAAATTCCCGCCGGAATGTGCTTCCGGCGGGAAACGGCGTGGCTTTCCGTTACCTTACGGCATTTCCGCGAGGGTCGCGCGGGCGCCCTTGGCATAAAGCCGGGCGAGGGCGTCGATCACCGGTACGGCGAACCTCGGGTCGGCGCCGAGGTCGCCGAACACCTCGCTCACGCCGAGATAGGCGGCGCCCAGGCGCGCCGGGTCCGGCCCGGTCTGGGCGAACAGCCCGGCGAGGCGCTCGGCCATCGGGTCGCTCACCGAAATCGGCTGGCCGCGCTCGTCGACGCCGGTGACGTAGCGCATCCACGCCGCCACCCCCAGGGCGATGCGGTCCACCGGCGCCCCTTTCGCCAGCAGGTCGCGCGCGGTGCCGAGCAGGCGCTGCGGCAGCTTCTGCGAGCCGTCCATGGCGATCTGCCAGGTGCGGTGCTTGAGTGCCGGGTTGGCGAACCGCTGCATCAGCTGCGCCTGGTAGCCCGCGAGGTCGTAGCCCGGCGGCACCGGCACGGTGGGGGCCGCCGCCGCCATCAGCGCGCGTGCGTGGCGGGCGTAATCCGGTTGGGCGACGGTTTCGGCGATGGTCTCGAAGCCGCCGAGGTAGCCCAGGTAGGCGAGGCTCGAATGGCTGCCGTTGAGGAGGCGCAGCTTCATCATCTCGTAGGGGGCGACGTCGGCCACGAACTCGGCGCCCACCGCGTCCCACGCCGGGCGGCCGAGGGTGAAGCGGTCCTCGATCACCCACTGCTTGAACGGCTCGGCCACCACCGGCCAGGCGTCGGCCATGCCGAGGCCCGCCTCCACCAGGGCGCGGTCGTCGTCGGTGGTGGCGGGCACGATGCGGTCCACCATGGTGGAGGGGAAGGCCACCTCCGCCTCCACCCACGCCCCCAGCTCGGCGTCGCGGGCGTGGGCCATCGCCGCCACCAGCCCGGCGGTGAGCGCGCCGTTGTGCGGCAGGTTGTCGCACGAGAGCACGGTGAACGGCGCCACCCCCGCCTTGCGGCGGCGCGCCAGCGCCTCGACGATGAAGCCGATCGCCGATTTCGGGCGGCCCGGGTCGGCGAGGTCGTGCAGGATGTCCGGGTGCTTGAGGTTGAGCCGGCCGGTGGCCGGGTCGTGGCAGTAGCCCTTTTCGGTGATGGTGAGGCTGACGATGCGGATGTCGGGCGAGCACATCGTCGCCAGCAGCACCGGCGGGTCCTCCGGCGCCACCATGCACACCTTCACCGCCCCCACCACCCGGAGCGAATCCCCGCCGCCGTCGCGGGTGGCGACGGTGTAGAGGCTGCCCTGGGGCTGGAGGGCGTCGCGGGTGTCCGGGTTGCGCAGCGAGACGCCGACGATGCCCCAGGGGCCGAACTCCCGCTCGAGGGCGTCCTCGGTGTAGACCGCCTGGTGGGCGCGGTGGAAGGCGCCGAGGCCGAGGTGGACGATGCCGGTGAGGAGCTTCGCCGGATCGTAGCCGGGGCGCGTCACCCGGGGCGGCAGGCGGGAGAGGTTGTCGGGGTGGAGTCGCATGCTCGAACTCACTTCGCCAGGAGTTGCGGAAGGAACAGGGAGATCTGGGGTATATAGGTCACCAGCAACAGGGTGACGAAGCAAGCGCCGTAAAACGGCCAGATCGTCCGCACCGTCTTCATCAACGGAATCTCGCCCACCGCGCAGCCGACGAACAGCACCGACCCCACCGGCGGCGTGCACAGGCCGATGCCGAGGTTGAGGATCAGGATCACGCCGAAGTGGACCGGATCCATGCCGAACGCCTTCACCACCGGCAGGAAGATCGGCGTGCAGATGATGATCAGCGGCGACATGTCCATGAAGCAGCCGAGGAACAGCAGGATGACGTTGAGCAGCAGGAAGATCACGTAGGGATTGTCGGACAGCGCCTTCATCGCCACGATCATCGCCTGCGGCACCTGGAGCAGCGCCAGCAGCCAGCCGAACGAACTGGCGGCGCCGATCACCAGCAGCACCATCGCGGTGGTCTTGACCGCGCCGACGGTGGCGCGGGAGAAGGTTTCCCAGCTCAGGCTGCGGTAGGCGATCAGGGTGATGAGGAGCGCGTAGACCACCGCGATCATCGAGCTTTCGGTGGCGGTGAAGATGCCCGAGCGCACGCCGCCGACGATGATCAGCACCAGCGTCAGCCCCGGCAGCGCGTTGAGGAACAGCGCCAGCACGCGGTGGAAGCCGGGGAACGGCTCGGCCGGGTAGCCCTTGCGCCGCGCCACCCAGTAGGCGGTGATCATCAGCAGCACCGCCAGCAGCAGGCCGGGCAGGATGCCCGCGGTGAACAGGTCGGCGATCGAGATCGTGCCGCCCGCCGAGATCGAATAGATGATCATGTTGTGGCTGGGCGGGATCATCAGCGCGATGATCGCGGCGGTGACGGTGATGTTGACCGAGTAGTCGCGGTCGTAGCCGCGCTTTTCCATCTGCGGGATCATGATCGAGCCGACCGCCGAGGCATCCGCCACCGCCGAGCCGGACACGCCGCCGAAGAACACGCTCGCCATCACGTTGACGAGGCCGAGGCCGCCCTTGCGGTGGCCCACCAGCCCGGCGGCGAAGCGTACCAGCCGCTCGGCGATCTGGCCGTGGAGCATCAGCTCGCCGGCGTAGATGAAGAACGGGATCGCCATCAGCGCGAACACGTTCATGCCCGAGGCGAGGCGCTGGAACACCACCAGCGGCGGCATGCCGAGATAGAGGATCGCCGCCAGCGAGGAAATCCCGAGGGAGAACGCCACCGGCACGCCGATCACCAGGAGAACCGCGAAGGTTCCGAAAAGCACCCAGAGTTCCATCGTCCCGGTTCCTTCAGTTGTTCGGCTTTTCGAGCGCCGCGAGGCGGTCGAGGGCGGCGGCGTCGCGCCGCGCGTCGCCCACCGCGAGCGCGAGCTTGACGAGGTGTTCCACCGAGAACAGCACGATCAGCCCGCCCGCCAGCGACACCGGCAGGTACGACAGCCCCTGGGAGATGCCGAGGCCCGGCACCCGCACCGGCCAGGTCTGCGCGATCAAATCGCGGGTGTACCAGGCCATCCCGGCGCCGAAGCAGCCGACCGCGAAAAAGCTCGCCGCGTCCATCGCCACGCGCACCCACGAGGGCACGATCATGCGGATCAGATCGAGGCTGAGGTGGAAGCGTTGGCGCACGCCCACGGCGGCGGCGAGAAGGATGAACCACAGCATCAGCATCAGCGACACCGGCTCGGTCCAGACCGGCGAATCGTTGAGCACGAACCGCCCCCACACCTGCCAGGCCACCGCCATGGTCATGAAGAACAATCCGGCCCCGGACAGCCAGAGAACCGCCTTGCAGAATCGGTCGAGCAGGCGGGAAAAGGATTCGAACGCAGCACGCATGGCCAGGCGCTCCGGTCAGGGTGACAGGGAACGCGGGGTCCGGAAGCTCCGGACCCCGCGCGAACCGCCGGATCAGTTGGTGGCGCGGATGCGCGCCACCATGTCCTTCATCTTGGGATCGGTGACGTACTGGTCGTAGACCGGCGCCATCGCCTTCATGAACGGCTCCTTGTTCACCTCGTTGATCTGCGAGCCGCCCTTGACCACCGCCTCGTGGGCCACCTTGTCCATCGCCGCCCAGAGTTCGTGCATCTTGGTGGCCGACTTCTTGGCCGCGTCGCGCACCAGCTTCTGGTCGTCCTTGGAGAGCTTGTCCCAGCTCTTTTTCGACATCATCAGCGCCTCGGGGACGATCAGGTGCTGGGTGATGGAGTAGTACTTCGCCACCTCGAAGTGGCGGGTCGAATAGTAGCTCGGCCAGTTGTTCTCGGCGCCGTCGATGGCGCCGGTCTGGAGGCCCGAGTAGACCTCGCCGAACGGCATCGGCGTGGCGTTGGCGCCGAGGGCGCGCACCATGCCGACCATCAGGTCGGACTGCTGCACGCGGATCTTCATGCCCTTCATGTCCTCGGGCGTGTTGATCGGCTTCTTCAGGTTGTAGAAGCTGCGCGCGCCGGAATCGTAGAAGGCGAGACCGATGAGGTTCTTGTCGGCGAACGAGGCGAGGATTTCGTCGCCGATCGGGCCGTCGAGGACGCGTTGCGCGTGGGCGGTGTCCTTGAACAGGAACGGCAGCGACGGGATCTGGGTGAGCGGGATGATGTTGTTGAGGGGCACCAGGCTGACGCGGTTGATGTCGAGCACGCCGAGCTGGGTCTGCTCGATGGTGTCCTTCTCCTCGCCCAGCTGGGCGGCCGGGAACACCTTGATCGACAGGCGGCCGTTGGTCTCCTTGGAGAGGATCTCGCCCATGTATTCCACCGCCTTGACCGTGGGATAGTCGGCCACGTGGGTGTCGGCGCTGCGGAACACCACCTTGTCGGCGGCGGAGGCGGCGGAGCCGGACCCCAGCACCGCGATCGCCACCAGCGCGGTGGAGGCGAGGGCCTTGGCGTTGAACCTGATCATAGTCGCTACTCCCTGTTTTATCGTGTTTGGGGCAACTCTACTCCGGCAAGAAACTCACAACTTGTAGGCGGCCTTGACCAGGCCGTAGGTCAGCTCGCGGGCCACCTCGAACGCCTCGTCCTCGTCCAGGCGGTGCTCGGCGACGAGGCGGCCGAGGAAGCCGCAGTCGATCCGCCGCGCCACGTCGTGCCGGGCGGGGATCGAGCAGAAGGCGCGGGTGTCGTCGTTGAAGCCCACGGTGTTGTAGAACCCGGCGGTCTCGGTGGCGGTCTCGCGGAAGCGCCGCATCCCCTCCGGGCTGTCGAGGAACCACCACGGCGGGCCGAGGCGGAGGATCGGGTAGTGCCCGGCGAGGGTGGCGAGCTCGCGGCTGTAGACCGTCTCGTCGAGGGTGAACAGGATCACCGTGAGGTTCGCTTCGTTGCCGAAGCGGTCGAGCAGCGGCTTCAGCGCCTTCACGAACTCCGCCTGCACCGGGATGTCGGCGCCCTTGTCGCGGCCGAAGCGGGCGAACAGCGCCGGGTTGTGGTTGCGCAGCGAGCCGGGGTGGATCTGCATCACCATGCCGTCGTCCAGGCTCATGCGCGCCATCTCGGTGAGCATCTGGCCGCGGAAGGTTTCCGCCTCGGCGGGGCTGAGGCCGCCCGCGCGCGCCTTGGCGAACAGCGCCGCCGCCTCGGCGGCGGAGAGATCGGCGGTGGCGGCGGAGGGGTGGCCGTGGTCGGTGGCGGTGGCGCCCATGGAGCGGAAGAACGCGCGCCGGTTTTCGAGCGCGCGCAGATAGCCCGCCCAGGTGCCGGTGTCCTCGCCGGAGATCTCCGCCAGCGCGTCGAGGTTGGCGGCGAAGCCCTCGAACTCCGGGTCCACCACCGGGTCGGGGCGGAAGGTGGTGACCACCCGGCCGTTCCACCCGCTGGCCTTGAGTGCGGCGTGGTGGGGCAGGGGGTCGAGGGGGGATTCGGTGGTCGCCAGCACCTCGATGTTGAAGCGCTCGAACAGCGCCCGCGGCAGGAACTCGGGGCGCTTGAGGCAGGCGTCGACGTGGTCGTAGATCGCGTCGGCGTTGGCCTCGGAGAGCCGCTCGGTGACGCCGAAGACGTGCTCCAGGCTGTGCTCCAGCCAGATCCGGCTGGGGGTGCCGCGGAACAGGTGCCAGTGCTTGGCGAAGCGCCGCCAGATGGTGCGCGGGTCGGTTTCCACCGGGCCGCCGTCGGCGCGCGGCACGCCGAGGTCCTCCAGCCGCACCCCCTGGCTGTAGAGCATGCGGAAGACGTAATGGTCGGGCTTCACGAACAGCGTCGCCGGGTCGGCGAACGGCCGGTTCTCCGCGAACCACGCCGGGTCGGTGTGGCCGTGGGGGCTGACGATGGGCAGGTCCTTGATCGCGGCGTAGAGGCGGCGCGCCACGTCGCGCTGGCTCGGGTCGCTCGGCAGCAGTCGGTCCGGATGCAGCATCCCTCGGGTCCTCTCTCAGTCCAAAGCTTCGGCGTCGTAATCGCGCATCAGCACCCGCATCACCTCGGCCAAGTGGGCGCGCATCGCCTCGCGCGCGCCCGGCCCGTCGTGGCGCAGCAGCGCGTCGATGACGCGGCCGTGGTCGCGCAGGGTGGCGCGCTGGTTTTCCTGCAAACGGGTGCGGTGGCTGAGGGCCTCGAACATCGGCGCGAACTGGCCGTCCCACAGGCCGACGACGATCGGCGGCAGCACGGTGTTGTGGGTGGCGGCGGCGATGCGGGCGTGGAACAGGCGGTCGGTTTCGAAGGTGGGTTCGCCGGAGGCCGCCTGCGCGCGCATGGTGTCGAGGGTTTCGACGATGCCCTCGAGGTCCGAGTCGGTGGCCTCGGAGGCGGCGACGAACGCGGTCTCCCCCTCGATCAGCATGCGCGCCGACACCAGTTCGAAGGGACTGGGTCCGGCGTCCGGCCCTTCGCCGACGAACTCCCCCAGCTCCTTGACGTAGGAGCCGGAGCCGCCGCGCACCTCGACCAACCCGGCGATCTCGAGCGCCACCAGCGCCTCGCGCACCACCGGGCGGCTGGCGCCCAGCAGCCGGGCGAGGTCGCGCTCCGGCGGCAGGCGCTGCCCGGCGACGAACTCGCCGCGACGGATCAGCTCGCCGATCTGGTGGGCGACCTGCTGGTAAAGGCGCTGCGAAACGATCGGTTGAAAGGGCATGCGGATCACCGCCGGGGTTGCAACGTCACACGCGAACCACTGGCCGGAAAATACTCCTTTGGGGTTCGGCCGGTCAATTGGTAAAGTGGCCTTACCAAATCTACCTGTCAGGATAGGACGAGCCAACATGCGGGTTCTGCGGATTCATCCGGACGACGACGTGGCGGTGGCGATGGCCGACCTCGCCCCCGGCGAGCCGGTGGTCGAGGGAGTGACGGTGCGCCAGCCGATTCCGGCCGGGCACAAGGTGTCGGTGAAGGCGGTCAAGCAAGGCGATCCGGTCGCCAAGTTCGCCCAGCCGATAGGCGTGGCGCTGGCCGACATCGCGCCCGGCGAGCACGTCCACGTCCACAATCTCGGCTTCCAGGCGGGCATGCCGTTGCCCGCCGTGGCGCGTCGCGCGCCGCCCGCGCCGACGGGTGGGGCCGCCACCTTCAAAGGCTACCTGCGGCCCGACGGCCGGGCCGCCACCCGCAACTACATCGGCATCCTCACCACCGTGAACTGCTCCGCAACCGTGGCGCGCCTGATCGCCGACCGCTTCCGCGGCGCGGCGATGGAGCGCTGGCCCCACGTGGACGGCGTGGTGGCGCTCACCCACCGCACCGGCTGCGGCATGCAGACCGAGGGCGAGGCGATGGACGTGCTGCGCCGCACCACCGCGGGCTACATCCGCCACGTCAACTTCGCCGGGGTGCTGCTGGTGGGCCTGGGGTGCGAGATGAACCAGCCCGACCGCCTGCTGGCGGAGGAGGGGCTGGCGCTCTCCGACCGCCTGCGCGTGCTCACCATCCAGGAGACCGGCGGCACCTCGGCCACGGTGCGGGCGGGCGAGGCGATCGTGCGCGAAATGCTGGAGGCCGCCGACCGCGACCGCCGCGTCGAGCTGCCCGCGTCGCACCTCTGCCTCGGCCTGCAATGCGGCGGGTCCGACGGGTTTTCGGCGCTTTCCGCCAACCCGGCGCTGGGCGTCGCCTCCGACCTGCTGGTGGCCCACGGCGGCACCGCGATCCTGAGCGAGACGCCCGAGATCTACGGCGCCGAGAACATGCTGTTCTCCCGCGCCGCCACGCCCGAAGTCACCGCCGCCCTCAAGGCCCGCCTCGCGTGGTGGGACGCATACACCGCCAAGAACGGCCAGGACCTCGACAACAACCCCTCGCCCGGCAACAAGAAGGGCGGCCTCACCACGATCCTCGAAAAATCGCTCGGCGCGGTGGCGAAGGGCGGCACCAGTCCGCTCGCCGGGGTCTACGCCTACGCCGAGCCGGTGACGCAAAAGGGCTTCGTGTTCATGGACACCCCCGGCTACGACCCGGTCTCGGCCACCGGCCAGGTGGCGGGCGGCGCCAACCTGATCTGCTTCACCACCGGACGCGGCTCGTGCTTCGGCTGCAAGCCCGCCCCCAGCCTCAAGCTCGCCACCAACACCCCGTTGTGGGACGGCATGCGCGAGGACATGGACATCAACTGCGGCACCGTCCTCGACGGCAGCGAGACGGTGGAGGCGGTGGGCCGCCGCATCTTCGCCCGCATCCTCGCCACCGCCTCCGGCGAACCCACCGCCAGCGAAGCCCTCGGCTACGGCGAAGACGAATTCGCCCCCTGGGTCCTGGGCGCGACGATGTGAGACAGAGGCCGGGCAGGGTGCCCAAGGCGGCGGCGCCTCCCGCGCCCCGCCTTCCGCACCCGTACCGCTTCCGGTATCCTGCCGGGAAGCCCGCTGGACTTCCTCGGCCCCACCGACTCGCCGGTAAATTTCTCCGTTCTTGAAAATTGTTTATAATCAGGTGCTTCCAGAAAGAGTGTTCCCCGCCCACGCGGGGATGAACCGGCAGGAGGCGGATTCTCTCGGGTTGATGTGCTGTGTTCCCCGCCCACGCGGGGATGAACCGGGGAGTTTCGTTTTCCATGTGCCCATCATAAGGTGTTCCCCGCCCACGCGGGGATGAACCGACGGCGGGCCTGCGGGCGGTCAAGGCGAAGTGGTGTTCCCCGCCCACGCGGGGATGAACCGCGTGCGGGGCAAAGCCCGCCGCCGACGTGCTCGTGTTCCCCGCCCACGCGGGGATGAACCGGGATAACTCATGGCCCACATTCAGATCGGCGAGTGTTCCCCGCCCACGCGGGGATGAACCGGCGATCTCATCCCGTGTTCGTCCGGAGTCGCCGTGTTCCCCGCCCACGCGGGGATGAACCGCAAACCGAGTATTCCGGAACCTACAGCCGTGACGTGTTCCCCGCCCACGCGGGGATGAACCGGCGTCGAACGTCGGGCAGCGGGCGCCGGGGTCGTGTTCCCCGCCCACGCGGGGATGAACCGCTGCTGGAATGCGACCGGACGTCGCTGCTCTCGTGTTCCCCGCCCACGCGGGGATGAACCGGTTGTTCAATTCGAGCGGGGCGACGGCATGACGTGTTCCCCGCCCACGCGGGGATGAACCGTGTATTCTGTTCCCGTGATGTTCTCGGGAGGCGTGTTCCCCGCCCACGCGGGGATGAACCGGCGGCGCCGATGACGCTCTCGGTGGCGGCGGCGTGTTCCCCGCCCACGCGGGGATGAACCGTGAAGGATCGGGTCGGGATCGGCCGGAGCCTCGTGTTCCCCGCCCACGCGGGGATGAACCGGTGACCAGTAATTTCGCGAACTCCACAAACAGGTGTTCCCCGCCCACGCGGGGATGAACCGGAGTGCTGGTCGATCGACGCCGGGTTCTTGCCGTGTTCCCCGCCCACGCGGGGATGAACCGGGGCGGATCAGTACATCGCGCTGCGAGCGCGGGTGTTCCCCGCCCACGCGGGGATGAACCGGAGGGCAAGTGATGTACGCCGACATGCCGAAGGTGTTCCCCGCCCACGCGGGGATGAACCGTTCGGCGCCGGCGCGACCCAGGGTTCGAGGCCGTGTTCCCCGCCCACGCGGGGATGAACCGACACGATAGTCATCGGCCTGCACCGCGTCGGGGTGTTCCCCGCCCACGCGGGGATGAACCGCTGTACGCCTGCACCAGCACCTCGCGCTTTGCGTGTTCCCCGCTCACGCGGGGATGAACCGCCCTTGCGCAGCACCTTGCAGCGCGGCGAAATGTGTTCCCCGCTCACGCGGGGATGAACCGGACGTGCTGCGCACCAGCACCAGCCGCCCGTTCGTGTTCCCCGCTCACGCGGGGATGAACCGTCTGCACCCCGACGATCACCACGCTCAATACCGTGTTCCCCGCCCACGCGGGGATGAACCGTTCGATCCCACGGCCGCCGAGGGATCGTCGCGGTGTTCCCCGCCCACGCGGGGATGAACCGCCAGAGTTTGCCGACCTCGGTGTAGGCCCCGGCGTGTTCCCCGCCCACGTGGGGATGGGTCGCGTATATATCGTGGCTGCCGATTACCCGAGTTCTCTGCCTGCGCAGGAACGGTCGCACTGGGGCTGCATCAAAAGCAGAGGGCCGACGGGGAGTCGGCTCTCTGGCGCCCATGCCGCCGGGTCCTTGACGGGAAGGCCTGCGCCTTGCGCCCGAAGCGAGGGCGGCGGTTGCGGGGGTGGCGGCCGTTTCTCCTGTTTCGTGCCGATGCCCGGAGCAAACGGTGGCAGGAGGAAAGCAACCGGGGCGCAGGAGTGCGGGCTTCGGCTGCGGCCGGTCCGGGGTCGTGCAATGTCAGACGTCTGACATGGTGTGCTCGGGGGAAATTCCGCATGGCGTCGTCGGGTGGCGGGGCGTATGTGGGAGAGGGGGCGCCGGGGTGGCGCGGAGGGGTCCGAAGGGGGCGGCGCCGTGACGGTTTCCAGGATGATTTCGGGATACTGGGGGAAGTCCGAGGGCGAGGATTGGCACCCCCTGGCGTATCATATGCTCGACGTCGCCGCCGTGGTGGAAACCCTGCTGGACGAGCGCCCGGATCTGCGGCAAATCGCCCGCGACCTGGCGCCGGGGCTGGACCGGGCGTTGCCGCTCCTCGCGGCGCTCCACGATCTCGGCAAGATCGCCCTGCCGTTCCAGTGCCTGCGGCCCGACCTGCGGGCGCGGCTCTCGGGCGCGGGGGAAGCCTCGTGCGGCGGCCGGGCCGGGCATGGAGACCTGGGGCTGCTGATCTGGAGCGAGTTTCTCGCCGCGGCCGATGAGGTCGCCGCCCGCACCCCGGGCGGCGCCGAGGTATGGCGCGGCCTCGCCGGAGCGGTGTTCGGCCACCACGGCACGCCCTGCGCGCAGCCGTATGAGATGCCCCCCTTCGATCCGGAGGACCTGTTCGCCCACGCCGACACGGGCGATTGCGAGGCCTTGGCGCGGTCGCTGGCGGCGCTGCTGGGGGCGGAGGCGGCGGGGCCGCCGATGTCGGAAGATGAGGCGCGGGAGGCTTCGTGGTGGGTGGCGGGCCTGCTGGTGCTGGCCGACTGGATCGGCTCCAACCGCGATTGGTTCGACTATCACCCGCCGACCCTCGACCTCGACGCCTATTACCGCGACCACGCGCTGCCCCACGCGCACGACGCGGTGAAGGCCGCCGGGCTGATCCCGGCCCCGGCCTCCGCCGCGCCGGAGTTTTCCGCCCTGGCGCCGGGCAAGGCGCCGACGCCGTTGCAGGCCCTGTGCGGCGAGTTGACGCTCGGCGCTGGTCCGCAGCTGTTCATCGTCGAGGACGCGACCGGCTCGGGCAAGACCGAGGCCGCCCTGCTGCTGGCGTGGAGGCTGTGGGCGGCGGGGGCGGCGGGCGGTCTGTATCTGGGGCTGCCGACTCAGGCGACCTCGAACGCGATGTTCGCGCGGCTGCGGCAGGCTCTGCCGCCGATGTTCCGGCCCGGTGCGCGGCCGAGCGTCTGCCTCGCCCATGGCAAGTCGTGGCTGCATCCGGACTGGCGGGCGGCGCTGGCCTTTTCCCAGGCCGAGGAAACCCGGCCCGGGGGCGACGAACCGTCGCCCGGGTCCCTCGCCGCCAACGCCTGGCTGGCGGACAACCGCAAGAAGGCGCTGCTGGCGGAGGTGGGAGTCGGCACCCTCGACCAGGCGCTGATCGGCATCCTCCCCGCCCGCCACCAGAGCCTGCGCCTGTTCGGCCTGGGGCGGAAGGTGCTGATCGCCGACGAGGTGCACGCCTACGACGCCTACACCGGCAACCTCCTGGAAACCCTGCTCACCCGGCACGCGCGCCTGGGCGGCTCGGCGGTGATCCTCTCGGCCACCCTCACCGCACGGCAACGCGGCCGACTGGTGGCGGCGTTCCGCGCCGGGCGGGGCGACGGATTTTCTGCGGCGGAAGCGCCCGGCACGGCGGCGTATCCCCTGCTCACCCACTGGGGGGAGGGGATGGCCGCACCGCGATGCCTGGAACCCGCAGCCTCCCGCCGCTCCCGCCTGCGGTGCGCGCGCCTCGAGAGCGCCGACGACGCCGTGGAACGGATCGTCGCTTGGGCGGCGGCGGGGCGGTGCGTCGCCTGGGTGCGCAACACCGTGGGCGACGCCCGCCAAGCCTTCGCCGCCCTGCGCGCGGCGGGCGTGGCGGAGGACGACCTGATGCTGTTCCACTCCGCCTTCGCGCCCGCCGACCGGGCGGCGGTCGAACGGCAGGTGCGCGAACGGTTCGGCAAGGACTCGGGGCCGGAGGACCGGCGCGGCAAGGTGCTTGTTGCTAGTCAAGTCATTGAAAATTCTGTCGATTTCGACTTCGACGAAATGGTGAGCGACCTCGCCCCCGTCGACGCGCTGATCCAGCGGGCGGGGCGCCAGCATCGCCACCCCGGCAGGGGCGAGCGCGCGCCTGCGGTCTTTCATATCCTGGGGCCGGAGGCCGCCGACGCGGCGCCCGAAAATTGGTATTCCCGGATGTTCCCCGCCGGGGCCTACGTTTACCCCGACGCCGCGCGGCTGTGGCGGACGCAGCGCCTCCTCACCGGGCCGGAAGCCCCGGCGGAGGGCTGGGACCTGATCTCCGGCGTGCGCGCGCTGATCGAAACCGTCTACGGGCCGGAGGACGCCCTTCCGGTGCCCGAGCCGCTGCAATCGACGCTGCTGGACGCCGAGGGCGTGGCCACCGGGAACGCCCAGGTGGCCGGTCGCTCGGTTCTCGATTTCGGCCAGGCCTATGGCGAAACCGGCGGCTGGGGCGACGACATCCGCGCCCGCACCCGCCTGGGAGAGGACACCCGGGCGTTCGCCCTGGCGGTGTGGGCGGAAGGCACGCTGCGCCCCTGGGCCGCTCCTTCGCCCGCCGAGCCGCTGTCCCGCTTCGAGGAACGCCGGGCCTGGGCGGAAAGCGAAATCGACTTGCCGCTCCGCCGCGCCGACGACGAGGAGATCCCCGACGCCTGCCACGCCGCCGTGCGCGACCTGTGCGCGCGCCTGGACTGGCGCGACGACCGCCCCCGCCTGCTGATCCTCTCCGCCGCACCCGACGGCCTCTGGACCGGCCCCGCCCGTCGCGCCGGCAAACCGGTGCGGGCCACCTATTCGCCCCGCATGGGCCTCTGGATGGAAGCGGTGTGAGGAAGAGGGCGAACCCTCTTCCTCGGCATCCCCACCGAAGCGGGGAACGTCTTATGCTCGCAATCTCCACCGAGGCGGCATGCGGTTCATCCCCGAGGGAATGGTGTGAAGCTAAGCCATATGAGAACACCGATCAACAAAAAAATCTCCACAGAGGCAGCATGCTTAAATTAAGTGTTGACGGAGATTCCGTCAAGAGCTAATAAGAGTGTGGCGGGCTAGGCTGGCACCAGATCCCGCCACACTGGAAACCCACCTCCAGAGGAGGCGTAGGATGCGATTAATCCACATCACAAGAGATTTTGCCCCGAAGGGCGGACGCTTGTCCATTGAATAAGGCCCTTCGGGGCGTTCCTCCTGCCGGGGCCGAATGTCGGCCCCGGTTTTTCGCGCGTTTTACGGATATTCCGTCTTGCCCGCCCCCGTAGCGCGAGCGCATGCTCGGTGCGGAAACCATGGAGGGGGAACATGGCGTTCAATCTGCTGCGTGAGCGGTGGCTTCCGGTGGCCGTGCCGGGGGAGGCGTGGTCCTGGCGCACGCCGACCGAGGCGGTCCTGGCGCCCCCGGGGGCGCGTCTGGCTTGGCCCCGCGCGGATTTCTGCGGCGCGGCCCACGAATTCCTGATCGGCCTCCTGAGCGTCGCCCTGGCGCCCCGCACCGACGCCGACTGGCGCGCGAGGTGGGAGACTCCGCCCACCGCCGCCGACCTGGAGGCCGCGTTCGCACCGCTGATCCCGGCCTTCGACCTCGACGGCCCCGGCCCCCGGTTCCTCCAGGATTCCACCGCCACAGAGGACGGTCGCCTCGCGCCGGTGGCGGCGCTGCTGATCGACGCGCCGGGTGAGAACGCGCTCAAGCGCAACCTCGACTTTTTCGTCAAGCGCGCGGCGGTGGAGGCCCTCTGCCCCCGGTGCGCGGCGATGGCGCTCCACACCCTGCAAACCTACGCGCCTTCGGGCGGGCAGGGGCACCGCACCGGCCTGCGCGGCGGCGGGCCGCTCACCACCCTGGCGGTGAAGGAGGGCGACCTGTGGCGAACCCTGTGGGCGAACGTGCTGCCGTGGCAGACCGTGGAAAGGGACCCGATTCGCATGCGGCCCGCCGAACCGGCACCGGTGTTCCCGTGGATGGGGCCGGTGGCAAGCCGTGGCAAGGATGCGGAAACCCACCCCGGCGACGCCGCGTGGCTGCAGTCCTTTTTCGGCCAGCCGCGCCGGATCTGGCTGGCGTTCGAGGGAGCGGGAAGCTGCGACGTTTGCGGCGAGGCGGCGGACGCCCGCGTGCGCGCGTGGCACACCCGGCCGCGGGGGGTGAACTACAAGGGCGGGTGGATGCATCCCCTTTCCCCCTGGCGCAGGGAAACCGGCAAGCCGGAAACCCTCTCCGCCCGCAAGGGCAGCCCCCACGGCCCCGATTGGCGTGACTGGCTGGGGTTGGTGGAGACGCCGCAGGAGATCTCGACCGGCAAGGGCGACAAGGTGCAGCGCGGACCGGCCCCGACGGTGGCGGCGTTGCGCAAGCGCTTCGCCGGCGACAAGACCTTCAAGCTGCGGCTGTGGGCGTTCGGCTACGACACCGACAACATGAAGGCGCGCGGCTGGAACGACGCCGAGATGCCGCTGCTGCCGATCCCGGCGGACAGCGAAGGCCACGCCCAGTTGTGCGGATGCGTCGCCCAACTGGTGCGGGGCGCGAATGACGCGGCGGGGCATCTGGTCTACGCCCTGAAGCGCGCGCACTCCACCCGTCCCGCCGACGTGTCCGCCGATTTCCACGCCGAGGTGGCGAACCTCCTCGACCGCCTCCGCTCCGGGTTCGAGGCGCACCTGCGGGAGCTGACCCGCCGCGCCCTGGCGGGCGAGACGCTGGGGGCCACCGCCACGCTTGAACTGCGCGAGGCTTGGCTGGCGTCGCTCCAGCGCGCGGCGCTGGCGGTTTACGACGAGGCGGCTGCCTGCCTGCCGGTGGAGGCCTACGACCAGCGCGAAGCGATGCAGAAACCGATCCAGGACCGGCGCGGGCCGGTGACCGGGCGCCTGCTGCTGAGCAGCGCGCTGACGGAGAAATTACGACCAATCCTGGGCCTGCCGGAGATCTCCCCGCGCGACGCCCGTCAGGCAGGGAAGGGGGCCGCATGAGCGACGCTTTGCAGGAAACCGAACGCAAGCCGTGGTTCGACCCGTTCCGCATGGGGCCGAAGGCGCCCGGCGCGATCCGGTCGTGGTGGAAATCCCTGGAAGCCGCCAAGGGCGAGCGGGCGGAGATGCGCCGCGCCGCCGGCACCCAGGCGCTGGTGTTCGTGCCCGCCTACCACCGCTTGCGCCTTGCCCTGGAGGCGGAGGCACGGTGCGATGCCGACGGACTGGCGGTGATGGCGGGCTGCCTCGCGGCGCTTCAGGAGGCGGTCCCGCATCCGCTGCCCCAGGCACTGGCGGGCAAGCTCAGCCCCCTGCGGTTCCGCCGCCTGCTCCACGTGAGCGACGCCGACGACGCCCTGCGCTTGCTGCGGCGCAGCCTGGCGATGCTGAACGGCGGCGCCAACGTGCGCGACGTCGCCGCCTGGGCCTACGCCTTCGGCACCGACGCGCTGCGGGAGACCGCGGCGCGCCGCTTCGCCTTCGCCTATTACGGCGAGCGCCTGGAGGCCCAGCCGATTTCCCAAGACGAAGCGGCCGACGCCGCCGACAACGCCTGATCGAGAGGGGGACCGATGTTCGTTCAACTGCATCTGCTGACCAGCTACCCGCCGTCCAACCTCAACCGCGACGACATGGGCCGCCCGAAAACCGCGACGATGGGCGGGGTGCCGCGCCTGCGGGTGTCCTCCCAATCGCTCAAGCGGGCGTGGCGCACCTCGTCGGTGTTCGCCGAGCGGCTGGAGGGCGCGCTTTCGCTGCGCACCCGCCGCCTCGCCCTGGAGGTGCGCAAGTCCCTGCTCGACAAGGGCGCGGACGCCAAGCTCGCCGACGCGGCGGCGACGGCCATCGGCGCGGCGGTTTACGGCGAGGTGGACCCGGGCAAGGACTTCCGCGCCGGGCAGTTGGCGTTCATCGGCCCGGCGGAGCGGGCGGCGGTGGACGCCCTGGTGGAGCGGGTCGCGGCGAGCGGCAAGCCTCCCGCCGCCGAGGAGGCCATGGCGGTGGTGCTGGAGCAGCCGAAGGGCGCGGACCTCGCCCTGTTCGGCCGGATGCTGGCGAGCCGCCCGAGCTTCAACGTCGAGGCCGCCGCCGAGGTCGCCCACGCCCTCACCGTCCACCGGGCGGAGGTGGAGGACGACTACTTCACCGCCGTGGACGATTTGCAGGCGCCGGGCGAGGACGAGGGGGCGGGCGCCGGGTTCGTCGGCGAAACCGGGTTCGGCGCCGGGCTGTTCTACCTCTACGTCTGCATCGACATGGACCTGCTCGCCCGCAACCTCGGCGGCGACACGGAGCTGGCGCGGGCGGCGGCGCAGGCGCTGGCGCAGGCGGCGGCCACCGTCGGGCCTTCGGGCAAGCGCGCGAGCTTCGCCTCCCGCGCCTATGCCTCCTATGTGCTCGCCGAGCGGGGAGACGCGCTGCCGCGCAGCCTTTCGGTGGCGTTCCTCTCTCCGGCGCAGGAGAAGGCGCGGGAGATGCTGTCCGCGGCGGTCGCGGCGTTGCAGGGCACGGCGGAAAAGATGGACCGGGCCTACGGCGCCACCGCGTCGGCGCGCTATCGCATGGATGTGGAGGCGGGCATCGGCGACATGTCGGGCCTGCTGGCGTTCGTGGCGGGCGAACCCGGCAACCTTTCCGTCGCCTCGACCTGAGCGGAGGCCGAGATGACCGAGTTCCTGGCCTTCCGGCTCTACGGGCCGATGGTGGCGTGGGGCCTGCCCGCGGTGGGGGAGATCCGCCCGGTGCAGGAGTATCCCGGCCGCTCGGCGATCCTCGGGCTGCTGGGCGCCTGCCTCGGCCTCGACCGCGACGACGCGGCCGGGCAGCGGGCGCTGGCGGAGGGATACGGGCTGGCGGTGCGGGTGGACGCGCCCGGCCGCCTGCTGGACGATTACCACACCGTGCAGGCGCCGCGCGCGCAGAAGGGCTTTTCGCCCGCCACCCGCCGCGCCGAACTGGTGCAGGACCGCACGCCGCTCGAAACCATCGTCACCCGGCGCGGCTACCGGGTCGAGGCGCTGGCGGCGGTGGCGCTGTGGGCGCGGCCGGGGGCGCGCTGGCCGCTGGCGGATTTGGTCGAGGCCCTGCGCCGCCCGAGGTTCATGCCGTATCTCGGGCGCAAATCCTGCCCGTTGGCGCTGCCGCCGTGCCCGGTGGCGGTGTCGGCGGAAGACCTGCCGCAGGCCCTGGCCGAGGCGGGGGTGCGCTGGAAGGCGATGGACGCGGCGATGGGGCGCTGCCTCGACCGCCTGCCGCGCGGGCGGGATCGGCGGCTGCTGGCGTGGGACGAGGACCTGGACCCGCCGCCGGTGCCCGCCGACCGGGTGACGCGCCACCGCCGCCGCGACCAGCCCGGCGACCGCATGCGCTGGCAGTTCCACGAGCGCCTGGAATGCCGCGCCCTGCTGGCGGACGGGGAGGCGTGGTGATGTTCATCAGCCGCATCCGCCTCTCCCGCGAGCCGAGCGCCGCCAGCCTCTTGAAGATGATGGGCGCCGGGGTGGGCACCTATGAAAACCACCGCCTGCTGTGGAGCCTGTTCGGCGACGATCCGGACCGCCGCCGCGACTTCATCTTCCGCGCCGACTGGAAGGACGGCCGCCCCGAGTTCCTCGCGGTTTCGCAGCGCGAGCCGGAGGACCGGCACAACCTGTTCGAGATCGAAGCCAAGCCCTATGCCCCGGACCTCCGCCCGGGGGACCGGCTGCGGCTGATCGGCCGCGTCAACCCGGTGGTGCGCAAGGACGCGGGCGGCAAACGCAAGAAGGTCGACGTGGTGATGGACGAACTGCGCCGCCGCAAACAGGCCGCGTCCCCCGATCTCGACCGCCTTTCGGCGGCGCGGGCGGCGGTGGGCGCGTGGCTCGCGGAGCAGGGGGAGCGGCACGGCTTCCGTCTTCTGGGGGCCGAGGTTTCCGCCTATGACGTCGGGAGCTTCCGCACCGCCGCGGGGCATCCGGCGCGGGTGGCCGGGGTCGACCTGACCGCGGCGGTGGAGGTTGCGGACCCTGAGGCGATGACCGCGCTGCTGTTCGCGGGCATCGGCGCCTCCCGCGCGTTCGGGTATGGGTTGCTGCTGCCCCGGCGGATCTAGCCATGCTGCCGCCGCTCCGCCCGCTGCCGATCAAGGACCGGGAACCCATGGTGTTCCTCTCCTGCGGTCAGGTGGACGTTCTCGACGGGGCCTTCGTGCTGGTCGATGCCACGGGGGTGCGCACCCACGTTCCGGTGGGCGGGCTGGCGTGCGTTCTGCTGGAGCCGGGCACGCGGGTGTCGCACGCGGCGGCGGTTCTGGCGGCGCGGGCCGGAACCCTGCTGATCTGGGTGGGGGAGGCGGGGGTGCGGCTGTATTCCTCCGGGCAGCCGGGGGGAGCCAGGTCCGACCGCCTGCTCTACCAGGCCTCCCTCGCCCTCGACCCGGAGGCGCGGCGGAGGGTGGTGCGCCACATGTTCGGCCTGCGCTTCGGCGAGGAGCCGCCGGAGCGCCGCAGCATCGAACAGTTGCGCGGCATCGAGGGCGCCCGAGTCAAGACCATCTACCAGGGGATCGCCCGCCAATACGGCGTTCCGTGGAAGGGCCGCCGCTACGACCCCGCCGACTGGGCCAGGGGCGACGTCGCCAACCGCTGCGTGAGCGCGGCCAACGCCTGCCTTTACGGGGTGACGGAGGCGGCGGTGCTGGCGGCGGGATACGCTCCGGCGGTGGGCTTCCTGCACACCGGCAAGCCGCTTTCGTTCGTCTACGACATCGCCGACATCGTGAAGTTCGAGGTGTCGGTGCCGGTGGCGTTCCGCGTCGCGGCGAAATCCCCCGCCGACCCGGAGGGCGAGGTGCGCCGCGCCCTGCGCGACGCCTTCCGCAAGAGCCGCCTGCTGGGCAAGCTCATTCCGTTGATCGCGGACGTTCTGGCGGCGGGCGGGAAGCCCCCGCCCGAGACGCCGGAAGACGCGGTCGAACCCGCCATCGCTAACCCGGAGCCGTTCGGCGATGCTGGTCATCGTGGTTGAAAACGCGCCGCCGCGCCTGCGCGGCAGGCTGGCGATCTGGCTTCTGGAAATCCGCGCCGGGGTTTACATCGGCCGGGTATCCGGCCGGACCCGCGAACTGATCTGGCAATCGGTCGAGGCCGGACTGGAAGACGGCTCGGCGGTGATGGCCTGGGCGGCCCCCAACTCCACCGGCTTCGATTTCCTCACCCTGGGCAAGGACCGGCGCATCCCGACGGATTTCGACGGCCTCAAGCTCGTCTCCTTCCTCCCGCCCGATACCCCGGCTCCACCACCCCCGACTCGCCGGTAATTTTTTCCGCTCTTGAAAATTGTTTATATTCATGCCTTTCTGGAAAGAGTGTTCCCCGCTCGCGCGGGGATGAACCGGTCTACGTCGAGGCGCAGAAGAAGGTTCTCGGGTGTTCCCCGCTCGCGCGGGGATGAACCGGAGGCTCAGGCCGCCAGCATCCGCATGGAAACGTGTTCCCCGCTCGCGCGGGGATGAACCGGGGGACTGGCGATGATCCGGGAGATTTACGCTGTGTTCCCCGCTCGCGCGGGGATGAACCGCCGTCGAGGAGCATTTT
Organism: Alphaproteobacteria bacterium; assembly: GCA_030604885.1. Taxonomy (GTDB): domain Bacteria; phylum Pseudomonadota; class Alphaproteobacteria; order Rhodospirillales; family Rhodospirillaceae; genus Oleispirillum. The sequence continues at coordinate 29,434 of JAUVUZ010000021.1, read as the reverse complement.
AGGGCGGTCAACCCCGTGTTCCCCGCTCGCGCGGGGATGAACCGCGGTCCATCGGTGCGTCGGAACTCGCCACTTAGTGTTCCCCGCTCGCGCGGGGATGAACCGACGCCACCGCCGAACCGGCGCACGATGCAACCGTGTTCCCCGCTCGCGCGGGGATGAACCGCCCGGAAGATCGACCAGAGAACGCAGCAGTAAGTGTTCCCCGCTCGCGCGGGGATGAACCGCCGTCCGTATCCTCGGCGAGGACATGCGGGAGGTGTTCCCCGCTCGCGCGGGGATGAACCGTCCGCGCAGGCGACCGGCTTCGCCGCGACGATGTGTTCCCCGCTCGCGCGGGGATGAACCGCCGATCTTGGCGATGGCAACCGACCTCGCCTGGTGTTCCCCGCTCGCGCGGGGATGAACCGGTCTTCGGGTGGACCTTATTGATCGCGACGTGGTGTTCCCCGCTCGCGCGGGGATGAACCGGCGTTCAACGCGGCGCAGGCTCCGGCCGAGGCGTGTTCCCCGCTCGCGCGGGGATGAACCGCCCCATCGCGGCGGCCGGGGCGACGGGGTGACGTGTTCCCCGCTCGCGCGGGGATGAACCGCCGAGCGTTCTGGGAAACCATTGTCCCCAACTGTGTTCCCCGCTCGCGCGGGGATGAACCGGACGGCCAGGACAATTACCTGTGGGCTCCGCCGTGTTCCCCGCTCGCGCGGGGATGAACCGTCGCCGAGGATACCCGCGCTGCCGCCCTACACGTGTTCCCCGCTCGCACGGGGATGAACCTGAGCCTTTGTGGATCGCCGCGAGCGCCGCGCGAATCGGAAAAATGAGAGAGCGCCGTGTTCAGTTGAACAACGGCGCTCTTTCTATTCCAACGCTGACCCCTTGAGGGGAATGGTGGGCGCGACAGGGATTGAACCTGTGACCCCTGCCGTGTGAAGGCAGTGCTCTCCCGCTGAGCTACGCGCCCCCGTTCGCGGTGAGGGGCGTTGTTTACCGTCCCCTCAAGGCACTGTCAAGTGGCAATCTCGGCGATCGTCGGCAGGTTCATGATCGCGGCGGGGAGGTCGAGCAGGCTGTCGATGGTGGCGTCTGCGCCGAACTCGGAAACCGGCATGCGGGTGTAGCCGTAGGAGACGGCGATGGTGCGCATGCCGGCGCGGCGGCCGCCTTCCACGTCGTTGAACGAATCGCCCACCACCACCACCCTCTGGGGCGAAAGCTCGAGCTGGTCGGCGGCGTGGAGGAAGGGTTCGGGGTGCGGCTTCAGGTGCGGCGTGGTGTCGCCGCCGACGACGGTGTCGAGCACCGGCAGCAGGGTGAAGTCGCGCAGGATGGTGAGCGCCGGGGCGAGCAGCTTGTTGGTGACCACGCCGAGGCGGAAGCCCATGCCGAGGAGACCGGCCAGCACCTCGGGCGCGTGGGCGAACAGGGCGCAGCCGAGCGAGGGGTCCGGCTCGTAATGGGCGGAGAAGCGCGCCACCAGGGCGTTGAGGGCGGCGTCGTTCTCCGGCGGCAGGCCGGTGGCGGCGTAGGCGCGGGCGACCAGAACCTTGATGCCGTCGCCCACCATCAGCCGCACTTCGTCGTCGTCGACGCGGCGGCGGCCGTCCTCGGAGAGGATGGCGTTGAGGCTGCGGGTGAGGCCGGGCAGGCTGTCGATCAGGGTTCCGTCGAGGTCGAACAGGATCGCGCCGTAGCCGTTGGTGCTGGCCGCGAAGCGAGGGCTGGCGGGGGTCGGCATCCGATACATCCTTAACGCTGGAAAACCACGGGCAAGGCACCCAAACTCGGCAGGACAGGCCCCCGGAAGGGCGTCGTGTGAGATGTGGTGTCTCCCCGGCGAGTATGCTACAGACGAGCGGTGCCCGGGTATCCGGGATTTTCGTCTTTCAACGAAAGAATCGTTTTATGTCTGCATCTTGCGCCGCCGTCGTGCTCGCTGCCGGACTCGGCACCCGGATGAAGTCCGACCTCCCCAAGGTGATGCACAAGGTCTGCAACGTGCCGATGCTGGGCCACGTGCTCGGCATGCTGGACGACCTCGGCGTGGTGCGCCGGGTGGTGGTGCTCGGCCCGGGGATGGACGCGGCGGCGGCCCTCGCGGCGCGCTACGACGCGGCGGTGGCGGTGCAGGCGGAACGCCTCGGCACCGCCCACGCGGCGCTGGCGACGAAGGCGGCGCTCCAGGACTTTTCCGGCGACATCCTGGTGGCGTTCGGCGACACGCCGTTGGTGCGCGCCGAGACGGTGCAACAGGCCCTCGACCTGCGCGCCTCGGCGGCGAACCCGGCGGTGGTGGTGCTGGGCTTCGAGGAGGACGAGCCGGGCGCCTACGGCCGCCTGATCCTCGACGCGGAGGGCAACCTCGACCGCATCGTCGAGGCCAAGGACGCGTCGCCCGAGGAGCTGGAGGTGACGCTCTGCAATTCCGGCGTGATGCTGATCGACGGCGCGGTGGCGTGGCGCCTTCTGGAGGCGGTGGGCAACGCCAACGCCAAGGGCGAATACTACCTCACCGACGTGGTGGCCCTGGCGCGCGCCGAGGGCCGCGCCTGCGCGGTTGTGGAGGGCGCGGCGGAGGAGTTCCTCGGCGTCAACTCCCGCGCCGACCTGGCGCTGGTGGAGGCGATCGCCCAGGACCGCCTGCGCGCCGCCGCCCTCGCCAGAGGCGTCACCATGACCGACCCGCACACCGTGCATTTCTCCGCCGACACCCAGTTGGGGCGCGACGTGACGATCGAGCCGTTCGTGGTGTTCGGCCCCGGCGTGGTGGTGGGCGACGGCGTGACGATCAAGGCGTTCTGCCATTTCGAGGACGCGCGGGTCGCCTCGGGGGCGATCCTCGGGCCGTATGCGCGGCTGCGGCCGGGGGCGGACGTGGGGGCGGACGCCCACGTCGGCAACTTCGTCGAAATCAAGAAGGCGACGGTGGAGGCGGGGGCCAAGGTCAACCACCTCACCTACATCGGCGACGCGCGCATCGGCGCGGGCGCCAACATCGGCGCGGGCACCATCACCTGCAATTACGACGGCTTCACCAAAAGCCATACCGACGTGGGCGCGGGCGCGTTCATCGGCTCCAACACCTCGCTGGTGGCGCCGGTGAAGGTGGGCGACGGCGCCACCGTCGGCGCCGGATCGGTGGTGACCCACGACGTGCCCGCCGACGCCCTGGCGGTGACGCGCGCGCCGCAAAAGACCATCGAGGGCTGGGCCGCCCGCTTCCGCGCCAAGATGCGCGCCCTCAAGGCGAAATAGGGGCGCCGCCGATGACCGGCGCCTGGCCGCACCGGATGCTCGAGGAGATCCACGCGCAGCCCGCCGCGCTCGTCGACACCCTGGCGGCGCTGCGCGACCCGGCGGGGCGCCTGTGCCCGCCGCTGCCGGTGGACCCGGCCGAGGTGCGGCGCGTCACCCTGGTGGCGAGCGGTTCGTCGTTCCACGCGGCGATGGTGGCGAAGCTGTGGATCGAGGAGATCGCCGGGCTGCCCGCCGAGGTGGACATCGCGCCCGAGTTCCGCCATCGCCGCCCGCCGCCGCAGCCGGGCGGGCTGGCGGTGCTGATCTCCCAATCCGGCGAGACCGCCGACACCCTGGCGGCGCTGGCCGTGTGCCGCGCGGCCGGGCTGCGCACCCTGGCGGTGGTCAACGTGGCCGACAACGCCATGGCCCGCGCCGCCGACGCGGTGCTGACGACCCGCGCGGGGGCGGAACGGGCGGTCGCCTCCACCAAGGGCTTCACCGCCCAGCTCGCGGCGCTGGCGGCGCTGGCGGTGGCGCTGGGGCGGGAGCGGGGCGCGCTCGACGCCGCCGCCGAGGCGACGCTGACGCGGGCGCTGGCCGAACTTCCCGGACGCGTCGCCGAGGCGCTCGCCCTCGACGCCGCCGTGGGCGCGGTGGCCGAACGCTTGGCCGAGGCGCGCAACGTCGTCTACACCGGGCGCGGCGCGGCGTTTCCCATCGCCCTCGAAGGCGCGCTCAAGCTCAAGGAAACCAGCTACGTCCACGCCGAGGGGTTCTCGGCGGGGGAGATGCGCCACGGCCCGATCGCGATGCTCGACGCCGCGATGCCGGTGGTGGCGCTGGCGCCGCCGGGGCCGCTGTTCGCCGCCACCCTCGCCAACGCGCGGGAGGCGGCCGGGCACGGCGCGCCGGTGGTGTGGGTGTCCGATGCGGAGGGCGTCGCTCGCTTCGGCGACGCCGCGTTCGCCGCCCTCGCGGTGCCGCCCGCGCCCGCGTTCGTCGCGCCGATGGTCTACGCGGTGCCGATGCAACTGCTCGCCTACCGCGTCGCCGCCCTCAAGGGCCTCGACCTCGACCGCCCGCGCCACCTCACCAAGAGCCTGTCCGCCGATTAAGCCCTAGATGATCGCGTGGCGGACCTTGGCGGAGAGCCATTCGCTCGCCACCACGGTGGCGAGGATGGCGATGAAGATCATCGTCACCTGCGGCCAGGCGAGCACGTTGACGCTCGCCATCAGTTGCAGGCCGATGCCGCCCGCGCCCACCAGGCCGAGCACGGTGGATTCGCGGATGTTGATGTCCCAGCGGTAGACCGAGATTCCCGCCAGCGCGGGCATCACCTGCGGCGCGATGGCGTGGGTGAGCACCTGCAGGCGCGAGGCGCCGGTGGCCTGGATCGCCTCCACCTGGGTGGGGTCGATCTCCTCGATCGCCTCGTAGAGCAGCTTGCCGATGAAGCCGATCGAGCGCAGCGCGATGGCGACGATCCCGGCGAGCATGCCCGGCCCCAGCACCGTCACCAGCAGCATCGCCCAGATCAGCGAGTTGATCGAGCGGGAGGAGACGATGATCAGCAGCGCCAGCGGCCGGGCGAAGGCGCGGCTGGGGGTGGTGTTGCGCGCCGCGAGGAACGCCACCGGCACCGCGATCGCGAGGCCGAGCAGGGTGCCGAGGGTGGCGATGTTGAGGGTGTCCCACAGCGGCCGCCACAGGCGCTCCATGTACGACCAGCGCGGCGGCACCATGCGCGAGAGCATGTCGGCGGCCTGGATGTGGGCGTCGGCGACGAACACCCACATGGTGGCGTCGGAAACCGCCTTCCACGACCACGCGAACAGCAGGATGCCCGCGATCCAGCCGAGCCACACGGTGAGCGCCTCGCGGCGGTTGCGCTTGCGCCAGACGGGAACGGCGGTCATTGCAGCCTCCGGCGTACGACCGAGGAGAGGTATTCCGACCCCATGACGATGGCGATGATCACCAGGATGATCGCGGCGGCGGTGTCGAACTCGTAGCGGTCGAACGCGGTGTTGAGGGTGGCGCCGATGCCGCCCGCGCCGACGATGCCGATCACCGCGGATTCGCGGAAGTTGATGTCGAGGCGGTAGACCGAAAGCCCGACCATGCGCGGCATCACCTGCGGCGCGACGCCGTAGACCAGGATCTGCGGCCAGGTGGCGCCGGTGGCGCGGATCGCCTCCACCTGGGCCGGGTCGATGTCCTCGATATCCTCCGCCAGCAGCTTGGCGATGAAGCCGATGGTGGCGAAGGCGAGGGTGGCGACGCCCGCCAGCGGGCCGAAGCCGAACATCGCCACGAACAGGATCGCGACGATGATTTCCTGAAAGGTGCGGGAGAGGGCGATCACCCCCCGGCAGAGGGCGTAGACCGGCGCGGGCGCGAGGTTGCGCGCCGCCCCCAGGCCCACCGGCAGGGCGAGCGCGATGCCGATGGCGGTGGCGGCGAAGGTCATCGACAGGCTTTCGACGATGCCTTCGTGGATGTCGCCCCAGCGGGAGACGAAGTCGGGCCGGGCGAACGAGGCGACGAACGCGGCGCCGCGATCCAGCCCCTCGCGCACGCGCTCCCAGTTGACCTCGATCGAGGAAACCGCCGCGAGCAGATAGGCCGCCGCCGCGAGGGCGAGGCCGCGCCGCAGCCAGGGATTGGCGATCAGGGGCGGCGGCGACCAGGCGCGCGCGCTCATGCCCGCGCCTCCGCCAGCCGCAGCGGGTCCTCCGGGCGCTCGTCCGCGTCGTCTTCGTCGGTTTCGCGGGCGGCGGTCCAGTCCTCCTCGCCGTAGATGCGGGTGAGGATGTCGGGGCCGAGGTCGGCGGGCGGGCCGTCGAAGACGATCTCGCCCGCGCGCAGGCCGACGATGCGCTGGGCGAACATCTTCGCCAGCGCCACGTCGTGGATGTTGACGATCGCCGCCAGCCCCTTTTCGGCGCACAGCTCGCAGATCAGCCGCATGATCTGGCGCGAGGTCTTGGGGTCGAGGGAGGCGGTGGGTTCGTCCACCAGCAGAATCTCGGGCGACTGGATCAGCGCGCGGGCGATGCCGACGCGCTGGCGCTGGCCGCCGGAGAGGGCGTCGGCGCGCTTGTCGGCGAAGCCGCCGAGGCCGACCCGCTCCAGCAGCGCGAAGGCGGCGGCGATGTCGTCCGCCGGATAGCGGCGCAGGGTGCTGCGCCAGAAGTCGAGGTAGCCGAGGCGGCCGGAGAGGACGTTCTCCATCACCGTCAGGCGTTCCACCAGGGCGTATTCCTGGAAGATCATCCCCATCCGCCGCCGCGCCCGCCGCAGGCCGGAGGCGGGCAGGCGGGCGACGTCCTCGCCGCGCAGCAGCACCCGCCCGGCGGTGGGTTCCACCAAGCGGTTGACGCAGCGGATCAGGGTGGACTTGCCCGCGCCGGAGGGGCCGATCAGCATCGTCACCTGCCCGGCGGGGAGCCGCAGGGACACGTCCCGCAGCGCCCGGTCGCCGGTGGGGTAGCGCTTGCTCAGGCCCTCGAGGACCAGGAGGTCGTCGGCGCTCACTTGCACGAGTAGGAAACCTCCATCGCGCGGTCGATCTGCCGCACCACCGCCCAGTGCTCCTTGTAGGTGATCGGCATGAACTTCTCCTGCGGCGGCTCGGTCTTGTTGAATTCCTTGGCCAGCTCGCTGCCGCTCCAGTCGTAGCCGAAGAACGCCTCTTTGATCTTGGCGGCGAGTTCGGGCTTGAGGTTGTGGGCGTAGCCGTAGCCGGTGGTGGGGAAGGTCTGCGAGGTGTAGATCACCTTGAGCTGCTCGGGCTTCACCACGCCGCGCGCTTCCATGCGCAGCTTCACCGAGTTGGCGATGGCGGCGGCGGGGTAATCCTTGTTGGCGACGCCGAGGATCGAGTTGTCGTGCTTGCCGGAGAACACCGGCTCGTAATCCTTGCCCGCCTCCATCTTGAACTCCTGGCGCAGCAGGGCCGAGGGCGCCTTGTAGCCGGAGTTGGAGGTTTCCGAGGTGAAGGCCATCTTCTTGCCGCGGATGTCCTCGACCTTGGAGACGCCGCTGCCGGGGTAGGTGATGATTTCCATCTCGTAGCCGTAGCGGTCGTCCTTCGACGCCATCATCGCGAACGGCACGAACCCGGCGCAGGCCACCGCCAGCGGGTTGGAGCCGGTGTTGAACCCGGCGACGTGCAGCCGCCCGGCGCGCATCGCCTCGATCTGCGCGGCGTTGGACTGCACCGGGAAGAACGTCACCTTCTTGCCGGTCACCGCCTCCATGTGCTTGAGGAAGCCATCCCACACCTTGGCGTAGACCGCCGGGTCCTCGACCGGGGTGTAGGCGAACACCAGGGTCGCCGGGTCGACCCACTGCTTCGGGTCCTTCGGCGCGTCGGCCACCAGGTCGCCGTCGGCGTCGGTGTAGCGGGTGTCGAGCTGGGCCTTTTCCTCGGCCGCCATGGCGGGGAGGGCGGCGAGGGCGACGGCGAGCGCCGCGGCGCTGGCGAAACTGCGGAGGTGGGCGGGCATGGATGGCTCCTGGACTGTCGGTCGGAATGGTCCTGACCCTGTCTAACAGCGGGGCGATGACAGAAGCATTGCGGCTCCGTGATCGTTTTGTTGCGTTTTCGCGACCGTTCCGTACGAAAATTTCGCGAGTCGCCCGGGTTTCCGCCGTTCCCGCCCTCGACATTCCCGCACCGGGGGCCATGTGAGTCCGGACGGTTGTCCCGGCGGCACAGCGAAGAGGGGACCATGAATCGGGTGGGCAGTGCCGAGCGGATGCTCGCGTTCCGGCATGAGGAAGGGTTTGCCGAACTCGCCGGGTTCGGCCTCAAGGCGTGGATTTTCGACCGCCTCACCCGTAACGGCTCGCGGCTGTTCTTCCGCGGCCGCGACACCATCTCGGTGCGCGCCCAGATCACCGGCGAGTGGGAGCCGACGCTGACGGCGCTGATCCGCCACTTCGCCCGCTCCGGCCACGGCGATTTCCTGCTCGACGTCGGCGCCAACATCGGCCTGGTGTCGTGCCAGTGCGGCAACGCCTTCGGCGCCGTGCACATGTTCGAGCCGAACCCGCTGTGCTGTCACCTGATCGCGGTGAACGCCGCGCTCGCCCTCACCGTGCCCTACACCCTCCACCCCTTCGGCATCGGCGACGGCGACAAGACCGGCGAACTCACGGTGCCGCGCCACAACTGGGGCGGCGCGTTCGTGGACGACACGGACAATTCCTACAGCAAGACCATCCTCGCCGCGAAGGACGGCTTCTCGAGCTACGCGGCGGAGAACTACTTCAAGGTCGGCATCGAGATCCGCGACGGCGCCGCCGCCTTCGGCGCGGTGTTCGCCGATCTGCTGGCGGCGGGGCGTACCCACGGCGTGGTGAAGATCGACGTGGAGGGCTACGAGCCGGTGGTGCTGGAGGCGCTCGCCCGCGCCCTGCCGCCCGAAATGTCGGTGGTGGTGGCGATGGAGTGCTGGGACAAGGACTTCGCCATGGAGGCGGCGCTCGACCGCTTCGGCGGCCGCGCCCGGGGCTACAAGCTCGACCGCCGGGTGCCGTGGAAGCCGGGGGCGAGCCGGTGGGAAAAGGCGCTGGCGCTGCTGCTGCGCCCGCGCGTCTCCACCCGCATCGTGCCGGGGCGGCCGGGGGAGTGGCTGGGCGACGTGGTGCTGGTGGTGGAGGCGCAGACCAGCGTTGCGGAAACACCCCTGGTGGGCGCCGGGGGTTCCGCCTAAATCCTCAATCAGGTTCGCAGATTCCCCCCGGCGGCGCGCTCGCGCCGGTTCCGTCCCGCTTCAGGAGACTCCTCGTCCATGCCCGCTTCCCAGCCGCTCACGATTTTCATCACCGGCGTCAGCTCCGGCTTCGGCCGCGCCCTCGCCACCGCCGCGCTCGCCGAGGGGCACCGCGTCGTCGGCACCGTGCGGCGTGCCGAGGCGAGCGCCGAGTTCGAGGCCCTCGCCCCCGGCCGCGCCTTCGCCCGGGTGCTCGACGTCACCGACGAACCGGCGGTGGTGGCGACGGTGGCGGAGATCGAGGCCTCGGTGGGCGCCATCGACGTGCTGGTGAACAACGCCGGATACGGCCTCGAAGGGGTGTTCGAGGAAACCCCGCTGGCCGAGGCGCGCCGCCAGTTCGACACCAACGTGTTCGGCGCGGCGGCGGTGATGCAGGCGGTGCTGCCCTACATGCGCGGGCGCCGCAGCGGCCGCATCCTCAACATCACCTCGATGGGGGGAATTGCTACCTTCCCGGGCCTGAGCTTCTACCACGGCAGCAAGTTCGCCCTCGAAGGCATCTCGGAATGCGTCGGCAAGGAGGTGGCGCACCTCGGCATCCGCGTCACCGCCGTCGCCCCCGGCGGCTTCCGCACCGATTGGGCGGGGCGCTCGATGACCCGGGCGGAACGCTCGATCGCCGATTACGACGCGTTCTTCAACCCCCACCGCGCCAACCGCCAGGCCCGCCACGGCAAGCAGCTCGGCGACCCGAAAAAGGCGGCACGGGCGATGCTCAAGCTGATCGCCGACGACAACCCGCCCGCGCATCTGCTGCTGGGGTCCGACGCGCTGGCGCGGGTGAGCGAAAAGATCGCGGCGTTGCAGGCGGAGATCGACGCCTGGAAGGACGTCACCGTCTCCACCGACGTGGACCCTGAAGCCTAAGCGGTAAGCAGGATCGACCCGCGGCTCTGGCCCGAGGCGAGCAGGGCGTGCGCCCGCGCCGCCTCGGCGAGCGGGAACTCGGCGCCCACCTCGACCTTGAGGCCGGCGGCGATCTCGGCGAACAGGGCGTCGGCGGCGGCGCGGTAGACCGCCGCGTCCTCGACCGTGGCGATCACGCTCGGGCGGGTGAGGTAGACCCCGGCGAGGGCGGAGACCGGCACCGGCGGCGGCGGCCCCGCCGCCTGGCCGATGGCGGCGCAGATGCCCATCGGCGCGAGGCAGGCGAGGCTTTTGAGCAGGCCCTCGCCGCCGACGCCGTCGGCGACGTAATCGACGCCCCGGCCGCTGAGGCGCGTCACCTCGGCGGCGAAATCCGCCTGATGCCGGAGGATCGCGTGGTCGAGGCCGTGGGCGCGGGCGTACTCGGCCTTTTCCGGCGAGCCGACGGTGCCGAAGGTTTCGAGGCCGAGGCGCTTCGCCCACTGCGTCAGCATCACGCCGAGGCCGCCCGCGGCGGCGTGGATCAGAATCGTTCGGCCGCGCTCGGCCTTGAACACCCGGTGCAGCAGCATCCACGCGGTCATGCCGCGCAGCAGCGCGGCGGCGGCGGTGCGGGTGGAAATCCCCTCGGGCAGCTTCAGCAGCCGCGCGGCGGGAAGGTTGCGGGCGCTGGCGTAGCTGCCGTGCGGCCCGCCGATGTAGGCGACGCGGTCGCCGGGGGCGAAGCCCGCCACCCCTTCGCCCACCGCCGCCACCGTGCCCGCGGCCTCGGCCCCCACGCCGCCCGGCAGCGACGCGGCGGGATAGAGGCCGGAGCGGACGTAGATGTCGACGAAGTTGACGCCGATCTCGCTCTGGCGCACCTGCACCTCGCCCGGCGCGGGCGGCGGCAGGGCGATTTCGGCGGCGCGCAGAACCTCGGGGCCGCCGGGGGAATGGAACTGCACGACCGTCGCCATGGGGGCCTCCGTCAGCCGGGGGAGCCGGGCGCGTGACCGAGCGCCCGGGCGATGCGCCGCGCCAGGATCGGCGCGACGATGATGACGATGATCAGCCGCACCGTCTGGAACGCCAGAACGAAGCCCAGGTCCACGTCGGCGGAGGCGGCGATGATCGCGATGGAATCCGCGCCGCCGGGGCTGGTGGCGAGGTAGGCGGTGAGCATGTCGACGCCGAGCAGGCGGGTCAGCAGCCAGGCGATCCCGGCGCAGAACGCCATCAGCCCGAAGATCGAGGCGAGCATGTGCGGCAGCTTGGCCGCCACGGTGCGGAGAATCTCGCCGGTGAAGCGCAGGCCCACCACCCAGCCGATGGTGGTGAAGGCGAGCACCAGCAGCAGCGGCGGCACGTTGAGTTCGATCAGGCCGAAGCCGCGCAGCACCCCGCCGATGGCGAGCGGCAGCAGCATCGCGCCCGAGGGCACCGGCAGCACCCGCGACAGCAGCACGCCGCCCACCACCAGCGCGGCGGTTTCGGCGAGGGCCAGCGGCCGGGGCAGGGCGAACCAGTCGGTGGCGAGGTGGGCCGCGTCGTCGCCGCCCACCAGGCTGGCGATCACCGCCGCCGACAGCGCCACGCACAGCACCCGCAGATACTGCATGAAGGCGACGACGCGCACGTCGGCGCCGAATTCCTCGGCCATCACCACCATCGCCGAGGCGGCGCCCGGCGAGCTGCCCCAGATGCCGGTGGAGCCGGGGAGGACGTGCCAGCGGCTCATCGCCCAGCCGACCACGCCGCTCGCCGCCACGGTGGAGAACACCACCGCGACCACCACGCCCGCGTTGTCGAGCACCGATTCCAGGATTTCGGGGTTGACCGCGCCCGCCATCATCGCCCCCACCGTCGCCTGGGCGACGATGTAGACGCGCGGAGGCACCTTGAGCTTGACGCCGCGCACCGCCAGCAGGATCGCCGACGCCATCGGCCCCAGCAGCAGCGCGCCGGGCAGGTCGACGGCCTTGAGCGCCGCGGTGGCGGCGACCGAAAGCGCGAGAAGGAGCAGCCACGAACGGCGCTGGGAGGGGCTGGGGGGCATGAACCGGAACATTCCCGAGTGATGCTGCGAACCTAGGCGCTGGCCCGCCCTTTGCCAACCCCAATGCGCGAGATTTCCTCCCGGTTCCCCCGGGCGGCGGTCAGTTCCAGTCGGTGCGGCGGGCCAGCGCGATGAACGCCTGGAGCGCCGGGGAATGCCTGCGCCCGGCGACGGTGGCGAGCACGACGCGGCGGGCGAGGCTCGGCTCCACCAGCGGCCGGGTGGCGATCCCCGGGATCATCGGCAGGAACTCGGGCGCGACGCAGCAGCCGAGACCGGCGAGAATCATCGCCTGGATCCAGTCCTCGCGCTCGGTCTCGTAGCACACCCGGCAGTCGGCGGCGGGGTCGGGGATGCCGAGGGCGGCGAAGTATTCCGGATATTCGCAGTTGACGCGGTTGAGGTAATCCTCGGCGTTGAGTTCCCGCAGCGGCACCGCGTCCATCGCCTCGAAGCGGTGCCCCGGGCGGAAGGCGACGACGTAGCGTTCGTCGTAGAGCGGCAGGGTCTCGAACCGCTCCGGATATTTCGGCAGCGCGATCAGCGCCGCGTCCAGCTCCCCCGCCATCAGCATGTCCGCGAGGCGGGTGCCGGGAGCGTCGTGGAGGGTGAGCACCGCCTGCGGCACCCGGGCGCGGAAGGTCTTGAGGAATTCGATCAGCCGCGTCGGCCCGATGGTGCACATCGCGCCGATCCGCAGCGCCGCTGTCTCGAGGGTGCGGAAGCCCTCGGCCGCCGCGTGGGCCGCCGCGCTCGCCTCGTGCATCGCCTCCAGGTGGGGGCGCATCAGGCGGCCCAGGTCGGTGAGGTGGGTGAGGCCGCGCTCGCGGCTGAACAGCGGGCCGCCCAGTTCCTCCTCGAGCTTGTGGATCGCCTTGGTCAGCGACGGTTGGGCGACGTTGCAGACCGCCGCCGCGCGGGTGAAGTTGAGCGTCTCGCAGAGCGCGACGAAGTAGCGGACCTGGTGCATTTCCATGGCGGCGGCTCGGCGAGAATTCCCCTGGTCTTTCAAACAATGGGGAAAGCCCGCCGAGCCTGCAAGGCGCACCGGCCCGGGGTCACTTGGTCATCTTGCCGTCGGGCTTGGTCATCGACCCTTCGGCGGGCGACATCGCCTTGCCCGAGGGTTCCATCTTGTCCATCTTCTCCATCTTGCCGTCCTTCGCCTTGTCGTCCTTCATCATCATCTTGTCGGACGGCTGCATCGCCGGACCGGCGGCGGGTTCGGCGGCGTGGGCGGCGGCGATGCCGAGGAGCAGGAACGCGGGCGCGAGATAACGGAATTTCATGGCGGCACCTCTGGTGGTGGGGGCTGAGAGTGCAGATCTGGTCATTCCCACCGCCCGGGGGAAATGTCGTAGGTCTATGGTTTCCATAGCCTCAGGCGATGCGCACAGCGTCCCCGGGTTCGGCGCCGAACTCGGCCAGCAGCGCCGCGACGAAGCTGCGCACCTTGACCGTCGGCCGCCGCGCCGCCGGGTGGAGCACGTGCATCGGCCGCGCCGGTCCGCGGTAATCCGGCAGCACCCGCACCAGGCGCCCGGCGGCGATTTCGCCGTTCAACACGCTTTCCGGCCCCAGGGTGATGCCGAAGCCCGCCACCGCCGCGTGCAGCAGCGCCTTCCAGTCGTTGCTGCGGAAGCGCCCGGCGGCGGAAATCTCCTCGGTGCGGCCGTCGCGGGTGAACTGCCAGCGGCAGGGGATGGTGGGCGACCAGTAGGCGTAGGCGAGGCAGTCGTGGTCGGCGAGGTCCGCCGGGGTGCGGGGGGTGCCGCGCCGGGCGAGGTAGTCGGGCGCGGCGCAGGCGATCAGGCGATAGGGTGCCAACGGGTGGGCCACCAGCCCGGTGTCGCCGATCTCGCCGACCCGCACCAGAACCTCGAAGCCCTCCTCCAGGGGGGCGACGAAGCGGTCGTTGAGGCTCAGCTCCACCTGCATCTCGGGGAAGGCGGCGAGGTAGCGCGTCACGAACGGCGCGAGGCTGAAGGCGCCGAACGACATCGGCGCGCTCACCCGCAGCAGGCCCCGGGGGCGGGAGCGCATCTCCTGCGCCAGGGATTCCGCCGCCTCCGCCTCGGCGAGCACCACCTTGCAGCGGTCGTAATAGGCACGGCCCACGTCGGTGAGGCTGTGGCGGCGGGTGGTGCGGTGGATCAGCGGCGCGCCCAGGCGATCCTCCAGGAACACCACGTGCTTCGCCACCATCTGCGGCGAAAGCTTCATCACCGCGGCGGTGGCGGCGAACGAGCCGAGTTCCGCCGCCTTCACGAACACCGCCATGCTGGTGAGCCGATCCACGATTACCTCCTGCTGGTAGGGAGTCTCATCCCGTCTTCGAGATTTATCGCCGATTTTAAACGAATACACTCGCGCCATCGACCATGGATGGAGAGAAAACCGTGAAAATCGGAATCATCGGAGCGGGTTTCGTCGGCAGCGCCATCGGCAAGTTGGCGCTGCGCCACGGCCACGAGGCGATGCTGAGCAATTCGCGCGGGCCGCACACGCTGTTCAGTCTGTCGCGCGGCTTCGGCCTGCGCGTCGGCACGGTGGAGGAGGCGGTGGCGTTCGGCGAGGCGGTGGTGGTGGGGGTGCCGCTCGGCGCCCTGGCGGCGCTGCCCGCCGCGGCGCTGGCGGGCAAGGTGGTGATCGACGCCAACAACTATTATCCGGAGCGCGACGGTCAGATCGCCGAACTGGACGACGGCACGCTGACCACCGGCGAACTCCTCGCCCGCCATCTGCCCGGCGCGCGGGTGGTCAAGGCGTTCAACGCCATTCGCATGGCCGAGCTGGAAACCGACGGCCGCCCGGCCGGGTCGCCCGAGCGCCGGGCGTTGCCGGTGGCGGGCGACGACGCCGGAGCCAAGGCGGTGGCGGTGCGGCTGCTGGAGGATTTCGGCTTCGACGCGGTGGACGCGGGTCCGCTGGCCGAATGCCGGCGGTTCGAGAACGGCACGCCGGTCTATTGCCGCCCGCTCGGGCGCGCCGATCTCGCGCGCGGCCTCGCGGCGGCGGCGCGTTAGCGGAGCAGGGCGGCGAACGCCTTGACCGCCGCCGCCGGACCCTCGGGGTGGTTCCACACGCCGCCGCTCACCGCGAGGAAGTCCGCGCCCGCCTCCACCAGCGGCGGCGCGTTCTCCACCGTGATGCCGCCGATGGCGACGCACGGCACGGTGAACAGCTCGGCCCACCAGTGCAGCAGGTCCGGCTCGGCGGCGGTCTTCGCCTCCTTGGTGAGGGTGGGGTAGAACGCGCCGAAGGCGACGTAGTCGGCCCCGGCCTCGCCCGCTTCCATGGCGAGGTGGCGGGAATCGTGGCAGGTGACGCCGACGATGGCGTCCGGCCCGACGATCTTGCGGGCGGCGGCGTAGGACATGTCCTCCTGTCCGACGTGGACGCCGTCGCAACCCAGCTCGGCGGCGAGGTCGGGCCGGTCGTTCATCAGGAACGCCACGCCGCGATCCTGCGCCAGCGGCCGCAGCACCTCGCAGGCGCGGCGGATCTCGTCGTCGGAGACGCCCTTGAGGCGCAGCTGCACGCACGCCACGTCGCCCGCGTCGAGGGCGGCGGCGAAGGTGGCCGCGAAGCCGTCGAGATCGGGCAGGGCGGGGGGCGTCAGCAGGTAGAGGCGGCAGTCGGACATCGGTCGGCCTTTCCGGAAGGTTTCCCGTTTCCTATCCCAAATCCCCGGGCGGGGGAAGCGCCGCGAGCCAACGCTTCGCCGCGAGTTCGAGACCCTGGGGGTCGGGCGCGCCGCCGGGGGGCGGAAACCGCCACACCGCGCCGGTGGGCGGGCCGAGGGCGAAATCCGCCCCCTGCGCCTCGGCCACCGCCGCGATCGCCTCCGCCACCCGGGGCGGCGCGTCGGCGGCGGGGGCGAAGCGCAGGGCGGGCAGGGCGAGCCGCAGCGCCGCCAGCGCCAGGCCGGGGGCGTCGCCGCAGTGGAACGCCACCGGCCCCGGCAGCGTTGTCCGCTCGGCGGCGCAGGCGTCGAGGAAGGCGCGCATCCACGCCGGGCCGAGGGCCTGCGCCATCTCCCCCGGGGTTTCCACCCGCACCGCGCGGCGCACGGCGCGCGCGGCGGCGAACGCGGCCAGGGCCTGGGCGCGGTCGTGAACGATCAGGATCGGCGGCGCGGGCAAACTCACGGGCGAACGACACCTGCGATTGACGTCAATGGGCTCGGCAACTATCCTTTAACCCGTTTCCGCGAACATGGCGATAGAAGCTTGAAACCGCTCTCGGTATACAAACTTTCCCGGGCTGAGGCGGCGCTGCGCAGGCTGGAGGCCGCGCTCGACGCGCTGGAGGCCGCGGCCGCATCGCGCCCGGCGTCCGCCTCCGGCGAGGCCGCCGCCGATCCCGCCGAACTCGCCGATCTCCGCCGCCGCTGCGGCGAGCTGGAGGCGGCGGCGCGCGCCGCGTCCGACGGGCTGGACAAAACCGCCGCCCGCCTCTCCCGCCTGCTGGAGGAGTGACGCCATGGCCCAGGTCACGCTCACCATCGCCGGAAACCAGTATCACATCTCCTGCGACGACGGTCAGGAGGCGCAGATCGGTCGCCTCGGCCGCTATCTCGACCAGCGCGGCCGCGAACTGATCGCCGCCATCGGCCCGATCCAGGAAAATCTCCTGCTCGCGATGATCGGCCTGCTGGTCGCCGACGAGCTGGCCGAAACCTACGGCGAGCTGGAAGAACTGCGCGCCGCCGAGGGTTCCAGCGGCGGCGCCGCCAAGGCGGAGGCCGAGGGACGGGTGGTGGACGCCATCGACGCGGTGGCGGCGCGCATCGAATCGATTGCCGAACGCCTCGGTCGACACTAGATTGTCGGGTGGCGGGTGCTGTGCTTCCCGTGAGGTCCGCGACATCACTGGGGCCAACGATCGTAGAAAGGGAGCCGTCCCTGTCCGGACCGTGGTCCGGTCACATGGCGCCCACTTTGTTGGCGCGGCCCTTGTGCATTCCACAAGGCCCACGGTCGTCTTGGCATCCGCCGCCTTGTTTCCGGCCCCTCCGGCAATCGGAGAAGCGATTGGGTGACGCATGCTGATGCCGTCGGTGGTGACGGGAACCGTGGCGGAAACCAAGCGGGCGCTGCGCGGCACCGCCAAGTTCATCCGCGGCCGGGTCCCCGCCGAAGACCGGCGTCACGCCGCCCAATCCCTGGTTCGCCACGCCGCCACCGTGCCGCTGCTGGCGGTTCCGCCCGAGCGCGGCGTCGCCGCCGCCTACTATCCCATCGGCGGCGAGATCGACAGCCGCCTGCTGGTGGACTGGCTGCGCCAGGTGGGCTGGCGCATCGCGCTGCCCACCGTCGAGCAGGTCAACGCGCCGCTCACCTTTCGCGAATGGCAGCCGGACGCGGTGCTCGACGAAGGGCCGTTCGGCACCCGCCAGCCGCCGCGCGGCACTCCCGCCGCCACCCCCGACGTGATCCTGATTCCGCTGCTCGCCTTCGACGCCCAGGGCTATCGCCTCGGCTACGGCGGCGGCTATTACGACCGCACCCTGGCGGCGTTCGCCGACTCCGGGCGCCGCCCGGTTTCGGTGGGCGTGGCCTTCGCGGTGCAGGAAATCGAAACCGTGCCCCATGAATCGTGGGACCGGCGTCTCGACATGGTTCTGACCGAGCGCGGCGTTCTGCCGCTTCGCGACGCGCCCAAACCCGACATCAACGGAAGTTCATGAAGCTCTTGTATCTCGGCGACGTCGTGGGGCGCAGCGGGCGCGTCGCGGCGATCGAGGCGATCCCGCAGTTGCGGCGCGACCTCAAGCTCGATTTCGTCGTCGTCAACGGCGAAAACTCCGCCCACGGCTTCGGCATCACGCCGAAAATCTGCGCCGAGTTCTACGAGGCGGGGGCCGACGCCATCACCACCGGCAACCACGTGTGGGACCAGCGCGAGCTGATCCCCTACATCGACGGCGACCCGCGCCTGGTGCGCCCGGCCAACTTTCCGCGCGGCACGCCGGGGCGCGGCGCCGTCGAGGTGCCGCTGCCCGACGGCCGCAAGGTGCTGGTGGCGCAGGTGATGGGGCGGCTGTTCCTCGACCCCCTCGACGACCCGTTCCAGGCGCTCGAGGACATCCTCTCCCGCCACCGCCTCGGCGTTACCGTGGCGGCGGTGGTGGTGGACGTGCACGCCGAGGCGACCAGCGAGAAGATGGCCATCGGCCACGCGCTGGACGGCCGCGCCACCCTGGTGGTCGGCTCCCACAGCCACGTGCCCACCGCCGACGCGCAGGTTCTGCCCCACGGCACCGCCTATCTCACCGACGCCGGAATGTGCGGCGACTACGATTCGGTGATCGGCATGGGCAAGGCGGTGGCGATCAGCCGCTTCACCAAGAAGATTCCGGGCGAGCGCCTGGCGCCCGCCGACGGCGAGGCGACGGTGTGCGGCGTCTACGTCGAGACCGACGACCGCACCGGCCTCGCCCGGGCGGTGGAGCCGGTGCGGATCGGCGGCCGTCTGTCGCGCGCCTGGCCGAAAGGCTGAAGCGGTCTTCCAATGGGGGTTGCGTTCCGCCCGTGCGTGCATGGATAATGCCGCGCGTTTTTCCCACGGGCGCGCGCATCGCCCCCGCAGTCACCACAAGGTAGCGAATGGCCGGTCATTCCCAGTTCAAGAACATCATGCACCGCAAGGGGGCGCAGGACGCCCAGCGGGCCAAGATCTTCACCAAGCTCGCGCGCGAAATCACGGTTTCCGCCAAGATCGGCCTGCCCGATCCGGCCGCCAACCCGCGCCTGCGCGCGGCGATCATCGCCGCCCGCGCCCAGAGCATGCCCAAGGACAACATCGACCGCGCGATCAAGCGCGCCCTGCCGGGTGGCGACGACGCCAACTACGTCGAAATGCGCTACGAGGGCCGCGGCCCGGGCGGCGTGTTCCTGATCGTCGAGGCGCTCACCGACAACCGCAACCGCACCGCCTCGGAAGTGCGCAGCACCTTCAACAAGCTCGGCGGGCAGATGGGCGAGACCAACTCGGTGCTGTTCAACTTCGAGCGCGTCGGGTTGATCCAGTACAAGCCCGAGGCGGCCGACGCCGACGCGATGTTCGAGGCGGCGCTCGACGCGGGCGCGCAGGACGTGGTCTCCACCGACGACGGCCACGACGTGCTCACCGCGCCGGACGAACTCCACGCGGTCAAGGACGCGCTGGAGAAGACCTTCGGCGAGGCCGCCGCGGCGCGCCTGGAATGGAAGCCGCAGACCACCGTGTCGCTCGACGCCGAAACCGCCCAGTCGCTGTTCAAGCTGATCGACGCGCTGGACGACAACGACGACGTGCAACGGGTGTTCGGCAACTACGAACTGTCGGACGAGGTGGCGGCGGCGCTGGAAGCCTGACCACCGGCCCTGGGGGAGCGAGCGGATGCGGTTGATCGGGCTGGACCCGGGGTTGCGCGTCACCGGCTGGGGAATCCTCGACGCCGACGGCAACCGCCTGCGCTTCGTCGCCTGCGGCGTGGTCAAATCCGACGACGCGCTGCCGCTCGCCGAACGCCTGAAGATGCTGCACGAGGGGGTGCTCGCGGTGTTGCGCGCGCACCGCCCCGATGCGGCGGCGGTGGAGGAAACCTTCGTCAACCGCAACCCGGCCTCGACCCTCAAGCTCGGCCAAGCGCGCGGCGCGGTGATGCTGGCGCCCGCGATCTTCGGCATCGACGTGGCCGAATACACCCCCAACCTGATCAAGAAGAACGTCGTCGGCACCGGCCACGCGGCGAAGGAGCAGATCGGCATGATGGTGCGGATGCTGCTGCCCGGCGCCGCGCCCGAGGCGGCCGACGCGGCGGACGCCCTGGCGGTGGCGATCTGCCACGCGCGCTACGTGGCGCACGACGCCAACCTCCGCCGCGCCCTGGGAGGCCCGGCATGATCGCGCGATTGAAGGGAACCGTGGCGGCGGTGGAACTGGACACCGCGATCCTCGACGTGGGCGGCGTCGGCTATCTCGTCGCCTGCCCGAGCCGGGTGCTGGCGAAGCTCCAGACCGGCCAGCCCGCCACCCTTTGGGTGGAAACCGTGGTGCGCGAGGACGCGATCCTGCTCTACGGGTTCCTGACCCAGGAGGACAAGGCGTGGTTCCGCCGCCTCACCACCGTGCAGGGGGTGGGGGCCAAGGTGGCGCTGGCGATCCTCTCGGTGCTGGCGCCCGACGCGCTCGCCCGCGCCATCGCCGCGCAGGACAAGGCGGCCCTCGGCCGCGCCAGCGGCGTGGGGCCGAAGCTCGCGGCGCGCATCCTCTCCGAACTCAAGGACAAGGCGGTCGGCCTCGCCGCCGGGCCGGCGTTCGCGCCCGCCGCCGCCGCCGCGCCCGAGGGCGAGGACCCGCGCGCCGCGGTGGCGCGCGAGGCCACCTCGGCGCTGGTCAACCTCGGCTACGGCGCGAGCGACGCGTTCGCGGTGGTCTCCGCCGCGATCGCCGCCGCGGGCGACGACGCGCCCAACGTCGAGCGCGTCATCGCCGCCGCGCTCAAGGAGATCGCCCGGGCGCAGAATCTCACCGGACGGGGGGCCGAATGACCGGCTGGGACGACAGCGACGAGCGGGTGGTTTCGGCGCGCGAACAGGCGGGCGACGCCGACGCGCCGATGCGCCCCCAGTCCCTCGACGACTTCCTCGGCCAGCCCGAGGCGTGCGAGAACCTCAAGGTGTTCGTTCAGGCGGCCCGGGCGCGCGGCGAGGCGCTCGACCACGTGCTGCTGCACGGCCCGCCCGGCCTCGGCAAGACCACCCTGGCGCAGATCGTCGCGCACGAGCTGGGGGTGGGCTTCCGCGCCACCTCGGGGCCGATGATCGCCAAGGCGGGCGACCTCGCGGCGATTCTCACCAACCTCGAAACCCGCGACGTTCTCTTCATCGACGAGATCCACCGCCTGCCGCCCGCCATCGAGGAGGTGCTGTATTCGGCGATGGAGGATTTTCAGCTCGACCTCATCATCGGCGAAGGCCCGGCGGCGCGCTCGGTGCGCATCGACCTGCAACCCTTCACCCTGGTGGGGGCGACCACGCGCGCGGGCCTGCTCACCACGCCGCTGCGCGACCGCTTCGGCATTCCGCTGCGGCTGCGCTTCTATTCCGACGCCGACCTCACGCGCATCGTGCTGCGCGGCGCGGCGCGCCTCGGCCTGCCGATGGGCGACGACGGCGCGGTGGAAATCGCCCGGCGCTCGCGCGGCACCCCCCGCGTCGCCGGGCGCCTGCTGCGCCGGGTGCGCGACTTCGCCACCGTCGCCGGGGCGCTGCCGGTGACCAAGCCGGTGGCCGACGCGGCGCTCACCCGGCTCGAAGTCGACGCCCTCGGGCTTGACAGCCAGGACCGGCGCTACCTGCTTTGTATCGTCGAGAGCTACGGCGGCGGCCCGGTCGGAGTCGAGACCCTGGCGGCGGCGCTGGCCGAGGAGCGCGACACCCTGGAAGAGGTGATCGAGCCGTTTCTGATGCAGCAGGGCCTGGTGCAGCGCACCCCGCGCGGGCGCATTCTGTCGGCGAAAGGCTATCGCCACCTGGGTCTCGCGGCGCCGCCGCGGGGGCCGGAGCAGCTTGCCCTGCTCGATCCCCTTGCGCCGGACGCGGAGGCGGATTAAAGCGATGCAGCACGATCTCAACGCGCGTGCGGCGGGCGAGGGCGGCGCTTCCTGGTTCGAGGGCGACACCCACATCCTCGCGGTGCGCGTCTATTACGAGGACACCGACGCGGGCGGCGTCGTCTACTATGCGAATTACCTGAAATATGCGGAGCGCGCGCGCAGCGCGATGTTGCGCCTCGGCGGCTGGGAAAACGGGCGGTTGACCCGTGGCGAATACCCCGGCCAGGACGAGGGCGTGATGTTCGTGATGCGCGCCTTCGCGGTCGACTACCGCCGCGCGGCGGTGCTCGACGACCTGCTGACGGTGCGTACCCGGGTGACGCGGATCAAGGGCGCCACCCTCGAAATGGCGCAGACGGTGATGCGCGGCGGCGAGATTCTGGTGGAGGCGCAGGCGAAGCTCGCGTGCGTTTCGGCCGCGAGCCTCAAGCCCGCGCGCATCCCCGAGCCGCTGCGGGCCGACCTCGCGGCGCGGATGCGGGATTAGAATATCGGCGACCGGGCCACCCGGACGGTGAAGGAAAGGCGAAGGCTGGATGGAAGCGCACAACGATCTGTCGATCATCACCCTGTTCCTGCAGGCGGACCTCGTGGTCAAGTCGGTGATGCTGGCGCTGTTGGCGGCGTCGGTGTGGTCGTGGACGATCATTTTCGAGAAGGTGAAGCGGATCGCCTCCCTCAACCGTCTCGCCCGCGAGTTCGAGGAACAGTTCTGGTCCGGCGGCCCGCTCGACGACCTCTACGACCGCATCGGCAAGAACGCCCGCGACCCGATGAGCGCGATCTTCGTCGCCGCGATGCGCGAATGGCGCCGCTCGATCGAGCGCAACCGCAACGAGGCGCCGTCGCTCAAGACCTCGATCGCCCAGCGCATCGAGCGGGTGATGCAGATCACCTCCGAGCGCGAGCTGGAGCGGGTCGAGGCGCGCATGGGCTTTCTCGCCTCCACCGGCTCGGTGGCGCCGTTCGTCGGCCTGTTCGGCACGGTGTGGGGCATCATGAACAGCTTCCACTCCATCGGCGCGTCGAAGAACACCTCCCTCGCGGTGGTGGCGCCGGGCATCGCCGAGGCACTGTTCGCCACCGCCCTCGGCCTCGTCGCCGCGATTCCCGCGGTGATCGCCTACAACAAGCTCTCCACCGACATCGACCGCTACGCCAAGCGTCTCGAGATCTTCTCGGGCGAGTTCTCGGCGATCGTGTCGCGTCAGCTCGACGAAAGGCGCTGATCCATGGGCATGGCCACTTCCGGCGGCAAGCGCAAGGGGCGCGGCAAGACCGCGCGGATGGCGGACATCAACGTCACGCCGATGGTGGACGTGATGCTGGTGCTGCTGGTGATCTTCATGGTCACCGCGCCGATGATGACCACCGGCATTCCGCTCGACCTGCCCCAGGGCGGCAAGGAAGTTCTGGCGGGGGCCGACAAGGCGCTGCGCATCTCGGTCGCCAACGACGGCACCGTCTACGTCGGCGACACGCCGGTCGAAGTGAACAGCCTGGTCGGCCGCGTCGTCGAGATGCGCCGCGCCAACCCCGAACTCGCGATCGTGATCTCCGGCGACCGGGTCGCCTCCTACGGCGCGGTGATGGGGGTGATGGGCGCGCTCAAAGACGCGGGCATCGAAAAGGTGGGCCTCGAAACCGGCGAGCCACCGGCGCAGCCGAAGCCGCGGCGCTAGGGGAGACCATGCGGCGGGAGTTCCTCTATTCCCTGGGTTTGCACCTCGCGGTGGCTTTGCTCGCCGTGGTGGGGCTGCCGTATTTCAAGCCCGACCCGCCCGAGGTGACCGAGCGCATCCTGGTCGTCGATCTCTCCAAGGTGACGGTGGGCGAGAAGACCTCGCTGCGCAAGGCCGACGCCATCGGCAAGCCCAAGGGCGAACCGACGCCCGAGCCGCCGAAGCCCGAAAGCAAGCCCGAGCCGCCGAAACCCGAACCGCCGAAGCCGGAGCCGCCCAAGCCCGAGCCGCCGAAGCCGGTGCCCGCGCCGCCGAAACCGGAACCGCCGAAGCCCGAGCCGCCGAAGCCGGTGCCCGCGCCCGAGCCGCCGAAGCCGGAGCCGAAGAAGGAAGAGCCGAAGAAGCCCGAGCCGAAACCGGAGCCGAAGAAGCCCGAGCCGCCGAAGCCCGAGCCGACCAAGAAGGAGGAGCCGCCGAAGAAGAAGGCGGATCCGAAGCCGTCGTTCGACGACCTTCTGGCCTCGGTCGAGAAGATGCGCAAGGACAGCCCGCCGCCGCCCTCCACCCAGCCGCCCAACAAGGGCGCGGGCGACAAGAAGGGCATCCCCGGCGCGGTCGACGCTCCGGCGGTGTCGAAGGATCGCGAGGGCTTCGGCGACACCCTGACGCTCTCGGAAATGGACATGATCCGCGCCCAGATCGAGAAGCACTGGAACGTCGACCCCGGCAAGGCGGGCGCGGACGACATGGTGATCGAGATCACCGTGAGCCTGAACGCGGACGGCACGGTGCGCGCCGCGCGGATCGTCGACCAGGGCCGGATGGGCCGCGACCCGGCGTTCCGCTCCCTTGCGGAGAGCGCGCTGCGGGCCGTATTTATGGCCAGTCCGATCCAGGCGCCGCAGAAGAAATACGACACGTGGCGTGAAGTGCGGTTGTTCTTCCGCCCACAGGACCGACTGTAACCCTTTCAAGGAGGTTTCATGAGCGTGCTGGTGAACGCATTGACGCGCGGGCGGGGGCGGATCGCCCTGTTCGCCGCGGCGGTCCTCGCGCTTCTCGCCCAGCCGGCGCGGGCGGAGCTGAGAATCGACATCACCCGCGGCAACGTGGACCCGATTCCGATCGCGATTCCCGCGTTCGGCGGCGACGACGACCGCGCCGCCAAGGTGGGTGCCGATCTCGCCGGGGTGGTGCAGGCCGACCTCGAACGCTCCGGCCTGTTCCGCGGCATCGATTCCCGCGCGTTCATCCAGACCTTCCCGTCGATGCAGGTGCAGCCGCGCTTCCCCGACTGGCAGGCGATCAACGCCCAGGCGCTGGTGCAGGGCCGCACCGCGACCACGCCGGATGGCAAGGTGCGCGTCGAGTTCCGCCTGTGGGACGTGTTCGCCACCCAGCAGCTGAAGGCGCAGGCCTACGTCACCGAGGCGAACAACTGGCGGCGCATCGCCCACATCATCGCCGACCAGATCTACGAGCGCCTCACCGGCGAAACCGGCTACTTCGACACCCGCATCGTCTACATCGCCGAAAGCGGGCCGCAGACCAAGCGCGTCAAGCGCCTCGCGATCATGGACCAGGACGGCGCCAACCACCGCTTCCTCACCGACGGCGCGGACCTGGTGCTGACTCCGCGATTCTCGCCGTCGACGCAGGAAATCACCTACATGTCGTATTACAACGGCGTGCCGCGGGTGTACCTCTACAACATCGACACCGGCAAGCGCGAGCGCCTGGGCGACTTCCCCGGCATGACCTTCGCGCCCCGCTTCTCGCCCGACGGCAACCGCGTGATCATGAGCATGGCGCGCGGCGGTTCGTCGGACATCTACTCGATGGATCTCCGCACCCTCGAACGCCGCCGTCTGACCGACACCCCGGCGATCGACACCTCGCCGTCCTATTCGCCGGATTCCCAGTATATCGTCTTCAACTCGGACCGCGGCGGCTCGCAGCAGCTCTACGTGATGAACGCCGACGGCAGCGGCGTGCGGCGCATCAGCCACGGCCAGGGCACCTACGCCACGCCGGTGTGGTCGCCGCGCGGCGACTACATCGCCTTCACCAAAATGGCGCAGGGACGGTTTTTCATCGGCGTGATGAAACCGGATGGCTCCGGCGAGCGTTTGCTTGCAGACGGATTCCTCGTCGAAGGCCCCACTTGGGCTCCGAACGGGCGAGTCCTGATGTACTTTCGACAGAATCCGTCGGACTCGCGAGGGCTTGGAGGCGATTCTTATCTCTACAGTATCGACTTGACAGGCTACAATGAACGTCGGGTTGTGACGCCCACCGAGGCTTCCGACCCGGCCTGGTCGCCGTTGATCCCCTGAGCCGGGTGGGGGATTGGCGGTTGTGGCACGAAAACCACACTTTGGCCTTTCGCTACGGGACAATTCGAATTCTTGTAGCGGAGCCAAAGGGGTTGAAGTAAGACAAAGGCCAACCAAATCGGTTTTCCGGCGGTCGTGCCGCAGCCGTGTGGCCGTATCGTAACAAAATTCCCGAGTGGGAGATGAAGGCAATGAAGATTCGTGTTTTGAGCGTCGTGGCGGCCAGCCTGCTCGTGGCGGCCTGCTCCAGTGGTCCGCAGGAGGGTGCCGACACCTCTGGCGCCGGCAAGGCGAGTGCGGGTTCGTCCGTCACCGCCCCGGCTCCGGGCTCGCCGGAACACTTCCTGGCGAACGCCAAGGACCGTGTGTTCTTCGCGCTCGACCGTTCGGACCTCGATGAGTCCTCGGTGAAGTCGCTGATGGGTCAGGCCGCTTGGCTCAAGTCCTATCCGAACACCAAGATCACCGTCGAAGGCCATGCCGACGAGCGCGGCACCCGCGAGTACAACCTCGCGCTGGGCGAGCGTCGCGCCAACGCGGTGAAGAACTTCCTGCAGGCGCAGGGCGTTGCCGCCGCGCGCATCACCACCGTCTCCTACGGTAAGGAGCGTCCGGCGGTGATGGGCTCGAACGAATACGCCTGGTCGCAGAACCGCCGTGCCGTGACGGTGGTGCAGAAGTAAGCCGCGCTCCGCTGATTTTCAGCGGAAGCCGTTAGACGGGCGCCCGCCGTTCCTCGCATGCGACGAATGGCGGGCGTTTCGTTTTTTTAGGAATGGATTCACACCCCCGGAAGGACACGCGATGATCCGCTTCGACGCCCGCAGCCCGTTGCCGTGGATGGCCCTCGTCGGCGCCCTGGCGCTCGGCGCCGGACCGGCGCTCGCCCAGGATGCCGCGCTCGCCGGTCGCCTCGACCGTCTGGAGCGCGACCTGCAGGTGTTGCAGCGTCAGTCCTACCAGTCCACCCAGTCCGGCGGCGGCGGGGGCGACGGCCTCTCCACCGAGGGGGCGGCGTCGCTCTATTCCAAGGTCACCCAGATCGAGGAGCAGATGCGCGACCTGGTCGGCCAGATCGAGCAGCTCAACTACAAGATCGACCAGGCGAAGCAGCGCATGGACCGGATGCAGGCGGATGCGGACTTCCGCTTCCAGTCGCTGGAAAAGGGCGGCCCCGCCGGCAACGGCCAGCCCGCCGACCCGACTCCCGCCGCGCCCGCCGCGCCCACCTCCGGCTCCACCGTCGGCATTCTCGGCCAGACCCAGTCCTCCGGCGCGCCGCCCGCCGCCGCCGCACCGGCTCCGGCCCCGGCGGAGGGCGCCGCCGACGCCTACCGCGACGCCTTCAACCTGCTCAAGAAGGCCGATTACGCGGGCGCCGAAACCGCGTTCCGCGCCTTCCTGCAAAAGCACGGCGACACCGAATACGCGGGCAACGCGCAGTATTGGTTGGGCGAGACCTACTACGTGCGCGGCCAGTTCCAGCAGGCGGCGGTGGCGTTCGCCGACGGCTACAAGAAGTACCGCAAGGGTCCCAAGGCCCCCGACAGCCTGCTCAAGCTCGGCTTCTCGATGCGCCGCCTGAACCAGAACGAGCAGGCGTGCGCGGCGCTCGACCAGTTCCTTAAGGAATTCGGCGGCGCGCCCAAGGTGCAGATCGACCTCGCGCAGAAGTCGCGCGCCGAGATGAAGTGCCGCTGAGCCGCGCCGCAGCGACCGCGGACGACGCGCCGTTCCTCGACGCGATGGAGCGGCGCTTCGCCGCGGCGATGGCGGCGTTCGGCGCCTTCGAACCGGCGCCACTGCTGGCGGTGGCGGTGTCCGGCGGCGCCGATAGCGTCGCCCTGCTGCGCCTCGCCCACGACTGGGCCGCCGCGCGCGGCGGCCGCGTCGTCGCCATCACCTTCGACCACCGTTTGCGCCCCGACTCCGCCGCCGAGGCGGAGCGGGTGGGGGCGTGGTGCGCCGCCCTCGGGACGACCCACCGCAGCCTCGCCTGGAGCGATCCGGCGCCCGCCACCGGCGTCGAGGCGGCGGCGCGGGCGGCGCGGTATGCCGCCCTCGAGTCGGTGTGCCGGGCCGAGGGCGCCCTGCATCTGCTGGTGGGCCATCACGCGGGCGACCAGCGGGAAACCGTGGCGATGCGCATGGAGCGGGGCGGCGGCCGGGGCCGCGCCGGAATGCCCGCCCTCGACGCCCGGCGCGATTGCCGCCTGCTGCGGCCGCTGCTGGGATTCGCCAAGGCCGACCTGATGGCGCTGTGTCGCGCCCTCGGCCAGGCGTGGGTGGAGGATCCCTCGAACCTCTCCGACGCGTTCGAGCGCAACCGCGTGCGCAAGCGCCTCGACCGACTGCCGGAGGCCGAGGCCGCCGCCATGGACCGCGCCATCGCCGCCGCGGGCGCGGCGCGGATGGACGCGGAGCGCCGCCTTGCCCGGCGGATGGTGTCCTGGGTCCGGTTGTCGCCGCTGGGCTACGCCTGGGTGGACTGGGCCGCCTGGCGCGCCGCGCCGCGCGACGACGCCGCCGACCGGGAATTCCTCGCCCGGCTCGCGCATTGCGTCGGCGGCCGTGCCTACGCGCCGCCCACCGCGATGGTCGAGCGCGCCTTGAGCCTGCTGGCGGCGGGCAAGGGGGCGACCCTCGGCGGCTGCGTTGCCCGCCTCGGCGGCGGCGGGTTGTGGATTCTGCGCGAGAACCGCGCGGTGCCGGAGGCGGCGGACGGCCGCTGGGACGACCGCTTCTCCGTCGCGCCCGAGCACTTGGCGGACTTGCGGGCGCCGCGCGGCGCCGCCGAGCGCGAGGCCCTGCGGCGTGCCCTCGCGGCTCTCGGAACCTGCGAAAAACCGCCGCCCTCGGCGGTGTTCGCGCGGGTTCCGGTGCAAATGCGCGGCGAAGAGGTTTCCCTCGCGGCGCTCGGCGGCTATGATCCCCACGCTCCGGCGGCGCGGTTCGCACCCGCGGCGGGAGCCACCGCCTGTGCGATCTGGCTTGCGCCGATTGCGCCAAACCTTATGTAATGACGGTGAACCGAACGCGCGGATGGCCGGGCGGAGACGGGACTCGTTACCACTTCAGGGGGTTCTTCTCGTGAACTTCGGCAAAAACATCGCGCTCTGGGTCCTGATCGGCATTCTCCTGCTGGCGGTCTTCAGCGAGTTTCAGGGGTCCGACACCCGCCAGGAAGCCAACTCGCTCGCCTATTCCGACTTCATGAACATGGTCGACAAGGGCGGGGTGCGGTCGGTGACGATCCAGGGGCGCCGCGTGACCGGTCAGCTCCAGGGCGGCGAGAGCTTCGCCACCTACGTTCCCGGCGATCCCGACATGGTCTCGACGCTGCGCGCGGCGGGGGTGAAGATCGTCGCCGAGCCGGTGCCCGAGAATTCGCCGAGCTTCTGGAGCATCGTCATCTCGTGGTTCCCGATGCTGTTGCTGGTGGGCGTGTGGATCTACCTGATGCGCCAGATGCAGGGCGGCGGCGGCGGCAAGGCGATGGGCTTCGGCAAGTCGCGCGCCAAGCTCCTGACCGAGCACCACGGCCGCGTCACCTTCGAGGACGTGGCGGGCATCGACGAGGCCAAGGAGGAACTGGAGGAGGTCGTGGAATTCCTGCGCGACCCGCAGAAGTTCCAGCGCCTCGGCGGCAAGATTCCGAAGGGCGTGCTGCTGGTCGGCCCGCCCGGCACCGGCAAGACCCTGCTCGCGCGCTCCGTCGCGGGTGAGGCGAACGTGCCGTTCTTCACGATTTCCGGCTCCGACTTCGTCGAGATGTTCGTCGGCGTCGGCGCCTCGCGCGTGCGCGACATGTTCGAGCAGGCCAAGAAGCACGCGCCCTGCATCATCTTCATCGATGAGATCGACGCCGTCGGTCGCC
>JAUVUZ010000059.1 GCA_030604885.1 Alphaproteobacteria bacterium | reverse complement strand
GCGGCGGCGAACGCGGCCCGGCCGCCGCGCCTGCGCCACGCGGCGATCTCCCGCGCCCGCTCGGGCGGCAGGTCGCGGCCGTAGAGCGCGCCCGCCCCCGCGTCGACCCGGGCGGAGATCAGCAGCACGCCTTTGCGGCGGCAGGCGCGGCCGAGATCGCGGCGGCCGGTGCGGTCGAGCAGGGCGGCGCCGCGCGGCAGGCGCGAGAGCAGCAGGCGGGCGTCGGGGCGGCGGGAAACGTCGGTGAGCGCGATCAAGGCCGGAAGGCCGGGCGCGCGGGCGTTGAGCCGCGCCGCGACGGTTGCTATGGTGCGCAACGGAACCTCTTGGACTGTCGTAAGGAAGCCAATCCGTGGAAGCCACTATCGCGGAAAACCTGCGCGCGGTGAAGGCGCGAATTGCCGCCGAGGCCGAGGCCTGCGGCCGTGCCGCTTCGGCGGTGCGCCTCGTCGCGGTGTCGAAGACCCACGATGCCGACACCATCGCCCAGGCCCTGGAGGCCGGGCACCGGGCGTTCGGCGAAAACCGGGTGCAGGAGGCGGCGGCGAAATGGCCGGAGCTGAAGCGCCGCTATCCGGGCGTCGACCTGCACCTGATCGGGCCGCTGCAATCCAACAAGGCGAAGGAGGCGGTGGAGCTGTTCGACACCATCCACTCCCTCGACCGGCCGAAGCTGGCGGAGGCGCTGGTGCGCCTGCGCGACGAGGGCCACGCCCTGCCGCGCCTGCTGGTGCAGGTGAACACCGGCTGCGAGCCGCAGAAGGCGGGCGTGCTGCCCACCGAGGCCGACGCGTTCCTGGCCCGCTGCAAGGCCGAGTGGAAGCTCGAGGTGGCGGGGCTGATGTGCATTCCGCCGGTGGGGCAGGAGCCTTCGCCCCATTTCGCGCTGCTGCGCAAGATCGCCGCGCGCCACGGCCTGGCCGAACTCAGCATGGGGATGAGCGACGACTATCCGGTGGCGGTGAGCCTGGGCGCGACCCTGGTGCGGGTCGGCTCGGCGATTTTCGGCGCCCGCCCGCCGGTGGGCTGAAATCGCGGAACCGAGGCTCCGCAGCGGCGTTCGGGATGCAGGCGGCGTGTTCCGCCGCGAACCCAGCCGCGAAAGGAGACGGACCATGCAGTCCATCCCGTCCGACGTGCAGGCCTGCATCGACGCCTGCCTGCGCTGCCATCAGAGCTGCCTCGGCGGCGCCGCGCGCCACTGCCTCGAAGCCGGAGGACCGCACGTCGAACCCGGCCATTTCCGATTGATGCTGGCGTGCGCGGAAATCTGCCGCGCCGCGGCGGCGACGATGCTGGCGGGCGTGCCGCAGCACGCGGCGGTGTGCGGGGCGTGCGCGGAGATCTGCGACGCCTGCGCCGAGAGCTGCGCGGCTCTCGACGGCATGGAGGACTGCGTGGCCGCCTGCCGCGCCTGCGCCGATTCCTGCCGCCGCATGGCGGCCTGAGCGATCAGTCGTCGCCCTTCATCATCGTCCGGGCCGGTTCCTCGGCGACGCGGGCGGCGATCGCGTCGCCGCCCGGGGTCTCGGGCAGCGCCTTGAAGAAGTTCTCGCGGTAGTCGGGCGGCATTTTCGGCGGCATCATCGGCTCGGCGGCGTCCACCACCGCCTCGATCACCACCGGTCCCTCGGTGGCGAAGGCACGGTCGAGCACCGCGTCCAGCTCCGCCGGGTCCGCCACGGTGAAGCCGGTCCCCCCCATCGCCTCGGCGGCGCGGGCGAAGTCGATGGGCTGCAACTCGCAGCCGAACTGCGGGTTGCCGAGGAACATCATCTGCTCCCAGGCGATCTGGTTGAGCATGCCGTTCTTGATCACCAGCACCTTGAGCGGCAGCCCGAGCCGCACCGCCGTGGAAAATTCCCCCAGTTGCATGGCGAAGCCGCCGTCGCCCACCACCGCGCACAGCGGCCGCCCGGGAAAGGCGACGCCCGCCGCGATGGCGTAGGGCAGGGCGCAGGCCATCGCCGCCAGGGTGCCCGAAACGCCGTAGGCCTGCCCGGCGCGCAGGTCCACATGGCGGGCCGCCAGCTCGGTGTTCTGGCCGGAATCGCTCACCAGCACCGCGGTCTCCGGCAGCCGGTCGCCGAAGGCGCGGGCCGCCGCCTGGGGCTTGAGGGCGGGGCCGTCGCGGCGCTCCGAGGCGGCCATCATCTCCCGCCAGCGCGTCATCCCCGCCTGGGCCGCCGCGAGGAAGCTGCGGTCGGTCTTGCGGGTCAGGCGTTCGGCGAGGCGCTCCAGGGTTTCCGCCGCGTCGCCCACCAACCCCACGTCGACCGGGAAGCGCAGGCCGATGCGCTGGGCGTCGGTGTCGATCTGCACGCCCTTCGCCCGGCCCGGCTGGGGATAGTATTCGATGTAGGGGAAGGTGGAGCCGACGATCAGCAGCGCGTCGCAGGCCTCCAGCGCCTCCTGCGAGGGCAGGGTGCCGAGGATGCCGATGCCGCCGGTGGTGAGCGGGTGGTCGTCGGGCAGCACCGCCTTGCCCAACAGCGCCTTGGCCACCGGGGCGCCGAGGCGGTCCGCCACCCGCTCGAGCTGCGCCGTCGCGTCGAGGGCGCCGCGCCCGGCGAGGATCGCCACGCGGGAGGCGCGGTTGAGAACCTCCGCCGCCGCGTCGAGGTCCGCGTCCGTCGGCAGGCTGCGCCCGGCGAACCAGCGTTGCGGCACGTGCGCCGGGCGGTTGCGCTTCGAGCGTTCGGCGTCGTCGAAGGTCTGCTCCTGCACGTCGTTGGCGATGGTGAGGTGGGCGACGCCCGATTTCGCCAGCGCCGAGCGGCAGGCGAGGCTGGCGAGGTTTTCCATGTGCGCGGCGTTGGCGACCCGGGCGTTGAACACCGTCACGTCGGCGAAGGCGCGGGTGAGGTCCACGTCCTGTTGGGTGAAGGTTTCCACCAGGTCGTGGAACTGCTCGCCGGTGATCGCCAGCACCGGCGCGCCGTCGAGCTTGGCGTCGTAGAGGCCGGTGAGCAGGTTGGTGCCGCCGGGGCCGGAGGTGGCGAGGCACACCCCGAGACCGCCGGTCCATTTGGCATAGGCGGCGGCCATGAAGGCGGCGGATTGCTCGTGCCGCACCGGCACGAAGCGGATGCGGTCCTGGCGGGTCCGCAGCGCCTCCATGATGCCGTTGATGCCGTCTCCCGGCAGGCCGAAGATCGCCTTCACCTTCCAGGCGATCAGGGTGTCCACGAGCACGTCGGCGGTGGTCGGCATGGGGCCTCCTTACGCGGTGCGGGGGAGCAGCTCGACCTTGAGCCACCCGGGCTTGCGGGCGTCGAACACCTCGTAGGCGGAAATCGCGTCGGCGATCGGCTCGGTGCGCGAGAGGATCGCCTCCGGGTCGCACACCCCCGAGGCGACGAGGTCGAGGAGGTGGGGGATGTAGCGGCGGTGCGGACAGTTGCCCATGCGGATGGCGATGTTCTTGTTCATCGCCTGGCCGATCGGGAATTCGGTGTGGGTGGGCGGATAGACGCCGACGATCGCCAGCGTGCCCGCCTTGGCGAGGGCGGCGATCGCCCATTCCAGCACCTGGCTCGGCGCGTCGCTCGGCGCCCAGCCGTGGCCGTCGTCGTCGTTGCCCTCGCTGCCGGTGTGGCGGTGGGGGCGGTCGGCGTCCACGCCGACCGCGTCGATGGCGCGGTCCACGCCGATGCCGCCGGTCATCGCCACGATCGTCTCCACCGGGTCCTCGGCGTCGAAGTTCACCACCTCGGCGCCCTGCCGCTGCGCCATCTCCAGGCGGTCGGGCAGGTGGTCCACGGCGATGATCCGCCCGGCGCCCATCAGTCGGGCGCTGGCGATGGCGAACTGCCCCACCGGACCGCAGCCGAACACCGCCACCGTGGTGCCCTCGTGGATCTCCGCCAGGTCCGCGCCGAACCAGCCGGTGGGGAAGATGTCGGAAATCAGCAGCGCCTGGCTGTCGGTGACGCCGTCGGGGATTTTCACCATGCCGACGTGGGCGAAGGGAATCCGTGCCTTTTCCGCCTGCAGGCCATGATAGGGGCCGGTGGGGCCGGGGCCGCCGAAAAACGCGGTGCCCGCGCGCTTGCCGTGGGGGTTGGCCTCGTCGCACTGGGAAAAGTAGCCGTCGCGGCAATAGGCGCAGTGGCCGCAGGCGATGGTCGAGCCGATCACCACCCGGTCGCCGGGGCGGAAGTTGCGCACCAGGTCGCCCACCTGCTCCACCACGCCCACGCCCTCGTGGCCGAGGATGGTGCCCGGCTCCACGCCCGCGAACGAGCCGCGCACGAAGTGCAGATCGGTGCCGCAGATGGCGGTGGCGGTGAGGCGGACGATCGCGTCGGTGGGGTCCTGCAGGCGTGGCTCCGCCACGTCCTCGAGGCGAATGTCGCCCACGTCATGAAACACGACGGCTTTCATCGCGGCGCTCCTTGAGGTTGCGAAAAATGTCTGGGCGCAACGGCTCGGCTCGCCGAGGGTTCCCCACGGAACGCGCGTCTCCGCCGCGGCGCCGGAGCGCCGTTGCGAAAGCGGAACGGGATTGTCGGAGGTTTTCAACCGGCTGGGGTGGCCCGGGGGCGCCGTACGGGGCGTCGATTTATTGCGCGGCGGCGGCGGGTGCCAGACCCTGGGCGGCGCGATACTTGTCGAGCGCCGAGTTCATGCGGTCGAAGAACCACAGCGGCTCGGCGCTCTCTCCGGCGGGCGGGGCGGGGCGGGCGGCGGC
>JAUVUZ010000032.1 GCA_030604885.1 Alphaproteobacteria bacterium | reverse complement strand
TCTTCTCGCGCCACCTGTCCGGACGCGCCGGTTCTTCGGCGACGCCGAAAGTCGGGCTTATGTCCCCCACCGCTCCCCTCGTCATGCCCGCGCAGGCGGGCATCCATGGGTTTTGGTTATTTCCACCGGAAAGGGCATTCTCCACGGCGGTATGGACCCCCGGTCGAGCCGGGGGTGACGAGAGGGGGGGAGTGCGGTGGCGGCGGGCGGCTCCGTCCATGCCCGTGCGTGTCGCGGGTATGCGCGCGAGCCGATGGCTCTCTTCTCGCGCCACCTGTCCGGACGCGCCGGTTCTTCGGCGACGCCGAAAGTCGGGCTTATGTCCCCCACCGCTCCCCTCGTCATGCCCGCGCAGGCGGGCATCCATGGGTTTCGGTGTTTTCACCGGAAAGGGCTGTCTCCATGGCGACATGGACCCCCGGTCGAGCCGGGGGTGACGAGGGGGAGGGAGGAGGCGGTGGCGGCGGGCGCCTGGGAGGCGTCCGCGAGATCACATCAGTTTGCTGGAGATCGGCGCGCCGTAGCCGCGGGGTTCGCGGCGGATTTCGCCCAAGGGGAAGTAGGGCGCGGCGGGGGCGTCGCGGCGGGCGCTTTCGGGCACCGGGGCGCCGTCGAAGTAGGCGGCGTACAGCTCGGCGCCGAGAATTTCCCGCGCCGCCTTCTGCGCCTGATCCTGCCAGCCCAGGGCTTCGAGGGTGGCGAGGTTGGTTTCGATCGCCACCTCCACCGTCACCATGCGGATCGCGTCCTGGCGGCGGCGCTGCAATTCTTCCTTGAGCATGAAGAGGTAGAGGCGGAGGAAGCGGAACGCCTTGGAGCGCGCCTCGCCCACCTGCCGCTGCGCCTCGTCGCGCTCCAGCCGCAGCGACAGCACCTCGCTCATCAGTTGGGCGTTGACGCCCGCCAGGCGGTCGCGCTCGGCCTCGATCGCGGCGGCCTGGTCGAACACCGCGTCGAACTGGGTCTTGAGGCGGCGCAGCTCCAGCCGCAGCGTGGCGATCACCTCGCGGCTCGCGTCCTCCGCCGGGCGCGAGCGCGCCGCCATGAAGCGGCGGAAGCTCACCACGTAGGGCGCGATCGCCTCGATGCGCAGCGGCAGGTCGGCGCGCAGGCCGCAGGCTTCGAGCTTCTTGCGGGCGTCGGGGTCGCGGAACAGGCCGCGCAGGGTTTGCGGGATCACCTGGAACAGCTTGGCGTCGGGCAGGCCCTCGACGATTTCCACCCAGCGGCGGCAGATCACCGAATCGCGCGGGTCGTCCAGCCGCTGGGCATGCGCCAGCGCCGCCATCAGGCGTTGCAGGAAGCGCACCGACGGGTCGGCGGACGAACGCTGCGGATCGGGCGACATCGCGTATCCATTCTGGAGAATCGATGCGCGAGCTTAACGCGGGGGAGTTTAAGGTTCCGTGAATCCCTCGACCATCAGGGTGGTGCCGTCCACCCCGACGACCCGCACCCGGGCGCCCGCCGGAAGCTCCGGCCCGCGCGCCAGCCACAGGGTGTCGCCGACGCGCACCCGGCCCCGGCCGTCCTTGATCGCCTCGGCGAGGACGAAATCGCGCCCCACCAGTTCCTCGCCCCGCCGGTTGAGGGCCGAGGGCGCCCGCGCCACCCGGCCGCGCAGGCGGCGGGCGAGGGCGAGGTTCGCCACCGCCAGCACCGCGAACGCCAGGGCCTGGACCTCCCACCCCGGCAAATGCCCGAGCAGCGCGCCCGCGAAGGCGATCAGCCCGGTGGCGAGCGCCGCCAGCCCGAGCCAGAGGAACAGGATGCCGGGCGCCGCCATCTCGATCACGAACATCGCCGCCGCGGCGATCCACCAATGCCAGTGGTCGAGCGGCAGGGCGAGCAGCTCGGTCATGACCACGGACCTTCGGCGCGGGGCTGCGGCTTGGGTTGGGGCTGGGGCTTGGGTTCGGCGCGCGGCGCGGGCGGCGGCGGCGCCTTGGGCGGGGCATCCGGCCCGAACACCTGTCGGGCGATCTCGCCGACGCCGCCCAAGGAGCCGAGCACGCCCGAGGCCTCCCACGGCATCAGGATCAGCTTGCCGTTGGGGGCGCTCGCCACCTCCTTCAGGCTTTCCACGTATTTCAGCGCGACGAAGTAGTTGATCGCCTGCACGTCGCCCGCGGCGATCGCCTCGGACACCATGCGGGTGGCGGTGGCCTCGGCCTCGGCGGCGCGTTCCCGCGCCTCCGCCTCGCGGAACGCCGCCTCGCGCGCGCCCTCGGCTTCGAGAATCGCCGCCTGCTTGCGGCCCTCGGCCTCGAGGATCGCCGCCTGCCGCAGGCCCTCGGCGTCGAGGATCGCGGCGCGCTTCAGGCGCTCGGCCTTCATCTGCCGCGCCATCGCGTCGACGAGGTCGGTGGGCGGGCTGATGTCCTTGATCTCGATGCGCGTCACCTTGACGCCCCAGGCGTTGGTGGCGAGGTCCACCACCGCCAGCAGCTCGGCGTTGATCTTGTCGCGCTGGGAGAGCAGTTCGTCCAGGTCCATGCCGCCCATCACGGTGCGGATGTTGGTCATGGTGAGGTTGAGGATCGCGAGTTCGAGCTGGCGCACCTCGTAGGCGGCCTTGGCGGCGTCGAGCACCTGGTAGAACACCACGCCGTCCACCGTCACCATCGCGTTGTCGCGGGTGATCACCCCCTGGCTCGGCACGTCGAGCACCTGCTCCATCATGTTGAGCTTGGCGCCGACGCGGTCGACGAACGGCACGATCACGTGCAGGCCGGGGCGCAGGGTGCGGGTGTATTGGCCGAAGCGCTCGACGGTGTATTCCCACCCTTGCGAGACCACCTTGACGCCGAGGGCGACGAATACGACCGCCAGCACGACGACGGCGACGACGAAAACCGGAAGCGTCCCGGGCATGGCGTGGTCCCTTCTTGCGAAAACCGTGGAGATTTCAGTGTCGGAGCGCGCCGCCCCGGCGTCAAGCGGCGCCGTCGAGGAAGGCGCGGGTGCGGGCGATCGCCTCGGCGATGCCGACCCGCTCCGGCGCCACCCCCTCGGGGAAGGCGGAGAGCAGGCGCGACGGCAGCGGCGCCAGCAGCACGAACACGCCGCGGTCGTCGGCGCGCCGCACCAGCCGCCCGAACGCCTGGCGCAGCTTCATCCGCGTCAGCCGGTCGGTGTAGGCGGAGCCGCCGAAGGCGTCGCGCCGGGCGCGGTAGAGGATCCCCGGGCGCGGCCACGGCACCCGGTCGAAGGCGATCAGCCGCAGCGAGCGGCCGGGCACGTCGACGCCGTCGCGCACCGCATCGGTGCCGAGCAGGCAGGCGTTCTCCTCGGCGCGGAACAGGTCGATCAGGGTGCTGGTGTCGAGGCCGTCGACGTGCTGGGCGAGCAGGTCGATGCCCGCCGCCGCGAGCGGCGCCTTGATCCGCGCGTGCACCTGCCGCAGCCGCTGGATCGCGGTGAACAGGCCGAGGCCGCCGCCGCCCGCCGCCACGAACAGCTCCCGCATCGCCGCCGCCAGTTGCTCGGGCGCGGTGCGCGAGACGTCGTGGACGATGAACACCCGGGTCTGGCTGGCGTAGTCGAACGGCGAGGGCACGGCGGTGCGGATCGCCGCGCGGGCGAAATGCCGGGTGCCGCCGGTGAGGGCCGCCGCGTCCCAGTCGTCGGCGTCGCCCGCGTCGCGCAGGGTGGCGGAGGTGACGGCGACGCCGTGGGCGACCTCGCCGAGGCAGAGGGCGAGGGGTTCGGTGGGGTCGATCCAGTGGCGGTGGAAGCCGAGGTCGAGGTTGCGGCCGTCGGCGCGCTCGATGCCGAACCAGTCGGCGTATTGCGTCGGCGTCGCGCCCGCCAGGTCCTTCAGCATCGCCCGCCACGCCGCCACCTGGTTGAGGGCGCGCTGGTCGAGGGTGCGCGCCAGCGCCTCGATGCGCAGGCGGAGGTTGGCTTCGAGGGTGTCGGTCTCCTCGGTGAGGCGGCGGCGGAGAATCGCCGCCAAGCCCCGCGCCGGGCCGAGGATGTCTTCGAGCGCCCGGTCCACCGCGGGCAGGGTGGCGAGCAGGCTTTCGAGCGGCGGGCGCGGGTCGGCTTCGAGGGAGTAGGGCGAGTCCGGGTCCTCGACCCGGGCGAGCACGTGGTCCTGCACCCCCAGCAGGAACGCCTCCAGCGGGCCGTGCGGGGTGCGCGCGCCGAGCCGCAGCTCCCAGCCGTCGGCGGGCAGGGCGCGGGCGGCGCGGGCGAGGGCGGCGAGCGCGGTTTCCGCCTCCGCGTGGCCCGCCACCAGTTCCTCGGCGCGGCGTTGCAGGCCGCGCGCGCGGGATTTCGCGCCGCCGCGCCGCGCCTCCTCGCCGCCCAGCAGCCAGCGCCGCAAGTCCTGCGCCTCGCGCCCGGTGAGGTGGGCGGAGAACGCGGCGTCGGCGGCGTCGAAGACGTGGTGGCCCTCGTCGAACACGTAGCGGGTGGGCACGAACGCGTCGTCCAGCCCGCCGAGGGCCGCCTGCGCCATCACCAGCGCGTGGTTGGCGACGACGATCCGCGCGTGCCGCGCCCGGCGCACGGATTTCTCGACGAAGCAGCGGCCGTAATGGGCGCAGGCGGCGTGGACGCACTCGCCGCGCTTGTCGGTGAGGTCGAGGGTGCGGCCGCGCCCCAGCAGGTGTACCAGCCAGCCGGGGAAGTCGCCGCCGATCATCGCGCCGTCGCGGGTCGCCTCGACCCAGCGGCACACCAGGCCGAGGGCGGTCATGCCGCGCGGCTCGCGCACCGCCCGGTCGAGGAAGTCCTCGAGGTTCAGCAGGCAGAGGATGTTCTCCCGCCCGCGCCGCACCACCACGTGGCGCGCCTTCTCCACCGGGTCGGGGTAGAGGCGGTCCAGCTCGCCGTCCAACTGGCGCTGAAGGTTGCGGGTGTAGGTGCTGATCCACACCGGCGCGCCGTTCTTCTCCGCCCACAGGCTGGCGGGGGCGATGTAGCCCAAGGTCTTGCCGACGCCGGTGCCCGCCTCCGCCAGCACCGCGTTGGGGCCGTCGGCGGCCTCGCGCGGCGCGAAGCCCCACGCCAGACCGGCGGCGAAATCCGCCTGGCTCGGCCGCTGCTCGGCGCCGGGGCCGAGGAGATCGGCCAGCCGCGCGCGGGTTTCCGCCTCGCCCACCGGGGCGGAGCCGGGCGGCGGCGGGTTGCCCGCGTCCTCCCATTCCTTGAGCCGGTCCCACACCCGCAGGCCGCGCGCGTCGGCGGCCTCGGCGCCGTCGTCGCCGAGCGCCGCCAGCACCGCCGCGCCCCACGGCCAGCCGCTTTTCGCCATCGGCCGGGCGACGCCCAGGGCGCGGCGGGTGTCGCGCTCGTCGAGGCGCGCCAGCTCCCCCAGCAGGATCCGCGCCGCGTCCTGCAACAGCATCGCCTGGTCCTCCGGCTCCGCGCCGGGGGGCGGCAGGTCGAGCGCGTCGGCCAGCCCGGCGGCGGTGGGCACGCAAAACCGCGCGGGCCGGGCGAAGGCGTAAAGCTCCAGCAGGTCGAACGCCTCCTGCGCCGCGCCGCCCAGGCGCTCGGCGGTCCACAGGCGGTGGCACAGCAGCGGCGGCGTCGCCGCCCACAGCCGCTTCGCCTCCGCCGCCGAGGGGTTGGAAATCTCGCCCTCCGCGTCGATCCACGCGCAGCCCGACAGCGTCACCGCCAGCACCGGCGCCCGCGGCAGCAGCGCGCGGCGGGTCATCGGAGCATCCGGGAGAGGGGACAAGCGATCATCGCCCGATGATGCCCGAACCCCGCCCGAGCGGCAAGCGTTCGCGGGATGTTCCGGTGTTCCGGCGGCTTGCAACGGCGGGGCGGCGTATCTAGCTTTGGGGCATTCCTTCCGTTTCCCCGCAAAGGCCACGCCCATGAATGCCGCGCCGCTTGCGATCCGCCGCCTCGCGGTGGCGGACGCACCCGCCTTCCGCGATCTGCGGATCGCCGGAATCGTCGAGAACCCGCACTATTTCGGCGCCCCCGCCGCCGAGGAGGCGGCCGCCGGGTTGCCCCTGTTCGAAAGCCGCATCCGCGGCTCCCAGCCGGGGGAGGCGGTGTTCGGCGCGTTCCGCGGCGCGGCGCTGGTGGGGGTGGCGGGGATGTCGCGCCCCGCCTCGGGCACGATGAAGCATCGCGGCAACCTGTGGGGCGTCTACGTCGCCCCCGCCGAGCGCGGCGGCGACACCGCCGAGCGCCTGCTGCGGGCGGTGATCGAGCACGCGCGGGCGCATGTGGACGTCCTCACCGGCCACGTCACCGTCGGCAATCCCCGGGCGCGGGCGTTCTACGTGCGCCTCGGCTTCGGCTTCAGCGGCGTCGAGCACAAGATCCTCAAGGTGGGGGACCGCTACCACGACCAGGAAATCCTGGTTATGGACTTCGCCGCCCCGTCCGCCTACCTTGCCGCTGAAAGCGCATCGGGAGTTCAGCCATGACCACGCCGTTTCCGACCGTTCGTCCGCGCCGCCTGCGCCGCAGCGAGGCGCTGCGCAGCCTGGTGCGCGAGACCCGCGTCACCGCCGACGACCTGATCCAGCCGGTGTTCGTGGAGGAGGGGATCGACGCGCCGCAGCCGATCTCGTCGATGCCCGGGGTGTTCCGGGTGCCGGAAAGCCGCCTCGCCGACGAGGTCCGGGCGATCGCGGCGGACGGGGTCAAGGCGATCCTGCTGTTCGGCGTCTCCCACCACAAGGACGCCACCGGCTCCGACAGCCTCTCGCCCGACGGGCTGATGGCGCGCAGCGTGCGCATCGCCAAGGCGGCGTGCCCGGAGATGGTGGTGATCACCGACAACTGCTTCTGCGAATACACCGACCACGGCCATTGCGGCGTGCTGGCGGACGGCGGCGTGGACAACGACGCGACCCTCGAAAACCTCGCGCTCCAGGCGGTGGTGGCGGCGGAGGCGGGGGCCGACATCGTCGCCCCCTCGGCGATGATGGACGGCCAGATCGCCGCGATGCGCCACGCGCTCGACGCCGCCGGGTTCGGCGAGGTGCCGATCATGGCGTATTCCTCGAAGTTCGCGTCGAGCTTCTACGGCCCGTTCCGCGCCGCCGCGGGCAGCAGCCTCAAGGGCGACCGCAAGACCTACCAGATGGACCCGATGAACGCCCGCGAGGCGCTGCGGGAATCCGACCTCGACGAGGCGGAGGGCGCCGACTTCCTAATGGTCAAGCCCGCGCTCGCCTATCTCGACGTGCTCGCCGGGCTGCGCTGCCGCAGCCTGCTGCCGCTGGTGGCGTATCAGGTGAGCGGCGAATATGCGATGATCAAGTTCGCCGCCGCCGCGGGCGCCATCGACGAGGCCCGCGCGGTGGCCGAAACCCTCGGCGCGATCAAGCGCGCCGGGGCCGACCTCATCATCACCTACTATGCGCGCCAGGTGGCGCGGGGGGAGTTCTGACCATGGGCGAACGCGCGTTCCGGCTCGGGCTGGTCGTCGGCACCTTCCACACCGAGGAAATCGCGATCATGCGCAAGGCGGCGGAAGAGCGCGCCGCCGAACTCGGCTTTTCCATCGTCGCCCGCGCCGACGTGCCCGGCTCCTACGAGGCGCCGCTGGCGGTGAAGCGCCAGCTCCTGCGCGAAGACGTCGACGCGGTGGTGGTGCTCGGCATCATCGAGCGCGGCGAAACCGGCCACGGCCGGGTGATGGGCGAGGCGGTGGGCGCGGCCCTGGTGGGGCTGCAGTTGGAATTCATGAAGCCGGTGGGCATCGGCATCATCGGCCCCGAGGCCGAGCCGCACCACTTCCCGCCCCGCCTCGTGCCCCACGCCAAGGCGGCGGTGAGCGCGGCGGCGGCGATGCTGGGGGCGATCCCCGCCTGATCCGGCGGGGTGACAGCGGGCGCGATCTCGGTTAGCTTGCTCGGTCCGGGCGCAGGCCGCGCCCGCGTTCACGCATTCCCAACCGAAAGACAGGACCGATGACCTCCCTCGCCGAAGCCGCCCTCGCCTCCAACGCCTGGCCCTTTCAGGAAGCCCGCGCGCTGATCGAGAAACGGCTGGCGAAACGCGGCCCCGGCAACGAGGGCGGCGACAAGGGCTACGTCCTGTTCGAGACCGGCTACGGCCCCTCGGGGCTGCCGCACATCGGCACCTTCGGCGAGGTGGTGCGCACCACCATGGTGCGCAACGCGCTCCAGGTGCTGCTGCCCAACGTCAAGACCCGGCTGTTCGCGTTCTCCGACGACATGGACGGCCTGCGCAAGGTGCCCGACAACATCCCCAACAAGGAGATGGTGCGCGAGCACCTGGGCAAGCCGCTCACCCGCATCCCCGACCCGTTCGGCACCCACGAGAGCTTCGGGCACCACAACAACGCCCGCCTGCGTGCCTTCCTCGACAGCTTCGGCTTCGAATACGAGTTCCAGTCCTCCACCGACTGGTACACCTCGGGCCGCTTCGACGAGGCCCTGCTCAAGGTGCTCGCCCACCACGACAAGGTGCGCGACGTGGTGCTGCCCACCCTGGGCGAGGAGCGCCGCGCCACCTATTCGCCGTTCCTGCCGATCTGCCCGGAAACCGGCGTCGTCCTCCAGGTGCCGGTGGTGGAAACCCACCCGGACGCCGGAACCATCGTCTACAAGCGCGAGGACGGCAAGCTGGTGGAAACCCCGGTCACCGGCGGCGCGGTGAAGCTGCAGTGGAAGGCGGACTGGGCGATGCGCTGGGCCGCCCTCGGCGTCGACTACGAAATGTCGGGCAAGGACCTGATCGATTCGGTCAAGCTCGCCACCCGCATCACCGCGATTCTCGGCGGCGCCGCGCCGCAGAACCTCACCTACGAGCTTTTCCTCGACGACCAGGGCGAGAAGATCTCGAAGTCGCGCGGCAACGGCCTCGCGGTGGAGGAATGGCTCACCTACGCGCCGCCCGAGAGCCTCGCCCTGTTCATGTATCAGAAGCCCAAGGCCGCCAAGCGCCTGTACTTCGACGTCATCCCCCGGGCGGTGGACGAATACCAGAGCTTCACCGAGGCGTTCCCGCGCCAGGACCTGGGCGAGCGGGTCAACAACCCCGCCTGGCACATCCACAACGGCACGCCGCCGATGGAGCCGGTGGCGGTGTCCTACTCGATGCTGCTCAACCTCGTCTCGGTCTGCCACTCCGACGACCCGGCGGTGATCTGGCAATACATCAGCCGTTACGCCCCCTCCGCCGAGCCGGGCAACATGCCGTTCCTCGACAAGCTGGTGAAGCTCGCGATCGCCTACTACCGCGACTTCGTCCTGCCCGCCAAATCCTTCCGCACCCCCACGGCGGAGGAAATCGCGGCGCTCAAGCACCTGCGCGACGAAATCGCCAAGCAGCCCGATTGCGCCAGCCCCGAGGAACTCCAGACCGTCGTCTACGAGGTCGGCAAGGCCCACCCCTGCTTCGCCGACCTGCGGGCGTGGTTCAAGGCCCTCTACCAGATCCTCCTCGGCCAGGACACCGGCCCCCGCATGGGATCGTTCTTCGCCCTCTACGGCCAGGCCGACAGCCTCGCCCTCCTCGACAAAGCCATCGCCGCCGGTTGAGGAGGGCCAGGGGCGCCGCCCCTGGAACCCCGCCGGGGGGTCTCGGACCCCCCGGACCCCGCGCTCACTTCCAAAGCAAAAGGGCCTCCCGTGTGGAGGCCCTTTTGCTTTGGAAACGAATGGGATCCAAGGGCCTGTGGCCCTTGGCGGGTCCAGGGCAGCGCCCTGGCCTTATTCCGTCGCGCGCGGCCGGGGGAGGAGGCGGAAGAGGAGGGGGGAGAGGGAGAGGACGAGGACGATGCGGCCGAGGTGGTGGGTGGAGACGAACAGCGGGTCGATGCCGAGGGCGAGGGCGACGAGGCTCATTTCGGTGATGCCGCCGGGGGAGTAGGCGAGGATCAGGGCGGCGAAGCTCGCGCCGCTGGCGGGGCCGAGGACGAGGGCGAAGGCGGCGCCGATGGCGAGCATCAGCCCGGTGGAGCCGAGGGAGACGAGCACGGCGCGGCCGAACACCTTGGGCGCGATGCCGACGAAGC
Organism: Alphaproteobacteria bacterium; assembly: GCA_030604885.1. GTDB lineage: Bacteria > Pseudomonadota > Alphaproteobacteria > Rhodospirillales > Rhodospirillaceae > Oleispirillum. The sequence goes on along the minus strand of JAUVUZ010000032.1, from coordinate 21,020 downwards.
GGCTGCCGATGCCCGCGCCGATCACCACCTGGGCGGCGTGGACGAGGGTGTCGGGCGGCCGCGCGTCGGTGAGGCCGCCGAGGTGGGCGGCGGCGGAGAGCAGCATCGGCCCCACCAGCACTCCGGCGGGGAGGCGCAGCGCCTTGCCCAGCGTGGCGCCGACGGCGGCGCAGGCGGCGAGGATCGCCCAGTCGGCGGCGGCGGGGATTTCGGCGTTGCGGGCGGCGGCGCGGGCGGCGGCGGTGTCGGCGCCGCCGAGGAACTCGAAGGCGAACGGCAGCACGTAGACGACGGTGAGGATGCGCATGCCGTGGATCAGCGCGATCGCCGCTTCGTCGCCGCCCTTGGCGCCGCCCATCAGCATCATTTCGTTGAGGCCGCCGGGGCAGGCGGAAAAGAACCGGGTGGGGTGGTCGAAGGCGGTGACGCGGCGGAAGTAGGCGGCCACCGCCACGGTGATCAGCACCACGTAGGGCGCGAGGGAGGCGAGCGACAGGCTCCAGCGCCCGGCGCGGTCGAGGATGTCGGCGGGGAAGCCCGACCCCAGCAGCACGCCGACGATCGCGAACATCGCCGGCACCACCTTCTGCGGCGCCTTGACCGGCGCGCGCAGCAGGGCGGCGGCGGTGGTGGCGGCGATCGCGCCGAGCATCCAGGCGAGCGGCAGGTCCAGGCGGTCGAACGCCCAGCCGCCGCAGGCCGCGAGGCCGAGGGTGGCGGCCCAGCGCAGGGCGAGGGCCGCGGCGGTCATGGGGTGAACTGTTCCTTGAGGATGCGTTCCTCGAGGTGGTGTTCGCGGTCGAACAGCATGCGCAGCTTGGTTTCGGAATCCTCGTGGACGGTGACCTGGACGATGTTGCGCACCTCGGTGTAGTCGGCCACCGCCGAGACCGGCCGCTTGTCGTGTTCGAGCACGTCGAAGGTGACGCGCGAGGAATGGGGGAGGATGGCGCCGCGCCAGCGCCGCGGGCGGAACGCGCTGATCGGCGTGAGCGCCAGCACGTTGGCCTCGATCGGCAGGATCGGGCCGTGGGCGGAGAGGTTGTAGGCGGTGGACCCGGCAGGCGTGCACACCAGGATGCCGTCGCACACCAGCTCTTCCAGCCGCACCATGCCGTCGATGCGGATTTGCAGCCGCGCGGTCTGGCGGGTTTCGCGCAGCATCGACACCTCGTTGATGGCGAGGGCGCGGACGATCTCGCCCTGGGCGGTGATCGCCTCCATCCGCAGCGGGCTGAGGCGCACCATCACCGCGCGGGAGATGCGCTCGGCGAGGTCGGTTTCGTCGTAGTCGTTGAGCAGGAAGCCGACGGTGCCGCGGTTCATGCCGTAGATCGGCGCCGGGTGGTCGATGAAGCGGTGCAGGCATTCGAGCATGAAGCCGTCGCCGCCCAGCGCGACGATCACCTCGGCGTCGGCGAGGCTGGTCGCGCCGTAGCGGTTGGCGAGGCGCTGGCACGCGAACTGCGCCTTCGGCGTTTCGGCGGCCACGAACGCCATGCGCGGCGAGGCGACGGGCAGGGACATGGGCGGGTGCGTCGTTTTTTCAGAAATCGGGGGCTGCCGCGCCGGGCGGCGGCGCGGCGGCGGAAGCTTCTACATAGCACGATCCATGCGATGTCCCAAGACATTGCGAAACCCGGCGCGGTGCGGGTAGAGTCGCGCCAGGGGTGCCAACGGGAGGATCGGGGGGAATGGACGCTCGGGATCGGGAAGACCTCGGCGCCGCGGCCGCGGTGCGCATGTGCCACGACCTTGCCGGGGCGGCGGGGGCGATCGCCAACGGCCTCGAACTGCTGGAGGGGGAACCGGACGCGGAGATGGCCGCCGAGGTGCGCGGCCTGCTGCGCCAGAGCGCGGCGACGCTGGGGGCGCGGCTCGACTTCTTTCGCGCGGTGTTCGGCCTGCCCACCGGGCGGGCGCTGAAGTCCGGAGCCTCGGCGGCGGTGGCGCGGGCCTACCTCGCGCGGCTCGGCGACGCGCAGCGGGTGTACGAGTTGGGCGTCTTCCCCGACGAACTGGAGGGCGGGCCGGAGGTGTGGCGGCTGGCGCTGGCGCTGGTGCTGATCGGCGCCGACGCGCTGCCCTTCGGCGGGCGGATCGCCGTGGAGGCGCGGGACGGCATGCCGCATCTGCACGCCACCGGCCGCCGCGCCCAGTTTTCCGAGGGTGCCCGGGCTGCCCTGGAGGACGGCGCGGCGGACCCCCACGCGGTGGCGGGCGCGCTGCTGCGGCAGTGGGCGGCGGCGCTCGGCCGGGGGGTGCGGATCTGGCAGGCGGCCGAGGCGTGCGGCGTCGCGCTCGAGGTCTCCGCCGTTTGAGCCAAGACAATTGCCTTTTCATTGGGTGTCCGTAACGGCATACTGTCGGCGCGGGTCTCCGGCGATCGGAGGGGGCGAAACGCGCCCCGGAAAGCCCCCGCGAGACGGTTTACGCGTGCGGCCTTGAGAGGAAGACATGGATGATCTGCTGAGCGAGTTCCTGACCGAGACGTCCGAGAGCCTGGCGACGCTCGACGTCGAACTGGTCAATCTCGAACGCAATCCCAACGACACCGCGATCCTTTCCAACATCTTCCGCCTGGTCCACACGATCAAGGGCACCTGCGGCTTCCTCGGGCTGCCGCGCCTCGAGTCCCTGGCCCACGCGGCGGAGAACGTGCTCGGCATGTTCCGCGGCGGCGAGCTGACGGTGTCGGCCTCGTCGGTGACGCTGATCCTCCAGTCCATCGACCGGATCAAGGAAACCCTCGCCTACATCGAGGCCAACGAGACCGAGCCTCCGGGCGACGACCGCGACCTGATCGACCGCCTCAATCTCGTCGCCGCCGGCGGCGAGGCCCCCGCCGCCGCGCCGCCGCCCGCGCCCGAACCCGCCGCCGCCGAGGGCGGCCCGGTGCTGAGCGAGCAGGGCTTCCCGGTCGCCGCCGACCTCCTCGCCGAGGTCGCCGCCGCCCAAGCCCAGGGCGCCCGCGCCGCCACCCTCGCCGAGATCGAGGCCGAAATGGCCGCCGAGCGCGCCGCCGAGGCCCAGTCCGCCCCCGCGGCGGAGGCCGCTCCGGCCGCCGCGCCGCCCGCCACCGTGGCGGCGCCGCCCGCGCCGATCCCCACCGGCGACGCGCCGAAGGAAAGCTCGGTCGCCAACCAGTCGATTCGCGTCAACGTCGACCTGCTCGAAAACCTGATGACCCTGGTGTCCGAGCTGGTGCTGACCCGCAACCAGCTGCTGCAGATGGTGCGCGGCCGCGACGACTCGGAATTCGCGGCGCCGCTGCAGCGCCTCTCGCACATCACCACCGACCTCCAGGAAGGGGTGATGAAGACGCGCATGCAGCCGATCGGCAACGCCTGGGCCAAGCTGCCGCGCATCGTCCGCGACCTCGCGCTCGAAACCCACAAGAAGATCGACCTCCAGATGTACGGCGCCGAGACCGAACTCGACCGCCAGGTGCTGGAGCTGATCAAGGACCCGCTCACCCACATGGTGCGCAACTCGGCCGACCACGGCCTCGAGATGCCGGGCGAGCGCCTCGCGGCGGGCAAGCCCGACGTGGGCGTGATCACGCTCAACGCCTATCACGAGGGCGGCCACATCATCATCGAGATCGCCGACGACGGCCGCGGCCTCAACGTCGCGCGGATCCGCCAGAAGGCGCTCGAGAACGGCCTCGCCAGCGAGGCCGAGCTGGACGCGATGACCGACCAGCAGGCGAGCCAGTTCATCTTCCGCGCCGGGTTCTCGACCGCCGCGCAGGTGACCTCGGTGTCGGGCCGCGGCGTCGGCATGGACGTGGTGCGCACCAACATCGAGAAGATCGGCGGCACCATCGAACTCAAGACCGTGCAGGGCCGCGGCACCACCTTCGTGATCAAGATCCCGCTCACCCTGGCGATCGTCTCGGCGCTGATCGTCGAGTGCGCCAGGGAGCGGTTCGCGATCCCGCAGATTTCGGTGGTCGAGCTGGTGCGCGTCACCGCCAACTCGGAGCACCAGCTGGAGACCATCAACCAGGCGCCGGTGCTGCGCCTGCGCGACCGCCTGCTGCCGCTGGTCAACCTCTCCGACCTCCTGCGCCTGGGCGAGGGCGCCCGCGCCGAGGAGGAGGAAATCTTCATCGTCGTCTCGCAGGTCGGCACCTACACCTTCGGCATCATCGTCGACCGGGTGTTCGACACCGAGGAAATCGTGGTCAAGCCGGTGGCGCCGATCCTGCGTCACATCTCGATGTTCTCCGGCAACACCATCCTCGGCGACGGCTCGGTGATCATGATCCTCGACCCCAACGGCATCGCCTCGGCCACCGGCGAGGTGGCGATGGCCGCCGACCACGCCAAGGAAGAGGCGCGCGCCGCCGCGGGCTACGGCGACGACCGCGTGTCGCTGCTGATCTTCCGCAGCCGCGCCGACGACCTGAAGGCGGTGCCGCTGGCGCTGGTGGCCCGCCTCGAGGAAATCGAGACCTCCACCATCGAATACTCCCACGGCAAGCCGGTGGTGCAGTATCGCGGCCAGCTGATGCCGCTGGTGGGCGTCTCCGACGACTTCCGCATCGTCTCCGACGGCCGTCAGCCGGTGCTGGTGTTCACCGACCGCGACCGCTCCATGGGCCTGCTGGTGGAGGAGATCGTCGACATCGTCGAGGATCACCTGAAGATGGAACTGCAGGTGGACCAGCCGGGCCTGATCGGCACCGCCGTGATCAACGGCAAGGCCACCGAGGTGATCGACACCGGCCACTACCTCACCCGCGCCTTCGGCGACTGGTTCGGCCGCGACGACAAGACCGCCTTCGCCGCCGACAAGCAGCGGGCGACGCGGGTGCTGTTCGTGGACGACAGCGCGTTCTTCCGCAACCTGCTGTCGCCGCTGCTCTCGGTCAACGGCTACAGCGTCACCGCGGTGGACTCCGCCGACAAGGCGCTGGCGCTGCGCGACAAGGGCGAGGTGTTCGACGCGATCATCTCCGACATCGAGATGCCCGGCATGGACGGCTTCTCGTTCGCCCGCGCGGTGCGCGAGGACGCCCGCTGGGCGAGCACGCCGATGATCGCGCTCTCCTCCCACGCCACCGACCGGGATTTCGAAACCGGCCGGGAAGCGGGGTTCGACGACTACGTCGTGAAGTTCGACCGGGAGGCGGTGATGCACGTCCTCAAGGACCTGGTCGGCCGCACCTCCGCGCTGTCGGAGGCCTGACCCCGAAAGTCGCCGCCGCCCGGGAAACCGGTGCGGCGGCGACGGGTTTTCCCACAACTTTCGGGGTAGCTTGTGCTAACATGATGCGCGCGTTGCCGGTTCCTCCGCCATATCAACGTCCCATACTCCAGTGGTCGGGAAGCATCCAATGAAGACCTGCCTGATTGTCGACGATTCCAAAGTGATCCGCATGGTTGCGCGCAAGATCTTGCAGGATCTGGGTTTCCAGACGGCCGAGGCGGAAGACGGAGCCAAGGCCCTCGACTATTGCAAGGCACAGTTGCCGGACGCGGTGCTGCTCGACTGGAACATGCCGGTGATGAACGGCATCGAGTTCCTGGTCGAGCTGCGCAAGGTTCCCGGCGGCGACAAGCCGGTGGTGGTGTTCTGCACCACCGAAAACGACATCCAGCACATCCAGCAGGCGATCGCCGCGGGTGCCAGCGAATACATCATGAAGCCGTTCGACGGCGAAATCATCCAGGCCAAGTTCGAGCAGGTCGGCCTGCTGCCGAGCGCCTGATTGCGATGATCACGAGTGGAGAAGGTTGTGTCCGATAGCGGTTCGTCTGTGAGCGGTGTGCGCGGTGCGATGTCCCAGGATCCGATCCGGGTGATGGTCGTCGACGATTCGGCGGTGGTTCGCGGCTTGATCACCCGCATGCTGGAAGACGCCACGGACGTTCAGGTGGTCACCTCGGTGCCCAACGGCGAGGCGGCGGTGAAGGCGCTCGACCGCTACGACATCGAGGTGGTGCTGCTCGACATCGAAATGCCGGTGATGGACGGCATGACCGCGCTGCCGCTGCTGCTGAAAAAGCGGCCGGACCTCAAGGTCATCATGGCCTCGACCCTGACGCTCCACAACGCCGACATCAGCCTGCGCGCCCTCGAACTCGGCGCCATCGACTACATCCCCAAGCCCACCGCCACCCGCGAGATGACCGGCGGCCTCGACTTCAAGCGCGAGCTGCTGGAGAAGGTGAAGGCGCTGGGCGATTCGCTGCGCCGCGGCGGCCGCCGCTCGCCGCCGCGCCCCGGCGCCCAGCCCGCCGCGCGGGTGCCGTTCCAGCGGCCCGGTGTCGGCGGCGCTCCGGCCGCGCCGGTGCGCGCGTCGCTGCTCACCCCGGCGCAGCCGCCCAAGCTCCGCCAGAACAAGATCGATCCGCCCGACCTGATCGCCATCGGCAGCTCCACCGGCGGGCCGCAGGCGCTGTTCAAGGTTCTGGGCGACATGCGCCAGGGCGGCGGCCTCAAGCAGCCGATCGTCATCACCCAGCACATGCCCGCTACCTTCACCACCATCCTCGCGGAGCACATCACCCGCGTCACCGGCTGGCCCGCCAAGGAAGGGCAGGACGGCGAGGTGCTGAAGGGCGGCCAGGTCTACATCGCCCCCGGCGGCTTCCACATGACCCTCGAAAGCAAGGGCACCGAAACCCTGGTGCGGGTGATCGACGGCCCGCCGGAAAACTTCTGCAAGCCCGCGGTGGACCCGATGCTGCGCTCGGTGGCGAAGGTCTACGGCCGCCGCGCCCTGGCGGTGATCCTCACCGGCATGGGGTCCGACGGCGCCAAGGGCGGCGCGGTGCTGGTCGAGGCGGGCGGCAGCGTGATCGCCCAGGACGAGGAAACCTCGGTGGTCTGGGGTATGCCGGGCGCGGTGGCGCAGGCCGGACTGTGCTCGGCGATCCTGCCGGTGCAGGAGATCGGTCCCTTCATCCGGAAAGTGGCGGCGAGGCTTTAGGCATGAAACCCGAAGACTTCGATTTCGTGGCGAAACTTCTCAAGGAGCGGTCCGGGCTGGTCCTCTCGCGGGACAAGTCGTACCTGCTGGAGAGTCGCCTGATGCCGGTCGCGCGGCGGCGCGGGATGAAGGGCCTCGACGACCTCGTCGCGGCGGTGCGGCGCATGGACCCCGCCCTGGTCAAGGACGTGACCGAGGCGATGACCACCAACGAGTCGTTCTTCTTCCGCGACGGCAAGCCCTTCGATCAGTTCCGCGAGCAGGTGATCCCGCGCCTGCTCGACGCCCGCAAGGACAAGAAGCAGATCCGCATCTGGTGCGCGGCGTGCTCGTCGGGGCAGGAGCCCTATTCGCTGGCGATCATCCTCAAGGAGATGGAGGCGAAGCTGGCGGGCTGGCGCGTCGACATCGTCGCCACCGACCTCTCCACCGAAATCCTCGAAAAGGCCAAGGCGGGCCTCTATTCCCAGTTCGAGGTGCAGCGCGGCATGCCGATCCAGCTTCTGGTGAAGTATTTCCAGAAGAAGGACGAGATGTGGCAGATCGACGCGCGGCTGCGCGCGATGGTGCAGTATCGCCCGCTCAACCTCCTCACCGACGTGCGCTCGCCGCTCGGCACCTTCGACGTGGTGTTCTGCCGCAACGTGCTGATCTATTTCGACCAGGAGACCAAGGGCAAGGTGCTGGCGGACATCTCGAAGCTGCTGGCGCCCGACGGCTGCCTGTTCCTCGGCGGTGCCGAGACGGTGCTCGGCATTTCCGACAAGTTCAAGCCGGTGGTCGGCCAGCGCGGCATGTACGAACTCGCGGGCACCCCCGCCAAGGTGTGAGGCGGCCGCCCGACGAACGGAAAAAGCCCCCGGCGACGGGGGCTTTCGCATTTCGGGCGAGCCTTCCGCTCCAGAGGACGCGCCGCCCGCGCAGGCGGGCATCCACGGGCACGCGCCTGACGGCGGCGGGCGAGGGGCCTCAGCCCGGGTCGCGCAGCACGTAGCCGCGGCCCCACACGGTTTCGATGTAGTTCTCGCCGTCGCTCATGGTCGAGAGCTTCTTGCGCAGCTTGCAGATGAACACGTCGATGATCTTGAGTTCCGGCTCGTCCAGCCCGCCGTAGAGGTGGTTGAGGAACTGCTCCTTGGTGAGGGTGGTGCCCTTGCGGAGCGCCAGCAGTTCGAGGATGCCGTATTCCTTGCCGGTGAGGTGGACCGGCTGCTCGTCGATCGACACCGAGCGGGTGTCGAGGTTCACCGTCATCCGCCCGGTGCGGATGGTGGAGGCGGCGTGGCCCTTGGAGCGGCGGATGATCGCGTGGATGCGCGCCACCAGCTCGCCCTTCTCGAACGGCTTGGTGAGGTAGTCGTCGGCGCCGAGGCCGAGGCTTTTGATCTTGCGGTCGGTGTCGTCCACGCCCGAGAGAATCAGCACCGGCGTCGCCACCCGGCCCGCGCGCAGCTGGCGCAGCACGTCGAGGCCGTCCATGTCGGGCAGGCCGAGGTCGAGGATGATGATGTCGTATTCGTAAAGGCGGCCGATCTCCAGGCCGTCCTCGCCGAGGCCGGTGGTGTCCACCACCATCGCCTCCGAGCGCAGCATCAGTTCGATGGCCTGAGCTTGCGCGGCGTCGTCTTCAACCAATAGGACGCGCATGTTCCGGCTCCCGGACATTAACCATGGTTAACGACGATACCCAATCGCTCCCCGGTCGGCAACTTTTTCCCGGTTTACCCCCCATTAACGCACGCCGGGGTAGTCTCGCTTCCGCAACCCGCCGCCGAGGAGCGCGATGACCGTCCTGATCCAGAACATCCTCCACGAGATCGAACGCCTCCCGGATTACGAGGTGTTCGGCCGCGTCACCGCGGTTTCGGGGATGCTGGTGGAGGTGGGCGGCGCCCACGGCGCGCTCTCGGTGGGCGACCGCTGCGACCTGATCGCCCGCGGCGGGCGGCGGGTGTCGTGCGAGGTGGTGGGCTTCCGCGCCGGGTCGGCGCTCTTGATGGCGTTCACCTCCCTCGACGGCGTCGGCCTCGGCTGCCGCGCCGAGATCGCCGAGACCGAGCCGGTGATCTACCCCCATCCCTCGTGGCTCGGCCGCGTCGTCAACGCCTTCGGCGAGGCGGTGGACGGCAAGGGGCCGCTGATCAAGGGCACGGTTGCCTATCCGGTGCGCGCGCCCGCGCCCTCGGCCCACGCGCGCGGCCGGGTGGCGGGCAAGGTCGACCTCGGGGTGCGCGCCCTCAACACCTTCCTCACCGTCTGCCGCGGCCAGCGCATGGGCATCTTCGCCGGGTCGGGCGTCGGCAAATCGTCGCTGATGGCGATGATGGCGCGCCACACCCGCCTCTCCGCCACCGTGCTCGGCCTGATCGGCGAGCGCGGCCGCGAGGCGCGCGAGTTCATCGAGGACGACCTCGGCCCCGAGGGCATGGCGCGCAGCATCGTCGTCTGCGCCACCTCCGACGAAAGCCCGCTGATGCGCCGCCAGGCCGCCTACACCGCGATGACGGTGGCCGAATACCTGCGCGACCTGGGCGAGGACGTGCTGATCCTGATGGACAGCGTCACCCGATTCGCCATGGCGCAGCGCGAGATCAGCCTCTCCGCCGGCGAGCCGCCCGCCTCGAAGGGCTACACCCCCTCGGTGTTCGCCGAGCTGCCGCGCCTGCTGGAGCGGGCCGGGCCGGGGGTCGGCACCGGCAGCATCACCGGCCTGTTCACGGTGCTGGTGGAGGGCGACGACATGAACGAGCCGATCGCCGACGCGGTGCGCGGCATTCTCGACGGCCACGTGGTGCTCGACCGCGCCATCGCCGAGCGCAACCGCTACCCCGCCATCAACGTGCTGAAAAGCGTGTCGCGCACCATGCCGGGCTGCAACACGCCCGAGCAGAACGCCCTGGTCTCCCGCGCGCGGCGGCTGATGGCGACCTACGACGACATGGCCGAGCTGATCCGCCTCGGCGCCTATCGCCAGGGCAGCAACCCGGAGGTGGACGAGGCGATCCGCTATCAGGCGCCCCTCGAACAGTTCCTCGCCCAGGCGAAAAGCGAGAACACCGACCTCGACACCGGCTACGCCGCCCTCGAACAGATTCTCGGGAAGTAAGCCATGGCCGGAGACATCCACGCCCTGATCCGCCTCAAGAAGTTCGCCGTGGACGAGGCCCGTCGCGGCCTGGGCGAACTGCTGGCGCACGAGGCGGAGCTGACCCGCCGCGAGCAGGCGCTCGAAGCCGGGGTGCGGCGCGAGCAGGAACTGGCGGCCGCCGACACCACCGGTCTTTCGGCGATGGCGTACGGCCGTTTCGCCGAGTCGGTGGTGATCGACCGGGGGCGCTTCGCCGCCGCGCGGCGCAACCTCGAGGCCGCCATCGCCAAGCAGCAGGACGCCGTCGCCGAGGCCTTCAACGCCTTCAAGACCGCGGAAATCCTCCAGCGCCAGCGCGACGCCCGCGCCGCCTACGCCCGCGCCCGCAAGGAGCAGGACACCCTGGACGAAATCGCCGCGATCAACCACGCCCGCCGTCTCGCCGGGGCCGCCGCCTGAATTCGCCGCCCCGGCAAAATTTGCCGCCCCGTTAACCATCTTTTTAAGCCGCGCCGCGTAGGCTCTGCCGGAACGTCGGGGAGACCCGCGTCCGATCTCAGGCTTAGTCGAGGATGGCCCGACCGTGAACGCCTTCATCCAGTCCCTGCGCAGCCTTGGCCCCGCCCGCCTGATGGCGATGGCGGCGGTTTCCGTCGGCCTCTTGGGCTTCATCATCTACTTCACGATGCGGATGGGCGCTCCGAAGATGGAGCTGCTCTACAGCGACCTCGACGTCGGCGCCGCGCGCGCCATCGCGCAGCAGCTCGACGCCAAGCAGATCCCCTACCAGTTGCGCGCCGAAGGCCGCGACATCTACGTCCCCGGCGACCAGATGCTGAAGATGCGCCTGGAGACCGCCGAGGTCGCGCACAACTCGGGCATCGTCAACGGCTACGAGCTGTTCGACAAGATGGACGCCCTCGGCGCCACCAACTTCATGCAGAACGTCAACCTGGTGCGCGCGCTGGAAGGCGAGCTGGCGCGCACCATCATGTCGGTGGGCAACGTCAAGCAGGCGCGCGTCCACCTGGTGCTGCCGAAGCGCGAGATGTTCTCCCGCGAGACCCAGGATCCCTCCGCCTCGGTGATCCTGCGGATCCAGGGCGGGCGGCTGTCGAAGGAGCAGATCGGCGCGATCCAGTACCTCGTCGCCTCGGCGGTGCCGAAGCTCAAGCCCTCGCGGATTTCCATCGTCGACGACAAGGGCGCGCTGCTGGCGCGCGGCTTCGAGGACGACAAGCAGGTGATGATCTCGACCCAGGAGGAGATGCGCCAGACCCAGGAGCGCCGCCTCGCCCAGAACGTCGAGGACCTGCTGGCCCGCACCATCGGCCCGGGCAAGGTGCGCGCGCAGGTGAGCGTGGAGATGGATTTCGACCGCACCGTGACCAACGCCGAGACCTACGATCCGGACGGCCAGGTGGTGCGCTCGACGGTGACCGAGGCCGAGCAGGCCCGCACCGACGAACTGCAGAACGACTCGGTGACGGTGCAGCAGAACATGCCCGACCCGAACCTCAACAACAACCAGGGCCGCGCCACCTCGTCCAACCAGCGCACCGTGGAAACCACCAACTACGAGATCACCAAGAAGGTCTCCAACTCGGTGCGCGAGAACGGCGTGGTCAAGCGCCTGTCGGTGGCGGTGCTGGTGGACGGCGTGCAGGTGGCCGCCGCCGACGGCGCCAAGACCTATCAGGACCGCAGCACCGACGAGATGGAGAAGATCGCCACCCTGGTGCGCTCGGCGGTGGGCTACGACGCCCAGCGCGGCGACCAGGTGGACGTCATCAACATGCGCTTCCAGACCCTCGACGACGCCCTCGGGCCGGCCGACGAGACGCTGTTCCTGGGCTTCACCAAGGCCGAGATCATGCGCATGGCCGAGGGCCTGGGCGTGGCGGTGGTGGCGATCCTGGTGATCCTGCTGATCGTCCGGCCGCTCGTCACCCGCGCCTTCGAGAGCCTGCCCTCGCCCTCGGAGCAGGCGAGCCGCCAGCTCCTCACCGAATCCGCGACGCCGCAACTGGCGGCGCCCACGGGGGCGATGGTGCCGTCCGACGAGGACGACCTCGAGACCGAGGAACTCATCGACATCGACAAGGTCGAGGGCCGGGTGAAGGCGTCGTCGCTGCGCAAGATCGGCGAGATCGTCAACAAGCACCCGGAGGAAGCCTTGAGCATCGTCCGCAACTGGATGTATCAGGAAACCTGATCGCGAGTCGGCCCCCGGGCCGCCCATCTCGGAGACGCTGAAACGTGGCGCGTGCAAAGGAAGACTACCGCAGCCTGACCGGACCGCAAAAGGCGGCGCTGTTCCTGCTGTCGCTGGGCGAGGAGCACTCGGCCAAGCTGTTCGCCCTGATGGACGACGAGGAGATCAAGGAGATCTCCCAGGTGATGGCCTCCCTCGGCACCGTCAACGCCGGTCTGGTGGAGCGCCTGTTCATCGAGTTCGCCGACGCGATCTCGGCCACCGGTTCGCTGGTGGGCACCTACGAGAGCACCGAGCGCCTGCTGATGAAGGCGCTGCCGAAGGATCGCGTCTCGCTGATCATGGACGAGATCCGCGGCCCGGCGGGCCGCACCATGTGGGACAAGCTCGGCAACGTCAACGAGCAGGTGCTCGCCAACTACTTCAAGAACGAGTACCCGCAGACGGTCGCGGTGGTGCTCTCCAAGATCAAGGTGGACCACGCGGCGCGGGTGCTGGCGCTGCTGCCCGAGAACTTCTCGATGGAAGTGATCATGCGCATGCTGCGCATGGAATCGGTGCAGAAGGAAGTGCTCGACGGCGTCGAGAAGACCCTGCGGACGGAGTTCATGAGCAACCTCGCGCGCACCAACCGTCGCGACAGCCACGAGCTGATCGCCGACATCTTCAACAACCTCGACCGCAACTCGGAAAGCCGCTTCATGTCGGCCCTCGAGGAGCGCAACCGCGAATCCGCCGAGCGCATCAAGTCCCTGATGTTCACCTTCGAGGACCTCGTGCGCCTCGACGCGCAGGGCGTGCAGACGCTGCTGCGGCACGTGGAGAAGGACAAGCTCGCCCTCGCCCTCAAGGGCGCGTCGGACCCGATCAAGGAAATGTTCTTCAAGAACATGTCCGAGCGCGCGGGCAAGATGCTGCGGGAAGACATGGAGGCGATGGGTCCGGTGCGCCTGCGCGAGGTGGACGAGGCGCAGAGCATGATCGTCACCCTCGCCAAGGAACTCGCCAACTCGGGCCAGATCGTGATCTCCGAGGGCCGCGAGGAAGACGAGCTGATCTACTGAGTTGCGTGAAGGAACGCCCATGGCGACCCGGATTTCGAGGCAGGACGACACGTTTCGCGCGTTCGACGCCACCCCCGAGGAGGAGGTGGCCGCCGAGGCGCTGGTGCGCCGGTTCCTGTTCGCCTACGATTTCGAGCGGCCGCCGCCGGAGCCGGAGCGCGTGCCCGACGCGGTGATCGACGGCCAGATCGAGGAAAGCGAGCCGGAGCCGATTGCGCCGCCGCCCCTGTTCACCGAGGAGGACCTGGAGGTCGCCCGCGAGGAGGCGCGCGTGCTCGGCCACGCCCAGGGGCTGAAGGACGCCGAGGAATCCGCGCTGCATTTCCAGGCCCACGCCCTCGAACGCATCGCCGAGGAGATCGACGGCATGCGGGCGATCCAGGCCCAGGCCAACGCCGAGACCCACCGCATGGCGGCGGTGCTGGCGATCTCGGTGGTGAAGAAGCTGCTGCCGCGCTTCGCCGCCGAGAACGGCGCGGCCGAGATCGAGGCGCTGGTGCAGGACTGCGTGCCCCACATCCTCAACGAGCCGCGCCTGATCCTGCGGGTGTCGCCGATGCACACCGAGGCGATCCGCCGCCGCATCGAGATGCTGGCGCGCGACCGCGGCTTCGAAGGCACGGTGGTGGTGATGGAGGACGAGACCATCGGCCCCGCCGATTGTCGCCTGGAATGGAACAACGGCGGCGCGGAGCGCGACGTCGCATCGCTTTTTCAACGGATCGAGGATATCGTCGCCCGCAATTCCAAGACCGCCCCGGCGGTGAGCGACGAAACCGACCCGACGGTCCAAGGAGTGCTGTGAGATGCCCGACAACGACGATCTCGAACTCAACGAGCTGCCCGCCGGTTCGTCCGCCGCCGCCGAATACGACCCGGACGGCCCCAACGAATTCGCCGACATGGACAAGCCGCGCTCGGCCTCCGACCTCGAGGCGGTGTACGACATTCCGGTGCGCGTCTCGGCGGTGCTCGGCAAGTCGTCGATGCAGGTGAGCCAGTTGCTCAAGCTCGGGCGCGGCGCGGTGGTGGAGCTGGACCGCAAGGTGGGCGAGGCCATCGACATCTACGTCAACGACCGCCTGGTGGCGCGCGGCGAGGTGGTGGTGGTGGAAAACCGCCTGGGCGTGACGATGACCGAAATCATCAAGAGCGAGCGCACCTGAGATGCGGGACGGGGTGGATCTGGAACGGCCGCCGACCGGCGCGCCCCGGCGCGCGGAGGCCAACGCCTTCGACCCGGCCACGGTGCTGGGCCTCGGCGGCGCGCTGGCGCTGGTGGCGCTGGCGCTGGCGCTGGGCGGCGCGCCGCTCGCGTTCCTCGATCTCCCCTCGGTGCTGATCGTCCTCGGCGGCACCGCGTTCCTCACCCTGGCGAGCTTCACCCTGCCCGACGTCGGCGTCACCCTGGCGGCGGTGGCGCGCACCGTCTCCTACCAGCGGCGCGACCCCTCGGCGGTGGCGCGCGAGCTGGTGCGGCTGGCCGACGGCGCGCGCAAGGGCGGCCTGCTGTCGCTCCAGGCGCCGATCACCAACGGCGAAATCGCCGACCCGCTGCTCGCCAAGGGCTTGACCCTGCTGGTGGACGGCCTCAAGGTCGAGGAGGCCGAGGAGCTGATGCGGCGCGAACTCGGCGCCATGCTCGGCCGCCACCGCAAGTCCGCCAGCGTGCTGCGGCGCGGCGCCGAGATCGCCCCTGCGATGGGGCTGATCGGCACCCTGATCGGCCTGGTGCAGATGCTCGGCCGCCTCGACGACCCTTCGGCGATCGGCCCGGCGATGGCGGTGGCGCTGCTCACCACCTTCTACGGCGCGGTGCTCGCCCACATGATCCTGAACCCGCTCGCCTCGAAGCTGGAGCGCAACTCCGCCGAGGAGACCCTGATCGGCCAGCTCAACGTGGTGGCCGCCGGTTCGATCGGACGCCAGGAGAACCCGCGCCGCCTGGAAATGCTGCTCAACAGCCTGATGCCGCCCGCCCGGCGCATCCGCTATTTCGACTGAGGACACACTCCGCCATGCGTCTGTTGATCATCGGATCGCTCAGCAATCAGATCGGCGCCGCCAGCCGGATCGCGGTGGCGCGCGGCGCGTCGGTGCTGCACGCCGACGATCCCGCCGCCGGGCTGGAGATCCTGCGCGCGGGCAAGGGCGCCGACGTGGTGATGGTCGACGTGCGCCTCGACATCGTCGGCTTCATCCGCAGCCTGGAGGCCGAGCGCATCGGCGTGCCGGTGGTCGCCTGCGGCACCGAGACCGACGCCAAGGCGGCGGTGCGGGCGATCCAGGCGGGCGCCAAGGAATACATCCCCCTGCCGCCCGACGCCGAGCTGATCGCGGCGGTGCTGGAGGCGATCGTCGCCGACAGCCACGCGCTGCTCTACGCCGACCCGCGCATGGAGCGGCTGGTGAAGCTGGCGGCGCAGGTGGCGCCGTCGGAGGCGTCGATCCTGATCACCGGCGAAAGCGGCACCGGCAAGGAAGTGATCGCGCGGTTCGTCCACCAGAAGAGCCGCCGCGCCAGCCAGCGCTTCGTCGCCGTCAACTGCGCGGCGATCCCCGAGAACCTGCTGGAAAGCGAGCTGTTCGGCTACGAGAAGGGGGCGTTCACCGGGGCGGTGGCGCGCCGCGTCGGCCGCTTCGAGGAGGCCTCCGGCGGCACCCTGCTGCTCGACGAAATCTCGGAAATGGACATCCGCCTGCAGGCCAAGCTGCTGCGCGCGATCCAGGAAAAGGAAATCGACCGCCTGGGCGGCACCAAGCCGGTGAAGATCGACACCCGCATCGTCGCCACCTCGAACCGCGACCTCAAGGCCGAGGTGCGCGCCGGGCGCTTCCGCGAGGATTTGTTCTTCCGCCTCAACGTGCTCAACCTGGCGCTGCCCTCCTTGCGCGACCGCAAGGCCGACATTCCGGTGCTGGCCCAGCACTTCATCAAGAAGTACGCCGAGGCCAACGGCGTGCCGCTGCGGCCGCTCTCGGCCGGGGCGAAGGAGGCGCTGCTGCGCCACTCCTGGCCCGGCAACGTGCGCGAGCTGGAGAACACCCTGCACCGCGCGGTGCTGCTCGCCACCGGCGACGACATCGACACCGACGCCATCACCCTGCTCGACGGCGACGGCGACGGCGGCCACGACGACGGCGGCACCGGCTCGCTGGTGGGCCGCACCGTGGCCGACGTCGAGCGCGACCTGATCATCGACACCCTCCGCCACACCGTCGGCAACCGCACCCACGCCGCCAACATCCTCGGCATCTCGATCCGCACCCTGCGCAACAAGCTGCGCCAGTACGTGGACGAGGGCCACGCCGTTCCCGCCCCCGGCGAGGGCGACGCGCAGGCGGGCCTCTAGGTGGCGGAGCGCGAGGACAACCTGCCCGCGCCCGCGCCGCAGCCCGCGGCGGGAGCTTCCGGCGGCGGTTTCGGCGCGTTCGGCGGCAAGGCGATGCACCGCCTCGGCCTCGCGTCGAAGCGCGGCGACCTCGGTTTCGCCCTCGGCGTGGTGCTGATCCTCGTCGTCCTGATCCTGCCGCTGCCGCCGTGGCTGCTCGACATCTGCCTCGCCGTCTCCATCACCTTCTCGGTGCTGGTGCTGATGGTGGCGATCTTCATCGAGAAGCCGGTGGAGTTCTCCTCCTTCCCCCTGGTGCTGCTGATCGGCACGCTGATGCGGCTGTCGCTCAACCTCGCCTCCACGCGCCTGATCCTCTCCGAGGGGCACAAGGGCACCGCCGCGGCGGGCCACGTGATCGAGGCGTTCGGCGGCTTCATCATGGGCGGCAACTTCGTCATCGGCGTGATCGTGTTCATCATCCTGGTGATCGTGAACTTCGTCGTCATCACCAAGGGTTCGGGCCGCATCGCCGAGGTGTCGGCGCGCTTCACCCTCGACGCCCTGCCGGGCAAGCAGATGGCGATCGACGCCGATCTCTCCGCCGGGCTGATCGACGAGGCCGACGCCCGCAGGCGCCGCGAGGCCCTGACCGAGGAAAGCAGCTTCTTCGGCGCCATGGACGGCGCCTCCAAGTTCGTGCGCGGCGACGCCATCGCCGGCCTCCTGATCACCGGCATCAACGTCATCGCCGGCATGATCATCGGCATGGCGCAGAACGACCTCACCTTCAAGGCGGCGGCGGACATGTACACCCGCCTCACCGTCGGCGACGGCCTGGTGTCGCAGATTCCGGCGCTGATCGTGTCGGTGGCGGCGGGCATCATGGTGTCCAAGGGCGGCCTCAACGAGAGCACCGACAAGGCGCTGTTCTCGCAGATGGGCAACATGCCGAAGGCGCTGGGCCTGAGTTCCGCCCTCGCGGTGGCGCTGGCGCTGCTGCCGGGCACGCCGATGTTCCCGTTCCTGCTGATCGGCGCCGCCTCCGGCGCCGGGGCCTACTACATCGGCCGCAACCAGAAGACCATCGCGGCCAACGTCGCCGCCGAGGCGGAAAAGGCCGCGCGTCCGCCCGCCCAGGCGCCCGAGGAGCCGATCTCCACGGCGCTCAAGATCGACAACATCCGCCTGGAACTGGGCTACGGCCTCCTCACCCTGATCAACGAGAACGGCAACTACCGCCTCACCGACCAGATCCGCGCGCTGCGCCGGGCGCTCGCCACCGAGATGGGCTTCGTCATGCCGTCGGTGCGCATCCAGGACAACATGCAGCTCGCCGCCAACCAATACGTCATCCACGTCAAGGAGGTGGAGGCGGGCCACGGCGACCTCCGCCCCAACATGCTGCTGGTGATGGACCCGCGCGGCGACGAGATCGGCGTGCCGGGCGAGAAGACCGTGGAGCCGACCTTCGGCCTGCCCGCCAAATGGGTGGACGTGGGCCACCGCGAGGAGGCGATGTTCCGCGGCTACACCGTGGTCGACCCGCCCACCGTCATCACCACCCACCTCACCGAGGTGGTGCGCGAGGCGATGTCGGATCTCCTCTCCTACACCGAGACGCAGAAGCTCCTCGACGAGCTGGACAAGGAGCACCAGAAGCTGGTGGCCGAGGTGATCCCGACGCAGATCACCGTCTCGGGGATGCAGCGGGTGCTGCAGAACCTCCTCACCGAGCGGGTGTCGATCCGCGACCTGCCGACGATTCTCGAAGGCGTGTCGGAGGCCTGCGCCCACACCCGCAACATCACCCTGATCACCGAGCACGTGCGCTCGCGCCTGGCGCGGCAGCTGTGCGACGCCTACGCCGACCCCTCCGGCGTGGTGACGCTGGTGACCCTCTCGCCCGCGTGGGAGCAGTCGTTCGCCGACACCATCATCGGCCAGGGCGAGGACCGCCAACTGGCGATGCCGCCCTCGCAGTTGCAGGAGTTCATCAGCCGGGTGCGCCAGGCGTTCGAGGGCTTCGCGCGCCAGGGCGAGACCCCGGTGCTGCTCACCAGCCCGTCGATCCGGCCGTTCGTGCGCTCGATTGTGGAGCGCTTCCGGCCCGTAACGGTTATCATGAGCCAGAACGAAATCCACCCGAAGGCGAAGATCCGCACCCTCGGGCAGATTTGATCGGATGAGGAGCGTCTGAGCCGCCATGCGCCTCAAAACCTACACCGCGCCGGGCATGGCCGAAGCCATGGAAATGGTGCGCGCCGAGCTGGGCGAGGATGCGATCATCGTCTCCACCCAGCGCGGCGTGGGCGGCCAGGGCGTGCGGATCACCGCCGCGATCGAGGACCCGCCGCACGAGGACGACGCGATCGAGGAGGCCCTGCGCGGCCCGGGCGAACTGGCGCGGCCGCTCGCCCGGCTCAAGGAGGCGCTCGACTACCACGGCGTGCCCGACCGGTTGATCGACAAGCTCCTGGTCACCGCCCGCAGCCTCGACGACGAAGGGCCGGTGATGGCCTGCGCGGCGGCGCTCGACGCCAACTTCGGCTTCGCGCCGCTGCCCGACAAGAGCGCCCGCAAGCCGCTGATCCTGGTGGGGCCGCCCGGCTCGGGCAAGTCGCTGACGGTGGCCAAGCTCGCCGCCCGCGCCCACCTCAACGGCAAGACCGTGCGGGTGATCTCGGCGGACGCGGTGCGCGCGGGCGCGATGGACCAGCTGAAGGCGTTCACCACCATCCTCCAGATCGAGTTGGAGCGCGCCCGCGGCGCGGTGTCGCTGGGCAAGCTGCTGAAGGAGGGGGCGCAGGCGGACCTGGTGCTGATCGACAGCCCCGGCCTCAACCCCTTCTCGATCCCCGACATGGCGTATTTGAAGTCCCTCTGCGAGTGCGGCGAGATGGAGCCGATCCTGGTGATGGGGGCGGGCGGCGACCCGGTGGAGTGCTGGGACATCGCCCGCGCCTTCGCCGACGTGGGCGCCACCCGCATCCTCGCCACCCGGCTCGACATGACCCGCCGACTTGGCGGCATCTTCGCCGCCGCCGAAGCGGGGCGGATGAAATTCTGCGACGTCACCATCAATCCCCACGTCGCCGACGGTCTCTGCCCGATCTCCCCGATTTCGCTTGCGCGTTTGATCCTGCCGCCCGACGATGCGGCCGAGTTGCCGCCGCCGCCGTGGGCAGACGAGAACGAGGTTTCCGCATGAAGACGAACAAGCCCGAACCGATCCTCGCCCGCGCGGGCAGCGCCCGCAGCCACAACATCGTCGCCGTCGCCTCCGGCAAGGGCGGCGTGGGCAAGACCTGGTTCGCCATCACCCTGGCGCACGCCCTGGCGCGGCGCGGCCAGCGGGCGCTGCTGTTCGACGGCGATCTCGGCTTGGCCAACGTCGACATCCAGCTCGGCCTGATGCCGCGCCACGACCTCGGCTCGGTGATGGCGGGCAAGCTCACCCTGAACCAGGCGACGATGCGCTACGAGGACGGCGGCTTCGACGTCGTCGCCGGGCGCTCCGGCTCCGGCTCCCTCGCCAACATTCCGCTCTCGCGCCTGCAAACCCTCACCGAGGATTTGCGCCTCACCGCCGACGGCTACGACAAGACCATCCTCGACCTCGGCGCGGGCGTGGAGAAGTCGATCCGCAGCCTCGCCCGCTGCGCCGGGACCATTCTCGTCGTCACCACCGACGAACCCACCGCGCTCACCGACGCCTACGCCTTCATCAAGATTTCGGCGGTGGAGGCGGCGGGGGTGGACATCCGCATCGTCGTCAACGCCGCCAACTCGATGCGCGAGGGCGAGCGCACCTACAACACCCTGCTGAAGGCCTGCCAGGGCTTTCTCAAAATCTCGCCGCCCCTCGCCGGAGTGATCCGCCGCGATACCCGGGTGCGCGAGGCGATCCGCAACCAGACCCCGATCCTCACCCGCCACCCCAACGCCGAGGCGGCGATGGACGTCGAGGCGATCGCGGAGCGCCTGCTGGCGAACTGAAAAAGGACCGTCGCGTGAGCAGCAGCAGCGTCACGCCGCCGCCTTCCGTGCCCCTCCCGGCCGCCCCCGCGACCGGAACCCCGCTGCTCGTCTCGGTGCCCGAGGCCCCCGCCGTGCTGATCCTGCTGCCGCGCGGCACCCCGGTGGAGGCGCGCGTCGTCGCCGCGCCCGAGGGCGGCCAGCCCGCGCAGATCCAATTGACGGTGGAAGGGGAGACCCTGACCCTGCCGGCGCGCCTGCCGCTGCCGCTGCCCACCGGCGCGGCGCTCTCGCTGCGGGCGCTGCCCGTCCCGGGGGGCGACGCGGTGCTCCGCCTCGCCGCCGTGGACGGCCGCCCGCCCGCCCTCGCGGCCGATCTCGCCGCCCGCGTCGACGCCGC
>JAUVUZ010000022.1 GCA_030604885.1 Alphaproteobacteria bacterium | reverse complement strand
GCCCAGGCGCACCAGCAGGGCGGCGCAGGCGGCCCACAGGCGCGGCGGAATCGCCGCCGCGTAGGCGAACGCGGCAAGCGCCAGGGGAATGCCGACGCCCCAGGCGGCGAGCGGCAGAACCCACCCGGGCACGGCGCGCAGCAGCGGCGCGGCCTGAAGCTTGAGCACCGCGCCGAGGGCGCCGCCCCACCCGGCGGTGACCGGCGCGCCCGCGGCGGGCAGGTGGGCGAGGGCGAGGGCGAGGGGCGGCAGCGCCAGCAGCAGCGCGAGGAGGCGCAGCAGCGGGCGCGGCGCCGGGCGCAGCAGCACGCCGCGCACGCCCCAGGCGGCCACCGCCAGGGGCACCGCCCAGCCGCCGATGCCGAGGCCCTGCAACAGCAGGTCGGCGACGGTGGCGCCGGGCACGCCGAGGAGGTTGCGCACCGGCGCGTTGGAAACGGTGTTCCACGAAGGGTCGCCCGGCGCGTGGGTAGCGATGGCGGCGCCGATGGCGACGGCGAGGCCGATCACCGCCAGCCCGAAGGCGCGGATGCCGGTGCGGCGCAGCACCCGCGCGAGGGATTCGGGCAGGAAGCGTCGCGGGGCGGAGACGGCGCGGGATCGGGCCATCGTTCTCCTCATCCGTCGGTGTGATCGAGGCATGCGCGGATCGCTTCGAGGGCGCGGGTCACGGTCGCCTCGTCGTGGACCAGGGCGATGCGCACGTGAGCGTGGCCCGGGTTGCCGTGGGGCGCCGCCGGGTCGTCGGCGGCGAGGTAGCGCCCGGGGACGATGCGCACGCCGCAGTGCTGCCACACCCGGCGGGTGAAGGCCTCGCCGTCGCCCACCGCGAGCCACAGGAAGAACCCGCCCTGCGGCCGCAGGTAGCCGGGGTAGTCCGCGAAGATGCGGTCGGCGGCGGCCACCAGCCGGGCGTAATGGGCGCGGTTGGCGGCGGCGTGGGCGTCGTCGTCCCACAGCGCGGCGGAGGCGGCGGCGAGCGGCATCGGCATCTGCACGCAGGCGTAGGAGCGCAGCTTGAGGAACGCCTTGAGCGCCGCCGCGTCGCCCGCGACGAAGCCGGAGCGCAGCCCGGGCGCGCTCGACCGCTTGGACAGCGAGTGGAACACCACGACGTTGGCGAACGGGTCCTCCCCCGGCGCGGCGGCGGCCAGCCCGGCGTTGAGCGCCGAGGGCGGCGCGTCGCCGAAATAGAGCTCGCTGTAGCATTCGTCGCAGGCGAGGACGAAACCGTGGCGCCGCGCCAGCCGCACCAGCTCGGTGAGGCGGCCGAGGTCCGCCTGGGCGCCCTCCGGGTTGCTGGGCGAGCAGAAAATCGCCACCGCCGCGCGGTCGAGGATCTCCGGGTCGAGGGCGGCGAAATCGGGCAGGTAGCCGGTCGCGGCGGTGGCGGGCACCAGCACCGCCTCGGCGCCCGCCATTTCGGCGGCGGCGCGGTAGACCTGGTAGTAGGGGTTGGGCATCAGCACCGCGGCGCGGCGGCCGCCGCTTTCCGGCGGCGTCATCGCCTGCACGAACAGATAGAGCGCCTCCCGCGAGCCGGTGGCGGAGAGCACGTGGCGCTCCGGGTCCACCAGCCCGGCGGGCAGGCCGAAGCGCCGGGCGAGCCAGCGCGCGCAGGCGGCGCGCAGCTCCGGCGTGCCCTCGTTGGGGGGGTAGCGGTTCCACAGGTGGGCGTGGGCGGCGACGACATCGGCGATCAGCGCGGGCGGCGGCAGTTGCGGCTCGCCGATCGACATCGAGATCGGCGTCTCCACCTGCGGCACCACCGGCCCCAGGAGTTCGCGCAGGCGGACGAAGGCGCTGCCCGGCAACCGTTCGAGTGCGGGATTGACCATGGTTTTCCTTGCCGAGACCGGCCGAGTGCAAGACATGCCCATGGGTATAACGGAAAAACCCCGGCGCCGCAAAGGGGCCGGGGTGGGCGAGTCGCGGGAAGGGATCAGCGGCCCGGGTAGAGCGGCAGGGTCCACTGGTGGAGAAGCTCGGGCGGCAGCGCGTAGAGCAGGCCGAGGGCGGCGAGCGGCAGGAACGTGCCGACGCCGCGGATCAGCCAGCGCACCGAGGCGTCTTCCCGCGGCACCAGGAACCAGTTGATCGCCGGGATCAGCAGGCACACCGCCACCAGCCCGGTCTCGCCGAAGCCGCCCCAGCCGTTGATCGACAGCACCGGCGGCACCTCGAGGCCGGTGATCGGCGCGGTGCGGATGTAGATCAGCCGCAGCAGGAACATCACGACGATGAACAGGGTGCTGTAGAGGAAGATCTTCCGCCGCGAGCGGGTGAGGCGGGCGCGCGGCGCGGTGCGCGAGGTGAGGTATTCCACCTCCTCGTCGGTCAGCTCCTTGTCGATCGGCGAGGTGCCGAACATCCCCTTGGGGTCCTGGAACGGCAGGTCGACCTTGGGCTTGTCGTCGTCGCGGGTCATGGCGAAGCCTCCCTCAAAAGCGGCAGGGAGGCGTATAGCGCGACCGGCGGCCCGCGTCAAACCGCGAAAAATGGCCCGGTGGAAAACCACCGGGCCGGAGTCTCGGGAGGAACAAACACTGATACTCAGGAAACCAAACCATCCCCGCAAACTGGGACGATCCGTCCAACGGGCTCCGGCGGGGAACGCCTCCGCAACGAGCCTGTGGCCTCAGCACCTGTGTATCTTCAATGCATCGCCCGTGCCATGTCAGACATGGGAAATTTTGATGAACGTTTTCAAGTCTCTGACGAAATCGCCTGGCAACCGGCGCGGGATGGGGTAGGCTGGATGCATCAAAAATCGTCCGATCGTCAACGATGCTGACTAATTTTTATGCGAATCTGCGCGATGCCTGTTTTCCGGGCTGAAGCGGAGGCGCCATGATCGCGGCGGCGAAACGCTGGCTGCGCTGGCCGTTGACGCGCTTCGGCGGCGCCCGGCCGCGCTTCGCGGCGGCGGACGGCCGCCCCGACATCGGCTTCCTCGCCGACGATTCCCGCCATTTCGACCTGTTCGCCGAGTGGCTCCACGCCGAGTGGAGCGCGCCGCGCGGCGAATCCCTCGAGCAGCGCCGCACCGCCCTGCGCAACCAGATGCGCGTCGACCGGCTGCCGGTGGCGCTGATCGCCTATTGGGAGGGCAGTCCGGCGGGAATCGTCAGCCTGCGGCAGAGCGACCTGCACACCCGCGCCCACGTCGGGCCGTGGCTCTCGGCGCTCTATGTCGACAAGCCCTTCCGCGGCCGCGGCATCGGCCGCGACCTGATCGGCGCGACCCTGAGCCTCGCCGCATGGCTCGGCCACCGCGAGGTGTGGCTGTTCACCACCGACCGCCGCAGCTTCTACGAGGAACTCGGGTGGGAGCGGATGCCGCCCTTGCCCGCCGAGCTGCGCCAGACGCCGCTGCCCGACGTGTTCCGCCACGCCGTCAGCGCGGGCGGCGGTCCGGCGGCGGGAAGCGGCGCGCCTCGTCCACCAGCATGATCGGCACGCCGTCGCGGATCGGGTAGGCGATGCCGAGGCCGTCGTTGACCAGTTCCTGCGCCTCGCGGTCGTAGCGCAGCGGCAGCTTCGACATCGGGCACACCAGCAGCGACAGCAGGGTGGGGTCGACTTCGGTCATGGTGCGGTCTCCGGTCATTGCGGCGCGTCCCCCGCGGCGCTGCCCATGGCGCCCATTTCCATCAGGGCGCAGAGGGCGGCGTAGCGGCGTTCCAGGGTCGGGGCTTCGAGCAGCGCCTGCTTTTCCGGCGCCTCGAACGGGAGCGCCATCGACAGGGTGGCGACCAGCGACGGCAGCGCCAGGGAATCGAGGGCGCGCAGGTCGACTTCGAGCGCGTGGGCCTCGACGAAGCGTTTCAGCACCCGGGCGATGTGCTCGCGCGAGGCGTCGAGGGCGCCGCCCCCCGGCACCGCCACGTCCTCGCGGAACGGCGCGTAATCCACCCGCAGGCGGCGGAAGCCCTCCTGCGGCGGCGCCTCGGCCACCACCCGGAAGCGGCAGATCCCTTGCAGCACCACGAACATCTGGCGCGCGTCGGTTTCGGAAAAGTGGACGATCCGGCCGACGCTGCCGACCGAATAGAGCGGCGGCGCGTCGCCGCCCGCCTCCTCGTCGTGGGGCTGGATCATCCCGAACAGCCGGTCCTGCGCCAGCGCCGCCTGCACCAGCGCGAGGTAGCGCGGCTCGAACACGTTGAGCGGCAGGCGCCCGCCCGGCAGCAGGATCACCTGGCTCAGCGGGAACACCGGCAGGATCTCCGGCAGGTCTTCGTAACGCGTAACGAACGGGTCCTTCGGCATGCCTTCCTCCGCGCGTCGCCGCCGTACCTTCGCGATCAGACCATCAGCATCATCTGCAGCCGACGGCGGCCCGACTTGCCCACCGGGTCGGCGGGGCCGAGGGCCTCGAGAATCTTGAGCAGGCGCTTGCGCGCGCCGTCGTCGTTCCAGGTGCGGTCGCGGGCGACGATTTCCAGCAGTTCCTTGACCGCGGTCTCCGCGTCGCCCTGGGCGTAGGCGGCCATGGCGAGGTTGAAGCGCGCCTCGTGGTCGTCCGGGTTGGCGGCGAGGTTGGCGATCGCCAGCGGCACGTCGATGTCGGTGCCCTCGGCGGCGAGGTCGAGGGTGGCGGCGACGGCGGCGATCTCCGGGTGCTTCTTGAGGTCGTCGGGGAGCTGGCCGAGGATCGTCTTCGCCTGGTCGAAGCGGCCCGCCGCCATGTTGCAGCGCATGAACCCGGCGATCGCGCCCGGGTTGCCCGGCGCCGCCTGGAGAATCTGCTGGTACATCTGGATCGCCTGCGGCAGCTGGCCCTGGTCGAGGGCCTGGCGCGCGGTTTCCAGCATCGCGTCCACCTGGGCGTTGAGGCGGGCGTCGGTGGTGAGGGCGGCGAGGAACGATTTCACCTCGGCCTCCGCCGGGGCGCCCTGGATCATGTCCACCGGGCGGCCGTCCTTGATCGCGAAGATCGCGGGCACCGAGCGCACCTGCATCTGCTGGGCGAGCTGGGGGTTCTCGTCGACGTTGATGGTGACCAGCCGCACCCGGCCGCCGAGGGCGCGCACCTGGCGCGACAGCATCTCGGTGACCGCCTTGCACTGCGGGCTGCGGGGCGACCAGAACTGCACCGCCACCGGCACCTGCATCGAGACGTCGATGACGTCCTGCATGAAGCCCTGGGTGTTGGAGGCCTTGACCAGATCCGCGCCGCCCGGCGCCGCCGCGCCGCCGCCCAAAAGAAAGTCCATGTCCCTCGCCCGCGATGGTTCGTAAAAAATCGTCCGGACTTGGGCCGGACGCCCCTCAAAATGGAGCGTTCGGGCTGGCGAGGCAAGCCTTAAGCCGGTTTTTCGCGGGTCCGCGGCGGGGCGAATTTTTTTGTTGCATTCGGTCGAAAGCCCGATATATTCGCGGGCCTTGGCGACGCCGAACACGGCAAGCCAGCGGAGCGCGGGCGTAGCTCAGGGGTAGAGCACAACCTTGCCAAGGTTGGGGTCGAGGGTTCGAATCCCTTCGCCCGCTCCAGTTTTCGAAAAGGCCGGACGGTTGCGTCCGGCCTTTTTGCTGGACCTCAGCCGGGAATATCGGTCTCCACCAGCCGCGCCAGATGGGCGAGCGACTGCTGCCAGCCGAGGTGGCAGGCCTCGCGGGGAATCGCCTCGGGCACGCCCTCCTGGACGATCGTCGTCTCGGTGCCCACCGACACCGAGGCAAGCGTCACCGTCACCACCATCTCGCCCGGCAGGCCGGGGTCGTCGAAGCGGTCGGCGTGGACGATCCGGCCGGGTGAAAGCTCGCGGAACTCGGCGGAAAAGCCGTGGCTGCCGCCGGTGGTGAAGTTGGTGAAGCGCATCCGGTAGCCGCCGCCGACCCGGGCGTCGAAGGCGTCGACGTGGGCGGTGAAGCCGTCGGGCGGCAGCCAGCGGGCGAGCGCGTCGGCGTCGGTGAAGGCGCGGAACAGCTTTTCCGGCGGCGCGGCGAACACCCGGTGCAGGCGGATGGTGTGGGGCATGGCGGACTCCTCCTTGGGAGATTCGGTCTCCCAGAAGATGGTCCGCCGAGCCGCCGCGACAACCGCTCAGCGGCCTGGCGGGCGCAGCGGCATTTGGGTCAGCACCTCGAGGGTCATCACCGCCTCGCCGTTCTGGTCGAACACCGTGGCGCGGGTGCGGATGGTGCCGCGGTCGGGCTTGCTTTCCGAGCGCACCAGGTCGATCACCTCGCGCCGCGCGGTGAGCACGTCGCCCGGGCGCACCGGCTTCAGCCAGCGCAACTGGTCGATGCCGATGCCGAGGATCGGCGTCTCGCCGAACGGCTTGGTGCCGACGAACGCCCGCATCGCCAGCGCCGCCACGTGCCAGCCGCTGGCGATCAGGCCGCCGAAGCGGCCGTGCGCGGCCGCCTCGGCGTCGGTGTGCATCGGCTGGGGGTCGTAGGCCCGGCCGAAGGCGACGATCTCCTCGGCGGAGACGGCGAAGGGCGCGCTGGTCCAGCTTTCGCCGAGGCGCAAGTCGTCCCAGTAGCGGTCCATTCAGGCCTCGACCGCGACCTTGAGGCGGGCGATCTCCTTCATCAGGTCGGCGGCGCCGGCCTTGAGGAAGCCGAGGGTGGCGTCGTCGACGAGGCGGCCGTCCTTGATCTTCTCGTGCACCAGGGCGACGACGATCTGCGCCCGCGCCAGCGGCCGCGCGCCCACCGCGAACAGGGTCTCGTGCAGCGACGCCTGCGCCCGCGCGCCGCCGGTGAAGGCGGGGGAGGCGGTCAGGGTCATCACCGGCTTGCGGTTGAGCGCCGACTGGCCGTAGGGGCGCGACGCCCAGTCCAGCGCGTTCTTGAGCACGCCCGAGATGCCGTAGTTGTATTCGGGCGAGGAGACGATCAGGCCGTCGGCGGCGCGGATCGCCTGGCGCAGCGCCGCGACGGCGGCGGGCGGCGTGGCGGTGTCGAGGTCCTGGTCGTAGAGCGGCACGTCGGCGAGGGGGAAGATCTCGAAGTCCACCCCCTCCAGGCCCTCGCCCAGGGTCTTGAGGATCGCGGTGTTGAAGGATTCCCGGCGCAGGCTGCCCGAAATCGCGAGAATCTTGGTCATGATGGATGTCTCTCCAGGGGAATATAAAATCGTTCCCTGCCGATCTATGCCCGATTTGGCGCGCCGCAAGGCGCGGCGGCGAAACGCTCTGTCGCGGTTTCGGCAACGGCAGGCTCGGGGCCGAACACGCTCATGCCGCCGAAGGCGTGGGACGCCCGCAGCTCCGCCGCGATCGTCGCGGCGACGCCGGGGCCGCGGGCGCGGCGTTCGAGGCGACGGCTTTCGGCATCCAGGCGCTTGAGCGCCGCCATGCGGTCGTCGTTGCCCAGCCCGGTGCGCGCCACCGCGTCGCGCAGCACCGCCAGGGTGCGGTCGTAGACCGCCAGCGGCACCGGGAAGGGATGGCGGTCCTTGCCGCCGTGGGCGAAGGCGAAGCGTGCCGGATCGGCGAAGCGGCAGGGCGCGCCGTGGATCACCTCGGCCACCTGGGCCAGCGCCCGCACCGTGCGCGGCCCCACCCCCGGCACCAGCAGCAGCTCGGGGAAATCGCGCGGACCCGCCTCGGCGGCGGCGGCGAACGCGCCGTGGAGGCGGCGCAGGATCACGTCCTCGCCGCGCACCTCGTGGTGGGCGGGCATGACGAGGTGGGGCAGCAGGGGCTGGGCGGGCGGTGGCGCGGTGCGGCCCTCGATCGCCGCCACCTCGCGCACCATCCGCTCCGGCCCGAAGTCGCGCAGCAGGTCGAGCTGGCGGCTGCGGGAAAGGGCGGCGCGGCGATCGGCGAGGTTGACGATCTCGCCGCCGCTCCGCCCCGCGATCGCCGCGTGGGGCGAATCGACGAAGCTCGACAGGCCCTCGGACAGCCAGTGATAGCGCCGCGCGGTGCGGCTGGCGCCGTTCATGCCCTGCTGGATCACCGCCCACTTGCCGTCGTCGGCGACGACGAAGCCGTGGAGGTAGAGGTCGAAGCCGTCCTGCACCGCCGCGCCGTCCACCTTGGCGACGAGGCGGCTGGCGCGCGCCAGGGCGTCGCCGTCGAGGCCGGTGCGCTCCCCCACCGCGATCAGCTCGGCCGGGGTGGCGCGGGAGTGGCGCCCCCGGCCGCCGCACACCGCGAGGCCGAGATCCGCCGCGCGCGGCGCGAGGCCGCGTTTGAGCGCGCCGATCACCGAGGTGGTGATGCCGGAGGAATGCCAGTCCATCCCCATCACCGCGCCGAAGCTCTGGAACCAGAACGGGTGGGCGAGACGGCGGAGGAACTCGTCGCGGCCGTATTCGCGCACGATCGCCTCGGCGATCAGCGCGCCGAGGCTTTCCATGCGGGTGCGCAGCCAGGGCGGTACCCGTCCGGTGTGGAGCGGCAGATCGGCGCTGCCGGCGCGCTTGGCCATCGGCATGTCCCTCGCGAACGAACGAAGAACATATCTAGCAGCGCCGCCGCCGCCGCGCCAGGGGCGGTTACGGCTTGGCGACGTGCCAGGCGCCGCCGACGCCGTCGCCGCTGGTCTCGCCGGGCTTGGTGTCCTTCACCCAGCCGTAGACCGGCTTGCCCTTGTAGGCCCACTGGGCGCCGCCGTCGGTGCGCGGCACCACGCTCCAGTCGCCGCTCGCCTTGGCGCCCGCCGGGGCCATCAGCGGCGGCCAGTTGGCGGCGCACTTGTCGTAGCAGTTGGATTGGCCGGGGGCGTCCTTGTCGAAGGTGTAGAGGGTCATGCCCTGGGGGTCGACCAGGGCCTTGCCCTTGTCGGTGTCGGCGACCCGGGCGGGGTCGGCGGCGAACGCGGTCCCGGCCGAGACGACCAGGGCGGCGAGGAGGATCGGCAGCTTGCGCATCGCGGCTCTCCTGCGAAAGATGGGGGGACCCGACGCCGCGCGGGAAAGCCCGCGCGACGGACCGTTGGCCGCTCCGGCTAGATCACCAGCTTGGCGTCCAGCGCGATTTCGGCGGTGAACAGCTTGGAGACCGGGCAGCCCGCCTTGGCGGCGTTGGCCAGCTCCAGGAACTTCGCTTCGTCGATGTTGGGGATCTGCGCCTTGAGGCTGAGGAGAATGTGGGTGATGGCGAAGCCGCCGTCCTTTTCCTCCATCGACACCTTGGCCTCGGTGTCCATCTGCGTGGCGGTGTAGCCCGCGTCGCCCAGCACCTTGGAGAGCGCCATGGTGAAGCAGCCCGCATGCGCCGCGCCGATCAGCTCTTCCGGATTGGTGCCCTTCTCGTCGCCGAAGCGCATGGCGAAGCCGTAGACCTTGCCGGTGAGGGCGCCGCTCTCGGTCGAGATCGAACCCTTGCCGTCCTTGAGGCCGCCGGACCAGACCGCCGAACCCTTGCGCACGATTTTCATGGTGATTGCTCCCCTGAGCTTTGAAACGGCTGTGGTTGGCTCCTCAACATGGGGACGCCCCCGGCGCGGGTGAAGGCCGCCGGGGCACGGCCCTCACCCATATGCCCAAGCTATCGAGATCGTCTGCGCCATATATTGGATTTTTCGGATGTGTCCCGTCATATTCAAAACAGGTCGTTCGGGGCCACGCCATATCCCCCAGGCGCACCCCACCCCGGCCCCGGACGACCCGGCTTTTTGCAAAGGAGACACGACATGAGCACCACCCAGACCCCGAACACCCAGCTCGACCCCATGAGCTTCCTCGGTTCCGCGACCCTGAACCGCGCCCAGGGGACCCTCGACTGATGTATCACGACCCCTGCACGGAGCAGCGCCCGGTTCCGGTCACGCCGACCGGGCGCTTCCACCCGGCGGGAACGCCGCCCCGCCTCCAACCGCGACGCTAACCCGTCGCGGTTTTTTTGCGCCTGCCATATGCGGCGCATATGGACGAGCGGGCATTCGCATATTGGCAATCGCCCCTGGGAATTCGATATGTAGTCCCGGTGACTCCACTTTCGGTTCCGGAGATTTCCGGCGCGCGTGTCCAGGACGCGCTCCTAAGATGTCCGCACCGTCACGAGGACTACGGCCAACTAGACTGAACCGCCGCGTTCCCCCCACGCGGCGGTTTTTTTCATGGCGCCGGGCGCGCCGCCGCCACCATCGACCAGAAGTTCCGCGCCGCCGGGGAGGTTTCGGAGCGCCGCATCGCGCAGGCGTGGCGGGCCACCGGCGCGTCGCCGGAAAAATCGCGGAACACCACCCCCGGCACCCGCACCTGGCTCATCGAGCGCGGCACGATCGACACCCCCATTTCCGCCGCCACCAGGTTGACCACCGAGGCGATCTGCGGCGCCTCCTGCACCAGACGCGGCGTGAACCCGGCGCGTTGGCAGGCACGGTAGACCTCGTCGTAAAGCCCGAGGCCGATGGTGCGGGGATAGAACACGAACGGCTGGTCGGCCAAGTCGGCCAGCGCGATGCTGTCGCGCTCGGCGAGCGGGTGCAGGGCGGGCAGGGCCGCCACCATCGGCTCGTCGGGGAAGCGCAGCAGGCGCAGGCCCTCCGGGTCGGCCAGCGCGGGGCGGAGGAAGGCGATGTCCACCTCCTCGCGCGCCATCCGCGACTTGAGCTGCTCCGAGTTCAGCTCCACCAGTTCCACGTCCACGTCCGGATAGGCGCGGCGGAAGGCGCGGATCAGCGACGGCACCAGCGGCGTGAACGCGCCCGAGCCGGTGAAGCCCACCCGCAGCAGGCCGATCTCGCCGCGCGCCGCCCGCTGCGCCGAAAGCCGCGCCCGCTCGGCGGCGGCGAGCGAGGCGCGCGCCGGGTCGAGGAACGCCTTGCCCGCCTCGGTCAGCTCGGCGCCGTGGGGCAGGCGGTGGAACAGCTGGGTGCCCACCTCGGTTTCGAGGGCGCGGATCTGCTGGCTCAGCGGCGGCTGGCCGATGCCCAGGCGCTCGGCGGCGCGGGTGAAGTTCCGCTCCTCCGCCACCGCCACGAAATAGCGCAGGTGACGCAGCTCCATGGCTCAGTCCGCCGCCGCCGGGCGGTCGGGGTCCGCCGCGATCGCCAGGAAGTTGCGCGCCGCGGGCGCGGTTTCGTTGCGCCGCAGCGCGCAGGCGAGGCGCGCCACCGGGCCTTCCCCCGCGAACGGCACGTAGGCGACCCCCGCCACCCGCACCTGCGCCATCGAGCGCGGCACGATCGACACCCCCATTTCCGCCGCCACCAGGTTGACCACCGAGGCCATCTGCGGCGCCTCCTGCACCAGATCGGGCGAGAAGCCCTCGCGGTGGCAGTGGCGCAGCACCTCCTCGTAAAGCCCGAGGCAGACGGCGCGGGGGTAGAGCACGAACGGCTCCTTCGCGAGCGCCGACAGCGGCGCCTCGGCGAGCTTGGCCAGGGGGTGCGCCGCCGGCACCGCCATCAGCATCGGCTCGTCGGGGAAGCGGTGCAGCCGCAGGCCCTCGGGCGTGTCCTCGCCGGGGCGGACGAAGCCGATGTCGATGTCGCCCTTGTGCAGCGCCTCGATCAGCTGGACGGTGTTGCGCTCGGTGAGGCTGAGGTCGACGGTGGGGTAGGCGCGGCGGTAGGCGCGGATGCGCGTCGGCACCAGCGGGTTGAACGCCGCCGAACCGGTGAAGCCCACGCGCAGGCGGCCGATCTCGCCGCGCGCGGCGCGGCGCGCGGCGGTCTTCGCCTGGTCCGCCTGGGTGAGGATCGAGGTGGCGACGCCGAGAAACGCCTTGCCCGCCTCGGTCAGCTCGGCGCCGTGGGGAACGCGGTGGAACAGCGCGGCGCCCACCTCGGTTTCGAGATCGCGGATCTGCTGGCTGAGCGGCGGCTGGCCGATGCCGACCCGGGCGGCGGCGCGCGTGAAGTTCTTCTCCTCGGCGACGGCGAGGAAATAGCGCAGATGTCGCAGTTCCATGGCTGTGGTTTCCGTGCTCAGGTGACCGGCCCCGCGCGCAGTCTACCATAGCGGCGGGCGAACCGGCGCATCTTCCGGCATCTGCGAAAGCTATGGAACGCGCCCCGGCGGCGTATTGGATTCCCGCCGCCCGGGGGCGTACATCGGACTCCGAACCCATGGAAGGAGATCCGAAATGAGCGTCATCGCCATCGACGGCCACGGCCCCCTGGGAATCGCCGCCGCCTCCCGCCTCCGCAGCGGTCTTCGCGAACTGCTGGTGTCGTGGGCCGACGTGCCCCAGTCGGCGCCGCCGCCCCACGACCCGGTGGTGGGGGAACCCGAAAGCCTGCTGGCCTGCGAAACCCGCCGCCGCGCCTGCAGCACCTTCGATTGACGATGTCAGGCGAGGGCCGCGCCCATCGCCTCGATGTCGCCGAGCTTGGCGGCGAAGGCCGACCAGTCGTCGCGGGCGGCGATGCCGTCCCAGATCGCCTCGACCTCGTCGATCAGCATCGTCACCGGCGCGGGCCGGGCGAAATAAGGGTGCGCCAGCGCCTCCGGGTTGCACGGCGCGAAACCCTCGAGGGCGGCGCGCACCGGCCGGAACGCCGCCCCGGCGTAGAGATCGGCGATCGGGCTGCGGGCGGCGCGCGCGGCGCCGGCGGTGCCGCCGAACCAGTCGTGCCACGGCTGGGCGAACGGCGCCTGGCTCTCGTAGAGAAAGCGCCACCACGCCTCGGAGAGGGCGGCGCGGGCCGCCGCGTCGCCCGGGTCGGCGAGGCCCAGGCGGCGCAGCACCTCCTCCTGGAAGGCGGCGCCGAAATCGTCGGAGAAATCGTCGAGCGCCGCCTGAAGCTCCGCCCGCGGCGCCAGCGGCAGCAGCGCCTCGGCGAAGCGCGCGAGGTTCCACGCCAGCGCCTCGGGCTGGGCGCCGAAGGCGTAGAGGCCGGTGCGGTCGAAATAGGCGGCGGTGAAGTCCGGGTCGAGCACCGGCACGAACCGCCACGGGCCGTAATCGAAACTCTCGCCGGTGACGTTGATGTTGTCGGTGTTGAGCACGCCGTGGGCGAAGCCCGCCGTCATCCATTGCGCCCCGACCCGCGCCACCCGCCGCTGCGCCGCGCGGAACAGGCCGAGCGCCCGCGCCGCGCCGGTCTCGCCCAGCAGCTCGGGGTAATAGCTCTCCACCACGTAGTCCACCAGCCGGCCGAGGGCGTCGTCCTCCCCCACGGCGCGCAGGCGTTGGAAGGTGCCGATGCGGATGTGCGAATGCGACAGCCGCACCAGCACCGACGCCCGGGTCGGCGAGGGTTCGTCGTTGCGCTCCAGCGATTCGCCGGTCTCCACCAGGCTGAAGGATTTCGAGGTGTCGACGCCGAGGGCTTCGAGCATCGCCGTCGCCAGCACCTCGCGCACCCCGCCCTTCAGGGTCAGGCGGCCGTCGCCGAAGCGGGAGTAGGGGGTCTGGCCGCTGCCCTTGGTGCCGAGGTCGAGCAGGCGGCCCCGGTCGTCGAACAGCTGCGCGTAAAGGAATCCCCGGCCGTCGCCCAGCTCGTCGTTGTAGCTGCGGAACTGGTGGCCGTGATAGCGGAACGCCAGCGCCTCGCCGAGGGTGCCGGGCAGGGGGTCGAAACGCGCCATCGCGTCGATCCACGCGTCGTCGGACAGGCCCTCCAGCCCCACCCGCCGCGCCCACGCGCGGTTGCGGTAGCGCAGCACGTGGGCGGGAAAGCGCGCCGGTTCCACCGCGTCGTAGAACGCCGGGCCGAGATCGTAGGCGCGGCGCGCGGGCCGGTATGCGGGATCGGCTATGGTCGAAATCATAAGCTTGCCTTATTGTTTTCCGCAGGTGTCTTGTATGTAGTCCCGCCCCGGCGCCAACCCAGTTCGCGCGGGCGGAAAAACGCCGTGCCAGAAGGTGCCCGATGGTTCATGTGACCGCCTCCGATTCCGCCCTCCCCAGCGCGCCGGTGGACGACCTGCCCGCGTCGCCCTTGCCCGCCGCGCCGCCCGCGACCCCCGCCGCCGGGCCGCCGGAGCCGGAGTGGACCCGGCGCGGCAGCGGCGCCTACTGGCGCATCACCGTCGGCCTGTTCCTGGTGGGCTACGCCACCTTCTCGCTGATCTACTGCGTGCAGCCGCTGCTGCCGATCCTGAGCGAGGCATTCGCCATCTCCCCGGCGCAAAGCTCCCTCGCCCTCTCGCTCACCACCGGCAGCCTCGCGGTGTCGATCCTGTGCTTCGGCGCCCTGTCGGAAAACCTCGGGCGCAAGTGGCTGATGTTCGGCTCCATGGGGGTGGCGGCGCTGCTCAACGTCACCGCCGCGTTCATTCCCGATTGGCACCTGCTGCTCGCCGCCCGCGCCGCCATCGGCGTGGCGCTGGGGGGCGTGCCCGCGGTGGCGATGGCCTACCTCGCCGAGGAGATCGAACCCAAGGGCCTCGGCCTCGCCATGGGGGTCTACATTTCCGGCACCGCGTTCGGCGGCATGGTCGGCCGCGTCATCACCGGCGCCGTCGCCGAGCATTTCTCCTGGCCCGCCGCCCTCGGCCTGATCGGCGTCGCCGGTCTCGCCGCCGCCCTGTGCTTCGCCCTGCTGCTGCCCGAGTCGCGCAATTTCCGCCGCAATCCGCGCTTCCGCCTCGCCGAGCACCTCGGCAACTGGAAGCGCCACCTCGCCAATCCGCGCCTCGCGGCGCTGTTCGCCGTCGGCTTCCTCGCCATGGGCGCGTTCGTCACCGTCTACAACTACGTCGGCTTCCGCCTCGTGGCGGCGCCGTTCGGCCTTTCCCACGGCGCCATCGGCTTGGTGTTCACCTGCTACCTGTTCGGCATCCTGTCGTCGTCCGCCGCGGGCTGGGTGTCCGACCGGGTCGGGCGCGGGCCGGTGCTCACCGGCGGCCTCGCCATCGCCCTCGCCGGTCTGGGCCTCACCCTGTCGTCGTCGCTGGTGGCGGTGATCTCGGGCATCGCCGTGCTCACCCTCGGGTTTTTCGCCGCCCATTCCACCGCGTCGAGCTGGGTGGGGCAGACCGCCCAGGGCGCCAAGGGCCACG
Organism: Alphaproteobacteria bacterium; assembly: GCA_030604885.1. GTDB lineage: Bacteria > Pseudomonadota > Alphaproteobacteria > Rhodospirillales > Rhodospirillaceae > Oleispirillum. Next base: position 45,168 of record JAUVUZ010000022.1, on the reverse strand, counting down.
CCGCCTCCCTCTACCTGCTCGCCTACTACGTCGGCTCCAGCGTGCTCGGCTCCACCGGCGGCTGGATGTGGAGCAGCGGCGGCTGGGCCTGGGTGGCGGCGTTCTGCGGCGTTGCCTGGGTGGCGAGCGCCGCCCTCGCCGCGGTGCTGCAATGGCGGGCGCGGCTCAGGTGATGTCGTCCACCACGCCGCCGTCCACCCGCATCGCCGCGCCGGTGGTGCCCGAGGCCTGGCGCGAGCACAGGTAGACCGCGAGGTTCGCCACCTCCTCGATGCTGGTGGCGCGGCCCAGCAGCGAGGTGGGGCGCGCGGCGCGGACGAAGTCGGTGGCCGCCGCCTCGAGGTCCTTGCCGTTCTCCTCCGCGTCCTCGGCCAGCATCGCCGCCACGCCCTCCGACAGGGTCGGCCCCGGCAGCACCGCGTTGACGGTGACGCCGTGGCCCGCCACCCGCTTCGCCAACCCCCGCGACACCGCCAGCACCGCCGCCTTGGAGACGCCGTAGTGCAGCATGTCGGCGGGAATCGCGCGGCCGGATTCGGACGACAGGAACAGCACCCGCCCCCAGCCCTTGTCGATCATGCGCGGCAGGTAGCCCTTCGACAGCCGCACCCCCGACATCACGTTGACGTCGAACATCCGCTGCCAGTCGGCGTCGGTCAGCTCGAAGGCGTTCTTCTGCTCGAAGATGCCGAGGTTGTTGACCAGGATGTCGGCGGCCGGATGCGCCTGGATCAGCTCGGCGCAGCCCTCGGCGGTGGAGAGGTCCACCGCGTAGCCCTCCACGTTCACCTCGCGCTCGAGGGTGGCGATCTCCTTGACCGCCGCGTCGAGCTTGTCCGCGTCGCGGCCGGTGACGATCACCCGCGCCCCCGCCCACGCCAATCCCTTGGCGATGGCGAAGCCGATGCCCGCGGACGACCCGCTCACCACCGCGGTCTTGTCGGAAAGGTCGATCTGCATGCCGGGTCTCCTCTGCGATTGTCGGAGGAAAACCCGGCGCGGCGGCGATTCGTTCCTGAACCCTAGTCGACGATGAACAGCTTCGCCCCGGTGCGGGTGGCGGAGCGGTGGGCGGCGTCGCCGAAGTCGGAGACCTCGTAGCTCTGCCCGGCCCTGAGGGTGAAGCGGCGGCCGTCCTTCAGCTCGGTCTCCAGCTCGCCCTCCAGCACGAACAGGATGTGCCCCCGGTCGCACCAGTGGTCGGCGAGGTAGCCCGGCGAATAGTCGACGCGGCGGATGCGCACGTCGCCCACGTTCAGGGTGCGCCAATGGGCGACGCCGGTTTCGCCGGGGTGCTCGGTGACCGGAACGGCGTCCCAGTCGGTGACGGTGAAGGGCAGGGCGGGGAGTTTCATGTTCGGGGTCCGGTGCTCATATGGGAAGGGTCTCGACCGCCTTGACCTCCTCCATCACCGCGTAGGTGCGGGTTTCCCGCACCCCCGGCAACGGCAGGATCACCTCGGCGAGAAAGGCGCGGTAGGCGGTCATGTCCCGCACCCGCGCCTTGATGAGATAGTCGAAGCCGCCCGCCACGAGGTGGCATTCCAGCACCTCGCCCGCGCGCTTCACCTGGGCGGCGAAGGCGTCGAAGACGTCGGGGCTGGTGCGGTCCAGCAGCACCTCGACGAACACCAGCAGGCCGCGCCCGATTTTCGCCGGGTCGAGGCGGGCGCGGTAGCCGAGGATGAAGCCGTCGCGGGTGAGCCGCTTCATGCGGTCGGCGGTGGCGGTGGGGGAGAGGCCGATGCGCTCGGCCAGCTCGGCGGTGGTGACGCGGCCGTCCGCCTGCAACACCCGGAGGATCTTGCAGTCGAGACGGTCCAGTCCGTCGATTCCGCTGTCCGACATGGGTTCCGCCCCCGAAGTCACGGCCACGCACGATGATATACCCGGGAAGCCCGGCCGAACAGCGCATATCATGTGGAATCGAAGGGCGGCGAACGCCGACCCCGCCTCTGGTTCAGGATGCCGCCCATGACCGCCACGCCCGCCCTCGTCCCCGATTTCGCCCTGCCGCCGTTCCGCGCCCCCTACGCCCCCGACGACGCCGACCTGGTGCGCGCGCTGATCGCCGAGGCGGGGTTCGCGCCCGAGGCGGACGCCCGCATCGACGCCGACGCCACCCGCCTGATCCGCGCCATCCGCGCCGAGACCGGCAGCCTGGGGGTGGAGGAGTTCCTGCGCGAGTTCGCCCTCTCCACCCGCGAGGGGCTGGCGCTGATGGTGCTGGCCGAGGCGCTGCTGCGGGTGCCCGACGCCGCCACCGCCGACCGCCTGATCGAGGACAAGCTCAACGAGGCCCAGTTCGAGAACCACCAGCGGGTGTCCGAGGCGTGGCTGGTGTCGGCCTCCGCCTGGGCGATGGGGGTGACCGCCAAGGTGCTGCGCCCGGGCGACACGCCCCAGGGCATCCTCGGCGGCGCGATCCGCCGCCTCGGCCGCCCCACGGTGCGCACCGCCGCGATGCAGGCGATGAAGGTGATGGGCACCCAGTTCGTGCTCGGCCAGACCATCGGCGCCGCCCTCGACCGCGCCAAGGCCAAGGCCGCCAAGGGCTATCGCCATTCCTACGACATGCTGGGGGAGGGGGCGCGCACCCGCGCCGACGCCGATGCCCACTACGCCGCCTATCTCGCCGCCCTCGGCGCCATCGGCAAGGCCGCCGGGTCCAAGGGCGCGCTGCCGCACCGGCCGGGAATGTCGGTGAAGCTGTCGGCGATCCACCCGCGCTACGAGGCCACCAACGCCGAGGCGGTGCTGGCCGATCTGGTGCCGAAGCTGATCGAGCTGGGCCGCGTCGCCAAGGATTACGACCTCAACCTCACCATCGACGCGGAGGAGGCGGACCGGCTCGAACTCTCCCTCGACGTCTTCGCCGCCTCCCTCGCCGATCCCTCGCTCAAGGGCTGGGACGGCTACGGCCTCGCGATCCAGGCCTATCAGAAGCGCGCGCGGGCGGTGGTGGAGTGGGTGGGCGAGGCGGCGGAAAGCCTCGACCGCCGCCTGATGGTGCGGCTGGTCAAGGGCGCCTATTGGGACAGCGAGGTGAAGCGCGCCCAGGAGCGCGGCCTCGCCGACTATCCCCTGTTCACCCGCAAGGCCGCCACCGACCTGTCCTACGTCGCCTGCGCCCGCCGCCTGATGGCGCTGCGGCCGCGCATCTATCCGCAGTTCGCCACCCACAACGCGCTGACCGTGGCGTTCGTGCGCGAGTTGGGGCGCGAGGGGTGGTCCGACCGCGCCGACCCGGGCTACGAATTCCAGAAGCTCCACGGCATGGGCGACGCCCTCTATGCCCCGGTGGTGGAGGCGGACGGCCTGCCCTGCCGCATCTACGCCCCCGCCGGACACCACCGCGACCTGCTCGCCTACCTCGTCCGCCGCCTGTTGGAAAACGGCGCCAACTCGTCGTTCGTCGCCACGGTGGGGGACCTCGACGTGCCGGTGGAGTCGCTGCTGACCCGCCCGGCGGCGGGCCTGGGGGAGGGCGCCCGCGCCCGCCACGGCCGCCTGCCGCTGCCGCTGGACCTCTACGGCGCGCGCCGCAACTCCCGGGGCTACGAGCTGGGCTGCGCCGCCGAGCGCGACGCGCTGGAGGCGGCGGTGGCCGCCCACTTCGAAGCCCGCCCCGCCGCCGCGCCGCTGATCGACGGCGCGGCGCAGCCCGGGGCGGTGCGGCCGGTGGTTTCGCCGATCGACGGCCGCACCCTGGCGGGCGAGGTGGTGGAGGCGACCGCCGAGGTCGCCGCCGCGGCGATGCGCGCCGCCGCCCGGGGCTTCCCCGCGTGGGAGGCGACCCCGGCTCCCGAGCGCGCCGCCGCCCTCGAACGCTGGGGCGACGCCCTGGAGGCCGAGGGGCCGCGCCTGATGGCGCTGCTGGCGGTGGAGGCGGGCAAGACCCGCGCCGACGCCATCGCCGAGGTGCGCGAGGCGGTGGACTTCTGCCGCTATTACGCGATGGAGGCGCGCCGCCTGTTCGCCGAGCCGAAGCGCCTGCCCGGCCCCACCGGCGAGGACAACCGCCTGGTGCACCGGGGGCGCGGCGTGTTCGTGTGCATTTCGCCGTGGAACTTCCCGCTCGCGATTTTCGTCGGCCAGGTGGCGGCGGCGCTGGCGGCGGGCAACGCGGCGGTGGCCAAGCCCGCGGGCAACACGCCGCTGGTGGCGTGCGAGGCGGTGCGCCTCGCCCATGCCGCCGGGGTGCCGGGCGCGGCGCTGCAGTTCGTGCCCGGCCCGGTGGGGCAGGCGCTGGTGGCGGACCCGGCGGTGGCGGGCGTCGCCTTCACCGGCTCCACCGAGACCGCCTGGGCGATCAACCGCGCGCTGGCCGCGAAAAACGGGCCGATCGTGCCGCTGATCGCCGAGACCGGCGGCCTCAACGCGATGATCGTGGACGCCACCGCCCTGCCCGAGCAGGTCGCCGACGACGTGGCGGCCTCGGCGTTTCGCTCCGCCGGGCAGCGGTGTTCGGCGCTGCGCCTGCTGTTCGTGCAGGAGGACGTGGCCGAGGGCATGCTGGCGATGATCGCGGGCGCGGCGCGGGAGCTGGCGGTGGGCGACCCCCGCCGTCTCGTGAGCGACGTGGGGCCGGTGATCGACGCCGCCGCCCGCGACGGCATCCGCGCCCATGTGGACGCGCTGCGCGCGGCGGGCCGGGTGACGTTCGAGGGCGAAACCCCGGCGGAGGGGAGCTGGGTGGCGCCGACGATCGTGCGGCTCGACCGCGCGGCGGACCTGGAACGGGAAATCTTCGGCCCGGTGCTGCACGTCGTCACCTGGAAGGCGAGGGACCTGGACGCGGTGCTCGACGCCATCGCCGCCAGCGGCTACGGCCTCACCCTCGGCGTGCATTCGCGCATCGAGGGCACGGTGCGCCGGGTGGTGGAGCGGCTGCGCGTCGGCAACGTCTACGTCAACCGCAACATCATCGGCGCGGTGGTGGGGGTGCAGCCGTTCGGCGGCTCAGGCCTCTCCGGCACCGGGCCGAAGGCGGGCGGCCCGGGCTACCTCGCCCGTTTCGCGGTGGAGCAGACGGTGTCGGTCAACACCGCGGCGGCGGGGGGCAACGCCTCGCTGATCGCGATGACCGAGGACTGACGCAAAAAAGGAGCGCCGGATCTCTCCGGCGCTCCCGTTCCGCTCCCTCTCTCGCGCGGGTTAGCGCTGGAAGGTGGGGGCGGACTTCAGGTCGTCCTTGGACGCCTGGATCGTCAGGCGACGGTCGTTGCCCTGGTCCGCGCCCCAGCTCAGGCGGTTGAACTCCACGGCCACGTCCTTTTCGCCGAGGCCGAGGAAGCCGCCGACGCCGATCACCACGGCCTGGGCCTTGCCGTCGGACGACATCAGCACGTCGTTGACGTCGCCCACCTTCTCGGCGGTGTCGCCGGTGCCGTTATACACCGACTTGCCGATCAGGTTGGTGGCGAGCACCTGGCCCTGGCTGCCGGTGACGTAGCCGTTCTGCGTGGTCACCGGAGTGGTGGGGCGGTCCTGCGAGAACACCGTCACGCCGTACTGGTTGTCGCCGGCGTTCATGGTGGCGGTGTTGCTGTCGCGGTTCATCGACTGGGAAGCGGCGGGCGCGTTGGGGTCGGTGCCCGGGCGCTTCATGTCCTGGGCCATCGCGGCCGTGGAGAAGGCGGCAACGAGGGCCGTCGCGGTCAAAAGCTGCTTCATCATCATGGTGTGCTCCCTTTCTTTTCTGAGTGCGGGTGGCGGATGGAGGTCCGCCGCCCGGTCGCTTGGTTTAGGGTTTCGGCGGCTGCGGCCGCATGCGCTGGTCGTCCTCGCGTCCGGACGCGCCGCCGGTGGTGTTGCCGGGGGACGACGCCCCCGAGTCCGAGGACCCGACGCCGGAGGAACTCCCCGAGGAACTTCCCGACGAAGCGCCGCCGGAGGAACCGCCGGAGCCGCCGCTGCCGCCCGCCCCTTGGGCGAACGCGGTGCCGGACATCAATCCGGCGATGGCGGCGACGGCCAGGATCTGCTTGATCATCGCGTGACCTCTTGCGTTGAGGGCGTCATCCGGCAACAGGCCGGTTCGCGCCGGTTACTGGGTCTTTTTCATCGCGCCGCCTTCGACGCGGCTGCACCCGGCGGCCCCGGCGGTGCAGGGGTTGCCCTGCTGGTCGCGGTAGGCGGGCGCCTGGTCGGTGCCGGTCGGGCCGACGCCGCCGCCGGTCGGCGGGGCATGGTTCAGGTTCTGCGACCCGCTGCCGGCGCCGCTGCTGCTGCCGGCATCGCCGCCGCCACCCGTGCCCTGGGCGAGGGCGGTGCCGGACATCAGGCCGACGACTGCGGCGACGGTGAGGAATTGCTTGATCATGGTTGCGTTCTTCCCTGTCTGTTGATCCCGAGTGACGGCGCGAGCCGCCGGTTTCGGCGAAAGCGGAGCCTTCGGCGGACGCCATGCGGCCGCTGGGGGATCCGGCGATTTCGCCGTCGTTTTGATCTTAAGAGCCGCCAACGTGCGGCATTCAGGGACGCAGTTCCCTGAGCCGCGCCCGCCGGAGCGGGGCGCGCGCCACGGCTATAGGATGACGTCGCTCGCCATCGCCGCGGCGACGAGCGCCAGGAGAAGCGCTGCGGCCATGCCGACCCACTGTCCGATGCGGTTGTTCACCACCGCGTCTTCGGCGACGCGGGCGAGGAACTCGGCGTATCGTTCGGTGCGGTGCTGCATGTCTCCGCGTCTCCCTTGCTCGTCTTGCGGGATCAACGCGAGGACTGCGCGATGGTTCCCCGTCAGGCGGGGGAGGGGGGGCGGACGGTTTTGGGAATGCGGATGCGCACCCGCAGGCCGGTGGTGGGGTAGGCCACCTCCACCGAGCTGCCGACGATCTTGTCGAGGCTGCGGGCGATCAGGATCGAGCCGAACCCGCCCGACTTCGGCGGCCGCACCGGCGGACCGCCGGATTCGGTCCATTCGATCACCCGCGCGTCCGCGTCGTCCTCGGTGCAGGCCACCGCCACCCGGCCTCCGGAGCGGGAGAGGGCGCCGAACTTGGCGGCGTTGGTGGCGAGCTCGTGCAGCACCAGGCCGAGGCCGAGGGCCTCGTCGGGGTCGAGGGCGATGTCCGGGCACGCCACCGCCACCTGCTCGTCGAAATCGAAGGCGTAGGGCGACACCTGGGTCTTGAGCAGGGTGAGGAGGTCGATGCTCTCCCACTCCCGGTCCGAGAGCAGGGTGTGGGCGGCGGCGAGGGCCTGGAGGCGGCCCGAGAAGGCGACGGTGAATTCCTTGTCGTTGCGCGAGCGCCGCAGCGTCTGCCCGGCGAGGGATTGCAGCATCGCCAGGGTGTTCTTGACGCGGTGGTTGAGCTCGCGCAGCAGCAGGCGGGTCTTTTCCTCGGATTCCTTGGTGGCGGTGATGTCGATGTAGACCCCCAGCACCGCGGCGGCGCGGCCTTCGGCGTCGCGCTCGAACACCCGGCCGAGGCCCAGCAGCCAGCGGCCGTTGGCGGCGACGCGGAACTCGCCGGAGAAATCCTGGTCCACCACCAGCGAATCCCGCAGCGCCTCGCGCAGCGCCGCCACGTGCTCGGGGGTGATGGCGGCGATCAGGTCGCGGCCGGTCACCGGCAGCCCGGCGGGCAGGCCGAACATCGTGCGCAGGGTGTCGTCGCAGTCGACGATGTCGCTGCCGAGGTCCCAGCTCCACGACGCGATCTTGGCGGCGCGCATCGCCATCGCCTGGCGGATTTCCGCGTGGCTCAGGGCGCGCTCGGAAAACCGGCCGCGACGGGCGGCGTCGTGCAGCTCGAACAGCGAGCCGACGAGACCGGCGAGGCGTTCGAGGGCGGCGAGGGCGGCGTCGCCGGGGCGGGGGCGGGGGCGGCTGTCCATCGCCGCCAGGGTGCCGATGCGCTGGCCGTGCACCTCGATGGCGGCGCCCGCGTAGAACCGCACGCGCGGCTCTTCGGCGACCAGCGGGTTGTCGGCGAAGCGGGGGTCGGCGGCGGCGTCCTCCACCACGAAGGTGCCGCCCTGGGCGATGGCGAAGCGGCCGAACGCCGCGTCGGCGGGAATTTCCTCCCGCTCGAAGCCGAGGTGGGTGTGGAACCACTTGGCGTCGCGTTCGATCAGGCCGATGGCGGCCATCGGCGCGTCGAGGCGCTCCGCCGCCAGCGCGGTGAGGGCTTCGAAATCGCGGAGGGAGCCGGTCTGGCGGAGGATGTAGCGGGACAGGGCGTCGAGGCGCACCGGATCGTCGAGCGCCTGGTGAATCCGCTGGGTCATCGCCACCGGCCTGCCCGCGGCATGTGCGCCTTCGTCCGCCTCTCCCAGTTCGTCGTCATCGGGCCGCCGCCTTTTTGTCGTGCCGATCGGTCCGGCGTCCTGCCGAGGCAATCCGGAGCGCACGTATGGACCGATCATACATTTTCGAATCCCAATGCACAAAGCGGGGATTCGGTTCCGCCCGGCGGGTGCTGCGGGCGGCGGAACCTTCGGCGCGGCGAACGCGTTTGCCCTCCGTTCCAGCTAACGGAGGATTCCCATGGCCAACGCTTCGAACGCCACCGACGACCTGCTCAAGCAGATCGGCGACATCCGCGCCGAAATCGCCAAGCTCAACAAGATCGTCGGCGACATCGGCAACAGTTCGGCCGCCACCCTCAAGAGCCAGGCGAAAGACAAGATCGACCGGCTTTCCGAACTCACCGAGGAGGAGCTGCGCGCGCTCCGCGAGCGCGCCGACGTGGCCGGGCAGAAGCTCACCGAAACCGTGCGCGAGCAGCCGCTCGCCGCCGTCGGCGTCGCCGCCGGCATCGGCTTCCTGATCGCGCTTCTGATGCGCAGCAAGTAGAGCACGGCGATGCGCTGGCTTTTGCCGATCGCCTCGTCGGTGCTTTCCGACGACGTGCGCGGCGCGCTCAAACGGGCGCGCCGCAGCGCGGTGACCTGGGGGGTGGTGGCGGTGTTCGCCCTCACCGCCTATGTCTTTCTCATGGTCGCGGCCTATCAGCGCCTCGCCCGGTTCCGCCCGGCGGACGAAGCGGCGCTGATCGTCGCCGCCGCCGCCCTCGGGGTGGCGCTGGCGGTGGTCGCCGTGGCCGCGATGATTTCCGCCGCCGAGCGCCGCAGGTCCGCGCAGCGCCGCGCGGTGGCCCGGGGGGAGCTTGCGGTGGCGCTGTCGACGCTGCCGATATTCCTGCGGACCCGCCCGCTGCTGATCGCGGCGGCGATCGGGACGCTGGCGTTCCTCGGCACCCAGCCGAAGTCCGCCCGGAAGGAGTGATCCCTCGTCCTTCCCCGGCCCCACACGGCCGTCCCGGTCGCCACCCCGGTTCACGCGGCGGAGGGGGTGTCGTCCAGGCCCGGCCATCCGGCGAGGGCGAGCAGCCCCGCCTCGTCGAGAATCGCGCAGCCGCGATCCTGCCATGAGATCAGCTTCATCGCCGAAAGACGCTTGAGGGTGCGGTTGGTGTGGACCACCGACAGCCCCAGGGCGTCGGCCACGTGCTGCTGGGTGAGGGGAAAGGCGAGCCGCCCGCGCGGCGCCATGCCGGTGCGCCGCGCCCGCTGGTGCAGCAGCGCCAGCAGGAACGCCGCGCTTTCGAGGGCGGTGCGGCGGCCCACCGACACCAGGATCTCGTCGAGCATGCATTCGTCCTTGGCGGCGCGCCAGGCCACCGCGTAGCCCGCCGAGGGCGCCTGGGCGAACAGCTCGCGCAGGCATTCGCGGTCGAACACGCAGAGCGAAACGTCGGACAGCGCGTCCACCGCATGGTGGCTGCGGCCGAGCAGCGACCCCTGCACGCCGATCAGGTCGCCGGGGAAGACGTAGCCGAGAATCTGGCGGCGGCCGTCCGAGAGGCTCTTGTGGCGGTACGCCACGCCCCGGGTGAGGCTGTAGACGTGGGGACTTTCCATCCCCTCGAGGAGAATCGCCGCGCCCGCCGCCAGCGACAGGTCGCCGATCCTGTGGCGGGCGATTCCCGCGCGCAGCGGCTCGCCGACGGCGGTCTCGAGGCCGCCGTCGTCGATCGGGCAACTCTCGCATTCGGAGTCTTCCAGGATTCGTTCGTCCATTCGCGTCCTTCCAGAAAAACCTTAGTTTTCCTAAATGTAACGCACGGCGCGGCGAGTGGGTTCCGCGCCGACGGTGGGCGCGATTTCCGGTTTTCCTATCATTTTTAAATGACCCCACATGGTGGCAGGGATAAGAGAAGGGTCCTCAACGAAAGGACCGATCCCGCATGGGGCAACCCCACATTCTCGTCGCCGAAAGCGAATACCTGATCGCGATGGAGGCGGAACGCCTCCTGCGCGACCTCCTGCCGTGCGAGGTGACGATCGTCAACCCCGCCAGCGCCGCCGCGTGCGCGGGAATTCCGTGGGGGGAGGTGACGCTGGCGCTGCTCGACACCGGCTTTCGCCTCGACGCGAGGCGCGCCTTCGCCGAGCGGGTGCGGCAGGGGGGCATTCCGGTGGTGTTCACCACCGCCAACGCCGCCTATATGCGCGGCGTCCCCGGTTTCCCGGAAACGCCGGTGCTGGGCAAGCCGTTCGACGCGGCCCGCTTCGCCGAGGTGATCCGGCCGCTGCTGGCGGCCGGGATCACGGAGTGATCGGGCGGTCGGTGATCGCCGCGAAATCCGGGTCGGGGCCGTAATCGGCCTCGCCGCTGATCTGGAGGATTTCCAGCAGCTTGGCGCGCGCGCGGGAAACCCGGCTCTTGATCGTGCCGACGGCGCAGCCGCAGATGTCCGCCGCTTCCTCGTAGGAGAAGCCCGAGGCGCCGACGAGGATGATCGCCTCGCGCTGGTCGTCGGGCAGCTTTTCGAGGGCGCGCTGGAAATCCCGCAGGTCGAGGGCGCCGAGCTGCGCCGGGTGGGTGGCGAGCTTCTGGGTGTAGACGCCGTCCTGGTCGCGCACCTCGTGGACCCGCTTGCGGATCTGGCTATAGAACTCGTTGCGCAGGATGGTGAACAGCCACGCCTTCATGTTGGTGCCCATCTGGAAGCTTTCCTGCTTCGACCAGGCCTTCATGATGGTTTCCTGCACCAGGTCGTCGGCGCGGTCGCTGCGTCCGCTCAAGGACATCGCGAACGCCCTCAGGCCGGGCAGCGCCGCCAGAAGCTCTCTCTTGAATCCGTCTTGCATGGATCGGGGAGACCTCTCAGCGGTCGTCGCCCGCGGGCGGGACGGAGGCCGCCCGCTCGGCGAGGTCGAGCTTTTCCAGAAGGTCGAGGAACCGGTCGGGAATCCCCTCCTCCTCCACCGCGGTGTAGAGAAGCTTCAGCTTGCGGCTGATCGCTTCGTTCGGGTCGCCCCGTTGCGGCCCCTGGTGCTTTCTATGGATTTTGTCGACCATCATTCTTATGTGACCTCGAGTAACCTCGACACTAAATGCAGGACAATAAAAAAAGTTCCAGGACCGGGAACGGAAAATTCCGGCCGACGTTGTCTATTGCAGCTTGAGACTTGCAGACCCGCCATAGGAGAGCCCCGTTATGCCGCTTTCGACCCGCATCGCCGCACATCTTCCGTTCCTGCGGCGGTACGCCCGCGCCCTCACCGGATCGCAAAGCTCCGGCGACGCCTACGTTTCGGCGGTTCTGGAGGCGCTGATCGCCGACGTGACGATCTTTCCCCCGGCCCGCAACGACCGCGTCGCCTTGTATAAATTGTTCGCGAGTCTCTATGGTTCCATTCGGGTGGAGGTTTGGGAGCAGCCCTCGCCGTTCGCCTGGGAGCAGCGCGCCCAGACCAACCTCCAGACGATCCCCGAGGTGCCGCGCCAGGCGTTCCTGCTCGCCGCCGTGGAGGGCTTCCAGCCCGCCGAGATCGCCGAGATCCTCGACGTCCCCGAGGCCCTGGTGCCCGAGCTGCTCGACACCGCCTCCGCCGAGATCTCCCGCCAGGTGGTGACCGAGATCATGATCATCGAGGACGAGCCGCTGATCGCCATGGACATCGAGGACATGGTAAAAAGCCTGGGCCACCACGTCACCGGCATCGCCCGCACCCGCGACGAGGCGGTGGCGCTCTACGAGAAGACCCACCCCAAGATGGTGCTGGCGGACATCCAGCTGGCCGACGGCTCGTCGGGCATCGACGCGGTCAACGACATCCTCCATTCCAGCGCGATTCCGGTGATCTTCATCACCGCCTTCCCCGAGCGGCTGCTCACCGGCGAGCGCCCGGAGCCGACCTTCCTGGTGACCAAGCCGTTCAACCCCGACATGGTCAAGGCCCTGATCAGCCAGGCCCTGTTCTTCCACGAAGCCGCCGAGAAGGCCGCGTGAGGCGGGAACGGAAAAGTGACGAATCCGTTTTCATCGAGAACACTTCGATAGGAGACGGATCATGCTTTATTACGCTGCCGTATTTCTCGTCATTGCGCTGGTGGCGGGGTTTCTCGGGTTCGGCGGGATCGCGGGCACCGCGGCGGGAATCGCCAAGTTCCTGTTCTTCCTGTTCCTGATCTTCCTGCTCGCCACCGTCGTCACCGGATTGGTGCGCGGATTCTGAACCGGACATGAAAAAACCGGGGCGATGCCCCGGTTTTTTCACCGTCTCGTTGGGCGTCAGGGGCGCCCGAGCCACTCGTCGATCTCGCGCTCGGCGGCCTCCTCGGCGATGCCGTAGCGCTCCTGGATGCGGCCGGCGAGCTGCTTGCGGTTGCCCTCGATGACGTCGAGATCGTCGCCGGTGAGCTTGCCCCAGCGGGTCTGGACCTTACCCTTGAGCTGTTCCCAATTGCCTTCGATTTGGTTCCTGTTCATGCTAGGCTCCTCATGTTCCATGAATGGACGGGTCCTTTCCGGAATACCTAGGTCAACGCACGGCGGCCTTGCGGCGTTCCCCGGAACCGGGGTCGGAAAACGTTGCGCGCCCGGCACGAACGGGGATCGAACGCGATGAACCGCGCCCTGTCCTTCATCGTGTTTCTGGTCGTCGCCCTGATCGGCGTGGGCCTGGCGATGTCGCTCCGCTCCGCCGAACTTCAGCGCGAGCAGACCGAAATGACCGGCCTGGTGAGTCAGGCGGTGGAGCGCACCAACGAGCGCCTCGCCACCCACATCACCCTGCTCCAGGCCACCGACGCGATGTTCGACGCCACCCGCAACGCCATCGACCAGGAGGCGCTGGCCCGCTTCGTCCGCCGCCTCGAATCCCAAAGCCGCTACCTCGGCACCCACGGCCTCGGCTTCGCGCTCCTGATCCGCCACGGCGAGGAAGCCCGCGCCCAGTCCCTGATCCGCCGCGCCTACGGCGTCGTCGCCGACATCGGCAACCTGCCGGATACCCCGTTCGGGGCGCCGGTGGTCTACCTCGAGCCGCAGAACCCGCGCAACCTCGCCGCCCTCGGCCACGATCTCTACTCCGATCCCTCCGCCCGCGCGGCGATGACCGCCGCCCTCGCCGACGGCCGCCCCCACGCCTCCGGCCCGGTCACCCTGCCGCAGGAGATCACCCGCGCCAAGCAGCCGGGATTCCTGATCGTGCTGCCGGTGTTCGGCGTGCGCCCCCCCGACGCCCGGAGCGACGCGGCGATGCCCGCCGTGGGCTTCGTGTTCGCGCCGCTGCGCGCCGGGGATTTCTTCGCCGCCACCCTGTGGAACGGCCAGCCGCCGCTGGAGCTGCGGATCTACGACCGCGACGCGCCCGAGTTCATCCTGTTCCAGACCGAGGGCTTCGCCACCGCGGGCGGCAACGTCACCTCCCAGGCGGTCGAGGTGGCGGGGCGCACCTGGGTGTTCGAGGGCATTCCCCTGGGCAACCACGTGGCCCAGCCCGACATCGTCCCGGCGGCGGCGATGCTGGTGTCGCTGCTGGTGGGCCTCGCCCTGGCGGTGGCGGTGCACGCCAAGATGCGCGCCCTCGCGGCGGTGCGGCAGATGCACCAGATCTCCGAACAGGCGCTGGTGGAGCGCGACCTGATGCTGGGCGAGATGAAACACCGCATCAAGAACTCCATCGCCCGCATCCTCGCCATCGCGCGGCAGACCGCCCACGCCTCCGACTCCCTCCCCGCGTTCACCGACTCGTTCTTCGCCCGCCTCCAGGCGATGGCCTCGGCGCAGGACATGCTCACCCGCTCCCACTGGATGCGCGCCGACCTGCGCGCCCTCCTCCACAAGGAGCTTCAGCAGGTGTTCGGCGAGGATCTGGCGCTGGTGCGCCTCTCGGGGCCGGAGGTGGACCTCGACGAGCACGCCGCCCAGGCGTTCGGCCTGATCTTCCACGAACTCGCCACCAACGCCCTCAAACACGGCCGCCTCACCGAACCGGACGGCGCCCTGGCGGTGGAGTGGCAGGTGACCGAGGCGGAGGGGCGGCGCCACGTCCGCCTCGAATGGTGCGAAACCAGCGACGTCGAGGTGGAGGCGCCGCAGCGCACCGGCTTCGGCACCCGGCTGATCCAGGCGAGCATCCAGGGCGAACTCGGCGGCCGTATCGAACGCCGCTTCGAGGGCGGCGGCGTGGCGATCGTCATCGAGGCGCCGGTCGGATAGCGGAACCGCAACCATTCCAGAACGTTGGTTTCCCGCCCAACCGCCCGAGGAAACCACCGGAATGCGCCGTCCGACACCCCGCCGCCCCGCCCCGCCGCCCGCCGCGCCGCCGCGCGACCCGCTCTCCACCGGCGCCCGCTGGGGCATGGTGGCGACCGGCGGCGTCGCCGCCTTCGCCGCCCTCCACGCCGCCAGCATGATCTTCGCGCCCCTCACCCTCTCGGTGGTGATCGGCCTGATGTTCGCCCCGGCGGCGCGGCGCATCGAGGCGTTCAAGGTGCCGCCCGCCCTCTCGGCGCTGGTGATCGTGATCTTCACCGGCGCCCTGATGGCCGCGTTCGTCTCCGCCTTCGCGTGGCCGATCTCGGTGTGGTTCGACCGCCTGCCCGACATCTGGAACGAGCTCCAGACCGATCTCCTCTCCTGGAAGCCGGGCGGCGGCGGAGCCGATCCGGCGGGCCTGCGCGACGAGTTCCGCGGCGCCGCCCCCGAATCCTCGATGTCGGTGACGGTGGACGGCGGCAAGGCGGTGGAAAGCGCGGTGCTGCTCGCCCCGGCGGTACTCTCGCAGATGATCGTGTTCCTCGCCGGGGTCTACTTCTTCGTCGCCACCCGCGAACGCCTGCGCGCGGGCATCGTCGGCCTCTGCGCCAACAGCGGCCAATGCCGCCGCGTCGACCGCGTGATCGCCACCGTCGAGGCCGACGTCTCCCGCTACATGATCGCGGTCTCGGGCATCAACCTCGCCATGGGCGCGGCGGTGGCCGCCGCCCTCTGGGCGATCGGCGCGCCCGAACCCTGGATGTGGGGGGTGCTGGCGGCGATCATGAACTTCATCCCCTACGTCGGCACCGCCGTGATGGTCTCGCTGCTGCTCGGCGTCGGCATGATCCACTTCGAAGGCTGGCAAATCCTCCTGCCCGCGCTCGCCCACTCGGCGGTCAACCTCGCCGAGAACCAGTTCATCACCCCCCAGGTCCTCGGCCGCACCATGACCCTCAACCCGTTCGCGGTGTTCTTCGCCATCCTCTTCGGCCTGTGGATGTGGGGACCCGTCGGCGGCATCGTCGCGGTGCCGCTGCTGCTGTTCGCCAACGCCGTGATCGAAAGCGGCCGCCCCCGCCCGCCGATCCGCGCCTCGACGGTGCGGGAACGGCAGGAGGCGTGAGGGGGGAAGGAAGGGTCGGTAAAGAACAGGCGGTAAAGAAAAGTCGCGGAGGGACTCGGTCCCTCCGCACCTCCCATTCGCTTGGTTTTTTCCGCGGAGCGGGATCGAACCCTACGGCGCGATCGTCTTTTATCGCGCTTCGCGCAAAACCAAAAAATGGGTTCACAGGGCCCACGGCCCTGTGCGGGTCCGGGCAGCGCCCGGCCTGGTTTTTACTTCACCTGCAGCAGGTCCGCGATCGCCACCATCGGCATGCCGTGGGCACGGGCGAAGGCGTCGAGCTGCGGGCCTTTGGCCATGGTACCGTCCGGGTTGGTGACTTCGCAGAGCACGCCCGAGTCGGGCAGACCGGCGCGGCGCATCAGGTCGAGGGTGGCTTCGGTGTGGCCCTGGCGGCCCTGGAGGCCCTGGGGGTGGGCGGCGAGCGGGAACATGTGGCCCGGGCGGGCGAGGTCTTCGGGTTTGGCGTCGGCGGCGATGGCGGCCTTGACCGTGGCGACGCGGTCGGCGGCGGAGACGCCGGTGGTGACGCCGTGGCGCGCCTCGATGGAGACGGTGAACGGCGTGCCGTAGCTCGACGAGTTGTCGGCGACCATCGGCGGCAGGCCGAGGGCGGCGCAGCGGGCGCGGGAGAGCACGAGGCAGACGATCCCCGAGCCTTCGCGGATCAGCAGCGCCATCTGCTCGGGCGTGAGGGTGTGGGCGGCGAAGATCATGTCGCCTTCGTTCTCGCGGTCCGCGTCGTCGGTGACGATCACGCCGCGCCCGGCCCGGAGCGCCGCCACCGCGCGGGCGACGCGTTCGGCGGCGGTTTCCGCCGGGCTGGCGCATGCGTCGGGGGTGGGAACGATCAACTTCGACTGATTCATCTCATGCTCTCCAAACGAAGCCTGAGCCTGAACCGGGGCGCGAGGGACTGCCGCGAACGCGGCCGCACACGAGCGCCGGGGCGGAAAACCCCGTCGCGCGTCTGCCCGTCCTCTTCCATCCGGACTGTAACCGTCGGCTCCGGCCTCTCACCGGATCTGCTGACCCCGAAGCCTGGCGGCCTCGGGCGCTCGCGGGCTGCCTCCGGAATTTCCGGAAGATACCGCCGGTCGGGAATTGCACCCCGCCCTGAGAACAAGCATATCCTTAACGACAGAAATATCGCGCCGGGGGTCGCACCGGGTCAACCCCCTCGCACCGAAACTTTTCCGCCGGAGTTTTGCGCGTTCCGATGTCCGTCGCCGTCACCGACCCCGCAGCCGCCGCCCCGTCGCCCGAAAGCCCGTACAGCCGCGTCGTCGTGCCGGTGCTGGGCATGCGCGACGCCACCGACGCCCACCGCGTGCGCAACCGCCTGCTGCGGATGGAGGGCGTGGTGGCCGCCACGGTGGCCACCGATCTCGACAGCGTCGCCCTCTCCCTCGACCCGGGGCGGGTGACGCTGCGGGAGATCGCCGCCGAGCTGGACGCCATCGACTTCGCCCTCGCCGACGCGCTGGTGCCGCTGTCGATTCGCGGCATGACCTCGAGCGCCTGCGTGGCGCGGGTGCGCACCGCCCTCGAACACGTGGAGGGGGTGGTGGAGGCCCAGGTGAATCCGGTGCTCAACCGCGCCGACGTGCGGATCCTCGACCGCGACATCAACGTCGAGGCGCTGATGCACGCGGTGCGGCGGGCGGGCTACGGCGTCACGCCGCTGGGCGAGCACGGCGCGGTGGCGGATCTCGAAAGCGCCGCGATCTACGGCTCCGGCGCCGGGGCCAACCGCTTCGAGACGCTGATGCTCGGCATCGTCTGGGTGCTCACCGTGCCGCTGCTGCTCAACCTCGCCTGGCGGGTGGCGGGCACGCCGCTGTTCGGGCCGTTCTGGGCGTTCCTGCTCTCCTCCGTGGTGCTGGGCCTGGGCGGCGCGCGCTATGCCATGGGGGCGTGGCGGGCGGTGGAGACCCACGCGGCGACCATGGACCTGCTGGTGGTGCTGGGCAGCGCCTCGGCCTACCTCTATTCGCTGATCGCCTGGGTGTCGGTGGGGCCGGAGGGGCGCAACCTCTATTTCGAGACCGCCGCCGCGATCATCGCCTTCGTCCGCCTCGGCAAGTGGCTGGAGGCGGTGGTCAAGCACGGCACCACCCGCGCGATCCGCGGCCTGATGGAGCTGCGCGCCAAGAGCGCCCGGGTGATCAAGGACGGCGCGCTGATCTCGAAGCCCATCGACAAGGTGGCGGTGGGCGACGTGGTGATGGTGAAGCCCTACGAGCGCATCCCGGTGGACGGGGTGATCGTCAAGGGCGAGAGCGCGGTGGACGCCTCGATGATCACCGGCGCGGGCCTGCCCGAGGACAAGGGCGAGGGCGACGTGGTGACCGGCGGCACGATGAACGGCGGCGGCGTGCTGCACGTGCGCGCCGCGCGGGTGGCGGCGGACTCCACCCTCGCGCAGATCATCACCCTGGTGGAGGAGGCGCAGGCGCGCAAGGTGCCGCTGCAACGCTTCGTCGACCGCGTCACCACCGCGTTCGTGCCGGTGGTGCTGGGGCTGGCGGTGTTCACCCTGTTCGGCTGGCTGGCGCTCGAGAACGCCTTCGCCGAGGCGATCCGCGCCGCCGTCTCGGTGCTGGTGATCGCCTGCCCGTGCGCCCTCGGCCTCGCCGCTCCGGCGGCGCTGGTGGCGGGCACCGGCGCGGCGGCGCGCGCGGGCATCCTGATCCGCGACGTCGACAGCCTGGAAAAGGCCGCCGGGGTCGACACCGTGCTGTTCGACAAGACCGGCACCCTCTCCGAGGGCCGCCCGTTCGTCACCTCGGTGGAGGCGCTGGACGGCGACATCTCCCGCCTGCTGACGCTCGCCGCCTCGGCCCAGCAGGGGTCCGAGCACCCGCTCGGCCGGGCGATCCTCGCCCACGCGGAAACCTACGGCATCGTGCCGGAATCGCTCAAATCGTTCGAGGCGATCCCGGGCCGGGGGGTGCGCGCGGTGCTGGAGGGCCAGACCGAGGTGGTGGTGGGCAACCGCCCGCTGATGGACGCGGTGGGCGTGGACATGGCGGTGGGCGAGTGGATCGCGCCGCTGCTGGCGATGCAGGGCCGCTCGGCGATCTGGGTGGCGGCGGACGGCCTGCTGGTGGGCGGGATTTCCGTCTCCGACCCGTTGCGCGGCGACGCCCGGCGCGCGGTGGCGACGCTCCAGGCCGAGGGCGTCGCCTGCGCGGTGGTCTCGGGCGACAGCAACACGGCGGTGGCCGCCGCCGCCGAGAGCCTGGGGGTGAAGAACGCGTTCTCCGACGCGGTGCCGCAGACCAAGGTGCGGATCGTCCGCCGCCTGCAGGCCAAGGGCCGCAGCGTCGCGATGGTGGGCGACGGCATCAACGACGCCCCGGCGCTGGCGGAGGCGGACCTCGGCATCGCCGTGGGCACCGCCGCCGACGCGGCGATGCAGTCCGCCGACATCACCCTGCTGCGCGCCGACGTGATGTCGGTGGCCAACGCGCTGTCGGTGGCGCGGGAAACCTGGAACAAGATCCGCCAGAACCTCGCCCTCGCGTTCGTCTACAACGTCGTGGCGCTGCCGGTGGCGGCGCTGGGCTTCCTCAGCCCGACGGTGGCGGGGGCGGCGATGGCGCTCTCGTCGGTGAGCGTGGTGGGCAACGCCTTTCTCCTCACCCGCTGGAAGCCCCGGCTGGCGGACGCGCCGCTCCGCCCCCGGTATTTTTCCCGCCGCAAGTCGGGACAACGCCGATAGCGCGTGCTAAAACCGACCGACACCGCATGCTTTGGGGACATTGAGATGTCGACGCCACCGTTTTCGCCCGTCCTTGTCGGCGGGCTGCTGTTGCGGGCGATTCCGCCGGAAATCGTGCAGCCGATCGCCGACCGCCTGGCGCGGCGGGTGCAGGTGCGCCATCCGGGCCTGTTCGAACGCCTCAACCCCCTGGGGCCGAAGCGCTTCCTCGTCGACGTGGTGGACCTGCCGTGGCAGTTCCTGCTGATGATCGCCGACGGCGAGGGCGCGGTGAGCGTGCTGCGCAAGGGCGACAGCGCCGAGGTGGACGCCACCATCCGCGCGCCGCTCAAGGTTCTGTTCGGCCTGCTCGACGGCTCCATCGACGGCGACGCGATGTTCTTCACCCGCGATCTCGTCTACGAGGGCGACACCGAGGCGGTGGTCGCCCTGCGCAACGCGCTGGACGGCGCCGACATCGATTTCCTCGACGACGTCGCCGCCGGGTTCGGCCCGCTCGCCGACCCCGCCAAGGCGATCGCGCAAAAGATTCTCAAGGCCGTGGCGCGGGTCGAAACCGACATGGAAATCCTCGGCGAGTCCCTGGTTTCCCCGGCGGTGCGCCGCGCCGAGGCGCAGCAGCGCCGCATCGACGAGTTGGAGGAACGTTGCGCCCGACTCGAAAAAACCTTGCGACGGTCCAAGACCCTTCCCACCTGAGAACCGTTCGCAAAAATCGTTCCGACAGCCCGTCGATGGAGGTTTCGCCATGTCCCGCGTCGCCCGCGATCCGTCTCGCCCGGTGACCAGTCTCGAACTGGTCTGCCCGGCGGGCACTCCGGCCGCCCTGCGCACCGCCGTCGACGCGGGCGCGCACACCGTCTACTGCGGCTTCCGCGACGAGACCAACGCCCGCAATTTCCCGGGCCTCAACTTCAACCGCGAGGAACTGCGCGACGGCGTCGCCTACGCCCACGACCATGGGGCGGACGTGCTGGTGGCGATCAACACCTTCCCCGCCGCGGGCAACCTCGACCCCTGGTACCGCGCCATCGACGACGCCGCCCGCCTGGGCGCCGACGCGGTGATCCTGGCCGACATCGGCCTGGTGGAATACGCGAAAGACAACGCCCCCAACATCCGCCGCCACCTCTCGGTGCAGGCGGCGGCCTCGACGCCCGAGGGCATCAACTACTACGCCAACAACTTCGGCATCGCCCGGGTGGTGCTGCCGCGCGTGCTCACCCTGCCCGAGATCAAGGAACTCAACCGCCACACCGAGGTGGAGACCGAGGTGTTCGTGTTCGGCGGCCTGTGCGTGATGGCCGAGGGGCGGTGCTCGCTGTCGTCCTACGTCACCGGCAAGTCGCCCAACAAGACCGGCGTCTGCTCGCCCGCCAGCCACGTCGCCTACGAGGAGACCGGCGCGGGCCTCGCCTCCAAGCTCGGCGGCTTCACCATCAACCGCTTCGCCCAGGGCGAACCGGCGGGCTACCCGACCCTGTGCAAGGGCCGCTTCGCCGCCAACGACAAGGTGAGCTACCTGTTCGAGGAACCGGTGAGCCTCAACCTGCTGGAAATGCTGCCCGAGGTGGCCGACGCGGGCGTCACCGCCCTCAAGATCGAGGGCCGCCAGCGCGGCAAGGCGTATGTGGAAAAGGTGGTGAAGGCGTTCCGCCGCGCGGTGGACGCCCTCGAAAAGGGCCAGCAGCTGGACGCCGCGGCGATCGCCGACCTCACCGAGGGCGGGCAGGAGACCGCGGGCGCCTATCGCAAGGCCTGGCATTGAGAGCGTGGGGAGCAAGCGTATCGTGAGCATCGACGGCAAGGACGCCAAGATCACCCTCGGCCCGCTGCTGTTCAACTGGCCCGAGGCCAAACGCCGGGACTTCTACTTCCGCGTCGCCGACGAGGCGGACGTGGACAGCGTGATCCTGGGCGAGGTGGTGTGCTCGAAGCGCACGCCGTTCATGACCAAGCTCTGGGAAGAGGTGATCGAGCGGATGCGCGCCGCGGGCAAGGAGCCGATCATGTCCACCCAGGCGCTGATCCTCTCCAGCCGCGAGATGGGCTGGATGCGCGACATCGTCGCCGACCCGGGCATCTACTACGAGGCCAACGACATCGCGGTGGCCGACATGCTGAAGGGCCGCCCGCACCTGATCGGCCCGATGATGAACGTCTACAACGAGGGCACCCTCGCCACCCTCGCGCGCGGCGGCGCCGACCGCGTCTGCCTGCCGTTCGAAATGTCGGGCGAGACCACCGCGGTGATCGCCAAGGCCGGGATCATGGAGGTGGAGGCGTTCGTCTACGGCCGCATGCCGCTCGCCATCGCGGCGCGCTGCTACCACGCGCGCGCCTACAACCTGCCCAAGGACAACTGCCGCTACGTCTGCAACCTCCACAACGACGGCATGACCGTGGACACGCTGGAGGGCAAGCCCTTCCTCACCGTCAACGGTACCCAGACGATGTCCTACACCGTCAACAACCTGGCGGCGGAGATTCCGCAGTATCTGGAAATGGGCGTGAGCCGCTTCCGCATCTCGCCCCACGACGTGGACATCGTGCGCATCGCCGACCTGTTCCGCGGCGTGCTGCTGGGCCGGGTCGAGCCGCAGCAGGTGCTGGACGAAACCGAGGGCCTGGTGGACGGCGCGCCCAACTCCAACGGCTTCTTCTACGACGAGGAAGGCCTGCGCTACAAAGTCGCCGAGTGAGCGACGCGAGAAACCCGGCCGCTTCATCGGCCGGGTTTTTCGCCGCCCTAGTTGTAGAGCAGGGCGATGAGGATGATGATCGGGATCGGGACCCCGAGCATCCACAGCAAAATCGAGCGCATGTCTCGTCTCCCCGTTGCCGGGTGTCCGCGCGTCTGGCCTAGCGGAACCCGAAGAAGGACAGGACGGCCAGAATCACGACCACCAATCCCACCAAATAGATGATGCCGTTCATGGTTCTGCCTCACTGTTGAAGCGTTCCACGAAATAACGCGTCCACCGCCGCAAGGGTTCCTCGACCGCGTTCAGGAACCCCGCCGCCGCCCCCGGCGTTGACTCCGGTCGCCCCGCCCCGGGGCGCTGGAAGGGACGGTCGGCGTGACGCGCGCGCTCTGGAAAGGCACCTTGAGGATTGCCGAACTCGCCTGCCCGGTGGCGCTGCACGGCGCCGCCAGCACCGCCGAGCGCATCTCCCTCAACCTGGTGGACCGCGCCAGCGGCCGCCGCGTGCGGCGCATCTACGTGGATTCGGTGTCGGGGCGCGAGGTGCCGCGCGAGGCGCAGGTGAAAAGCCACGGGCCGGACGACGATTACGTGATCCTCGACCCCGAGGCGGTGGCCGCCACCGTGCCCGAAAGCACCAAGGTGCTGGAGGTGGAAGGGTTCGTGGCCGAGGCCGAGGTGGACCCGCTCGCCTTCGACAAGCCCTATTACCTCCTCCCCGCCGACCGCGCCGCCGCCGAGGCCTACGCCCTGATCCGCGAGGGCCTGCGCGCCCGCTCGGCCGCCGCCCTGGCGCGGGCGGTGCTGTTCCGGCGCAATCGCGCGGTGCTGGTACGCCCGTTCGGCGACGGCCTGCTCGCCCACACCCTGCTGTTCGATTACGAACTCCGCCCCGCCGGGGAGGTGTTCGACGGCATCGCCGCCCACGCCATCGGCGGCGAGATGCTCGACCTCGCCAAGCACATCATTTCCGGCAAGACCGGCCGCTTCGACCCCGCCGCCTTCACCGACCGCTACGAGGCCGCGCTCAAGGAGCTGATCGCCGCCAAGGTGGAAGGCCGCGCCCTGCCCGCCGCCAAGCGCCGCGCCCCCGCGCCTGTAGTGGACCTGCGCCGGGCGCTGGAGGAGAGCGCCAACGCCGTGCGCGCCGCGAAAGCCGCCGGCAAGTCGCGCAAGGCGGGGTGACGCATGGCCGAGCTGGGGTCCTACCGCGCCAAGCGGCGCTTCGCCGCTACCCCCGAGCCGAAGGGCCGCAAGGGCCGCCGCAAGGGCCACGCATTCGTGGTGCAGAAGCACGACGCCACCCGCCTGCACTACGATTTCCGCCTCGAACTCGACGGCGTGCTGAAAAGCTGGGCGGTGACCAAGGGGCCGAGCCTCGACCCGGCGGACAAGCGCCTCGCCGTGGCGGTGGAGGACCACCCCCTCGACTACGCCGATTTCGAAGGCACCATCCCCAAGGGCGAATACGGCGGCGGCGCGGTGATCGTGTGGGACCGGGGCACCTGGACGCCCGAGGGCGACCCCCACGAAGGGCTGCGCTCCGGCCGCCTCGACTTCACCCTCGAGGGCGAAAAGCTCGGCGGCCGCTGGCACCTCGTGCGCATGGCGCGCAAGCCCCGCGACAAACGCGACAACTGGCTGCTGATCAAGGGCAACGACGCCGCCGCCGACCCGGCCGCCGACATCCTCGGCGACCGCCCGGACTCGGTGAAGACCGGCCGCCGCATCGCCGAGGTGGCGGGCGAGCCGCCGGGCTGGTCGTCGAAGACCGGCCGCATCGCTCCCGCCGTCGCGGCGGTGCCCGGCGCCCGCGCGGCGGCGCTGCCCGCGTTCGTCGAACCCCAGCTCGCCACCCTCGCCGCCAAGCCGCCCAAGGGCGGCCGCTGGATTCACGAAATCAAGTTCGACGGCTATCGCCTCCAGGCGCGCATCGAGGGCCGCAAGGCGCGGCTGCTCACCCGTGGTGGCCTCGACTGGACCGCCAGGTTCGGCAAGGCGGTGCCCGCCGCCCTCGCGGCGCTGCCGCTGCGCGACGCGCTGGTGGACGGCGAGCTGGTGGTGGAAACCGCCTCCGGCGCCTCGGATTTCTCCGCCCTCCAGGCCGATCTCTCCGAGGGCCGGGCCGACCGCTTCGTCTACTACGCCTTCGACCTCCTCCACCTCGACGGCCACGACCTCCGCGACCTGCCGCTGGAACGCCGCAAGGCGCTGCTGGGCGACCTCATTCCCGCCGAGGGGCCGCTGCGCCTTTCCGCCGATTTCGCCGACAGCGGCGAGATGGTGCTGCGCCACGCCTGCCGCCTCAGCCTCGAAGGCGTGGTGTCCAAGCGCGCCGACGCCCCCTATCGCTCGGGCCGGGGCAAAACCTGGGTGAAATCCAAATGCACCGCGCGGCAGGAGGCGGTGGTGGCCGGGTTCGTGCCCTCCACCGTGCTCAAGAACGCGGTCGGCGCCCTCGCCATGGGGGTGTACGACAACCGCCGCCTGCGCCACATCGGCCGCGTCGGCACCGGCTTCAGCCACGCGGTGGCGCGGCAGCTGTTCGAGCGCCTCGAACCGCTGGCGATCCCCGAAAGCCCGTTCGACGGCCCCCTCGACGCCGCCGCCCGCCGGGGCCTGCGGTTCGTCCGCCCCGAACTGGTGGCCGAGGTGGAGTTTCGCGGCTGGACCGGCGACGGCAACCTCCGCCACGCCTCGTTCCGCGGCCTGCGCGAGGACAAGAGCGCCGACACCGTGGTGCGCGAAACCGCCGCCGCCGCCAAGCCGCCGCCGCCCCAGGCCCGCACCGTCGCCCTCACCCATCCCGACCGCCTCTACTGGCCCGACGCGGGCGTCACCAAGGCCGGGCTGGCGGACTACTACGCCGAGGTCTGGCCGCGCATCGCACCGTTCGTGGTCGGCCGCCCCCTCGCGCTGCTGCGCGCCCCCTCCGGCGTCGGCGGACAGACGTTCTTCCAGAAGCACCCGTGGAAAGGCGTCAACCGCCGCATCCTCCAGGTGCCCGACCCGGCGGAACCGGACGCCGAGCCGATGCTCGCCGTCGACGGCCTCGACGGCCTGCTCGCGCTGGTCCAGTCCGGCGTGCTGGAAATCCACCCCTGGGGGTCCACCCTCGCCGACTGGGAGCGGCCGGACACCCTGATCCTCGACCTCGATCCAGGCGACGGCGTCGCCTGGGAGGCGGTGATCGCCGCCGCCCGGGAAATCCGCGCCCGGCTCGCCGACGCGGGCCTCGCCGCCTTCGTCAAAACCTCCGGCGGCAAGGGCCTCCACGTCGTCAGCCCCCTCCGCCCCGCCGCCGACTGGCCCACCGCCAAGGCCTTCGCCAAGGGCCTCGCCGACGCCATGGCCGCCGACAGCCCGGACGCCTACGTCGCCACCATCGCCAAGGCCAAACGGCGCGGCAAGATCCTCGTCGACTACCTCCGCAACCAGCGCGGCGCCACCGCCGTTGCCCCATACTCCACCCGCGCCCGCGCCGGAGCGCCGGTCTCCATGCCCCTGGCGTGGGAGGAACTCTCCGCCGACCTCGGCCCCGCCTACTTCACCGTCGCCAACGCCCCGGCCCGCCTCGCCGCCCTCGACGCGGACCCCTGGGCCGACTTCCGCGCCCAGGCGGCGCCGCTGGAGGTGGGGAAAAAACGGCGATGAAAAACGTCGCGGAGGGACTCGGTCCCTCCGCACCTCCCGGACGTTTTGGTTTTTGCGCGAAGCGCCGGAATGCCGTCACGCGGCGTGACGGGGCCGGTCCCGCTTCGCGGAAAAACGATGGGAGGTCCGGAGGGGCCGCGCCCCTCCGGCCCGGGCGGAGCCCATCTTACTTCCCTTTTTTCGTCTTCCGCTCCGCCGCCAGGCTGCTTTTGAGGGCGTCCATGATGTTGACGACGTTGCCCTGGGGTTCGGGCGCGGGGGCGGGTTTGGGTTTGCGGGTTTTGCCTTTGCGTTCCGCCTCGACGAGGGCGAGCAGGCGGTCCTGCACCGGGTCGCGCAGGAGGTCGAGGCTCCACGGGCGGGTGCGTTCGGCGATCAGGGATTTGATCATCGCGAGGGGTTTGCCCGCCGGTTTGGGCGTGGCGAGGTCTTCGAACGGCGGCGGGCGGACTTCGTCGCCGAAGCGCAGGGTCCAGGCGACGATGCCGCGGTCGCGCGGCTCCAGGAGCACGGCGCGTTCGCGGCGATAGAGCACGAGGCGGGAGATGCCCGCCATCGCGGTGACGGCCATCGCCTCGCGGATCACCGCGAAGGCTTCCTCCCCCACCGGGTCGTCGGGGGCGAGGAAGTGGGGGCGGTCGAGCCACACCGGTTCGACGTCGGCGCGGGGGACGAAGGTTTCGATGTCGAGGGTGCGGGTGGTGTCGAGGGCGACGGCGTCCAACTCCTCGTCTTCGAGGATCACGCTGGCGTCCTCCCCCACCGCGTAGGCGTGGGCGAGGTCCTTGACCGGCTTGCCGGTGTCGGCGTCCACATAGCGGCTTTCGACGCGGTGGCCGGTTTTGCGGTCGCGGGTGTGGAAGCGCAGCTTCTCCGCCCCGGTGGTGGCCGGGGTGAGGGTCACCGGGCAGGTCACCAGCGAGAGCTTGAGATAGCCCTTCCAGAACGGCCGTGGCATCGCGCGCCTCCTTCGGGGGAGGAACGCGACGCACGGAATGGGGGTTCCCGCGCCGTCTCCGGCGCGGGGCGGCTTCAGGACTCGCGCACCGAGGCGATGAAGGTGACGACGCCGGAGCGCAGCCGCTCCGCCACCTCCGACAGGCGCCGCGCCGCCGCCAGCACCTGGGAGGCGGCACCCTCCGACTCGATGGTCGCCTGGGTGACGGTGACGATGTTGGTGGACACCTCGCCGACGCCGGTGGCGGCCTGCTGAACGTTGCGGGCGATCTCCTGGGTCGCCGCGCCCTGTTCCTCCACCGCCGAGGCGATGGCGGAGGAGATTTCGCTGATCCGGCCGATGGTGGAGGCGATCGCCTGGATCGCCGAGACCGCCTCGTCGGTGGAGGCCTGCACCGCCGTCACCTGGCCGCCGATTTCCTCGGTGGCGCGGGCGGTCTGGCTGGCGAGGGTCTTCACTTCCCCTGCCACCACCGCGAAGCCCTTGCCCGCGTCGCCCGCGCGCGCCGCCTCGATGGTGGCGTTGAGCGCGAGCAGGTTGGTCTGGCTGGCGATGTCGGTGATCAGGCCGACGACGTCGCCGATCCGCCCGGCGGCGGTGGACAGCCCGGTGACGATGGCGTTGGCGCGCTCGGATTCGGTCACCGCGTCCGCCGCGATGCGGGCGGATTCCACCACCTGGCGGCTGATCTCCTGGATCGAGGTGGAGAGTTCGGTGGTGGCCGAGGAGACGGTCTGGACGTTGACCGACGCCTGCTCCGACGCGGCGGCCACGGCGCTGGCCTGCTGTTCCGCCTGGTTGGTGGCGGTGGTGAGCACCTCCGCCGAGTGGGACAGCTCGCCCGACTGGCGCGACACCTCGTCGACGATGCCCATCACCTGCGCTTCGAAATCGGCGGCGAGGGCGTGCATCGCCTCCCGCCGCTCGACGGCGGCGCGCTCCGCCAGGGCCGCCTGTTCGGCCTCGAGGCGGCGGACTTCGCGGGCGTTGTCCTTGAACACCTGCACCGCCTCGGCCATCTGGCCGATTTCGTCGGTCTGGCCGCGCGCCGGAACCTCGGCGTCGAGGTCGCCGTCGGCGAGGGCGCGCATGGCGCCGGTCATGCGCACGATCGGCCGCGTCACCCCGACGGTGGCGATCCAGATCGCCACGATCGCCAGCGCCGCGATGAGCGCGCCGACGCCCACGGTCCAGCCGGTGGCGGCGGCGGCGCGGGCGTCGAGATCGGCGGCGAGGGCTTCGGCCTCCGCCATCACCACCGAGCGCGGCACCGAGATCAGCACCATCCACGGCTTGCCGGTCTCGCCCAGGGGAATCGGCTGGAAGATCCGCAGGAAGTTGCCGTCCTTGCTCCAGCGCATCAGGCCCTTGCCGGTGCGGATCAGCTCCAGGTCGTTCTGCCACTGGGCGGAGCGCGTGGCGTAGCTCTTGCCGATTTCGTCGGGGCGGCCGCTGTCGGCGACGATCAGCCCGAGGTCGGAGAGGATCACCACCTGGCTTTTGCCCTGGAACACCGAGGCGCTGGCCTGCACCGCCAGCTCCTGCACGAACTTGAGGTTGAAGTCCGCGCCCGCGACGCCGAGGAACTTGCCCTGGGAGACGATCGGCGCCGACATCGTGGCGAGGAACACCGACTTGCCCTGCACCACGTAGGGCAGCGGGCCGAGCACGCTCGGGCGCCCGGTTTCCTTCGGCCCGATGTACCAGCCGCCCTTCATCGTGCCGTTGGGGTGAAGCTCGCGGCTGTCGTATTCCACGAGGGGCTGCACGGTGATGAAGTTGGTTTCCGCGTCGCGCGTCCAATAGGGGAGGAAGCGGCCGGTGGCGTCGCTGCCGACGAAGGCGTTGTCGCGGAAGGCGGCGTCGTTGCCGTCCACCGCGTCCGGCTCCCACGCCGAATAGGTGCCGTTGAACGACGGGTTGCTCTTGAGCATCTGGTTGAGGATGTTGAGCATCACCTTGCGGCGCAGGGTGTCGGGCACGCTGTTGCCGTGGGGCGCGCCGACGATCGCGAAGGTGTCGGCCAAGGCGCGGGCGGCGTTGAGCGCCTCCTCGAAATCCGCTTGCAGCAGGGCGGCCTGCCCGGCCGCGAGGTTTTGCAGCGACTCCCGGGTTTTGCGGTCGAGGATGTCGGACACCGAGGCGTCGACGTAGGCGGTGTTGCGGCTGGAGAAGACGTAGCTGGCGGCGGTGGTGGCCGCCGCCGTCGCCACCAGGCACAGGCCCGCGAGCAGGGCGATCTTGGTCTTGATGGATGTGGTCTTCGCCATGGCATTCCCCCTCTGCCGCGGCACGCCCGCGGCTCCTCTGCCTATATCTTAGGCTTATCTGATTCGCGGGAGAAGCGCATTGCGTATGCCGCTTTTGCATCAATCGGTAAGGAGGGTCCGCCACGCGGCGCGCAGGGCGTCGGCGTCGGCGGCGGCGACTCCGAGGCGGGCGAGGGCCTCCGCCACCGCCGCCAGCGACGCCGCGTTGTCGGGCGCCACCGAGCCGTCGGGGAGCCACAGGTTGTTCTCGAACCCCACCCGCACGTGGCCGCCCAGCAGCGCGGCGGCGGCGGCGCACCCGGCCTCGAAGCGGCCGAACGCGCAGGTCATCCAGTGCGCCGGGCGCCGCAGCCCGGGGGCGAGGAACGGCAGCAGGTCCGCCGGGCGCGAGGTCTGCCCGGCGGTATAGCGGCCGAGCACGAACAGCACCGGCGGGTCCGCCCACGGCACCAGGCCGCGCCGGATCAGGGCGTTGAGCCGCGCGAACTCCTCGGCGGAATAGACGATGATCTGCGGCGCCACGCCCGCCCCCTTGAGCCACAGCAGGAAGTCGGCGAACGCCGGTTCCTCGGCGGCGGTGGGGCAGAGTTCGCGCAGGGCGAGGGACACCGCCTCCGGCCGCACCGCCTTGACCACCGCGATCTGCTCCGCCGGGGCGTAGACGCCGAGCGCCTCGCTGGTGATCTGCGCCACCAGCCGGTCGCCCACCGCGCCGCGAATCGCCGCCAGCGCCGCCGCGTAGGCGTGCGCGTCGAGAAGGTGGTTGCCGTCGCGGTCGCGGACGTGGACGTGGATCATCGCCGCCCCCGCCTCCAGGCAGCGGGCGGCGGTCTCCGCCAGTTCCGCCGGAGCGAGGGGAATCGCCGGGTGGTCGGCCTTGACGCGGCGGCCGCCGTTGGGGGCGACGGCCAGGGCGACGGGTGCCTGTTCTGTCATCGTCGTGCCTCATTTTTAAACATCTGGATCGGGCGTGCTCATCGATGAAACAAATATTGCATTTCCGGCGGCTTTGCGTCTATCTCTGAAACACCCCAATCCGGAGCGTTTCGATGGATCACGGCCCCCTCAGCCGACGCATTCTCGACGAATTCGACCGCCTGCCGCAGCAGATGCGCCGGGCGGCGCGGTTCGTCGTCGACCACCCCGACGACGTGGCGCTGCTGACGATGCGCGAGCAGGCGCGCCGCGCCGGGGTGTTGCCCGCGACGATGACGCGGCTCGCCCAGCGCCTCGGTTACGACGGTTTCGACGCGGTGCGCGACCTCTATGCCGCGGCGGTGCGCGCGGGCGATCTCGGCTTCGCGGGCGGCGCCGGGCGGCAGCTCGCGGCGCAGCGGGAAAAGGGCGCCAGCGGCCTTGCCGACGCCCACCTCGCGGCGGTGGCCGACGATCTCGCGGCGCTGCGCGCGCCCGAGGCGCTCGAACGCCTGGGCGCCGCCGCCGCGCTGCTCGCCGCCGCGCCCCGGCTCTATTGCCTGGGGCTGCGCGCGAGCTTTCCGCCCGCGTGGGCGGCGGCCTATCTCCTCGGCCTGATCGACGACCGCGCGATTCTGCTGGACGACGGCGCCGCCCTGCTCGCCGACCGCGCGCGCGGCGCGGGCGAGGGCGACGCGGCGCTGGTGTTCGGCTTCGCCCCCTACACCCGCGCCACCGTCGAGGCGGCGCGCGGGCTGGCGGACCGGGGCGTCGCCCTGGTGGCCGTCACCGACAGCCCGCTCTCCCCCCTGGCGCGCGCCGCCCGGGTGACGATCCGCGTCGGCGGCGGGGAGTCTCCCGCGTTCTTCCGCTCCTTCGCCGCCGCCTTCGCGGTGGCGGAGGTGCTGGCCGCGCTGATCGCGGGCCAGCGCGGCGACGCCGCCCTCGCGGCCCTCGCCGAAACCGAAACCCACCTGGCGGCGAGCCGGGTCCACTGGATTGAGAAGGAGTCGCCATGACCCGCATCCTGCACCGTCAGATCAAGGGAACCCTGCCGACGGCGGTCGGCGGCCGGGGCGTCGAGCTGTTCGACGCCGAGGGCAAGGCCTACATCGACGCCTCGGGCGGCGCGGCGGTCTCGTGCCTCGGCCACAACCACCCGGCGGTGGTGGCGGCGATCCAGGCCCAGGCGGAAAAGCTCGCCTTCGCCCACACCGGCTTCTTCACCTCCGAACCCGCCGAGGCCCTGGCCGAGCGGCTGATCGCCGGAGCGCCCGAGGGCCTCGACTACGTCTATTTCGTCTCCGGCGGGTCCGAGGCGGTGGAGGCGGCGCTCAAGATGGCGCGGCAGTATTTCGTCGAGATCGGCCAGCCGCAGCGCGCCAGGATCATCGCCCGCGAACAGAGCTATCACGGCAACACCCTGGGCGCCCTGTCGGCGGGCGGCAACCTCTGGCGGCGCAAGCTTTACGAGCCGATCCTGCTCGAGACCCACCACGTGCCGCCGTGCTACGCCTACCGCCACCGCCATCCGGGCGAGAGCGACGCCGCCTACGCCGCCCGCGCCGCCCAGGCGCTCGAGGACAAGATCCTCGAACTCGGGCCGGACACGGTGATGGCGTTCGTGGCCGAAACCGTGGTGGGCGCCACCGCCGGGGCGGTGCCGCCGGTGGCCGACTACTTCAAGCGCGTGCGCGCGATCTGCGACAAATACGGAGTGCTGCTGATCCTCGACGAGGTGATGAGCGGCATGGGCCGCACCGGCACCCTGCACGCCTGCGCGCAGGAGGGCGTCTCCCCCGATCTGCTCACCGTCGCCAAGGGGCTGGGCGGCGGCTACCAGCCGATCGGCGCGACTCTGCTCAGCGGACGCATCTACGATGCCTTCGCAAGAGGCAGCGGCTTCTTCCAGCACGGTCACACCTACATGGGCCACCCGCTCGCCTGCGCCGCCGCCCTGGCGGTGCAGGAGACCATCGAACGGGACGACCTGCTCGCCAACGTGCGCGCGATGGGGGCGAGGCTGCGCGCGGGTTTGGAGGCCCGATTCGGCAACCACCCCTTTGTGGGCGACATTCGCGGCCGGGGCCTGTTCCAGGCGCTGGAGCTGGTCGCCGACCGCGGAACCCGCGAAACCCTCGATCCGGCCCTGAAATTGCATGCGCGCGTCAAGCAGGCGGCCATGGCAAGAGGATTGATGGTTTATCCTTCCGGCGGTACGGTTGACGGGGTGCGCGGCGACCACGTGTTGCTGGCGCCGCCGTTCATTGCGACCGCCGGGGTTGTCGACGCCATCGTCGACCGCCTCGGCGACGCCCTCGACGCGGCCGTGTCGGAGGCCGGACTGGGGGCGTGAAGCGCACGCCGAGACTACTCCCCCCCGCGGGGTGACTGGAGCCAATGTCCGGGCGCGGGGCCCGGGCGCAATTCGACCCGTCGGATCCACGGCGGGCGCCACAACACGGGGATTATCGTCATGCGTTTGCAGAAGAAGTCGATCGTATCCGCCGCCATCCTCGCCACGGTGATGGGTTCGGTGAGCGTCGCCGACGCCGCCGACCAGCGCTTCATCACCATCGGCACCGGCGGCGTCACCGGCGTCTACTACGCCGTCGGCGGCGCGGTGTGCCGCTTGATGAACAAGGATTACAAGACCACCGGCGTGCGGTGCTCGACCGAATCCACCGGCGGCTCGGTGTTCAACGTCAACGCGATCAAGTCCGGCGAGCTCGATTTCGGCCTCAGCCAGTCGGACGTTCAGTACAACGCGTACGAGGGCAAGAAGCAGTTCGAGAAGGACGGCAAGGTCGCCGACCTGCGCGCGGTGTTCGCCGTGCACCCCGAGCCTCTCACCGTGCTCGCCCGCCCCGACGCCAAGGTGAAGACCTTCGAGGACTTCGCCGGCAAGCGCTTCAACGTCGGCAACCCCGGCTCCGGCACCCTCGCCTCGATGGAAGAGCTGCTGGCCGAGATGAAGTGGACCAAGGGCAAGTTCTCCCTCGCCGCCGAGCTGAAGCCCGACGAAATGGGTCCGGCGCTGTGCGACAACAAGATCGACGGCTTCGTCTACGCCGTCGGCCATCCGTCCGCCGCGATCCAGGATCCGACCACCGCCTGCAACGCCAAGCTCGTCCCGCTCGAGGGTCCGGCGGTCGAGGCCCTGGTCAAGGCGCATCCGTACTATTCCACCGCGACGATTCCGGGCGGCATCTACTCGGGCAACCCGGAGCCGGTGAAGACCTACGGCGTGCGCGCCACCGTGGTCACCTCGGCCAAGGTGTCGGACGACGTGGTCTACAACCTGGTGAAGGCGGTGTTCGACAACTTCGACGACTTCAAGAAGCTGCACCCGGCGTTCGCCAACCTCGAGCCGAAGGAAATGGTGAAGGCGGGCCTCTCCGCGCCGCTGCACCCCGGCGCGGCCAAGTACTACAAGGAGAAGGGCTGGCTCTAAGCCGGTCCGCGATCTTCGGGGGGAGCGCGCCGCGCTCCCTCCGGCCATTTCGGGCAACGTCCGCGTGGGGCGGACAGGGGTTCGGACACGAGACGCGGCATGGCCGGTTCGCGCGGGGGCGCGGGCGGCGAAACCGCCGTAAATACGGCACATTTTCGGTCCCTCCTGCGGGCCGGGACGTCGCCGTCGCCGCCGCGCGCGGCGGCGCGGCGCGGTTTGCCGTTTACGGGAAGCTTACGATTCGGTTAATAGGTCCGACCCGAGAGACGTGAAGAGGGACAGATGAGCAGCACCGAGACCACCAAGGCGGGCCCCGGCCCGGTCGACAGCGAGGCCCTTCAGGACCTCGTCACCGCCGTCGACATGGGCGGACGCAAGCCGACCGGCTTCGTGGCCAAGCTGATGATGGCGGTCGCCCTGGCGTGGACCCTGTTCCAGCTGTGGTACGCCTCGCCGCTGCCCTTCATCCTCAACGTCGGCGTCATCACCGACGGCATCGCCCGCTCCATCCACCTGTCGTTCGCGATCCTGCTGGCCTCGGTCAGCTATCCGGCGTTCGTGCGCTCGCCGCGCGACCGGGTGCCGCTGACCGACTGGCTGCTGGGCCTCGCCGGGGCGTGCGCCTCGCTTTATCTGGTGGTGTTCTACCGCGAGCTTTCGCTGCGCCCGGGCCTGCCCACCCCCACCGACGTGGCGGTGAGCGCGGTGGGCGTTCTGGTGCTGCTGGAAATGGCGCGTCGCGCCGTCGGCCCGGCGATCGTGGTGATCGCGGTGGTGATGCTCGGCTACATCTTCGCCGGTCCCCACCTGCCCGGGATGATCGCCCACAAGGGCGCCTCGGTGTCGCGCGTCGCCTCGCAGATGTGGCTCACGTCGGAAGGCATCTTCGGCGTCGCGCTCGGCGTTTCCACCAACGTGGTGTTCATGTTCGTGCTGTTCGGCGCGCTTTTGGAGAAGGCGGGCGCGGGCGGCTATTTCATCAAGCTCGCGTTCTCGATTCTCGGCGGCTTCCGCGGCGGCCCGGCCAAGGCGGCGGTGGCGGCCTCGGGCATGACCGGCGTGATCTCCGGCTCCTCCATCGCCAACGTCGTCACCACCGGCACCTTCACGATTCCGCTGATGAAGCGGGTCGGCTATCCCGCCGTCAAGGCGGGCGCGGTGGAATGCGCCGCCTCGGTCAACGGCCAGATCATGCCGCCGGTGATGGGCGCGGCGGCGTTCCTGATCGCCGAGTACGTGGGCATCTCGTATGCCGACGTGGTCAAGCACGCGTTCTTCCCGGCGCTGCTCACCTACGGCTCGCTGTTCTACATCGTCGACATCGAGGCGATGAAAATGGGCCTGCGCGGCCTGCCGGTGGAGCGGCGCTATTCGCTGATGCAGGGCACGCTGCGCTTCCTCATGGGGCTGTGCGCGGCGGTGATCCTCGCCGGGCTGGTGTATTACGGCATCGGCTGGACCAAGGGCGCGTTCGGCGCCGCCGCCTCGTGGATCGTCGCCGCGGGCGTCGCCGCGGTCTACGTCGGGCTGATCCGCTACCGCGCCCGGTTCCCCGCCCTCGAGGTGGACAACCCGGCCACGGCGCTGGACAAGGTGCCCGATTTCGGCACCACGGTGCGCACCGGCCTGCACTACATCCTGCCGGTGGTGGCGCTGATCTGGTGCCTGATGGTGGAGGAGCTGTCGCCCGGCCTCTCGGCGTTCTGGGGCACCGTCACGCTGATCCTGCTGGTGGTCACGCAGCGTCCGCTCACCGCGTGGTTCCGCGGCGAGGGCGACGTCCGCGCCGAGTTCCGCAGCGGCCTCGGCGACCTGTTCGAGGGCCTCGTCAACGGCGCGCGCAACATGACCACCGTCGGCATCGCCACCGCCACCGCGGGCATCGTCGTCGGCACCGTGCTGCTCACCGGCGTCGGCCTGGTGATGACCGAGGTGGTGGAGCTGGTGTCCGGCGGCAACCTGCTGATCATGCTGCTGCTCACCGCGACGATCTGCATCATCCTCGGCATGGGCATGCCCACCACCGCCGCCTACGTCGTCGTCGCCACCCTGATGGCGCCGGTGATCGTCGACCTCGCCGCCAAGAACGACCTGGCGGTGCCGCTGGTGGCGGTCCACCTGTTCGTGTTCTACTTCGGCCTGATGGCGGACGTGACGCCGCCGGTGGGGCTTTCGGCCTACGCCGCCTCGGCGATTTCGGGCGCCGACCCGGTGAAGACCGGCGTGCAGGGCTTCCGCTACGAAATCCGCACCGCGCTGCTGCCGTTCATCTTCATCTTCAACGCCAACCTGCTGATGATCGACATTCCCGGGCCGCTCAGCCTGGTGATGACGGTGGTCGGCTCGGCGGCGGCGATGGTGGCGTTCGTGGCGGCCACCCAGCAGTGGATGCTGGTGCGCAACAAGCTGTGGGAAACCGCGCTGCTGTTCGCGATCTGCTTCACCCTGTTCCGCCCCGGCTTCTGGCTCGACCGGATCGCGCCCGAGTTCGCCTTCCAGCCGCCGACGGCGGTGAACGCCTACGTCGACGCCGCCAAGGCGGGCGACCCGCTGTTCCTGCGCTTCGAAACCCAGACCAGCGTCGGCGACATCGTCGAGAAGACCGTGCGCCTGCACGTGGGCGAGGGCGCCACGGTGCGTGAGAAGCTGGCGGGCGAGGGCCTGGTGCTCAACAGCTTCGGCGGCGACGTGTCGGTGGCGTCGGTGCGGCTGCGCAGCACCGCCGCCAAGTTCGGCGTGCAGCCGGGCGACCGGGTGATCGCGCTGGCGGTGCCCACCGACCGGCCGCCGAAGCAGCTCTTCATGGTGCCCGCGCTGGTGCTGCTGGCCGGTCTGTTCGTGCTGCAGAGCCGCCGCAAGAAGCGCATGGTCGCCGCCGGAATCCCGCTCACCGGCCGCGCCTGAGCCTCCCCTAGATCGGGCGATGGAACCGCCGCCGCAGCACCGCCGCGGCGGCGGTGATGCCGAGCGCCAGGGCCGCCGCCACCGTCATCGCCGCGTGCGGCCCGAAGGCGTCGATCAGCGCCGCGAACGCCGAGGGCGCGGCGGCGGCGAGCACGAACCCGGGGGTGAGCAGCCGCCCCACCGTGGCGCCGTAGCTGCGCGGGTCGAACAGCACCAGCGGCAAGGTGCCGCGGGTGATCGACATCAGCCCGTTGGATGCGCCGTAGACCAGGCAATAGACCACCGCCGCCGCGATCCAGTCGCCGCTCCAAAGCCCGGCGAGGAAGCTGAGCGGCAGGCCGATGGCGGCGCCGAGGTGGAGATCGAGCGGGTTGAGCCGCCCGCCGAACAGCACCTCCCCCAGCCGCGCCGCCGATTGCCCGACGCCGCGCAGCGACGCCACCCACACCGCGCTGGCGAGCGCGAGGCCGAGGCCGCTCAGCAGCGCGATCATGTGCGCCGACATCGCCGCGTTGAGGAAGTTGAGGCCGCCGACGGTGAAGGCATAAAGCCACGCCGCGGCGCGCGAGGGCGGCGGGGGCGGCGGCAGCGCCTCCGCGGCCGTGGCGTCGGCGGAGGGGGCCGGGCGCGGCACGCGCGGCAGGGTGAGGAACAGCGGGATCGAGGCGAGGGCGATGGCCGCGTAGACCACCATCGCGGCGCGCCAGCCCCAGCCCTCGGCCAGCCAGTTGCCGAACGGCCAGAACACCGTGGAGGCGAGGCCGCCGAGCAGGGTGATCTGCGCGATCGGCCGCTTGGCGCCGCTGCCGAACGCCCGGGCGAGGGCGGCGAAGGCGGCGTCGTAGAGGGTCAGGCGCATCGCCGCGCCGAGAACCGCCCACGCCAGCAGATAGAGCCAATAGTCGCGCGCGACGGCGAGGCCGAGGCAGCCGAGCGCGGCCAGCACCGCGCCCGCGCTCATCGGCCCCCGGCCGCCGTGGCGGTCGATGGCGCGCCCCACCGGCGCCGACAGCACGCCCATCGCCAGCAGCGCCAGCGAGAACCCGGCGTAGACCTTGGCGTGGCTCCAGCCCAAATCGGCGCCGATGCGGCCGCCGAAGCCGCCGATCAGGTAGTAGGTGAGGCCCCAGTGCAGCAGCTGCGACATCCCCAGGCAGAGGATCGCCAGGGTGCGGCGGCGGCCGGTCATGCGGCGAAGGCGAACCAGGCGAGCACCGCCAGCGCCGCCAGCGCGGCGACGATGGCGAGGGTGCGCGCGGTGCCGCCCCCGGCCCACGGCGCGCGGGTGGAGTAGGAGAGGCCGGTGCCCGGCGCGCCGACGGTGGTGCGCACCCCCTCGCGCCCGAGGTTGACCGACAGGCCGCGCCCGCCGAGGGACAGGCTGCCGCCGCCCTTGCTGAGGTTGAGGCGCACGCCCGGCAGAAGCCGCACGATCTTGCGCACCCGCAGGCCCATGGTCCGATCTCCCGACTCGTTGGAATCCTTCGCAACGACAATGCCCCCGGAGGGCCGGCCCGCGCAAGACGGACAATCGCCGCCAAGTTGTCTAGATAACTTCAGACCCCCAGCACCGCCGCCAGCCGGTCGCCCTCGGCGATCAGCGCCGCCATCGACCCTTCGCCCACCGCGCGGCCGCGCTCCAGCAGCACCGCCCGGTCCGCCAGCGCGGCGGCGAAGCGCCAGTTCTGCTCGGACAGGAGAATCCCGACGCCCGCCGCCTTCACCCCGGCGAGCGCGCGGGCGAGGTCTTCCACCACCTTGGGCGCGATGCCCTCGGAGGGTTCGTCGAGCAGCAGCAGGCGCGGCTGGCCCATCAGGGTGCGCGCCACCGTGAGCATCTGCTGCTCGCCGCCCGAGAGGTGGGCGGCGGGGCGCTCCAGCAGGCCCTTGAGGTGGGGGAAGACGTCGAGCACCCGCGCCTCGCTCCACTCCGGCGCGTCGGGCCGGGGCGGGCGGCGGCCCACGTCGAGGTTTTCCCACACCGTCAGCCGCGCGAACACCCGGCGGTCCTCCGGCACCCAGCCCAGGCCGCGCCGCGCCGCCGCGTGGGTGGCGAGGCCGGTGATGTCCTCCCCGTCGAACAGAACCTGCCCGCCGGTGAGGCGGGTGAGGCCGATGGCGGTCTTGAGGGTGGTGGTCTTGCCCGCGCCGTTGCGCCCGATCAGCGCCACCGCCTCGCCCTTTTCCACCGTCAGGTCGAGGTCGAACAGCACCTGGACGGCGCCGTATCCGGCATTCACCCGCGCGAACCGCAGCACCGCTTTTCTCCGTCGAATTTCCGGGATAAACCGTTGCAAAACGGCCGATAACGCCTAGCCTAATACGGGCGAGGAACACCACTCAAGCGGGTTAACAAGGGACGCACCCAATGCCCCACACTCTCACCATCGGTTCCGAGGCCACGGTGGCCGAAACCATCGCCCACGCGCGGCAGAAAATGCAGACCGCCCGCGCCAAGGCCGACGACATCGCCGCCGTGACCGCCTTCATCGCCCAGTTCTACCGCACCGTCGCGCCCGGCGACATCCAGGGTCGGCCGATGGAATACCTCTACGGCGCCGCCCGCTCCGCCTGGACCCTGGCGCAGCGCCGGGTGCCGGGGACGCTGGCGATCCGCGCCTTCAACCCCACCGCCGAGGAAACCGGCTGGACCTGCGATCACACCGTGATCGAGATGGTCAACGACGACATGCCGTTCCTGGTCGACACCGTCACCGCCGCCCTCAACGCGCTGGACGTCGAGGTGTTCGGCATCATCCACCCGGTCGTGGCGGTGGAGCGCGACTCGGCGGGCAACCTCGTGCGCCTGCTGCCCGAGGGCGGCGAGGGCGGCATCGTCGAATCGGTGATGCACGTGGAGGTCACCCGCCAGATCGACGCCGCCTCGATCGAGCGCATCGTCGCCCGCCTCAAGGAGGTGCTGGCCGACGTCCGCGTCGCGGTGGAGGACTGGCTGGCGATGCGCGCCCGGGTCGACGAGGCCCTCGCCGGAGACTTCCCCGAGGACGATTGCCACGAGTGCCGCGCCTTCCTCGAATGGCTGCGCGCCCACCACTTCACCTTCCTCGGCTCGCGGGTCTACGCCGCGGTGGACGACGGCTCCGGCCCGGCGCTGCGCTTCGACCCGGCCTCGGGCCTCGGCATCCTGCGCGACCCGGAACGCCGCGTCTTCGACGAATTGCAGACCAACGCCGCGGGGCAGGTGGAAAACCTGATCTTCAACCAGGAAGGCCCGCCGCTGCTGGTGGCGAAAAGCGTGCGCCGCTCCACCGTCCACCGCCCGGTGGCGATGGACGCGATCGTCGTCAAGCGCCGCGACGCCGAGGGCCGGGTGATCGGCATCTGGCTGTTCCTCGGCCTGTTCACCGCCGAAATCTACACCAACACTCCCCTCGGCGTGCCGATGCTGCGCGGCAAGATCAGCCGCGTGATCGCCGCCGCCGGGTTCCGCCGCGACGGCCACGACGGCAAGAAGCTGCTGTCGATCCTCGAAAACCTGCCCCGCGACGAGCTGTTCCAGTCGTCCGAATCCCATCTCCTCGCGGTTTCGGTGGGCATCCTGCAATTGCAGGAGCGCCGCCGCGTCGCCCTGTTCCTGCGCGAGGACGACCTGCAGCGCTTCGTCTCCTGCCTCGTCTACATCCCGCGCGACCGCTTCGACACGCCGCTGCGCCTGGCGATGCAGGACATCCTCGCCAAGGCCTTCGACGGCGAGGTGATGGCCTATTACACCCAGATCAACGAGCTGCCGCTGGCGCGCCTGCACGTGCTGGTGCGCACCCAGCCGGGCCATCTGCCCGATTACGACCCCCGCGAGATCGAGGCGCGGCTCGCCGCCGCCGCCCGCGCGTGGGAGGACAACCTCCGCGACGCCCTCCACCGCACCCTGGGCGAGGCGCGCGGGGCGGAGGTGCTGCGCCGCTACGCCCGCGCCTTCCCCAGCAACTACACCGAGCACTTCGACGCCGACACCGCGGTGTTCGACATCGCCCGCATCGAGGAGACCGCCGCCACCGGCGTGCTCGGCATGAACCTCTATCGTCCGCTCGAGGCGGCGGCGGAGGAAATCCGCCTCAAGGTCTACAGCAAGGGCCACGCGGTGCCGCTTTCCGACATCCTGCCGATGCTCGAGAACATGGGCCTGCGGGTGCTGGAGGAGATCCCCTACCCGGTGCGCGTGGGCGAAAGCGCCGCGGTGTGGATTCACGACTTCGGCCTGCGCGCCGCCCACGGCGGCACCGTCGACATCCAGGCGGTGCGCAAGCCGTTCCAGGACGCGCTCGGCCGGGTGTGGTCGGGCGAGGTGGAGAACGACGGCTTCAACCGCCTCGTCATCGGCGCCGGGCTGACCGCGCGGGAGGTGACGGTGCTGCGCGCCTACGCCCGCTATCTGCGCCAGGTGCTGTTCCCGTTCTCGCAGAGCTACATCTCGCAGACCCTGCTCGACAACGCGGGCGTCACCCGCCTGCTGGTGGACCTGTTCCATACCCGTAACGACCCCGCCCGCCAGGGCGCGGGCACCGTCGAACGCGCCGCCGGGATCGAGGCGGAAATCGGCCAGGGCCTCGACGCCATCGCCTCGGCCGACGCCGACCGCATCCTGCGGCGCTACCTCAACCTGATCCGCGCGACGCTGCGCACCAACCACTACCAGACCGAAGCGGACGGCGCGCCGAAGCCGACGCTGGCGTTCAAGCTCGCCTCCCGCGACCTCGACGACCTGCCGAAGCCGAAGCCGTGGGTGGAAATCTTCGTCTACTCGCCCCGGCTCGAGGCGGTGCACCTGCGCGGCGGCAAGGTGGCGCGCGGCGGCATCCGCTGGTCGGACCGGCCGGAGGACTTCCGCACCGAGATCCTCGGCCTGATCAAGGCGCAGATGGTCAAGAACTCGGTGATCGTGCCGGTGGGCGCCAAGGGCGGCTTCATCTGCAAGCGGCCGCCCGCGGGCGGCACCCGCGAGGCGGTGCTGGCCGAGGCGATCGAGTGCTACAAGCTGTTCATGCGCGCCCTCCTCGGCCTCACCGACAACCTCGTCGGCGGCGCGGTGGTGCCGCCCGAGGGCGTGGTGCGGCACGACGGCGACGACCCCTACCTGGTGGTGGCCGCCGACAAGGGCACCGCGACCTTCTCCGACATCGCCAACGCCGAATCCCAGGCGGCGGGCTTCTGGCTCGACGACGCCTTCGCCTCCGGCGGCTCCCAGGGCTACGACCACAAGGCCATGGGCATCACCGCTCGCGGCGCGTGGGAATCGGTGAAGCGCCACTTCCGCGAACTCGGCCGCGACATCCAGTCCGAGCCGTTCACCGCCGTCGGCGTCGGCGACATGGCGGGCGACGTGTTCGGCAACGGCCTGCTGCAATCCCGCAAGACCAAGCTGATCGGCGCGTTCAACCACATCCACATCTTCGTCGATCCCGATCCGGACGCCGAAACCTCCTACGCCGAGCGCCAGCGCCTGTTCGAGACGCCGCGCTCCACCTGGGCCGACTACGATCCCAAGCTGCTCTCCAAGGGCGGCGCGGTGTTCAGCCGCCAGTCCAAGACCCTCAAGCTCTCGCCCGAGGCGGCGGCGCGCTTCGGCGTCGCCCAGGTGGTGACCCCCAACGAGCTGATCCGCGCCATCCTCACGGCCGACGTGGACCTGCTGTTCTTCGGCGGCATCGGCACCTATCTCCGCGCCTCCGACGAAACCGACGCGGAGGTGGGCGACCGCGCCAACGACGCGGTGCGCGTCACCGGCCGGATGCTCCGCGCCAAGGTGGTGGGCGAGGGCGCCAACCTCGGCGCCACCCAGCTCGGCCGCATCGAATACGCGCTGGCGGGCGGGCGCATCAACACCGACGCCATCGACAACTCGGCGGGCGTGGACTGCTCCGACCACGAGGTCAACATCAAGATCCTGCTCAACGAAGTGGTCGCCCACGGCGACATGACGGTGAAGCAGCGCAACACCCTGCTCGCCACCATGACCGACGACGTCGGCCACCTGGTGCTGCGCGACAACTACCTGCAAAGCCAGGCGCTTTCGATGATGGAAGCGCACGGACCCGACCGCCTGGACGAACAGGCGCGCCTGATCCGCCACCTCGAACGCCTGGGCCGCCTGGACCGCGCCATCGAGTTCCTCCCCACCGAGGAACATCTCGCCGAGCGCATCGCCAAGCGCGGCGTCCTCACCCGGCCCGAGGCGGCGGTGGTGATGCCCTACTGCAAGCTCTGGCTGTTCGACGAAATCATCGACAGCGACCTGCCCGACGCCGCCCAGCTCGACGCCGAGCTGATCGGCTACTTCCCGCCCGCGCTGCGCCAGGGCTTCGGCGCCGCGATCCACGCCCACCGCCTGCGCCGCGAAATCGTCGCCACGGTGGTGGCCAACGCGGTGGTCAACCGCGTCGGCGGCACCTTCCTCACCGAGATGATCGAGGACAGCGGCCGCAACCCGGCGGACATCGCCCGCGCCTTCCTGGTCGTCCGCACCGCCTTCGATCTCGAAAGCGTGTGGGCCGCCATCGAGGCGCTCGACACCCGGGTTCCGGCGCAGACCCAGCTCGCGATGCTGATGGCGGTCAACCGCGCCGTGCGCGCCCTGGTGTCGTGGATCCTCCGCCACGCGCCGCAGCCCATGGACATCTCCGGCCTCTCCGCCCGGCTCCGCGCCGGGGCCGAGGCGATGCTGCCCTCGCGCCTCGCCCTCCCGGCCGACGCCGGAGAGGAAGGCCGCGCCTGGCTCGCGGCGGGCGTGCCCGACGACCTCGCGCGCCGGGTCCTCGCCCTCGACGCGATGGTGCCGGTGCCCGACGTCGTCACCCTCGCCGAAACCTGCGCCCTCGCCATCCCGCTCGCCGCCGCTGCCCACGACCGCGTCGGCGACCGCTTCGGCTTCGGCTGGCTCAAAACCCAGGCCGCCCGGCTCGCGCCGCGCAGCCACTGGCAGAAACTCGCCCTCGGCGCCCTGATCGAGGACTTCTCGGAACAGCAGCGCGACGTCGCCCACGGCGTCCTCGCCCGCCTCGCCCCGGAAGCCACCCCCGAATCGGTGGAAACCGCCCTCGGCGAATGGATCGCCGCCAACGCCTACGCCGTCGAACAGGCCGACCGCCTGCTCGCCGAATACCGCGACGCCGCCCAAACCCCCGACCTCGCCATGCTTACCGTGGCGGCGCGGCAGTACCGCACCATGGCGCGGGCGTAAAACACAAGTCTGCGGGGGGACTCGGTCCCCCCGCGCCCCCCGGACGGTTTGGTTTTGCGCGGAGCGCTATAGAGCCATCACGCCACGTGACGGTTGGATAGCGCTTCGCGCGAAAACGAGGGGGGTCGAGGGGACCTCTGTCCCCTCGCGGGTCCGGGCAGCGCCCGGCCTGGTTTTTCACTGTCGGGGGAGTCGCCGATGCGCAAGGCCGTCTGGGGGTGGTGCCTGTACGACTGGGCGAACTCGGCGTTTCCCACGGTGGTTCAGACCTTCGTGATTTCCACGTGGTTCACCCAGGCGGTGGCGGAGTCCAAGGCGTCGGGCACGGCGCAGTGGGGGTGGGCGATGGCGGCCTCGGGGCTGGCGATCGCGCTGATGAGTCCGTTCCTGGGGGCGGTGGCGGATCGCTCCGGGCGGCGGACGTGGTGGGTGGCGGCGTTCACGGCGGGAATGTGCCTTGCCACCGGCCTGATCTGGTGGGTGCGGCCCGAGCCGGGCAGCGCGTTGCTGTGCCTGGTTCTGGTGGCGGTGGGCACCGCGTGCTTCGAGATCGCCACGGTGTTCTACAACGCCCTGCTGCCCGCGGTGGCGGCGCCGGAGCGGATCGGGCGGATTTCCGGCTGGGCGTGGGGTCTGGGATACGTGGGCGGTCTTGCGTGCCTGGTGGCGGTGCTGTTCGGGCTGATCCAGGCGGACCCGCCGCCTCTGGGGCTGGACCCGGCGGCGGGCGAGACGGTGCGCGCCGCGGCGGTGCTGGTGGCGGTGTGGATGGCGGTGTTCTCGATCCCCTTCCTGCTGTGGGTCAAGGACCCGCGCGGCGCGGGCGGCGGCCTCGGCCCGGCGATGCGCGACGCGCTGCCCAACCTGGTGCGCGCGGTGCGGCGCTGGCCCCCCGCCTCGAAGGTCGGGCGCTTCCTGCTGGCGCGGATGCTCTACACCGACGGCCTCAACACCCTGTTCGCGTTCGGCGGGGTCTATGCCGCGGGCACCTTCGGCATGCCGCTGTCCCAGGTGATCGTGTTCGGCATCGCCCTCAACGTCACCGCCGGGATCGGCGCGGGCGTGAGCGGCTGGCTGGACGACGCCTTCGGCCCCAAGGCGGTGGTGCTCGGCTCGGTGGCGGCGATTTCGGGCATCGGCCTCGCCCTGGTGCTGACTGAAAGCGTCACCCTGTTCTGGGCGCTCGGCCTGTTGCTCGGCGCCTTCCTCGGCCCCGCCCAGGCCGCCAGCCGCACCTACATGGCCCGCATCGCCCCGCCGCAAGACCTCAACGCCTGCTTCGGCCTCTATGCCCTCTCCGGCAAGGTCACCGCCTTCGCCGGTCCCGCCCTGCTCGCCATCGTCACCGACGCCACCCAGTCCCAACGCTG
Organism: Alphaproteobacteria bacterium; assembly: GCA_030604885.1. Lineage (GTDB taxonomy): Bacteria > Pseudomonadota > Alphaproteobacteria > Rhodospirillales > Rhodospirillaceae > Oleispirillum. The sequence goes on along the minus strand of JAUVUZ010000022.1, from coordinate 383 downwards.
GGGCATGGCGACGATCCTGATCTTCCTCACCACCGGCGGCCTCCTCCTCGCCACCGTGCCGCGGCCGGGGCGGTAAGGCCAGGGGCGCCGCCCCTGGACCCCGCCGGGGGGTCTCGGACCCCCCGGACCCCGCGCTCACTTCCAAAGGAAAAGGGCCTCCACCAGGGAGGCCCTTTTCCTTTGGAAACGAAATCCAAGGGCCCAAGGCCCTTGGCGGGTCCAGGGCAGCGCCCTGGCCTTCCCACTTCAGCCGAAGCGCACGGCGGTGCCGTTGGCGGAGACCATCAGCATGGTTTTGTCGTCGCCGCCGATGACTTCGTAGTCGAGGTCGACGGCGATCACCGCGTGGGCGCCGAGGTTGTAGGCTTCCTCGCGCATTTCCG
>JAUVUZ010000015.1 GCA_030604885.1 Alphaproteobacteria bacterium | reverse complement strand
TCGCCTGGCGGATCCACCAGGTGGCGTAGGTCGAGAACTTGTAGCCGCGGCGGTATTCGAACTTGTCCACCGCCTTCATCAGGCCGATGTTGCCTTCCTGGATCAGGTCGAGGAACTGCAGGCCGCGATTGGTGTACTTTTTCGCGATCGAGATCACCAGGCGCAGGTTCGCCTCGATCATCTCCTTTTTCGCGCGGGTGGCCTCGCGCTCGCCCTTCTGCACCGTGGCGACGACGCGGCGGAACTCGCCGATCGGCATGCCCGCCAGCGACGCGACCTCGGAAATGCCGTCGCGCGCCTTCTTCGCCTCCTCGCCGTGCTTTTCGACGAACGCCGCCCAACCCTTGCCGGGGCGCACCGCCACCTGCTCCAGCCAGTGCGGGTCCAGCTCGCAGCCGCGATAGGCGTCGAGGAAGTCCTCGCGCTTCACCTTGCAGTTCTCGGCGAGGCGCAGCAGCTTGCCCTCGTGGCCCATCAGGCGGCGGGAATAGCCGTTGAGCTGGTCCACCAGTTCCTCGATGCGGCCGGTGTTGAGGTGAACCGTGGACATCAGCTCCACCAGTTCGGCCTTCATCTTCTCGTAGCGGCGCTCGGTGGTGGGCGGCACCGGCTTGCCCGACTGCAACGCCTGGAGCCGCTGCTCCTGCACCCGGCGCATCTTGCCGTAGGTGAGGGCGACCGCCTCCAGGGTGGCGAGCACCACCGGCATCAGCGCCTCTTCCATCGCCGCGAGCGAGACGGTGGATTCGTCCTCGTGCTCCTCGGCGGCTTCCTCCTCGTCCTCGCCCGCGGCCGGGGCTTCCTCGCCCTCCGCCGGTTCGGCATCGGCGCCGTTGACCGGCGCGGCGGGCGCCGCCTCGGGCTTGGGTTCGGCCTTGGGCGCCGGGGGCGGCGGCGGCGCGATCGGCTCCGCCTCGACCTCGGCTTCCGCCGCGTCGATCTCGTCGGAGGTGGGTTCGCCGCCGTAGGAGGCGTCGAGGTCGATGATGTCGCGCAGCAGCATCCGGCCGTTTTGCAGGGCGTCGTGCCACACCAGCAGGTGCTTGATCGTGAGCGGGCTTTCGCACAGCCCGCCGATCATCATTTCGAGGCCCGCCTCGATGCGCTTGGCGATGGCGATTTCGCCCTCGCGGGAGAGCAGCTCCACCGAACCCATCTCGCGCAAATACATCCGCACCGGGTCGTCGGTGCGGCCGATCTCGTCCTCGTCGACGTTGCCGGCGGCGGATTCGCGGGTGTCGTCGTCGGCGGCGGCTTCCTCGGCGGGTTCGTCCGCCTCTTCCGGGTCGACGACGTTGATGCCGAGTTCGGACAGCATCGCCATGGTGTCCTCGATCTGCTCCGAGGACACCTCATCCTGCGGCAGCGCCGCGTTGAACTCGTCGTAGGTGATGTAGCCGCGCTCGCGCCCTTTGGCCACGAGCCGTTTGGCGGCGGCTCCCCAGGTGTCGAGGAGCGGTCCGTCGGCGGACTCGTCGGGAGTCTCGGGGCCGACGGTCGTAGCTGCCGCTTTAGTCACCATGAAAACTCCGCTCCCTCAAGCTGGCGGAAAACGACGGGGCAACGTGTGCAATCGATCCCGCGCTCGCCATGACGGACCGGGCGCGCACGACAGGAGCCGTCACGTTGAAACGGCTGATTTACGGAGCCAACGGACGGTTGTCAACCGCTATGCTGCGATTCCGGCCCGACTTTCGGATAATGTGTACGCCCTACGCTTCGCCATCCAGACCGCGCAGACGCTCCCGCTCCTGGCGCAATGCGCGCAGGCGCATCCACAAGGCGTCGGAAAACTCCCGTTCCATCGCCGCCTGTACCGCGGCGATCTCCTCCACCAGCGCCTTGTCCTTCAGCGTCGCCACCAGATCGGCGATGCGCGCGTCGAGGGCGAACGGATCGAGGGTGTCGAGGCGCAGGCGCTCCGCGTGCTCCGCATGGGGGGCGCGCAGCGCCTCCGGCAGGCGCGCCGCCAGCAGGGCGGCGAGGGTGGCGTCGTCGGCGTCCTCGGTGACGTCGGCGAGCGCCGCCAGCACCGCATCGAGATAAGCGCGCGCACCCTCGTCCGCAAGCCGCACCCGGAACAGCGTCTCCAGGTGCTTGAGCGCGTAGACCGGCCGCACCGCCAGCGCCGCCGCCAGTTGCAGCTCGTTGGCGTCGCGCGGGCGGGCGGGCGGCGGCGTCGCCACCGCGCCCGGCTCGGGCGGCGCGCCCCGCCACGGCCGCTTCGGCCCCTTCGGCCCGGTCCACGCCGGGCGCGGCGGGCGGAACAGCGCGAACGCCCGGTCCTTCAGCTCGCGCTGGTAATGCCCCTTCACCGATTCGTCCTTGATCCGCCCGCACAGCTCGGCGGCGTCGCGCTCCAGCGCCGCGCGGCGCTCGGGGGTGGAGACGTCGCGGCCGCCCGCCAGCATCTCCCACAGCACGTCGGCGAGCGGCCGCGCGTCGGCCAAAACCGCCTCCATCGCGCCCACGCCCTGGGCCTTGATCAGCTCGTCCGGGTCCTTGCCGCCGACGATCGCGGCGAACCGCAGCGAGCGCCCGGGCTTCAGCTCCGGCAACGCGCGCTCGGCGGCGCGGCGCGCGGCGCGCTGCCCCGCCGCGTCGCCGTCGAAGCACAGGATCGGCTCGTCGGCGAGCTTCCAGAGTTCCGACAGGTGCCCCTCGGTGAGGGCGGTGCCCAAGGGCGCCACCGCCTCGGCCAGGCCCGCCTGGCTCATCGCGATCACGTCCATGTAGCCTTCCACCACCACCACCCGGCCGCGCTCCATCGCCGCCGCCCGCGCCTGGGCGAGGCCGTAGAGCACCTGGCCCTTGTGGAACACCGGGGAATCCGGCGAATTCAGGTATTTCGGCTGACCGTCGCCGAGGATCCGCCCGCCGAACGCGATCACCCGGCCGCGCCGGTCGGTGATCGGGAAAATCAGGCGGCCGCGCAGGATGTCGTAAGGCGTGCGGCCGTCGTCGGGGCGGCCCACCAGCCCCGCCTCCACCAGCAGCGCCTCGTCCATGCCGTCGCGGGTGAGCGCCGCCTTGAGCGCGTTGCCGGTCGGCGCGTAGCCCAGGCGGAAGCGGGAAATCGTCTCCTCCGACAGGGCGCGGCGCTCGGCGTAGGCCAGCGCCTCCCGCCCCTCGGGCAGGCGCAGGCGCTGCTCGTAGAACCGGCACGCGGCCTCCAGCGCCTCCAGCACCGTCGCCGCCCGCTTCGAGCGCGCCGCCTCCTCGGGCGTCGCCTGCGGCACCTCCAGCCCGGCCTGCGAGGCCAGGCGCTCCACCGCCTCCATGAAGCTCAGGCCGTTGGCCTGCATCTCGAACGACAGCACGTCGCCGTGCGCGCCGCAGCCGAAGCAGTGGTAGAAGCCCTTGTCGGCGCTCACCGTGAACGACGGCGTCTTTTCGTTGTGGAACGGACACAGGCCCGAATACTCGTGCCCCTTGCGGATCAGGCGCACCTTCTTGCCCACGACGTCGACGATCGACACCCGCGTGCGCAGCTCATCCAGAAATCCGCGCGGCAACGACATGGCTCACCCACACATATTCGAAGCCCAGGGTTCCACCCTGGACCCGCAAAGGGCCGGAGGCCCTTTGAACCCATTCCGATGCGGTGATTCGCGAAGCGCAATCGCCGATCCGGCCGCACTATAAGCCGATTGCGCTTCGCGCGGAACTCAGCCCGCGAGGGCGGCCTTGACGGTGGCCGAGGCCTTGGCGAAGTCCATCGCGCCCGGGTGGCGCTCGCGCAGCAGGGTCATCACCCGGCCGATGTCCTTGAGACTGGCGGCGCCGAGTTCGGCGATCGCCGCGTCCACCGCCGCGCGGATCTCCGCCTCGCTCATCTGCTTCGGCAGGAAGCTTTCGATGATGGCGATTTCGGCGGCTTCCTTGCCCGCCAATTCGGGGCGGCCGCCCTGCTCGTACATCTTGATGCTCTCGCGGCGCTGCTTCACCATCGATTGCAGCATGCCGACGATGTCCTCCTCCGCCAGGCCGCCGTCGCGGCCCTGGGTGCGTTGGGCGATGTCGCGGTCCTTGAGCGCCGCCAGGATCAGGCGCAGGACCGAGGTGGCCAGCTCGTCGCGGGCGCGCATCGCCTGCTTGAGCGCGTCGTTGAGTGCGATTCGAAGAGACACGATTCCGTCCGTCCCCACAGAGATTTCAGCGATCACCCCGAAGGGTCCGACCCTAGCCGAAAACCGCCCGCGGTTCAATTTCTTAGTCCGTTCTCAAAGGGTTGAAATCATTGGCTTGTGATGAGAGCGAGCGAATCCTTGACGCGGCCCGCCGCTTGGCTTAGGAAACGGCGGTTTGCGCAGTTCCCATGTCATCACAGGAAGGATGGATACCTCGATGAGCACGACAGAGCCCACCGAACCGGCCTCGTTCGCCCCGGATTTCGGCGCGTTTCCGCGCCCCACGGGTGCGACGGGCGTGGTGGTTCTGAACGACGGCACCCTGCTCTGGGGCAAGGGACTCGGGGCCGAGGGCAGCGCCGTCGGCGAGGTCGTGTTCAACACCGCGATGACCGGCTACCAGGAGGTCCTCACCGATCCCTCCTACGCCGGGCAGGTCATCACCTTCACCTTCCCCCACATCGGCAACGTCGGCGCCAACGCCGAGGACATCGAATCCCCGACGCCGTTCGCGCGCGGCCTGATCCTGCGCGGCGACATCACCGAGCCGTCGAACTGGCGCGCCCTGTCGCCGCTCGGGGGCTGGCTCGCCTCCCACGGGCTGGTCGGCATCGCCGGGGTCGACACCCGCCAGCTCACCCGCCGCATCCGCGCCTCGGGCGCGCCCCACGGCGTGATCGCCCATTCCGAATCCGGCGAGTTCGACCTCGACGCCCTCTTCGCCCAGGCGCAGGCGTGGCCCGGCCTCAACGGCATGGACCTGGCGAAGGACGTCTCCTGCCGCCAGACCTACACCTGGGACGAAACCCTGTGGAGCCTCGGCGCGGGCTACGGCAAGCAGGAGGCGCCCCAGTACCACGTCGTCGCGGTGGACTACGGCGCCAAGCGCAACATCCTGCGCTGCCTCGCCGCCGCGGGCTGCAAGGTGACGGTGGTGCCCGCCGAGGCGACCGCCGAGGACATCCTGCGCCACCGGCCGGACGGCGTGTTCCTCTCCAACGGTCCGGGCGACCCCTCGGCCACCGGCCAGTACGCGGTGCCGGTGATCCGCGACCTGATCGCGGCGGATAAGCCGATCTTCGGCATCTGCCTCGGCCACCAACTGCTCGCGCTGGCGCTCGGGATGAAAACCCACAAGATGGACACCGGCCACCGCGGCGCCAACCATCCGGTCAAGGACCTCGCCACCGGCCGGGTCGAGATCACCAGCCAGAACCATGGCTTCGTGGTGGACGAGGCCTCGCTGCCGGCCGACGTGACGATCACCCACCGCTCGCTGTTCGACGGCTCGGTGGAGGGCCTCGCCTCGAACACCCTGCCGGTGTTCTCGGTGCAGTACCACCCGGAGGCCTCGCCCGGCCCCACCGACAGCCATTATCTGTTCGACCGCTTCATCGAGATGATCGCGAAGCGCCGCTGACCCGCGCCGCCCCCGCCCATCCGTCCGCCGCCGAGATTTTGCAGAGACCTTAAAATGCCGAAACGTACCGACATCCACAGCATCCTCGTGATCGGCGCGGGGCCGATCGTCATCGGCCAGGCGTGCGAGTTCGACTACTCGGGCGCCCAGGCCTGCAAGGCGCTGCGCGACGAAGGCTACAAGGTGATCCTGGTCAACTCCAATCCGGCGACGATCATGACCGACCCGGAGACCGCCGACGTCACCTACATCGAGCCGATCACCCCCGAGGTGGTCGAGCGCATCATCGAGAAGGAGCGGCCCGACGCGCTCTTGCCCACCATGGGCGGCCAGACCGCCCTCAACACCGCCATGGCGCTGGCGGATTCGGGCGCCCTCGCCCGCCTCAGCGTCGAGATGATCGCGGCCAAGCGCGACGTCATCGCCAAGGCCGAGGACCGCCTGCTGTTCCGCGACGCGATGGAGAAGATCGGCCTCGCCTCGCCCAAGTCGCGCCTCTGCCGCAGCCTCGACGACGCGCGCCAGGCGCTCGCCGAGATCGGCCTGCCGCTGATCATCCGCCCGTCGTTCACCCTGGGCGGCCAGGGCGGCGGCATCGCCTACAACGTCACCGAGTTCGAGGCGATCGTGCATTCGGGCCTCGCCGCCTCGCCGGTGCACGAGGTGCTGGTCGAGGAGAGCGTGCTCGGCTGGAAGGAATTCGAGATGGAGGTGGTCCGCGACCGCGCGGACAACTGCATCATCGTCTGCTCGATCGAGAACGTCGACCCGATGGGCATCCACACCGGCGATTCCGTCACCGTCGCCCCGGCGCTGACGCTCACCGACAAGGAATACCAGATCATGCGCAACGCCTCGATCGCGTGCCTGCGCGAGATCGGGGTGGACACCGGCGGCTCCAACGTGCAGTTCGCCATCAACCCGGACGACGGGCGGATGGTGGTGATCGAGATGAACCCGCGCGTCTCGCGCTCCTCGGCGCTCGCCTCCAAGGCCACCGGCTTCCCCATCGCCAAGGTGGCGGCCAAGCTCGCGGTGGGCTACACGCTGGACGAACTCACCAACGATATCACCGGCTGCACCCCGGCGTCGTTCGAACCCACCATCGACTACGTCGTCACCAAGATTCCGCGCTTCACCTTCGAAAAGTTCCCGGACACCGAGGCGACCCTCACCACCTCGATGAAGTCGGTGGGCGAGGCGATGTCGATCGGCCGCACCTTCGCCGAAAGCCTGCAGAAGGGCCTGCGCAGCATGGAGACCGGCCTGACCGGCCTCAACGAGGTGGAGATCCCCGGCGTCGACCCGGATTCCGCCGAGACCACCCGCAGCGCGGTGCTGAAGGCGCTCGGCCAGCCGAAGCCCGACCGCCTGCTCACCATCGCCCAGGCGTTCCGCCACGGCCTCGGCGTCGCCGAGATCCACCAGGCGTGCGCCTACGACCCGTGGTTCCTCGAGCGCATCAAGGAGATCGTCGAGGCCGAAGACGGCCTGCGCAAGAACGGCCTGCCGCAGAACGCCCAGGAGATGCAGCGGATCAAGGCGATGGGCTTCTCCGACGCGCGGATCATGGAGCTGACCAAGCGCACCAAGAAGGAAGTGACCTTCCGCCGCGACGTGCTGAACGTCCACCCGGTGTTCAAGCGCATCGACACCTGCGCCGCCGAGTTCCCGTCGAAGACGCCCTACATGTACTCCTGCTACGAGGGCAACGGCCTGGTTCCCGGCGAGTGCGAGGCGGAACCGTCCGAGCGCGTCAAGGTGATGATCCTCGGCGGCGGGCCGAACCGCATCGGCCAGGGCATCGAGTTCGACTACTGCTGCGTCCACGCCGCCTTCGCCCTCGAGGAGGCGGGCTACGAGACGATCATGGTCAACTGCAACCCAGAGACCGTCTCCACCGATTTCGACACCTCGGATCGCCTCTACTTCGAGCCGCTGACCGAGGAGGACGTGGTCGCCATCGCCCGCAAGGAGCAGGAGAAGGGCTACCTCAAGGGCGTGATCGTGCAGCTCGGCGGGCAGACCCCGCTCAAGCTCTCCGCCGCCCTCGAAGCCGCCAACATCCCGATCCTCGGCACCTCGCCCGACGCCATCGACGTGGCGGAGGACCGCGAGCGCTTCCACGACCTGCTGGAGCGCACCGGCCTCAAGCAGCCGGTCAACGGCACCGCCCGCTCGGCCGAGGAGGCCCGCGCGGTGGCGGCGAAGATCGGCTACCCGGTGGTGATCCGCCCGTCCTACGTGCTCGGCGGCCGCGCGATGCGGATCGTCCACACCGAGACCGCCCTCAACGAATACATCGCCACCGCGGTGAAGGTGACCGGCGACAGCCCGGTGCTGATCGACAGCTACCTCCAGGACGCCATCGAGGTGGACGTGGACGCGATCGCCGACGGCCGCGACGTCTACGTCGCCGGAATCATGCAGCACATCGAGGAAGCGGGCATCCACTCGGGCGATTCCGCCTGCTCGCTGCCGCCCTACTCGCTCTCCGACGCGATCATCGAGGAGCTCAAGCGCCAGACCCGCCTGCTCGCCCGCGAGCTGAAGGTGGTGGGGCTGATGAACATCCAGTTCGCGATCAAGGGCGAGGACGTCTACCTGCTCGAAGTCAACCCGCGCGCCTCGCGCACCGTGCCGTTCGTCGCCAAGGCGACCGGCGTGCCGGTGGCGAAGATCGCCTCGCGGGTGATGGCGGGCGAGAGCCTGGCGTCGTTCAACCTGGTCGAGAAGATGCCCGAGCACGTGGCGGTGAAGGAGGCGGTGTTCCCGTTCGCCCGCTTCGCCGGGGTCGACATCCTCCTCGGGCCGGAAATGAAGTCCACCGGCGAGGTGATGGGCATCGACAGCGACTTCGGCCGCGCCTACGCCAAGGCGCAGCTCGGCGCGGGCGCGGCGCTGCCGCTTTCGGGCACGGTGTTCGTCTCGGTCAAGGACCACGACAAGCCCGCCGCGGTGGAGATCGCGCGCGGCTTCGTCGAGCAGGGCTTCACCGTCGTCGCCACCCGCGGCACCGGCAAGGTGCTGGAGGAGGCGGGGGTCGCCGTCACCATCGTCAACAAGGTGATGGAAGGCCGCCCCCACTGCGTCGACCTGATGCTCTCGGGCGGCATCCAGATGGTCGTCAACACCACCGACAGCGCGATGTCGGTGGCGGACAGTTTCTCGATCCGCCGCACCGCGCTGACCCACAACATCGCCCACACCACCACCATGACCGGCGCGCGCGCCACCATCGCCGCGATCCGGGCCCTCAAATGCGAGGGACTTGATGTGCGGCCGTTGCAGGGTTACTTTGGTGGGCCTTTGCCGAAGAACGCGTAGATCAGGGCGAAAACCGCCGCGGCAATCATCCCCCTTAAGGCTAAAGGGTTTCGGGCATGGACAAGATTCCCATGACTCCGGATGGGTACGCCCGTCTGGAAGATGAGTTGAAGTTTCTCAAAGGCACCGCGCGACCGGACGTGATCCGCGCGATCGGGGAGGCGCGCGAGCACGGCGACCTCTCCGAAAACGCCGAATATCACGCCGCGCGCGAGCGGCAGAGCTTCATCGAGGGCCGCATCAAGGAACTCGAGGACCTCATCTCCCGCGCCCAGGTGATCGACATCTCGCAGATCTCCGGCGACCAGGTGCGCTTCGGCGCCACCGTGCTGCTGGCCGACGAGGACACCGAGGAAGAGAAGGAATACCAGATCGTCGGCGCCCACGAGGCCGACATCAAATCCGGCCGCATCTCGATCGTCTCGCCGCTGGGCAAGGCGCTGATCGGCAAGAAGGCCGGGGATTCGGTGGACGTCTCCACCCCCGGCGGCCGCAAGTCCTTCGAAATCATCGAGGTCAAATACGCCTGAGCCTCCCGGCTCGCCGATCCTTCGACGCCGCCGTTCCCCCGGGAGCGGCGGCGTCGCGGTTTTCCCTCATCCCAAAGATACCTGAGCGCGGAACTCCACAATCCGTCGCGCGTTCCCCATATCGAAACGAGGCGGAGGCGTTCCGCCGCTGGACCTGGGAGAGTGCGCATGAAGCAATTGTTGGACAAGCTCCTCAAGCTCTGGATGGGCATCCACGTGGACCTGCCCGGCTACGGGCTCGACCGCGTGAACATGGTGCCGGTCAGGGTGCCGGTGCGCAGCCGCTCGCAGCGCCGCGGCGACTGACGCCCTTCGGGGGCGCAAGCCCCTCCGCCTGCCCAATCGACGAACCCCGCGGCCATGCGGGGTTTTTCTCATTCGGGGCGCAGCATCTCGGCGACGTTGACGGCGGTGGAGGCGACGTGGGCGCGCATGCTCTCGCGCGCCGCCGCCGCGTCTCCGGCGAGGATCGCGGCGAGGATCTGCTCGTGCTCCTCCTGCGAGGAGCGCAGGCGCTCGGTGTGGTGGAACTGCACCTCGCGATAGGGGGCGGTGCGCGCCCGCACCCCCTTCACCACCTCGCGCAGGCTTTCGTTGTGGGCGCCCGCGAACAGCGCGGCGTGGAAGCGCACGTTCACCTCCACGTAGGCCCGGGCGTCGCCGCGCGACACGCACGCCGCGCCCTCGGCGACGATCGCCCGAAGGGCGCGGCGCTCCATCGCCGTCATCCGCCGGGCGCTCAGTTCGGCGCACACCGCCTCCAGCTCGCCCATGGTCTCGAACAGGTCGGCGAGGGCGGCGAGATCGAGGCGGCGCACCATGAAGGCACGGCGCAGCCCGCGCTCGGCTAGGCCCGCCGCCTCCAGGCGTTGCAGCGCTTCGCGCACCGGCGTGCGCGACACCCGGTAGGCTTCGGCGATCGCCTGCTCGCTCAGGATCGTGCCGGGCTTGATCTCGGCCGAAAGGATCCGCCCCATGAGGTCGGAAAAAATCACGTCCGGGGCGCGGCCCCCGGCGGGCGGCGCCTCCCCATGGGTCGGGGCGGGGGGCTGCGATGCATGCATTCGGCGCGGTCACCCATACAGAGGTCCTCGCCGGCATTCTAGGTTTCGCACGCGTCGCGCGCAAGAGCGGCCCGGGCCGCTCCTGCGTCGGGTTGTGGGGGCCGTGGGCCGGATCAGAAGGTGAGGCGCAGGCCGAGGGCGCCGCCGATCGCGCCTTCGTTGCCCTTGGCGGCATCGCCGGTGCGGGATTCGGAATTGAGGTAGGCGACGCTGCTCCACAGGTCCACGCCCGGGCCGAGGGCGTACTTGGCGCTCACCCGGTAGAGGTCGACCGAATCGCCCGAGCCGGTGAGGGTGGCGGTGTTCACGCCGCCGGTGACGTCGGCGCCGCGCACCGCCGAATGGCCGTAGTTGAACGACACCGCGTAGGGGCCTTCCGCGTAGCCGACGCCGAGATCCCAGGCGTGGCCGTCCTTGGCGGAATAGAAGCTGTCCTGCGGCGCGACCATACGGTTGAACGACCCGCCGAAGCTGAAGCCCTGGTACGACAGCTTGCCGCTGGTCTGGAGGTTGTGGACCGAGCCTTCGGTGCCGTTGTCGCCGTTGCCGTTCATGTAGTCGTAGCCGACCGCCGCCTGGATGCCGACGCCCGAGATCTCGGTGCCGTAGCTGAGAGCGGCGGCCCACGCCTCGTCGAAGCCCGCCGCCTTGGCGATGGTCTCGGAGGTGGCGTTGGCGTCGTCGCCGCGCGCGTCGTTGGACGGCGTGAACGACACCCCGAGCTGGAAGCCGTAGAGTTTCGGGGTCAAATAGCTGAACTTGTTGGCGTAGTTGGTGGGAGTTTCGTTGGGGTCGAGCACCGCCACGTTGCCCCACGGCAGGAACTGGTAGGTGTCGCTCTTGGTCAGGCCCGCGTCGAGGTAGGAGGCTTCCGGCGGGGCGTTGTGGGTCAGCCACACCACGTCGCGATACTTGCCGACGATCGCCTTGCCGTAGGCGCCGGAGAGCCAGGCATAGGAGCGCACCACCTCGGTGGGGTTGTTGTCCGCGCCCGCGGCGATCTCCACCTGCGCGCCCACTTCCATGCCGTTGTCGAGCAGGGTCTTGCCCGAGAAGTAGATCCGGGAATCGCCCTGGACGTCGAAGCTGTTCACCGGCGCGGCATACTTGCCGTCCTGGCTGGCGCCCGCCACCCAGTACTCCATGTAGCCGCCGAGGCTGAGCTTGACCGGATCGGAGGCCTGCGCCGCCGAAGCCGCGAGGACGGAGGACACCAGCACGCTGGTCCCGAGCAGTATACGTTTCATCGTCTTTCCTTTCGCATGCCCCGGGACCCCGGGAAGGTCGAAACTGGGTGCCGGATATGCATTATCGAACGAGGGAACGATATTTAGATGTGTGGAATCTGTATACATATCCGGCGACGACGATACAAACATCGTCTCTGCAGCGATAGCAAGCGCGAATCGCATCGGGCGGACGCGATGCCCCCGCATGTGGCGGATCGGCCACACCCGCGCCCATGCGCAAACGCGCCGCCCGGAAGGGCAGCGCGTTTTCAAACCGCGCGAAGGGCGCGGACGGTCAGGACGAAATGCGGGCGGTCAGTCGGCCTCGGCCGCGACGGTGGGAATCGGCACCCCCGGCTCCTGCTTCGCCGAGCGGATCGCCAGCGCGGTGGTGACGTGGCCGACGTTGGGGGCGGCGGTGAGGCGGGTGGTGAGGAACTTCTGGTAGTCCTCCCAGTCGCGCGCCACCACCTTCAGCAGGAAGTCGGTCTCGCCCGCCAGCATGTAGCACTCGCGCACCTCGGGCCACGCGCCCACCCGCTCCTCGAAGGCGCGCAGGTCGCCGTCGGCGTGGGAATTGAGCGCCACCTGGGCGAACACCGTGACGTTGTAGCCGAGCGCGCCGGGATCGATGGTGGCGTGATAGCCCTTGATGATCCCCGCTTCCTCCAGCGCGCGCACGCGGCGCAGGCACGGCGGCGCCGAGATCCCGGCGCGGCGCGCCAGATCGACGTTGGTGATCCTGCCGTCCGCCTGAAGATCCGCGAGAATCTGGCGGTCGACGCGATCGAGCTTGACCCTTTGCATGGACGGAACGTTCCCCAATATCGCCGGCACCCCCGGCGGAGTTTGAAATTTTATTACCGTTTTTCCACGGCCGACACAACGGAAATGCGATGCGCGGCGGCTTCCATCAACCCCGGCCCCCACCCGCGGGGCTGGCGGATCGCTTCGCCCCGCATTATATAAACATTCACTAATGTACCGGCCCCGCCCCGCGTTTCCGGTTTGCGTCGGCGGCCCGGGTTTCCTATCCTCTCGGCACGATTTCGCCAATCCCTATCCGAAAGACCTCTCCCCCATGGCTACGCATCACACCAAGGTCCTGATCATCGGCTCCGGCGCCGCCGGGCTGACCGCCGCGATCTATGCCGCGCGCGCCAACCTTAAGCCGATTCTCCTGGCCGGGTTGCAGCCGGGCGGCCAGCTCACCATCACCACCGACGTGGAGAACTTCCCCGGCTTCCCCGACGGCGTGATGGGGCCGGAGCTGATGGAGCGGATGCAGGCGCAGGCGGAGCGGGTCGGCACCGAGGTGATCTACGACCTGATCACCGAGGCGGATCTCTCGAAGCGGCCGTTCCGCTGCGTCGGCGACTCGGGCGACGAATATATCGCCGACACCGTGATCGTCGCCACCGGCGCCTCGGCGCGCTGGCTCGATTTGCCGAGCGAGGTGGAATACCGCGGCTTCGGCGTCTCCGCCTGCGCCACCTGCGACGCGTTCTTCTTCCGCGGCAAGGACGTGGCGATCGTCGGCGGCGGCAACACCGCGGTGGAGGAGGCGATCTTCCTCACCAACCACGCGAGCTCGGTCACCCTCATCCACCGCCGCGACAGCCTGCGCGCCGAGCGGGTGATGCAGGACCACCTGTTCGCCAACCCCAAGATCAAGGTGATCTGGAACGCGGTGGTCGACCAGGTGCTGGGGTCGGAAAGCCCGAAATCGGTCACCGGCGTGCGCATCCGCGACGTCGCCACCGGCGCCGTTTCCGAACTGCCGGTCGCCGGGCTGTTCGTCGCCATCGGCCACACCCCCAACACCGAGCTGTTCAAGGGCGTGCTCGACATGGATGCCGAGGGCTACCTCGTCACCAAGCCGGATTCCACCGCCACCAACGTCCCCGGCGTGTTCGCGGCGGGCGACGTGCAGGACCACGTGTTCCGCCAGGCGATCACCGCCGCGGGCACCGGCTGCATGGCCGCCATCGAGGCCGACCGCTTCCTGGTGGAGCACGGCGCCGAGGTTTGACGTCAAAAAAACGCCACAACGGTGGGCGCGCCCTTGCCGCGCCCGCCGTTTCTGCTTAAGATTTGGTCTGGCAACGATTTTTCCGACAGGGTAAGGATGCCCTCGCGCCAGGCCACGACCCTCGACTGGGATAAACTCCGGATCTTCCACGCCGTCGCCGAAGCGGGCAGCTTCACCCGCGCGGGGGAGGCGCTCAACCTCAGCCAGTCGGCGGTCAGCCGCCAGGTGGGCGCGCTGGAGGAAAGCCTCCACATTCCGCTGTTCCACCGCCACGCGCGCGGCCTCCTGCTCACCGAGCCGGGCGAGGATCTCTACCGCACCGTCCACGACGTGTTCGCCAAGCTGGCGATGGCCGAGGCGCGGCTGACCGAAAGCAAGGTCCGCCCCGAGGGTCCGTTCAAGATCACCACCACCGTCGCCTTCGGCGCGATGTGGCTGGCGCCGCGCATCCGCGAGTTCATCGAACTCTATCCGGAAATCCAGGTCTCCCTGGTGCTGGACGACGCGGAGCTGGACCTCGCCATGCGCGCCGCCGACGTCGGCATCCGCTTCAAGGCGCCGCACCAGCCGGATCTGATCCAGCGCAGCCTCTTCACCGTCCACTACCGGCTCTACGCCGCGGCCGACTACCTCACCGCCCACGGCACGCCCCACACCGTCACCGATCTCGACCGCCACCGCGTCATCGTCTACGGCGACGACACCCGCCCGCCGGTGGACAACATGAACTGGCTGCTGGACTTCCACTCCGGCCTGCCCGGCGGCCGCCGCGCCATCCTCAAGGTCAACAACGTCTACGGCATCCTCCAGGCGGTGCGCAGCGGCCTCGGCATCGGCGCCCTGCCCGACTACTTCCACGCCGAGGACGAAGGCCTGGTGCGGGTGCTGCCCGATCTCGACGGTCCGTCGTTCGACACCTACTTCGTCTATCCCCAGGAAATGCGCCACTCCAAGCGGGTGGCGGTGTTCCGCGACTTCCTGTTGAAAAAGATCGGCGAAGGCACCTGACGGGGCGACGAGCTATAACCAAAGTGAGGCCATGCATAGCCAGCCACGCACCCGGTGCATGGGTGCGATCCCGAATTGGGTATGGCGTGGCCCCCGGGTTTCCCCTAAATCATGCCCCGCGAGCCGGTACTGCCGGTTCACACTTCACGAGGTGGGGCGACGACCTTGACTGTCGCAACGGGCCGCTCCGGCGGTCCGACGTCTCCTTGACGTGAAGCCTCCCTGTTCAAACTTAGCCCCCGGGTTTTCCCGGGGGTTTTTTCTTGGAATGATCCGTGTCCGCAGCCGCTTCAGCGGCCGGTGAAGGTGGGCTTGCGCTTGGCGGCGAAAGCACCCACCCCCTCCAGCCCGTCGGCGGTGCGGGAAAGGGCGGCGATGGTGCGGCCCTCCAGCGCCATCTGCGCGTCGAGGTCGACGGTGGCGGCGGTGGCCAGCAGCCGCTTCACCGCGCCGAACGAACGGGTCGGCCCCTCGGCGAAGCGCCGCGCCTGGGCCGCCGCCTCGGCTCTCAACTCGGCGGCGGGCACGACGCGGGTGAGAATCCCCCACTCCAGCGCCTGGGCGGCGGTGAGCAACGGATTGCAGAGGTAAAGCTCGGCGGCGCGGCGCGGCCCGATCAGGCGGCTGAGGAACCACGTGGACCCGGCATCGGGGGACAGGCCGATCTGGGTGTAGGCGCTGGTGAACTTGGCGGTGTCCGCCGCGATCGCGATGTCGGCCGCCGCCACCAGCGACAGCCCGGCCCCGGCGGCGATGCCGTTGACCGCGGCGATCACCGGCGCCTCCATGCCCCGCAGCGCCGCCACCGCGCGGTTGAGATGGCCGGTGATCTCCAGCAGGAAGCGATCCACGGTGTCCGGATCGGCGGCGAACGCCGCCACGTCGCCGCCCGCGCAGAACGCCTTCTCGCCCGCGCCGGTCAGCACCACCGCCCGCACCGCCGCGTCGGCCGCCAGCCGCTCGGCGGCGGCGGCGAGCGCCTCGGCCAGGGCCATGTCCATGGCGTTGAACGCCTGCGGACGGTTGAGGGTGACGGTCGCCACCCCGTCCGCGATCTCGACCAGAACCGGTTCGCCGCTCATCCCGCTCTCCTTTGAAAGACCAGTCCTTTTTGATACGCCCACGGCGGCACGCAGCGCAAGGCTCGCGGCGCCGCGCCGGTTTTGCCGCCGAGTCGTCGCGTTTTCCGCAACAATCCTGTTCCACCTTAGCGGATTGTTGATCGCGGCACCGCTCCCCATCCTCTTGCGCGTCGCCCCGCCGCAACCCGCACAGGAGATGCCCCGATGACCCAGACCCCCGCCCCGCTCGTCCCCGCCCTCGCGCCGCTCTACGCCGCCCTCGCGCCGGTCGCCGATCTCGCCCTCCGCGTCGTCGCCGGCGGCTTCCTCGTGCCCCACGGCGCGCAGAAGCTGTTCGGCTGGTTCGGCGGCTACGGCCTCGAGGCCACCGGCCAGTTCTTCGCCGCCAAGCTCGGCCTGCCGCCCGCGATGGCGCTGGTCGCCGGTCTGGTGGAGTTCGCGGGCGGCCTCGCCCTCGCCCTCGGCCTGTTCACCCGCGTCGCCGCCGCCCTCGCCTTCGGCCTGCTCGCGGTGGCGGCCTTCCACGTCCACCTCGCCGCCGGGTTCTTCTGGTCCGCGGGCGGCTACGAATACCCGTTGCTGTGGGCGGTCCTGGTCGGCACCTACGTGGTCAAGGGCGGCGGCCGCCATTCGCTCGACGCCGCGATCGGCCGCGAGATCTGATCCGCACTGGCACGCCGCCGCCGCCGACCCTATCCTGTCCTCCGACGCGCACCCCGCGCCTCGGAGGACGCATGCCCCTGATCCGCCGCATCCTGATCGGCCTCGCCCTCGCCGCCCTGTTGGGGCCGCCGCTCGGGCTGATCGCCTTCCGCGTCCTGCCGCCGCCGGTCACGCCGCTGATGCTGATCCGCCTCGTCGAAGGTCACGGCATCGCCAAAACCTGGGTCCCCCTCGTCGACATCTCGCCGCATCTGCGCGCCGCGGTGATCGCCGCCGAGGACAACCTCTTCTGCACCCACAACGGCTTCGACATCGCCTCGCTCCAGGACGCCCTCGCCGATTGGCAGGAGGACCGCCGTACCCGCGGCGCCTCCACCATCTCGATGCAAACCGCCAAGAACCTCTTCCTCTGGCCCGGCCGCGACCTCATCCGCAAAGGCGCGGAAGCCTACGTCACCGTTTGGCTCGAACTCCTGTGGCCGAAGCCCCGCATCGCCGAGGTCTACCTCAACGTCGCCGAATGGGGGCCGGGCCTCTACGGCGCCGAAGCCGCCGCCCGCACCCACTTCGGCAAGGCCGCCGCCGATCTCACCCGCCGCGAGGCCGCCCTGCTCGCCGCCGTGCTGCCCAACCCGCTGCGCTGGTCCCCCGCCAAACCCACCGCCTACATCGCCAACCGCGCCAGCACCCTCCAACGCCGCATGACCCAGCTCGGCCCCGCCCTCCTCGCCTGCATCGGCGCGGAGCCGTAGGCCCTTCACACCGGCTTGAGGCGGAGCAGGAGGGCGCCGAAGGCGACGAAGATGCCGCCGGTGAGGCGGTTGAAAGCACGGCGGAGCGCGGGCTTGCCGAGGTGGCGGGCGAGGGTTTTGCCGCAGACGGCGTAGACCAGCAGCCAGAACAGTTCGATGGCGGCGAAGGTGGCGACGAGGATGGCGAACTGCGGCGCGGCGGGTTCGGCCGCATCGACGAACTGGGGCAGGAAGGCCGAGGCGAACAGCAGCAGCTTGGGGTTGCTGGCGCAGACCATGAAGCCGCCGACGAAAAGCTTGCGGCGCGTGGGGGCGGCGACGGGCGCCGCGTCGGCCGTGGCGGGCACCGCGTCGCCGCGCCAGGATTTGACGCCGAGATAGACGAGATAGGCGACGCCGACGAGACGCAGGACGTCGAACGCGCCGGGCAGCGCCATCAGCAGCGTCGAGAGTCCGGCGGCCGAGGCGGCGAGCACCGACACCAGCGCCACCAGGGTGCCGAGCATGGCGACGAGGGAGCGCCGCACGCCGAGGGCGACGCTGCGGGCGAGGATGTGGAGCATGTTCGGCCCCGGCGTGCCCGAAAGCAGGAACACCGCGACGACGAACAGCCACCAGAGATGGGGCGACATGGCGGACCTCAGCGGGGAATCAGGGGCGCGACGGCGCGGTCGCGGGAGTCGGGGCTGGCGGCGAGTCCGGCGGCCACCCCGGCGCGGTCGGCGGCGGATTTGTTCTGGCTCATCTTGGTCTTGCCGTCGAGCCGGGCGATCGGCAGGCGCACGCCGACGACGCCCTTGAGCATCGCCGCGACGTAGTCCTCCGGCGCGTCGGCGAGGCTCCAGGGTTCGGCGCGCCCGGCCTCGTGGCGGTCGGTGAGGCGGGCGAGGAGGTCGCGCAGCCGGTCCGGGTCGTCGAAGGTTTCGAGCGGGCCGTAGGCGTGGACCGCGACATAATTCCAGGTGGGCACCACCTTGTGGGTTTCGGCCTTGGCGGGATACCACGCGGGGGAGACGTAGGCCTCCGGCCCGGCGAAGGCGGCGAGGGCCTCGCCCACCGGCTCGAGGCGCGCCTGCGGATTGGCGCGGGCGAGGTGGCCGTAGAGGGTGCCGAGCGGCCCTTCGTCGGGCGCCAGCAGCAGCGGCAGCGGCGTCGCCATCAGCCCTTCGGCGGTAGCGGTGACGAGGGTGGCGAGGCGCGCCTCGGCGATGGCGGCGTGCAGGGTGGCGCGGTCGGCTTCGCGGAAATGCTCGGGAACGTACATCGGGGCCTCCTGGCTCCCGAGACGATCCCAGAGTTCCGCGCAAAAGAAAACCGGCCGCAGCCGGTTTCCTGGAATTCTTCGAGACTCTGTGGCCTCAGCGCCGCACCCGCACCACGTCGACGGTGGCGGTGGGGGAGGCGCTGCGGGCGCGGTAGGCCTCCACCGGGTCGGTGGCCCAGTGGACGGAGTCGCCATCGGCGATGCGGTAGGCGAAACGCGGCCGGGCGTCGATGGTCGGCGCCACCGAACTCATCGACAGGCGCTGCACGCCTTCGTGCCGGGCGAGCGCCAGCTCGTTGTCGTAGGCGTTGCGCCCGCACACGAAGATGCGATGGGGTCCGAAGTTTGCCATGGCCGGGTCCTCCTGCCTCGCGAGCCACTGGAATGCCCGCGCCGATATCCTGATTATGAAATTATGCGCACAGCGTGCGTTTTTCAAGTGCAAAAGTGCGCACGATGTGCGTATTCTGTCGGGACCCGACAACCCGACCCGGTTGTCCGGTGCAACGACCCAGGACCGGAGACCCGAACATGGACGGCAAGCAGTTGAAAGCATGGCGCAAGTCGCTCGACCTCTCGCAGAAGGAGGCGGCCGAGGCGCTCGGCCTGAAGCGCCGGATTTTCCAGTATTACGAAAAGGGCGAGCGCGACGGCGAGGCGATCAAGCCGCCGAAGACCGTGCGACTCGCCTGCTGGGCGCTGACCCAGGGGGTGGTGGACTACCTGGGGCCGGAGCCGCCGGAGAAGAAGGACGACAAGAAGGACCGGCCGAAAAAGGCCGCCAAGCCCGCCCCCGCCGCGCCGCAGCCCCCCGCCGAGGCGGCGGCGCCCGCGGTGACGCCGCTCGCCTCGCCGGTCGAGGACATGGGCGGCATCGCGCCGGTGCCCGCGCCGCTCGAACCCGCGCCCGCCGCCCGGCCCGCACCGGCGCGCAAGCCCCGCGCGCCGCGCAAGCCCAAGGCCGAGTAAGGCTTCCTGCGGGCGGGGAAATGCACTATGTTCCGGGCGAGTCCGGCGTTCCGCGCCGGGCTCGCCGCAGCATGAACAGTCCGGAACGCCCATGACCGACCTTTCGCACATCCGCAATTTCTCGATCATCGCCCACATCGACCACGGCAAGTCGACCCTCGCCGACCGCCTGATCCAGGTGTGCGGCGGCCTGGCGGAGCGCGAGATGAAGGAGCAGGTGCTCGATTCCATGGACATCGAGCGCGAGCGCGGCATCACCATCAAGGCGCAGACGGTGCGCCTCTCCTACACCGCGAAGGACGGGCGCACCTATCAGCTCAACCTGATGGACACCCCCGGCCACGTGGACTTCGCCTACGAGGTCAGCCGCTCGCTCGCCGCGTGCGAAGGCTCGCTCTTGGTGGTGGACGCCTCCCAGGGCGTGGAGGCGCAGACCCTCGCGAACGTCTACCACGCGATGGAGGCGAACCACGAGATCGTCCCGGTGCTCAACAAGATCGACCTGCCCGCCGCCGAGCCGGAGCGGATCAAGGAGCAGATCGAGGACGTGATCGGCCTGGACGCCTCCGAGGCGGTGATGATTTCCGCCAAGACCGGCCTCGGCATCCCCGACGTGCTGGAAGCCCTGGTGACCCGCCTGCCCGCCCCCACCGGCGAGGCCGACGCGCCGGTCAAGGCGCTCCTCGTGGACAGCTGGTACGACAGCTACCTCGGCGTGGTGATCCTGGTGCGGGTGAAGGACGGCGTGCTGAAAAAGGGCATGCGCATCCGCATGATGGCCAACGGCGCCGCCTATCAGCTCGACAAGGTGGGCGCGTTCACCCCGAAGATGGTGGACGTGGAGAGCCTGGGGCCGGGCGAGATGGGCTTCCTGATCGCGGGCATCAAGACGGTGGCCGACTGCAAGGTGGGCGACACCATCACCGACGACCGCGCCCCGGCGGACGTGGCGCTGGAAGGCTTCAAGCCGTCGGTGCCGGTGGTGTTCTCGTCGCTGTTCCCGGTGGATTCCGGCGATTTCGAGCAGCTGCGCGAATCCCTCGGCAAGCTCCGCCTCAACGACGCGAGCTTCCAGTACGAGCCGGAAAGCTCGGCGGCGCTCGGTTTCGGCTTCCGCTGCGGCTACCTCGGCCTGCTGCACATGGAAATCATCCAGGAGCGGCTGGAGCGCGAGTTCGACCTCGACCTCATCACCACCGCGCCTTCGGTGGTCTACCGCGTCCACATGACCGACGGCACGGTGCGCGAGCTGCACAACCCGGTGGACATGCCCGAACCCACCAAGATCGAGCAGATCGAGGAGCCGTGGGTGAAGGCGACGATCATGGTGCCCGACGAATACCTCGGCTCGGTGCTCGGCCTCTGCACCGAGCGGCGCGGCATCCAGGAGGAGCTGACCTACGTCGGCAACCGCGCGATGGCGGTCTACCGCCTGCCGCTCAACGAAATCGTCTTCGACTTCTACGACCGCCTGAAGTCGATCAGCCGCGGCTACGCGTCGTTCGACTACGAGGTGGCCGATTACGCCGCCTCCGACCTGGTGCGGGTGTCGATCCTGGTGAACGCCGAGCCGGTGGACGCGCTGTCGTTCATCGCCCACGCCAGCCAGGCGGAATACCGCGGCCGCCAGATCTGCGAGCGGCTGAAGGACCTGATTCCCCGCCAGCTGTTCAAGATTCCGATCCAGGCGGCGATCGGCGGCCGGGTGATCGCCCGCGAGACCATCAGCGCGATGCGGAAAGACGTGACCGCCAAGTGCTACGGCGGCGACATCACCCGCAAGAAGAAGCTTCTGGAAAAGCAGAAGGAAGGCAAGAAGCGGATGCGCCAGTTCGGCAAGGTGGAAATTCCCCAGTCCGCCTTCATCGCGGCCCTCAAGATGGGTGACGACTGAGAAACCGTCCGATACGTCTACTTTGGCGGCCGCCTGACGCAATTTTCTGCGCTTCCGGTGCTCACGGACCGATGTCCGCTGCGCTCCGGTTCTCGAAAACCGCGCCATCCGTCTCGCCAAAGCGACGTCTCGAACGGTTTCCGCCCAGGAATTCGCGGCCGCCTCACTCGGCGGCGGCGGCCTCGCCCTTCGCGGCGTAGCGGCGCGCCAGAACCGCGCACACCATCAGCTGAATCTGGTGAAAGATCATCAGCGGCAGCACGATCATCCCCACGCTCGCGGCGGGGAACAGGATGTTCGCCATCGGCACCCCGGCGGCGAGACTCTTCTTCGAGCCGCAGAAGACGATGGTGATCTCGTCGGCCCGGTCGAAGCCGAGGCGGCGCGCGGTGACGGTGGTGGCGGCCAGCAGGATCGCCAGCAGCAGCCCGCACACCGCCACCAGCGCGGCGGTCGCCTCGGGCGTGAGCTGGTGCCACAGGCCGTGGATCACCGCCTCCGAGAACGCGCCGTACACCACCATCAGAATCGACCCACGGTCGAACACCGACAGCACCTTCTTGTTGCGCAACGCCCACGCCCCCACCCACGGGTGGACGAGCTGGCCCACCGCGAACGGCAGCAGGATCTGGGTGACGATCGCCTGGATCTGCTCGAGGGTGACGCCGCCGCCCTGGGCGTGCATCAGCAGGCTCACCAGCAGCGGCGTGAGCGCGACGCCGAACAGGCTGGAGGCGGAGGCGCTGCACACCGCCGCCGCCACGTTGCCGCCCGCGATCGAGGTGAAGGCGATGGACGACTGCACGGTGGAGGGCAGGCAGCAGAGGTAGATCACCCCGAGCGCGAGGCCCGAGGGCAGCACCGCCTCGGGCAACTGCGCGAAGGCGAGGCCGAGCAGCGGAAACGCGACGAAGGTGAAGACGACGACGGTGAGGTGCAGCCGCCAGTGCAGCATGCCCGCCATCACCGCCTGACGCGACAGCCGCGCGCCGTGGAGGAAGAACAGCAGCGCGATCGCCACCGCGGTGGCATCGCCCCACAGCGACGCGAACCGGCCGTGGGCGGGAACGAAGGTGGCGAGCAGAACCACCACCACCAGCGCGGTGGTGAAACGGTCGGGGAGAAGGCGGAGAAGGAAGGTCATGGCCGAAACACTCTGCGCCCGCGGGCGGAAGAGGGCAACCGCCCCGACTCGGAGCCGCGAGACGCCCCGCGCTTCCGGGGCGGGCGGCGGTCAGAATCCCGCGCGGCGGCGCGACGCGGCCGCGACTCGAAAATCAGCGCAGCGACGAGGAGAAGCGCATCGAGGCTTCGCGGTATTCCGCGCGGCGGCGGCGCGGGCGGCAGATCGCCACCAGGGCGACGCCCGTCAGCCCGATCACCGTCCAGGCGGGCCAGCCCAGCAGCATCTGCCCGAGGGTATCGTGCCAGGCGGGATGCCCGCCCAGGCCGAACGCGGGCGCGTGAC
This sequence comes from Alphaproteobacteria bacterium, assembly GCA_030604885.1. Lineage (GTDB taxonomy): Bacteria > Pseudomonadota > Alphaproteobacteria > Rhodospirillales > Rhodospirillaceae > Oleispirillum. Next base: position 65,070 of record JAUVUZ010000015.1, on the reverse strand, counting down.
CGGTGATGAGAGTCCAGAGTTCGCCGGTGGCGATCGCGTCATAGGCGCCGGAGCCGACCGCGACGATCCCCTCGGCCGCCGCGACGAAACCGGCAACCCCCAGCAGAAGCCAACCAAGAACACGTCCGAGAGTCATGCAAACCTCAAACATCCCCAAGTGCTAGGCGTTCTTTTTTTGCTCTTCGTGGCAAATTTGCCGCGAAACGCGCGGAGATTCAACTGAATTCTCAAATGACCTTGACATCCCACCCCTGTTTTATAGCCGCTTCCGCCCTGCAATAGAAGGCTTGCATTCGGCAAACAGGTTCGCTAGAAACGACGCCTCGCATAACCATGCGAATCGGAGGGGTGGCCGAGCGGTTTAAGGCGCACGCCTGGAAAGCGTGTTGGGGTGTAAGCCCCTCGCGGGTTCGAATCCCGCCCTCTCCGCCATTAAGTCGCGGTGAACGTCCAAAAATCCCGCGACGCAGAGAAAACCGCCGGAAAGCCGCCGCTTTCCGGCGGTTTTGCATTTCAGGTGTGCCGCAAAGCGAAGCGGAGACGCTGGAGAACAATACTTTTCCGGTGAAACTTTGCCGCCGTTCTCCGCATGCAAAGTGCGGGGTTCGCTTTGTGGTTCAGACCTTTTGTGGAGCGGAGTACCTGAGCGATTAACCCGGCGGTACGGGAGTCTCAGGCGAATCCCAGTGGCGACCGCTGATCATCCCAGGAGAGCGGCAGGTCGATGCGCTCAGTCAGGGTTTTCGCGCTGAGATCAGCTGGATGCCGTCCGGCGACGATCGCCTCGACGATGTCGGGGGCAAGAAATGCAAGCGGAAGCAGGTGAGAAACGTAGCGGTCGGAAACACCCTCGCGCCTGGCGATGTCGGCTACGGAGGCAGAACGTCCGGAGGCCAGTTCGTCGAACCAGGCGTAACCACGTGCGATTGCCTTCAGAAGAGCAGGATCGGCTTTTGCGCTCTCCCGGTGCAGTCCGGGAATCACCAGTCGCATCTCGACGCCACGTCGCTTGATATGCATCGGCACGCGCACCGTTACGACGTGATCCAGTGCCGTGGAGAGCGCGCGCAGGTTCACGGCGATTGTAAGGATCTCGGTCGCCAAGGAGACGCGTTCGATCAAGGGGAAGATATCTCCCCTCCAGGCAGACGCTGCACGCAAAAGTTCGGGGATACTCCGCGCCTGAACCTGTGCGTCGTGGGCTGCGTTGGTCAGGGCTCCTGGGGAGGCCAGGAATGTGCGGACGGAATCAGCGACGGCCTTCTCGATGTCGTGCGCGGGAAGCCGCCATCCGGCGGTGGTGTCATCCCCGGTAATCAGGCTGCGCGAAATGTAGTAACGGTAGCGCCGTGCGCCTTTTACCGCATGGCTGGGAGTGAGGGGCTCGCCGGCTTCATCGAAGAGCTTGCCGATCAGTGGGCTAGGGTCGGCCTTGGTGCGCTTGTATCGAGGTCCAGGACCGTTGTCTTTCAGGCACTCCTGCACCTCTTCCCAGAGTGCCTTGTCGATGATCGCTTCGTGCCGTCCCGGGTAACGCTCCGTCTTGTGGCGGATCTCGCCGATATAGATCGGGTTGCCGAGGAGGGCATACAGGGCACCTCGCTGGAAGGTGCCACCCGACTTGGATCGGATTCTTCGGCCATTGAGGTCGTCCCGTAGGCATCTGACGCTGCCGAGTTCCAGGTATCTCTGGAAGATGTGGCGCACCACTTCAGCCTCGGTGGGATTGATCACCAGTTCCCGGTTTTTCACGTCGTAACCGATGGGAAGGTTGCCGCCCATCCACATGCCCTTCCTTTTCGACGCGGCGATCTTGTCGCGGATGCGCTCACCGGTGACCTCCCGTTCGAACTGGGCGAAGGAGAGGAGAATGTTGAGGGTGAGGCGTCCCATCGACGTCGTGGTGTTGAACTGCTGCGTCACCGCGACGAAGGAAACCCCGTGGGCATCGAACACCTCGACCATCTTGGCGAAGTCGGCCAGCGAGCGGGTGAGGCGGTCCACCTTATAGACGACGATGATGTCCACCTTGCCGAGAGCGATGTCGGCCAGCAGGCGCTGCAGGGCGGGGCGTTCCATCGTGCCGCCGGAGATGCCCCCGTCGTCATAGGCGATCTCGATCAATTTCCAGCCCTCGCCCTTCTGGCTGCGGATGAAGGCCTCGCAGGCTTCTCTCTGCGCGTCGAGGGAGTTGAACTCCTGCTCCAGGCCATCCTCCGAGGATTTGCGGGTGTAGACCGCGCAGCGGTAGGTCCGTGCGCTCTTCATGGTGAGGTCTCCTTCAGACCGAAGAAGCGCGGGCCGGACCAGCGGGCGCCTGTGATCTCGCGGGCCACCGCGGAGAGGGAGGGCCAGACGGCACCGCGGTAACGAACCCCCGTGTCCTCGACGATCACCTCGTGGGTGACGCCCTGCCATTCGCGCAGCAGGCGCGTACCGGGTTTGGCCGGGCTTTCGGCCGGGACGACTGGTCGCCCCGCAGAGGCATTCTCGGCGGCGTGAAGCAATCTCCGGCGAATGACGGCGCCAAGGCCGCCATAAACCTGCTCTTGCATCCGATAGGCGACGGCCCGAAGCAGTAGGTCGCGGCGCATCCGGGCCGGTGGCTCGTTGCCGGTGAGCTCGGTCCAAAGAGCCTTGAGGTCGGGCAGGGCGAGTGAGGGAAGGTCCGTCAGTCGCTGGGCGAGGCCTTCCCTGACCACTTTGCGGCGCATGGTCAGGCTTCCGGAGCGATGCGATAGACCCGTCCCCGTCCGTCCTCGGCCGCAGAGATGACGCTCAGCCCGAGCTTCTTGCGCACCGTGCCGCTGAGAGCGCCGCGGACCGAATGGGCCTGCCACCCGATTGCGGCCATGATCTCGGCAAGGGATGCCCCTTCCTCGCGGCACAGAAGGTCGACAAGGAGACACTGTTTGGTCGAGGTGACCTGGGCGTTGGGCGTTGAAGCATTGCGCTTGGGCATGGGAGCCTCCGGAGTTCGGCGGCACGACCATCGTACCGCTGCTACTGACGGAAGCCCCGCCGGTGTGCCGGTTAGGGCAGGGAGGGGCGGCTTACATGCCGCCGCCCTTCCAAGAAGCAGCAACGCTCTTTGGTCATAGGAAGTCCAGAGGAGAGATCGGGGCTGCTTCGCGCCCATTTCAGCCGTTTGTCAGCGACGCGCAAGTCCGCGAAGCTGCCGTTCCCACAAATTGTGGACAAAATGTCGGCCATTCTCGGGGCTATTCAGAGCGGTTTATCCGAGGCGTGCACACTCCCATACGCGCGAGCGTTGCTTCGACGTGACCACCCGAAGTCCAGCCGGGTGCGAGCAAACAGCCTGCACTACATGGGCTCCTGGATGTCTCCAATCGCGGTAGCTGTCGGCGGCTATTACACAGAGCCTAGGGTTCACAGCCTTCAGGAGGTCCACGTGGAAATTATGCTCCGATCCGTGATGCGGCAGAGCCAGGGTGGCGACTTGATCCAACAGGCACGCATAATGAGCAATGAAGGCTTTCCGGCGCTTGGTGTGCTTGAGCGCCGCGTCACCTGTGGCGAGCCAGCCAATCCGACGCAATCCTGTGTACCAGCTGTTTCCGCTCTCCCCCTGCAGCTCACGCGGTTTCCCTGAAGTCAAAATCTCAGCCGGTCCCGAATAAAGGCTCATTGATGTCACGTTGAGGTTGCATGCGAGCTTCGCATAGGCTGCCGCAAGACGGTCAACTTTATTCACCACTAAATCCTGAACATAGGCGGCAGCCGTGAGCTGAGACTCCAGAAGCTTCGGCGTTGTCTCGAGTTCCTTCGCTAGCGCGACAATGAAGTGCGTTCGCTGGCTCTCGATCATAGGATCGACATACGGAGCCAAGAGCCACGTCCCTGCTGTCGCGCTACTCAACAAGCCTCTAGAATCGACTGACGTCGTAGCGATCATCGCCATTGTGTCGGGAATAACCGCGCCCTTGGCCATGCTGTCTGAAGCAGTTTCTGTCGAGCGCGGCTGCCCTCTCCCGACCAAGAACCAGTTCGGGCCATCCTCACTGTCTGCTCCTTTCAGGAACGGGCCCTCACGGCCGCCGTCCCATGGAGTGATCGGCCCTTCCCCGGCCCCAGGAGCGCCACCCCCCTCGCTGGATTCAATAAAGATGATCTGTTTCGGCCTGAAACGACTGAGTGCCGAGAGGGGGTCAACAATTACGTCGCGGTAAAACTCGCTTTGCGCGGAGGCCGGATCCTCGACCACAGTCCGTCCGTACGCGATCAAGCGCTCTTTAACAGTTAACAAAGGTAAGATGATCGTGTCGACCTCGGTCGCTTTAAGTAACCTCTCCAAGCCGTTCACATGATCCGCATGTACATGCGAGAGAAAGAGCAGGTCTATCTTCTTGAGTCCATATGACTTTGCGCGGCAATGATATTCATCGATCTCTCGATTCCTCGCATCGGCATATTTCCCCATCGAGCCGCAATCATAGACATATGACAGGCGCAACCGTTTTTCCTCCACCAAGAACGCAGAGTGGAAAAAGCCCTGTCCAACCGGATTTTGTCGTCGATGATTTTCAATCGCCATTCCGAGTCCCCCATCGGCGTTCGAATATTGATGCCAGAAAAGAGTTGGCTGTGGAGCCCCAAAAAACGAGAGGCGCGACGCGGGCGTCGCAGAAAGGCTGTGGATGAATTCCTATGGAGCGATTGCTCAAAGTAAAGGTGTACGGCGCCCTCTGGGTGCAACAATGTTTGCTTGGGCATGGTGATGCCTGAAGCTGTCGGCTGGAGCCATTTATTTCCTTCTGTCACGCGCCCAATTCGGTCACTGGAGCTTCGGCGTGAGACCCGCAAGCTGCCTCGATACGTCTAGCAGCAACGATTGAGACGGGCAGAAAACCGCCTCACGACTGGGCAAGGTGGCCTCCATCGCGAGTTCTCGGCCTAGCTGTTCGACCATCGGTCGGTTGGCTGGCGGTGCTGAGTCCACTTAGGGGCGCGCCATAGGGCCGCAGGCGATCGGTCACGAGTTCGCTGCCGGAGTCGTGCCGCTGCAGAGCTTTCTTAAAGAACTTCAACGCGGCTTCCTTGTCGCGCGTCTTCGTCACAAAGCGTTCGGAACGCCTCGCCGTGGCGGAAGGCATGTGTCTATTTTCCCATCTGCTTGGCGAGCAAATCGCCTAGTGCGGAACGGCGGATGCGCCCCGCCTTCTTATTGAACCAGGACGCAAGGCCGGTCGCGACAAGGTCGGGCCCGATGTCGACAAGATCGCCCCCGGCGTGCTCGCGCAGGAGTTCGTTGAAGGTTTTGGGGTCCCCGTCATCTCCCATGTCGAGAATGGAGAGGGCTTTTCCCAGAGGCCCGATGAGTAGCCCTGCCGGCATCCGAAAGGTCACCTTCCATTCGTGGGCAACTTCCAGAGGATCTTCCGCCACCTGCATAGCCGAGATCAGTTTGATCGTTTCCGAGGGGATTCCACCGGTGGCCACAAGGATAGCAGCCCGCATCGGCTTGGTGTCGAGTTCGACCTTCTCGATATGGCTCAGGTGGATGCGGATCATCTCCGCTCCCCAGGCTGCGAGAAACTGGCTCTGTTCGCGCCGCCGCGTGGCGATGTCGCGCATCTCCGGGTCGGCGGCGTCGAGAAGAAGAAGCGTGCGCGCTTGCTTGTTGAGAACGCGCGGCTGGCGCTCGAGCCAAGTCAGGGCGTCATGCGCCTCCCTGTTACTTCTCGGCATGAAGACGATGATCACGGGGTTTTGTGCGGCCTCCCGGTGTTCGACAAACGTGTGTAGCTCGCGTGTGCTGTGCACGATCTCGACGAGGATCCCCTGTTCGGGTGCGTCGGAGAGATGGCCGGACTCGGCAATGCGCTTGAGCGACGCGCCAACCTTGGAGAGGCCTAGGGCTTCGAGCCCGCACACGATCTGCACGGGTGAACCCTGGGGCTGGACGATGCTTTCGATCTGGAGGTCGGTGAGCGGGCAGTAGGAAAATTCGCTCGGGTTGCTGGAGGCGTTGACGTTGTAGCGCCGCCGATGAACGGAGCGGTCGTAGGCCGGCGCCGGGTCCTGCTCCTCAATTTCAGCAAGTGCGTGATAGATGTCGTCCTCGGAGCCGAGCATCGTCGCGACCTGGCGCGAGCCCAGCAGGTAACGGAATCGCTTTGTCCCGGGAATCGGAACACGTCCGAGGACGCCGAGATCGAAGAGTTCCTCAAGCAGTGCCTCGAAGGCGGCAAGCGTCGGGATCTCGGAGCTGCGGGGCCAGAAGGTGCTTGCCTCATCGAGAAGCTCGCGCGGATCGAAACCGGTGACCCGAGCCTTGTCTTCCTGGCCTTCGACGTTGAGCCGCCCAAGCGTATAGGCCACAAGCGCGTAGCGCGGATCGAGGTGCAGAGTGAGTTGAAACTTGTAGCGGATACGGCTCTCAATCTGGCCGAAGCCGCGGTGGGCGAAGAGGGTATCGCTCGGGATCGGCCATAGCGGCTCGCCCTCGGGCAGCCGGTACGGCTTGCCCGAGCCGGTGCCGTGGAGGGTAGAGAGAAGCCCCTTCATGTACTCCTGGATCAAAGAGGGATAGTAGTTGGCCCAGGCCAGGATCTCTTCGATCGCCTCGTGGCTCTCGAAGCGGAAGCCCGCGGCGCGCATCGGCGAGACGACGAGATCGTGTGCGGCACGTTTGTCGTCCTCGGTCCGGTTCAGCGGGCCGATGCAGATAGGCAGGCCGAGATGGGCGAGCGGCGAGTTCGGCTGGTGAGACATCCGCTGAACATTATGAAGGCCGGCGAAGACGACCTTGAAGGCGCGCCCGGTCTCTTCCATCAGCTTCTTGAGGTGGGCGAGCTCGGGATAATCGTCCCGGGTGTCGGCATCCATGAAGTTGTCAGCTTCGTCGAACATGGCAACGATGCGGCCCTGGCGCCGGAGCATGAGCCAGGCCCTGATGTCACGTGAGACATCCTCGGCGTTGCGGCTGGCGGGCCGCACGATCTCGGGTGAGAGCATTGAGGCGAGATGGGTCCAGATTTCCGAGGGCTTCTCGGATTTTCCGAGCGGGCGAACCTCGCGGGTCACGACAATCCGATCCTTTGCGGGGGCGTGCTCCGTGCGAGCGATATGGCCGAGCAGGGCGGATTTGCCGAGCTGGCGCCCGCCGTAGACGAGACAGCCATCGGCGGTTTTCGACATGATGAGGCGGATCTCTTCGCTGCGTCCGAAGAACATCTCGGGCGGCAGCTGGCCCGGATCCGTTGTGTAGGGCTCGACGCGGCTATAGGGCAATCCGCATTCGAAGATGGTCCGTGACCGGGCTTGCCGGCACGTAGCGGCGAAGGCAACGAGAGCTTCGTCGATGAGGAGTGCAGGGATTGCGTTGGCACGCAGATGTTCGGCCAGTTCGCGCCGCCTCTGGGCATCGATGACGCCCACGAACAGAAGAATCGCAGGCATTTCCGAGGAGAGCGTCTTCACGAGGTTCTCGGGAAGGGTGTCGCGTCCGATCAGGACGAAGTGAGCGCCCGCCCCGCTAGCCGCCTGCGAGCCGAAGACCGGCGGCAGGAACCAATCGCCGGAGCGGACGGGCTGGATCCGACCGCCAAACTGCCCCTGCCAGACGCCGGAACGGCTGACCGACCGGCAGTAGTTGATCTTGACGTTGTCGTAGCCGATCTCCTCGAAGAGCGCCTTGATCTTCGACAGGTCGGGCTGCCTAGCCTGCATCGAAGCCCCGACGGCGCGGTAGAGCTGGATAAGATCAAGACCTGCGTTGCGCCGGTCTTCCTCAATATGCAGGGGCCCCGACGCGGCGACGGCGTCCTCGAGTGCTTCACTGGTCGTGGGCCATTGCGGAGAAGTTGCATAGGCGAGGAAGTCGGGCACGAAGTTGGAGATGAGGCCGCCGAGCTCGGTCTGGAAGATCGCAGCGGAGCGACCGTCACGGAGCTGTGCGATGCGGTCTTCGGCGGCTTCGATCGTGATGCTGTCAAGTGCTCCGAGCAGGGCGCCGGCTTCTTCCGAGTTGCGGTCGTTGCGGTATTGACCGATGCGCTGGACCTGGTCCTCGCGGATCTTGGCCTCGATCTGTTCGCAGGTGGTATCGAGTTTGGCTACTGCCGCCGGAAGCTTGGCAAGGTCGTGGATCTCTGACCCGTTGCCGATTGCCGCGAGACGCTCCAGTGTGATGTCGCACCACGAAAGCCACCGGGAGATTTCCTCCTGGTGCTTGTAGTCGACCTTCGAGAGAGTCTTGAGCCTGCGAACACGGGGGGCGATCTCGGCGCTCCAGGTTTTCGAGAAGGCCTTCATGTCCTGGTTCAGGTCATCGTGGAGGTCGATGCCAAAACGGGTTGCGAGCCGAGACGCGGTTTCGAAGGCGCCTTCCTTTCGTGCCTGGTTCAGCGCGCCCTCGGGATCATGGATAGCTGTTTCGTTGAGAAAGTCGCTGAAAGCCTCGATGCGCCCCTCGGAGGTATCGAGAGTGTCGCGCACCGAGGCGGGCAGAAGGTCGCGCTCTGCCGTGAGGGCTTCGTCGAGTGTCGCGAACGTCCCGGTGTCTTCTCCGCGCAGTGCCCGCAGGGCTTCGTGGACCTGGGTCGCCACCCAGCGCGCGGTAGCGCCGACGAGAGGGTCGGAGGCGTCTTTCGCCTCCGCCAGCAAACCGGTTTCGGCTTTCTCGAGGCGCGAGGTGAGGTTGCCGACGATGGTGCGCAGGCGCGCCTCGGATTTCTGCCCCTGGCCACTCTCGCGCGTGGTGGCGTCGATCCAGCTGTCGAGAAGACCGAGGGGTTCCTCGAACTGACGCTCGAGATATTCGACTCCCTTGGGGTATAGGTGAGCCGTGTTGCGGCCGGCCTCACTTGCGTATTCGGAGGCTAGCGCCTCGATTTTCGAGGCGGAGGAGAGTGCATCGATCGCCTTGCGGGCGAGGCTGGCCGCGTTCTTGTTTCCGCTGTCGATTGCGGCACGGGCGGCACCGATCGGGCCGGTGGGGGAGGCGACGTGGTGCATGATGGCGGTGGCGAAGGGCCAACGCGAGGTCTTGGCTGAAACCGTGTCGGCCCACTTGCTGAGCTGGGCTGCGAGCCTCTGTTTCTGGGGCGTGCGTTGGGCGCCGGTCAGCCGCGCCAGCTCGTCCGCATCGGGTGGGAAGCCATAGTTGAGCTCCGAGATGGCATCGCTGGCCTGCTGCAGGTGCTGGCCGAGGCTGCCGCGGCAAAGCCCGTGGAGGATGGAGCGCAGGCTGGACGAGGATGTCTCGAGCAGCGCGGGCCGGATCAGTGCGCCGAGGAGCAGGATTGAGCCGAGATCGGAGGCAGAATCGCTCTTCGCGCGGGTGGCGAGTTCCAGGAAGCGCTGGGTGTCGGCCCCATACTTGCGATGGGGCGTACGGCTGCTGGCGGCGGCCTCGAGAACAACGGCCCGGATCGGCCAATGCTTTCCTTTGTCTTCGAAGCTTTTCGCGGCATCGGCGGCGATTCCAAGGAGGTTTCGATCGATCAGGCTCGCAAGGACGGCAGCCGGGACCGGCGGGGTGGTGTCGATGTCGATCTCGGCGACGTGCGTTCCAGGTTCCGTCAGAGGGACAGCTTCGGAGGGAGCCTCGGTGCCAGAAGAGATGCCTTCCACCGTTTCAATGGCAAGTTGGTCTTGCGCGTCCTCGATGGGATCCTGGATCGCGACGAGATCGGCACTAGGCTCGGCATAGGCGTCCTGCGGTTCGATCTCTTCCTCGCAGATGTCTGCGTCAGTGATTTTCGCCGCGACAGGATCTTCTTCGGGTGCGTCCGAGACGGCATCGGCACCGTTCATGGTGACGGGGTCGGAAAGGTCGCTCTCATTGTCGCTGAGGGCGGTTTCACCGGCCTCGTCCTCGGGATTGACATCGTCGGGGGCTTCGATGCGGTTTTCGTCAGTGTCGGGCAGAGTGAAGAGTTCTGACGCCAGGGCAGCATCGGCCTCGGTGGCGTCTTCAGCCCCCAGTTCGTTGTTCTCGATGAAGGCGCGCAGGTCGGCCAGCGCCGTATCGTGATCTTCCGTCCTGCCCGAGATCAGGTCGTCGAGGCAGAGGAGAATGGCTTCCTGGTTCTCGCGCGCGATTCTCAAGGCCTGTTTCTCGACACCGGCTTGCGGCGCGAGGCTGGCGAGAAGCGTGTAATCTTCCTCTACGGTCGCGGCGGCGATCGCCTCCTTGGTTTCCGCGATCTTGTCCTCGAGGTCCGCAATGGCGAGATTCTGGGTGCGCATGCGTACGAGGAGCCCGGCATCCAGTGCGGTGGAAAGCGTCGCTATCGCTTCGTCGGTGACGAGGTTGGGGTCCACCTTGATCCCGAGTTTCTGGATCTGGCTGATCACGGTCTCCTTGCGGGGGGGCTGCAGCAGCTTTGCCTGTTTTGCAGCAGCGCCGGAAACGATCTCAATGGTTTCAAGATCTTCGATGCTGGTCGTTGGCGTGATGTCCTGGCCGAAATGTTTCAGAGTGGCGATGAGATGGAGGTAGAGGTCTTCGGAGACTGCGTCAGGGTACTCGGACATGAGGGAGACAATCAGCGACACATGCTCATCCCAGTCGGCGATGTCCTCGATCTGGCCAAGCTTGGCCGAGAGGATGACGGCAGGGCTGATATCCGAGAGAATATTTTTTGCCTCGATGTAATGTTCTTTGAGAGCGCTCTTGTCTTCGATTTTATGGTAGTAGGAGGCGATCGCGTATTCGCAGAATGCGGCCACGGCGATGTCGGGGGCAACGGGAGGAAGAAGAAGTTCGTCTTTCCGCTCGTGGAGCTGCTGGTTTGCCTCGAGGCGCAGTTTCTGAAGCGGAAATTTCTGCAGGACGTGGGAAAACTTGTCCTTGGTCTTGCCCTTGATGCCGCCATTCTTGACCCGTTGACAGGCGATGCTCGACTCAAGCATGGGAAGGACCCAGGGCGCCCTTTCGGCGCGCTCGAGGATGATACGGTAGAGCGCTTCCGCATCGTGATGGTCGACGTCGAGGCCGAAGATCGAGACAATATATCGCAGATCCCGCACCGAGAAATGGCCCGCCTGCGCGAAATAGGCAGGAGCCTCGGGGCAGATTTCGAGAAGGGGGAAGTCGGTGAAGTTCTGGGGCTTTGCCCAGTTCTCAGGCACCCATCCGGTCATGGCGATGCATGCGGGATGGGCTTTCGGGAAATCCGGTTTGAACGCGGCTTTCTTCGGGAGGGCCGTCATCGTCGGACGGATAGCCGAATCGAAGTGGTTGTGCTTGAGCATGAAGGCTCCTGTCCGTCTTTCGATGTGTTTCAGATGTCCCATTGCGGGTCGATTTTAACGCCGGCATCGAGCAAGATCGTCTCGATCCAAGACTGGGCCGGGCGACGGTCGAACATGTGCCAGTGGCGCTGATTCGAGTAGTCGTTGAGGCAGCGCGTGCAACTGGTGATGCAATCGGGGTTGGGGCAGTTGAGGATCTTGCGGGCCGAGAGAAGAAGATCGCGCGCGAGATACCCGGTCTCGTTTGTCAGCCGCGTGGCATAGCCCGCCCCACCGGAGACAGCATCGTATATGACGACGACGACGAAGCCGTCGAGTTTTTGCACGAGCGAACGAAGGTCGCGCGGATTGGTCTCAAGGAGTTCGGCGGCGCCTAAGCGCAAGGCCTCCTGGAGCGTGCGCACGAGGGATCCGTCAGAGGGGATCGCGTCTCCCGAGGGTGTCGTTGGAAGGCTCTCGAAGAGAAGGCCCCGGACATCGGTTTCGAAGACATGGGCCAGATCGATCGGCCAGGCCGGCTTGGTGGGGTCGAAGCGGCAGGGTTGGCCGCTGCGTGGATTGACGTGGGGAGCGAGAAGCGTCGGCTGTTGCCAGCCGAGATCGGGCCCATATCCATGTGCGGGAACGGCATGTTCGCAGCTCGGGCACCAGGCGAAGCCACCGCCATGACGGCCGCGGTTCACCGTGATGATGCGCCCAAGTTCCTCCTCCGGCCTGTTCGATCCCGGCGCGTGGAAGGTCAGAATGCCGGGCAGATCGGTCGCCGTATATTTTGAGCGGGGAGCCTCGGTGAGAAGAAGGGCTTCGTCGGAGATCGTCGGACGAATCCGGGTGGCGCCCGGATCCCGCCCTTGGCCATCGGCAACAGAGGTGACGAAACCATGGGGTCGAATAAAGGCTCGAGTTGCGTTGGTCTTGTGGAACTTCGTCCCACATTGCAGGCAATGCTCCTTCGGCTCCATGCCCTGGGGCGTGATCTGGGGAGAATGGCAGGCAGCGCAGACGCGATATTGGGATCGTTCGATGAAGGCGTCGTCACCGGTGAACTTCGATCGCTTGGAGATTCCGTCGCTCACCCAGACCCGGCCCCCGGCGACAATCTCAGCGCCCGGCGCGTATTCGGAAATCCCGATCGAGCCATCGCGGTCGAGTTCGAGGACTGCGGTGTCCGCGGTTTGTCCGGCCGTGTTGAGAACCTCTAGCGAGACTGAGTGAACCGGGAAGGAGTAGGTAGGGATGATCGCCCGCCGAGAGAGCTGGTCGATCAGGAACTGGTTCATGTAGAGTTTTTGCTGGGTGCGTAACGCGGCCAGCGACCGGTCGATCTTGATGTACTTGTCGACTTCCGTCTTCTCGAGATCGTTCCTGCGAGCCTCGAGGTCGTCGATTGCCTCCTGCATCAGACCGAAACGACCCCAGGCCATGTCCGCGAATTGCGAGATTCGTTCGCGCAAGGTGGTCTTCAGGCCCGCGGCGTCGAGCGCTATCGATCGAAGGGAGAGAGGTAGGCGGGAGGCCAAATCTGCGGCGGCGTCAAGGTCCGGGTCTGCCCCGTGGATCCAGTCCGCGAAGGAGGTGTCGAACGCTTTGCGAGTCTCCGCGGTCAGCGCATCCGCTAATAGGTCACGCATGCGCGGAGATCCCGTCCGCTTGTATCCTGCAAGACGATGTTCGAGAAAGCGCGCGAGCAGCATTGAGATTTGGTGACGGCGGAAGAAGCCTGCGTTGTCGAGGCTGAGGTAGGGGATGATCGGCTGAGCCGCGAGATATTCGGAGAACTTCTCGAAGACCGCTCGGTCATAGCGCCCGGAACGGGCGGTGGTGAGCACGATCGGTGCGACCTGGGCGCGGCGTCCTGCGCGTCCCGCGCGCTGCTGGTAGTTCGCGATCGAAGGTGGGACGTTTTTGCATAGGACCGACTCGAGGTCACCAAGGTCGACACCCATTTCCATCGTGGTCGTGCAGGACAAGAGATTCACTTCCCCGGCCTTGAAATCCTCTTCGATCTCGGAGCGAACCTCGCCGGCGATCGCCGCAGTATGTTCGCGTGCGATGCCCATCTTCGGATGTTCGCGGTAGCGAGCCACGTAGTGGTTACGGGCATCGAGGGTTTGGCGTTCGTCCCGTGTAACCTCTTGGAGCTTGCCGTCGCATCTCATGGATTGGCAGACACCGGCAGTGTCGAACTGCGTTCGCGTGCCGCAGGAGAGGCATTGGTAGAGCGATATCTCGGAGCCGGGAAGGATGAAGAGGCCGCGGTCGAGCTTGAGGCCGCGTCCAACGCCATGTTTCGAGGTCATCGACTTAGGGTGTTCGATGGCTTTCCAGAACTGTGTCAGCACATCGCGAACCTGGTTCTCGTCGATCGTCGTGCCGCAGGCCTGGGCCATGCGCTCGAGAAGGTCGGTGAAGCGGTTCTTCCGACCGCCGCCCGGAACGAGGCTGAGTGAAAGACTTGTGTGAGGATTTCGCTCGCGGCTGACGCAGCGGTTCTGCTGGGAGGCGATGCGGGTCCAGATCGACTCGTCCTCGAGGTCGATCATGCCGGATTCCTTCTGTGCGATCGCGCGGTGTTCGCGGATCATCTTCAGCAGGTACCGGACGTACGCATCGGCATAGGGTTTCATGGCGTCAGGCAGGGCCCGCCGGACCATCTCGACGGGTAGGGCGATGGCTTCGTAGTCTACCCCGATCAGGCCGAACCCCTCGAGGCTGAGACGCCCCCGTCCGAAGACCGTGATCTCGGCTGCGATGAGGGCTTTAAGGCGGAGATGCTCGTTGGCCCCGGTCTCGCGTTCGGGAACGACGCCAGGGCGGTAGAGGCGCAGTCCGTCGGCCTGCAGGTCGCGCTGAACGGCGCCGGTGATGTTGTCGATATCCATGCGCCCGTCGCGCTCGACGACCCGTAGGATCGCGCTGCGCACCGCCTGTTCGCGTGAAGTGCGTTCGAAGAATGGCGCGAAGAAGGCGGCGTCCTGGCGATTATCGGAGAAGACGAGGAGATTGCGCCCCCCCATCGGGGGATTGGTGCCGAGAGCGCGCATCGGCATGGATTCAAGGAGGGTCTGGGCCGCGACCGCCGCGATCGCCTCATCGCCGGGACGCACCGTGGTAATCGGCTCATTGAAACGCGCCGAGCGATAGTTGCAAGCTACGCAGCGGCGCATGTAACGTTTGCCGTCGTCGGGATCCTGTTCGAGCGGCACAGCTTCGAGTCTAACCGTGCTGGGCGTTCCCTCTTCCATCGGGTGCCCGTTCGAGGGGTCGAGATGGACCATCTGCCCGGGAATGGCAATCTCAGTGTCATCCTCTTCCTCGATCACCAGTCCGCCCGGGACGAGCCGCAAGAGGTTGCGGTCTCCCGCGCCAGGTGTCGGGTCGAGGGAGAGACCGTTATCCCAGGCCTCGATATAGGGCTCGCCGCAGTTGCGGCAGACGTAGAGTTCGTAGATCGGGCGGCCCTTGTCATCGCGTTCGGCGCCGATCAGGACTTCTCGGAGATTGTCTGCGCCTCCCACCGCGAGCGAAACCCCGATGCGGTCAGGTGCCTGCGAGATCAGGTGATAGCGGGCAGGGAGAAGCGGGAAGACCGCCGCGTCGCCGCTGACGGCAAGAACACCCACTGAAATCACCCCGACGAGCGCGGAGGCGGCATCTTCGCCAGCCTCGGGGAAGACTTCGCGCGCGAGGATCTCGATCGCGACCGACCCGCTCTCGAGGCGCCGGGCGATGCGGTGGATTTCCTCGAAGCCCGCCAGTCGCTCGATCAGCGCATCGCCGAGCGAGGGGCCGTCATCGAGGCGAAGCTGGGGAAGGTCGAGAAATTCGGTCTCCAGGTTCCAGTCCTCGATCGACATCGGCGTATCGTTCTGGACCGCGTCTCGCGCGGCCTCAGCAAGATCGCGAGCTCGAGCCCAGCGCTCAAGGGAGAGGCCGCTCGGGGTGGTGCTACCGGCTAGGCTGGGGTGGACCTTGCGTTCCGAGGTGATGACCGATGCCTCTCCCGCAAAGGGTTCGCCGAAGAGCCGCGAGGCGAAATCCGCAAGCTCTGACTTGCGGTGGGGATTAAGCGACGCTGAGGTTCCGATGCATCGGATTTCGCCATCGGGGATGCTGAGATGGGCCTTGAGTCTGCGCAGGAGGAAGGAGACTTCAATTGCCTGTGCTCCGGCATAGGTGTGGATCTCGTCGAGAACGATTCGGCGCAAGTCCGCACCGGCCAGAAGCTGCCGGTTCGTCGGCAGGAGCAGGATGTGCTCGAGCATCGCGTAGTTGGTGATCAGGATGTGGGGTGGGGTCTCCCGCATTTCTGCGCGTGAGAGGAGCCAGTTTTCGGGAACATCGGCATCCTCGCCAAAGGCCTCGAGGAAACTCGGGGAAGACCGAAGGCGCGTTATCTCCTCGTCCCGCGTGGCGCGCGACTTGATCTGGCCCGTGTATCTTCCGAGCGTGATGCCAGGATTGCCGAGGTCGTGAAAGAGCAGTTTCGCGATCCGCCCCAGCTGGTCGTTGGCCAGCGCGTTCAGGGGATAGACCAGGATCGCGCGGACTCCCGGGCGGTTGAGATTCCCCTGAGATAGGATGTCGTTCACCAACGGATAAAGGAAGCTTTCGGTCTTGCCCGAACCGGTTCCGGTGGCGACAAGGTAGTTGTCCTGTCGCCGGATTGCGGCTTCCTGGTGGGTGTGCAGGGGACGTGTGAAGACGGCGGGGGCCGTCGAGGCGAGAGTTTGCCAGTCGGGGGTGAGGAGGCCTTCTTCCACGAGGCCACGGAGGGATTTTCCCTTCTCAAAATCAGGAAGGGTCTCGACATAAGGTCCTTTAACAAAGTCGATCCCCCCGATGACGTTCCTGAGCTCTTCCGCGAGATGTGGCGCACGGATGTCGTTAATCGGCGAAGACGTCGCCACAAAGCGGGCGAGAACGTCGTTCAGATGCCCGCGGAAATCGTTGGGATTGAGTGTTGTCATGCGGAGGGGGATCCGTCTTTGTTGGCGTGCGCCCAGAGCGCGCGGAAATAGGCGAAGAACTCGACGCCGCCCCGGAGCATCAGGGTCAGCGCCTGCCCTATTTCGCGCCGGGGGAGGCCGGTTCGAAACACGACATCGTCAACGAAGGAGTGAACCCGCATCGCGGCGCAGCTGCGGGCAAGACGTTCGATCTGGGCGGCGATCCTGGCGGGAAGCGGGTCCGCCCCGCCACCCGAATCGAAGGAGCGAAGCCTATCGAGTCCTTCGATATGGGCGCCGCAGATCAGCTTTACGGTTCCTCCAAGCGTATCCTCTCCGACGAGGTCGTGGAGATCGGTTTCCTTGAGCCGCCAGCGCAGGGCGCGGAATGCGTATTGAAGCCTGTCGGCCTGGAAACTGGCGGGAATGCCGGCCCCTGTGGAGACGCGCTCGAGCCAGTCCGACAGGGGCGCGTCGCCATCGAGACGTGGAGGTGGCATGGGCGGGGGGGCATTGGCCATGGCGACGATCGGCGCAAGGCCGGTGTTGGTGCCGAGCCCGCCGAAGGCGATCGGGCGTGCTTCGAAGATCCAGGGCGCGGCGCCGACCAGGTCATGCCGCGGAGGTTGCCGATGATCCTCCCGGACAATGGCGAGGAGAGACTTGATGGATCCGATCATGTGGGATTTGCCGACGTGATTGAGCGCTGCCTCGTAGGCCGGCGCGAGGGCTCGCCCGAGCTGCCCGTTCAGGCCGTCGGGCTGGGGGTCCGCGAGAAAGCGGGCAAGTGCGAGGAGATGACTCTGTTGTGGTGCGTCGATGTCCCCGGCGAGCCCGATTGCCACCGGTGTATTGCGAATGTCGCGAAGCCGAAGAAGCGATCCTGCATGATCGCGCAGGAAAAGCGTAGCGCGGGCTGGCGCGGGAAGGATTGAAGGGGCGAGACGGACTTCAACATGGCCGGTGCAGGGATCGCGCTCAGCGCGGACGCCGGGAAGCGCAGGTAGATCAAGGGGCGTGCGACCGAAGGCGTACTCCCCCTCGATCACGGTGCCAGAGACGGGCTCGATGCGAATTCGAAGGGCATCGCACTCGGTCCGGGGTCTGAATCTCAGGCGGATCTCGTCCGGATCTTCGCTGACTTCCAGGCCAGCCGGGTCGGAGACGTGGCGAAGCCGGGCGAGAAGATCGATGCGCCCGTCCGCCCGTCTCAGGGCGATGCGGTCGTCGTCGGTGTCGATTTCGAGCTCGGCTGCGCCGATCTCGATAATCTGTCGCTGGTAGAAGGGGCGCCGGGTTTCGCGGCCGAGAACGAGAAGCGACGCATCGCGGTCCGGCGAGCGAAGAATGAGAGTGTCGTGGCGGTTTTCATGACCGAAAACCAGCGAGGCGCCGCGCGGGACGTAGACCTTATCGCCGCGCGCCACCCGGTAGTGCCAGAGTTTCTCGCCGCGGGCAAGGAGGAGGAACTCGTGAACCCGGTCTGGGCCGGAAAGCCCGAGGATCGGCGTTTCCTGGTCGGCTTCGGGATCGACAGAGAGGCGCCCGTCGATCGCGCGTAGACCCGCGCTTCGCGCGGGGTCGAAGTTGGCAGGGATCGGGGCGTCGATGAGGTCGCCTTCGGGCGCCGTGATTCCGGGCCAGATCCAGCAGCGGGTGGTCAGGGCGACCCTTGCATCGAGATCTCCGGCAGCTCCGGGCGTAAGGACTTCGAAGAGGACTTCCGCCGGATCTGCGAGGCTTTCGAATTGGGCGTCGGAAAACCCCATGCGGACCTCGCCGGTGGCACCGAGGTCAACCTGGTGGAAGCGGACCTGGTCGCCGACGCGTGTCCGGATGATCCGGGTTGGACCGCCGATCTCAGGGTCGATCCGCAATTGCAGCGCGCCGTTGCAGGCATAGAGAGCTCGGCTGCCGTCGCGCCCCAGGACGGGGGCGTCAATCCAAATAGCGTCTTCGGTTGGGCTCGTGAATGAAACGTCGGGGCGACCCACGAAAACGAGGGTTTCGTTCGCTTTGATCCAGGCAATCCGGAAGGCAGGATCTTTTGCGGGGATGGCGTCGCCGAAGGAAGGGCTGGAAAAGGCGGCCCGGGAGAGGACAATGAACCGTTCGGCGGCAAACTCCATTTTCGTCTGTTCTGGGGAAAGGCGAGAGAGCATGGCGCCGGTGTCGGCATCGAAGACCAGAACTTCGTCCTTGGCCGGGGCAAGGGGGATGTCTCGGGAGAGTGCGCCTGCGCTCCAGCGGATTGTCTCCGACCAGGGCGGGGCCACATGGAGTCGTTTGCCGCCGGCAAGGCGGGTCGGGATGGCCCCGAGCCACAAGAATTGCGATTCGTGCGACGCTTCGGTTTCAAGGCCGAGGCGATCTCCGGCCCAGAAGAGGCGCGGCGGACCGACGATGTCGGTCCTCGATCGACCCAGCTTCCGCGCCGCCTGATCGTAGGCCTCGAAGAGATGGGTTTCTGTCTCTCCAATAGGGTTCTCGCCCTGTCGCCATGCCTCGAAGCGGCGAGCAACATGGGCGGAGGTATCGAACGCGATGGTTGCCCTGAGGCGGGCGACTCCAGCGCAGTGGTCGGCAACCGCTCTTCGCTGCCAGAGCCGGGCGGCGGCTGTATCCTCGATCGCCGGGGGACCAAGATGGAGGGCGGCGCTGACAAAGGCCCGGGCGAGAACTTCGTGATGGGCATGGGCCGGGCCGAGTGGTGCGAAGAAGAGGCCTGTAGGTTCATTGCCGGACACCGGCAGGCCGAGGGTCCGGGCGGCGAGGCGGAAGCGAGTCTTGAGATCTTCGCGTGCCTCTTGGGGGTAGAAGTTCTCGCCAACAAAGCGGCCGATATGGCAATAGACCTCGTTGTTCGAGATGCCGTAGTTGCGAGCGAGCGGGATGAGAACAGCCCAGACCGCGAGGGTCGGGGAAGAATTGAATAGGCGCCATAGCGGAATCTCGTGAGCCAAATGCTCCGCCTCCTCGAGGAGGTCACCGCAAGTTTGGATGTCTACTATAAATGGCGTAGAATCTGGGCCGGTCCATGCGGCATTGAGGGCAGCCTCGATGCATGCCAATCGATTGACTGGGACATTTCTCTCGGGACCCAAGCAGGTGGAGCCTTCAATCATCTCTTTGTCTTTGAGTGAAGAACCGCGCATGTTCGCAGTGTAGTATTTTTTGGATTATAGCGATATTCCCGCATGATACCAAAGTTGCGGTGTCGCGCCACTACCGCACTCTTGGTTGAATGCGGTTGACGCAGATCGGCAGGTAGTTGGCTTGACGACACCGACGCGCCCGATGAACTTTCCCTATCTGCAAGCGGCTCCGAACGGCTGTAGGTCTGGACAGGAAGCGAAAGCTCCGGTCGCCGATGGCTATGTCCGCTTCGGTCAGCCCCGCGTCGTGAACCCGCCTTTCCGTTTCTAGCCCGTTTTAGCTCGTTCTGCCTCGCGCCCATTCCGGTCGTTGCGGGTGCTGTACGCAGCGTCTAAAAACCACCACTCGCAATACGGGCCAGATGCGCAACTTTGGGCGGGTTCTGTTGAAAAACCCCCGGTTGCTGAGGTGCTGACGCTCTGATTCAATCGATCTGAGCAGCGGGAGACGAGCCCATGATGGGTGAGCGCCACATTGACCAGCCGACGTTGTTCTACGAGTTCAGCCTCGAGCGACACGTGCCTGCGGATCACCTGTTGCGCTCGATCGACCGGTTCGTCGATCTCGGCGACATCCGCGAGCAGCTACGGCCATATTACAGTGAGACCGGTCGGCCATCGGTTGATCCCGAGTTGATGATCCGGATGCTCCTCATCGGCTACTGCATGGGTATCCGTTCGGAGCGGCGCCTCTGCGAGGAGGTGCATCTCAATCTGGCTTATCGCTGGTTCTGCCGGCTTGGGCTCGATGGCACGGTTCCCGATCACTCGACCTTTTCGAAGAACCGGCACGGCCGTTTCCGTGACAGCGACCTGCTGCGGCGGCTGTTCGAGGCGACGGTGGAACGCTGCATGGTGGAAGGTTTGGTCGGCGGCGAAGGTTTCGCGGTCGATGCCAGCATGATCAAGGCCGACGCCAACCGGCAGCGTTCGGTGCCGGGTGGGGAAGGACTGCCGGACGAGGCCACGGGGCACGCGGTGCGCGAATATCTGGCGGCACTCGACGATGCTGCCTTCGGTGCGGCGACGCCGGTCGTGCCGAAGTTCATCTCGCTGGCCGATCCGGCAGCCCGATGGACCGGGGCCAATGGCGGCCTCGCTTTCTTCGCCTATTGCACCAACTACCTGATTGATCTGCAACATGCCGTGATCATGGACGTGGAAGCGACTACGGCAGTGCGTCAGGCCGAAGTCACCGCCCAGCGCACCATGATTGACCGCACGCAGGAGCGGTTTGGCGTTTGGCCCGAGCGGCTTGCCGCAGACACCGGCTACGGTTCGGCCGAGAACCTCGCCTGGCTCGTCCATGAGCGCGGTATTGAGCCGCACATTCCGGTGTTCGACAAATCCGCCCGCAGCGACGGCAGCTTTGCGCGCGTCGACTTCCACTATGATCATCAGCGCGATTGCTACACCTGCCCTGCTAGCAAGGAATTGAAGCAGTATCACCGCACCTACGCCACCCCGCGACCTGGCGTCGACAAGGACGGTTTCATGCGTTATCGCGCGAGCAAGCACGACTGCGATGCCTGTTCACTCAAACCGCGCTGCTGCTCCGGCCAACCCGCGCGCAAGATCCCGCGCTCGATCCACGAAGGCGCTCGCGACATGGCGCGCGAGATCGCGAAGACAGACGCTTACGTCACATCACGGCGCGAGCGGAAGAAAGTCGAGATGCTGTTCGCCCACCTCAAACGGATCCTGAAGCTGGATCGGCTCCGATTGCGAGGGCCAAACGGTGCCCGCGACGAATTCCTCCTCGCCGCCACCGCCCAGAACCTCCGGAAACTCGCCAAGCTCATCCCCATGCAGCAACCGATCCCGGCAACCTGATCGGGACAAGGCAACACAATCTCGTCAGATCGTGTGGCCACCAACAAGCGCCTCGCTGCCGTTGACGGGGTTTTTCAACAGAATCGGCGGAAGGCGGACAGTTCGATTTTGATGCAACGGGCGCCAGAGCGGAAGTGGCGCACTATTTAGAATTTGGCAGGGCCGCGCCAAGCGCTAACGTGTTACGCTGGCTCGGGGCCTCCAGAGACTATGGCAATCTTGTTTAGAATCATGAAGCTATAAGGCCCGCGGTCAGGAGGGGAATTTGCCTGAGAGAATTATCAACGTTGCAATCCATCACTTGGAGCGCAATCCCGAAAACATGTACGAAGTTCACCAGGGCAATGGGCAACTCGCGGTGAGCGCGACGGCTATACGCCTTATAGACGAATTGCATAAGCTCTATGCTCGCCGCCCGTCCAAAGCCTACGGCAAGTTCTCCGAAAATACGATTGACTATCCGACGTCGGTCCGGCTGACCGAATACCTCAACCAGGCAGCGTCTTTCGAAGACACGACGCTTGCGTTGATGAGCACCTTGGCGAAGGAAGCTCAGGGGCGCGCTGCCTCCGAAGGTGGGCACGTGTTCTTTGCGCATTTCCAGCGCGACGACAGGCAATACATCCTGGTCGCCATCGTTAACGATAAGATCAGCGCTGCGTTGACCGATGCTGCCGACCTCCAGGATGTCAAGCACCTCGATGTCGACGGCTACCGTTTTGCCGGCCGGGTGAGCCTTGAGGGTTGGGCAAACAACGAGGAACGGTACGTCAGCTTCTTAAAGGGCAAAGGCAACGTTTCGGAATACTTCATGGCCTTTCTGGGGTGCGACACGACCGCAGCTAGCCGGGTCGATACCTCCAATATGGTCAAGGCTATCAAGCATTTTGCTGATGGTCGCCTCTTCGAACCAGCAGAACGTGCTGAGTTCATGACACGTGCGAACGATATTTGCGCAAGGGACAGCAAGGCCGATAAGCCAATTAACTTTGCGACCTTGGCGAACGAGTTGTATCCCGTTGACCCGGAAGCCCTGATCGAGGTTCTGGCCGACCCCGATCGCGGGCTGATCGATGGGTTCGTCGCCGATCGCAGGGCATTGCGTGGCTTGGTGTCATTCAAGCGTAAGACCTCCAACTGGTCGGTCGAGTTTGAACGCGAGGCGCTGAACGCTGACAAAGTCCGGTATGACCCGGAGACGAACAGCATTATCCTTTTCGAAGTCCCCGACGACCTCCGTGATGAGCTACTGGCGGAGAAAGCCAATGGAGAATGACGCCATCACCTGGGCGGACCTTCTCGAGATATACCGGAACTCCGTCTGGGTGGATGACCATATTGCAAATCTGACCATAGTCAGCAGTGCCATCGCAAGGACGCTTGAGCTCGTCGAGACGTCCGATCGTGCCTATTACGAGGCCGATATCGCCTTGCAGGACGTCTCGGCGCAACGTGCGGTTGGTTCCGTCGTCGAAGTGCGTATTGGTTCACCCCACCGTAGTTTAGGTCTATTGGTCAAGGATTGGGACGCATTGCTTGCCTCCTCATTCTCCAGAATGCGGGAGCCGTCGGCCTTCTTCATCCGCTCCGACAAAACCCACAACGCCACCCAGCCTCCTACTGAAACCCTTCTCCGATATCGGTCGACCATAAAGCTAGTGAATCTGCTCTCGGAATCAGCGCTGTTCGCCGATCAGCAGCAGGCTAAGCTCGTGTATTTTGCTGACGCTCGCGTCGAGGTGACGGTAAAGTTCTCTTTGAGGGACCTGTACTCTATTGATTCCGCTCAGGTCGACCTGCTCGAGAAGGCTCTCGAAGGTGAAGTCCATGCGGAACAGCGCCTCGGCATCCTGGCAGATGCTGTGGTAGAGCTTGTCTCCGGTCAGAGTGCTGCTGGCCGCTTTCAATATCTCATGCAGAACGTTGACGAGCTCGTCCGCCGGGTTAACGACGGATACCGCCTGTTCGCGTCGAGCTTCTCTTATTCGAAAATCCGCAGCGAGCTGGAGAAGACCCAATCCGAGTACGTAGCCAGGATCCACAAGACGTTCAGCGACATCCAAGGCCAACTTCTTGGTCTGCCCGTTGCATCTGTCGTTGTCGCCACGCAACTGAAAGCACCGACTGTTTGTGGTCCCGAGCTTTTGGCCAACGTTGCGGTAGTCTGCGGTGCCTGTCTCTTCGCCGCCTTGCTGATTGCATCTTGCATCAATCAATGGATGACGCTCGACGCAATATCGAGCGAGCTCGACAGCCAGAGGACAAGGCTCGACGCCGAGTTTAGCGAGATTAAAGAACTTTTTTCCGGAAGCTTCGATGCCCTAGACGGCCGAATTCGGTGGCACAGGTGGGTAATGGCCTTGATCAGCGGCCTGTCCGTGGTTGGTGCCGGGTTCACAGTGAGAGCCTATATTGTACTCACGAACGTCGATGCATGGTCGTGTCTAGCTAGGAACTGGGCCAAATCATAGTTCATGACCACAACCAACAAGGAGAACTGTTGCTGCTTAGACGGAATGTTAAATCAGACACTGCCGGGAGATGGGACGTTCTCCGCAATATGCGAATGACTGGGATAAGGTCAGAAACGGTCGTGAATGTCGCTCGTGCCTAGTGGCTCTCATTACCTCGCAGGGCTCCAAAGCCCGACAGTCCCCTCCCGGCCCCATGTTCGTCAGTTAGGGATGCTTAATTATCTCATGATGAAGGCTCAGGATCTCAGCGATCAAGGTATCCGCGCCTCTGAGCATTTCTCTTGCACCGGCAATATCGCCTGCGGCAAGGCGCGCGCGGGCCTCCGTGCTCCAGTGGGCGAGGTAGTCGACCATGTTGAGGAACATGAGGAGTCCCCGCTCTTCGGAAGGCCTTGAGGGCTGAGGCATCCATCACCTCCGTGGGGGGTGTCGTGCGGCTTATGACGAACCCCACGAACGCTCTCCTGCGGCAGGAAGTCCAGTGGAACCTGCGACGACTACCTGCGCCTTATGTTGCGGCGTTCGGACGCCTGCTGAGTCCGGGGACGGAGCGCGGCGATCTTGCGTGAGAGCCAGTTCAGTGCTTGTGAGGTGCTATCCACCTGATCGTCGTGGGCGACGTTGGGGAAGCCGAGAAGTTCCTCGAGATAGCTCGCGAGCCAGGGCGCCTCGCGCGGCAGAACGACCTCCCCAGCTTCAAAGCGTGGGCTCTGGGCGAGCATTCGTGCTTCTTTGTCAAAACGGGGCCGGCAGAGGATCGGCCGCAGCGGGCCGGGGCCGCGCCGCATCTCCTGCACCATCGCGCGGCCGAGGTCGGTTTCTTCGACCAGCGTGGCATGCGCTTGGTGGTGGAGACTGAGCTCCTCAATCCGCTTACGCAGGTCCGGAACCTCCAGCCGACCACGGACGACGTCGATGAGATAAGAAGTCTGCCCGACGATCCCCCAGACCGTTCCGACCGAATAGTCGCTGTCCTCGCCGAGAGTCGAGGCAGTGTCCCAACTGGCGACCACCAGTTCGAAGGCAGGGGCGGTGTCATAGTAGCGCAGCCACTCGCGGCGGAAGACATTACCGTCGGGTGGGATCGGTGTCTGCTGGTACTGGGCGGCGAAGTTCATGCTGCCGATGGTGCGGCGGATCTGATCGAGCAGGACGAGGTCTTCCCGGTCCGGCAGGATTGCCTCACCGGTGTGGCGCATATAGAGCGCTCGCGGACCCAAACCGGTGCGATAGGTGCGATCCTCACTCTCAATCGCAGGGATCGCGACCACCTCCCACTCCTCCTTTTCAATGACGTGTGCGACGAGATCGTCGGCGTGGAGGCGTTGCATCACCAGGACGATCGCGCCACGCGCCTTGTCGTTGAGGCGAGTGTAGAGGGTGTTGTCGTAGAAGGTCTTGAGTCGCTGGCGCTCCACCTTTGAGAGGGCGTTCTGCGCCTTGATCGGGTCGTCGATGACGATCAGATCCGCGCCGCGCCCGAGGATCGAGCCGTCGACGGATCCGGCGTAGCGGAACCCGCCGTCGGTGGTGACGATCTCCATCTGGCGATTGCCGCGACGGGAGATTTGGAAGTTTGGGAAGATCTCCCGGTGCCAGGGGCTCTCGACGATTTTGCGGAAGTCGTCGGCATGCTTGCGGGCGAGCTCGTTGGCGTAGGAGACGGTGATGATCCGGCGCGACGGGTCGTGCCCCAGTACCCAGGCTGTATAAGCCACGGTGGTGCAGATCGACTTGAGATGCCGGGGCGGGATGTTGATGATCAGGCGGTTGACCTCGCCCGCGGAAACGCGGGCGAGGTTCCAGGCGATGTGGTTGATGTGCCAGTTGGGCGAGAAGGGGCTCCCCGGTTCGAGCTCCCGAAAACACTTGTGGATGAAGCTCGGCAGGTCGTTACGCAACAGGGCGTTCAAGGCGAGGCGGTTACTCATGGCCGGCCTCGCGCATGATCCGGTCCCGGTAGGCGGCGAGGATGGCTTCGTCGTCCGGTGCAGCCTCGGTGGTGTTGTTCTCTTCTGGGGTGTCCAGTTTGAGGGCCATGTCGATCAGGTATTGGGCCGTGCGAGCATCACCCGCGGCCGCCTTCGACATCATCGCCTTCATGATGGCGTGAGCCTTCGAGACGGTGACCGGGCGACCGTTCTCCTTGATGGTGATGGTCCCCGAGAGCTCCTCCAGGAGTTCGGTGCGGAGATTGCGCTTCCCCTTGGGTCGCCCCTTGGGGTTCCCCGACTGTCCGGGTTTGAAGCGGGAGTGGAGTGGGGGCTTGCTCTTGCCGACGGCGTAGGTCTTGTCAGTCATGGCGCTCCTCCTCGGGACAGGTGCGTTCCGCAACCGTTTCGGCGAAGGTGGCCCCGGTCTCGGCATGGCGGGCGGTCTCGCCGGAAAGCTTTTCCCAACGCTGGATGGTGACGTCGACGTAGGCGGGATCGAGTTCGAGCAGGTGGCCTCGCCGCCGTGTCTTGTGGGCGGCGATCAGAGTGGTGCCGCTGCCACCGAAGGCGTCGAGGACGATGCCGTTGCGGTGCGAGCAGTCCTTGATTGCGTCCACCACCATCGCGACGGGTTTGACCGTCGGGTGCATCGCCAGGTCTTCCTGGCGTCCGGGGTGCAGGGAGTTGACGCCTGGATAGTCCCAGACGTTAGTACGGTAGCGGCCGCCCTCGCCAAGGCCGAAGGTGTTGATGTGCGGTGCCGTCCCGTTCTTGAACACGAACACCAGTTCGTGCTTGGAGCGGTAGAAGCTCCCCATGCCGGCGTTGTCCTTGTTCCAGACGCAGAGGTTCTTGAGCTCGCTATAGATCGATGTACCAGCCGCCAGCATCTCGCGCATGTGGCGCCAGTCCATGCAGAGGAAATGGATTGCGCCATCGGCCGAAACGGCCGCCATGTTGCCGAACACCGTGGTGAGGAAGGCGGTGAACTCCGCGTCGCTCATCTCGCCCGAGGCCATGGCGAATTCTCGGTGCCGGATCTTGCCGAGCCCGCAGACATGCCCGTCGATACGCACGTTGTAGGGTGGATCGGAGAAGACCACCTGCGCTTCCCCGCCATCCATTAGCCGCACACAGGCTTCCGGATCGCGGGCGTCACCGCAGAGCAGGCGGTGGGGACCGAGCAGCCAGAGGTCGCCGAGGCGGCTGACGGGCACGGATGGAAGGTCCGGGGTTTGATCTTCGGCGGGGCAGGTGGTCTCCCCGGCCGCGGTCATCTTCTCGATGTCGAGGGTGTCGAAGCCGGTGATCTCGATGTCGAAGTTGATTTCCAGGTTGGCGAGCTCGCCGAGTTCGAGGGCAAGCAGATCCTTGTCCCAGCCGGCCAGTTCGGCAAGCCGGTTGTCGGCGATGATGTACGCGCGCCGCTCGGCCTCGCTCAGGTGGTCGAGGCAGATGGTCGGGATCAGGCTCAAACCGAGGAGTTTGGCGGCCTCAATGCGGCCATGACCGGCAACGATGCCGCCGGTGGCATCAGTCAGAACCGGGTTGACGAACCCGAATTGCCGGATACTGGCGGCAAGCTGATGGATTTGCTTCTTCGAGTGGGTCCGCGCGTTGCGCAAGGCCGGCATCAGGTCGGCGACGGGCCGATACGTGATGCTGAGGTTTTGGCCGATGAGGCCATTGGTGTCAGGGGCAGATTGCGCGACAGAACGCGCACGGATACGGACAGGCATAAAGCACCTCTCAACGTTCGGTCCGCTCTCAAGGGACCTTCGGTTTCCGGGCGCTGCTGCTGCTACTGTCTATCCGTGCTGCTGCTGCGTGTGGATGTGTCCTGTCTAGCCGGTCATACGCTCGGTGTCAATGGGGAATTGCATCGTAAGTCTTTGAATTGACAAAGAAACGGTGCTCTGGTGGTGTCGGGCGAGGGTTCCGAGAGGAGCGTCCGCTCGGAACCCTCAAATGCACGGACATTGGCCAGCGCTTTCCTTCAGCTCTTCATGCCCTGGTCGTCGGGTAGTCCTATAACGCTCCTTTGGCCTGGGCATTCATGTTGTCCCTGCGGCGCTGCGCGATCGCCTTCGTCGCCTCTGGCGTCTGCAGGTCAAGAACCGCCTCATCCAGCCTCTCGCCGCGGGACTGCAGCGTCATGCGCCCGTGTGGCGTCTCCCAGGCGGCCACCTCCATGGTGAAGTTTGCCCCGAGCTGGTTCTGTACGGTCTCGGTGGTGGTCTGCGTCGGCTTGCCGTATTTCCCCTCCAGAAGACCCGACAGCTTCTGCCAGTTTAGGGCCTGGAGCGTCGAATTGTCGTGGCCGGGCATCCAGAACACCACACGAAAGCCGACCAGCTTGCCGTCGAGATAGTGATAGGCGACGTCGTGCGTGATCATCGGTCCGATCGTCATCGGAGCCGAGCTGTCCCCATAAGGAAGGCCGGTGAAGTCCTGGCAGATGCGCAAGCCGGGAACGCCGACGGCATTGTCGCAGCGATTGACACCGCGTGGGCTGAGACCGCCCCGTTGGTGGCACGGGAACATTGTCTCGATCGGATCACCGATGCGGCTGCCCCGGAAGTGGAACACGCTCCCGTCGCCGGGCTTGGAGGACGTGGTCCAGTCCTTGCCTTCGCCATCGCCGGGCAGTGTCCTGAGATTGCACTGTGCCTGCTCCGTCTTGAGTGTGGTCGAGGCCAACGCGGCTTGCTGCCGGTAAGGCGACTGGCAGCCGGACAAGGCCAGTGCGCACAGCCCGGTGACTATCCAGGCCATTGACGTTTTCGGTCTCATGGATTGTTCCCTCTTCGTTGCGGATCAGCGGAGCTGTGCTCCTGCCTCAAACACCAATACCGTAGCAACGCTACTTTATCCAGCCAACATCCAGAAGCAACACTCACTTTCCCGGCGAGGCATTCCGAAGCCACACTGCGGCATGCAGATCAGAGATCGCCTTCCCCTTCGCATCCGTACGCTTCGCCGGCAGCGGAACATCAGCCAGCAGCGGCTGGCCGAATTGATCGACCGCTCCGTGGATGCGGTGGGTCAGTTCGAGCGCGGCGTCACGTATCCGACTTTCGAGACGTTGGAGCGTCTGGCTCAGGCCCTGAACGTGCCTGTCCGAGACTTTTTCGAGGAGGACGGAGACACCGACGATCCCGAGCGGGCGGCCCTGCTGACGCAGGTCCTGGACATCGCCCGTGGTCTGCCCGTGGCGGACCTTCGGGTGGCCGTCCAGCAGTTGGAAGCGCTGCGAGCCCGTGAGAGCGAGTAGGGAGCGCTTCCCTCACAGGTCTTCTTTTCGTGAAGTCTAGCGATCAGACGGATAGCGCCGTCTCAGACGCGGGGCTCCAGTCTCCGCTGGATGAACCTTGGGGGTCACAGCACTCTCGCCGTAGCAACAGGTCATTCACGCAGGGCACGCCATCCGCCGCAAGGCAGCCATCAGATGACGCTTACGTATCATGCGCAGAGGGCTGCGTAGATTTTGTTAGGCTCGGAAGCAGGACGGCGCGGATGGCATCATTGACCGTCCTGGCCTGAACGATGCAGGCAGTCCCTATCGCATGTTGCAAGCGAGCGAAATGATTGACTCCGCCGCCCCTAAGAGGGCGGCTGAGCAGCGAGGCGTTCCCCACAAGGAGGAATTCCCGTTTTGTACGGGAAAGGGCGACGTTGAGGCGGTTGGGGTCGTTAAGAAACCTGATGCTTCCATGTGATCGAGTGGTGCAGTAGATGACGATATCAGCTTGGTTTCCCTGGAAAGAGTCGACGGTGTCGATGGCAATGTCGCACCTCTTCAGAATTCGGCTATCGGATACCCGCTTGAGCAACTCGCGCTTTTGCGCGCTGTAGCAAGTGATGACCGCGATATCCATCTTCTCATGGGCATCCATTGACGCGTCACTGATTGCTTTAAGAAGCCCTAAGACCAAGTCAACCTCACTGCGGTTGATTAGGCTTTTGCCATCCCTCGGCTGTTCGGCCCGCCAACCCACCATGCAGGAGGTGTCAAGCCACTGTAAGGTGCGCTTGAATGCAATCAGTGGCTCGGAACCCTTAAAAGTTTTCAGATTGTCTTCTGGGTAGAACATCTCAGCAACGATGTTGCCGATCACCGGTGGCATCCGGTATTGGGTAAGCAAGCGTCCCTTCATTTCTTGCGGCAGGCCGATAAACAGGCCTTCGAACAGCGTCTCTGAATACATGCGCCGCACGTCCGCAGGACCGATCGCAAGCGGGGACTCCTCATCGCGGAAGATAGGATCAACTGTAGGAGGAAGCTGCTTATGGTCGCCGATCATCACGACCTTGTGACCGCGGAGCATCGGGATCATGAGTTCTCCGGGTGTAGCGCGCGCCGCCTCGTCAATGATGACGAGGTCAAAAGGCCGCACCAAGCTAACCTGGCGGCGGGTCAGCCCCAGGCAGGTGGCGCCCACGATCTTATGGCGCGTCAACAGGAGTTCCACCAAATCGGGGGAGAGGCTTTCGCCACATTCCTCTAGCCAGAAATCTCTCATGGGCATCAGGCTTTCGGGCACCTCCAAGCCGCGAAGCAGTGCTTGGTACTGTAGATGCCTAGCATCAATGTCAATGGCCTGTTCTTTGACATCGGCGGACAGCTTATCGGGGTTACCTATTCGGACGAGAGCATCCGTGCCGTGCTTTGAAGCCAGCCTCGTAAGAACCTCATCCACTGCAACGTTCGCCTGCGAGGCGACCAAAATCCTCGCCCACGGATATCTCAAGAGATGCTGACGGATCATCTCTACAATCAAGGTCGTTTTTCCTGTTCCCGGAGGCCCTTGAATGCAGAATAGATTTCTCTCCTTGAGGGCAGCTTCCAAGAGCACCCTTGGCTGTCCTTCGGCGAATTCGGTTGATGGCGACAGTAGATCCCATCCGCAATCAGGGTCGGGCTTGGCGAGTTCAGGGGCGATGACAGCATCCAGCACCACAGCATTTACAGATTCGCCCCTGCGCGCGAGATCCAGCGCCCTCATTTGCTGAACGTCGGTGTGCGGATAGGCCCGAGCGACGAAAAGCGCCTCAACAACTTCGTCGTCGGGCAGAGCCACATTTGCCTGTGCGGCCCACACGCTCAGCCCCCCTTCAGAGGTTATTGTCGCACGGAAACCGACGACTGAGTTTCCCACCATGAGCATGAACTCTGGAGCGCGTCGCCCGCAACCGTCGGTCGCCGCCAGATGCCGAGACACATACCGCTCAACCTGTTCCTGGGCGTCGATCACATATTCTGTTCTGCGACCGCGCAGCGAAGCGATCCCGAGGAGTCGGATAGCGACCCCGTCGTCGGCCTTCGCCTTTATCTCCACCAAAGCTCGGGCGACGTCCAGCCATCGCCTGATGTAACTGCGGCCGGCAGCACCCTTGACGATCCGCTCCTGCCTGGAGAATTCGTCATGAACGAAAAGTGCAAACTCCTGGCACTGGGCTGTCGTTTCCTCCAGTTCAGATGGAGACGCCGTCTCAAACCAGCCCTCGTCAATCTGGAGCAATGATACCGGGAGGACGCAGTAGATCTCGCGTTCAGGCACAGGCTGATCATGGGGAACGAGCCCCTCAAGCCTGATGACATGGCTTCCACCGTAGACATCAATATGAGCGCGGACAGCGACCGAGCCATTCCGGAGGATTAGCCTGCCGTCCAGAGGTGCACCCGGATCAGCAGGCTCGATGATCCAGGGATCTGAGGAATCAGCCACCGGCATGCAGTGTGCGGCAAAGTCCTCTGCCGTCTCGTCAGCAACCAGCAGAGGAACGCTGTCGAAGCAGCTCTCCCCCATTGCTGCCTCACGGAATTCGGTGACGCGAACGACATGGGGTACAGGCTTCACGAAGGGGGGAGCGTCCGAGAGGTCGAACCTCCAGTCCAAGGGGTAGACCAGCAACTCCGCACCGACCACAAGGGCACCCCGCTTGCGTTCGCGCCGCGGAAGGAACAGGGGGACACCCGACACTTCAAGGAGCGCCTCGTTCTCTTCGACCTGGCGGATTGTAGCGAACACGCCGGTGCCGGGGGCCGAAAGGATGTTCTCCTTCAACGATGCTTTTGCTGCTGAAACGCTAAATGCCCGGCGCTCCTTGTCGTAGGGTCCGACAAAGACAGACGTATTTTCCGGGAGAATCTCACCGTCTTCGAAGAAAAGAGAGGGCGACCTTGGCCGGATTTGGTTGCCTCCATCGCCTCCGCGTCCTGTCGAGATCACGCGCCCGGTCCACGGCCAATCCGATGGAAGGTCAAAGATGGTCTCGTCCACGTCCGGCAGCAGTCCGACAAGGACGTCATTGTCCCAGTTCGAGATCGCCATCTCCAGCCTTTTGGCGAGACGCCCGAGATATGTCGCCTCCGCGTACGCCTGCTCTCGCTTTTCATCCATGGTCCGGGCAAGCAAGACCAGTGCTCTGCGGCGGTTCGGCGTGAACTGCTCTTCACTGAGGCTCGTCCTCAATCTCTTAGCATGTGCGAAGAGAGCGTTCTTGACTTCCCACCGCTCCTGCCGGAGCCGTTCCGCCTCAGCCGCTAGATTGCGGAAATAGGCTTTGATGCGAGCCCCTCTATCCGTTTGCTGTGCACGGACGACCTCCTCGTGTTCACGATTTAGGCTTTCGCGCTTCTCGACCTCTTCGTCGGACTTTTGGTCCAAAAGGTATGCAAGCGCGCTTCCCCCGATCGAGACGAGTGCAAGGCCGGCTATAAGGAGAGGAACCATCGTCAGAAATCCGGTTGGAGGTCAGCGGCGGCACTGTTCCAACAGGTTGCCTTGAAGCGTGGTGATCTTGTCGAGAAGCGCCATCAGGGTTTGAACTCGGTGGTGGTCAAGATTTGCCAGATCAGCTAAGAACGGACGAATACACTCGCGCAAATCAGCAAGTTGCGCGAGCACTGTTTCAACGACCTTGTCGTCCTGATCCAGACGCCGCATCTCCCCTTCGTGTGTCATGCGCTCCTTTTCGAGATCGGCGCTGATACGTTCGAGTTCATGCTGACTCTGGATGACGGCCTGCCTGGTCTTTTCGCGCTCCGATAAGTATCCGGCCGCTTCACGCATGAATGCGGTTGCTTCTCTGGCGATGGCAATCATATCGTCAAAGGACAGTCGTGGACTTGTTGATGGCGGCAGCACCTCCCCTTCCTTGGGTGCAGAAACTGGGGGCTTTCCCTTTCCGCCCGAAGTCGCCTTGGCTCCCGCACGCCTATTGATCCCAGCCATTGTTATCCCTCCACTTCAGTTGTCGCCGCGAGCGACAGCTGCTCAACGGTCTTCATGTAACGGCTCATGAAAATTTCGTATTTACGGGTCAGACTAACCAACCGCGGGTCACCTTCCTGACCAGCTAACTTAGCCATCTCCTCGCCTAACGTCTTCGTTGCCAATTCCAAGAGGCGAAATGAGGACATCACTGCCCTGTCGACATCAGATCCCCGCGCCATCTTCCTTTGTGACACCTCGATAGTATTCGCTTCATACTCGGCGTGCGCAGCCAGCCGAGCACGGGCAGCCTTTAGATCGTTCTCCAGACGTAGCGTCCTTTCACGTTCAGCGGAAAGCCTAAAGTACGCACGGCCAGCGTCCAGGACGGCCAACGCCGCATCGACCGCAAGGACTGCCGGGTTGACTGCACCGGCAGCTTTCATGCCCTGCGAGCGCATGAGCTTGGCAACCCTGCCGGTGACGCGCAAAGCCCTATACACTCGCATCAACCTTGCAGCGTTCTGCTCCATTCCGCTCACTCACCCCTCACGCTGTCTTGCGCGACCGTCGCGCTGGTCCAGAAGTGCCACCCGCCTTCCTCCTTCGCTTGCCTGACGGCACATGCGGCTATCGCGATTTCGGTCGCGCCCCGCCTGAGAGTCACAGCTTCCTCGCCGAGCGACCAACCGGCTTCCCTGCATCTCCTGCC
The DNA here is from genome assembly GCA_030604885.1 of Alphaproteobacteria bacterium. Classification (GTDB taxonomy): domain Bacteria; phylum Pseudomonadota; class Alphaproteobacteria; order Rhodospirillales; family Rhodospirillaceae; genus Oleispirillum. Next base: position 31,573 of record JAUVUZ010000015.1, on the reverse strand, counting down.
TCGTTCCGGCAAGAGGTGTCCCAACAGCCCCGATGCCAGCGCCTCGCAAAGCTCGGCCCCGGTATGCTTCGGCGACAACACGAACACCGAGGCGGTTTCCGGCCCTACGGGAGTACATTGCACATACTCCTCAATGTCCTTCTCCTTGTGGATCACACCTGTGACCAGATCAAAAAGATAAAATATCGTATCTCTGCCCCGTTGGCCCTCGCGACCCACCTTCACCTCAAATCGCAGGGCAGGCCCGTCAATCGAGTACACATGGTTTGGCTGTGGCGGGGTAAAGTCAGTCCTGTCGCGCCAGACTTCTGAGTCAATCGCTGTGTGAGGACGAGGAAGCATTACCATCTCAGCGGGAAGCGGCAGCGAGGAGGTGAGCGTGCCCGCTGTCGGTCCGAGCGAAACGTCCACCGGCCAATCCTCTCGTCCTGCGAAAATATTGGCTAACCCAGGGGAGACCTCCTCGATCAGGCCTGCCAGCACTTCGTCTGGAACCTTCGCCAATTCCACGCGATGCCGCTCTGGCAAGAGTGGAGCGGCCCCTTCATAGACCCGGATGATATCTAACGGGTTCACCCATCGCAGTGCCCGAGCCACCGGGTCAAAGACCATGTGGTGGCGACCTTTCCGGAACTCGCGCACGCAGGTGAAGTCATTCCAAAGCCGTCGCCCGCGACGGTCATTGAGGGCGATACGTCCGGTCGCACCGCACAGATCGATCACTCCCATTTGGGAAAGCCTGTCGGCCTCAGAACGTATAATGTCCTCGTCGATCATCGCGACAGTGCAGACGTCCGTAAGGGAACCGCCGCCATTGGCCGCGAAAAGCAACAACCGAGTGAGCAACGGGAGACCATCCACCTCAGGGGCCGCAATGGATGTCTCGACCGCTATCACTTGTCGATGGCTTACCGCTAGCAACTTGTGACCTTCCAAATGAACACCTTCCCGAGCTGGCTAGGTTTGTTCGGACAGGGATCGGCGAGAGATAAGTGGATCGTCTGCCGCTTGTTTCTTCGAAATGCCGATATGGGGCGTCATGCAGGGAGGGTGTAACTCGACCGGAGTGACGACCGATATCGGCGGCGAACGTCATGCCACTGCCGACAGGGGCATGTGCTGAAAATAGACTTGGTCCGGCGTCTGCCGGTCAAGGCTCGAATGCGGCCTCCTGCCGTTGTAGAACTCGAGATACCGCCCGATCGAACGCCGGGCCTCACCAACGCTGTCATCGGCGTGGATCTAGACCTCCTCATGCTTCACCGAGCGCCAGAGCCGCTCGACGAAGACGTTGTCACGCCAAGCGCCTTTGCCATCCATGCTGATCGCGATGCCGTTGTCGGTCAGCAACTTGATGAAGTCGATGCTGGTGAACTGACTGCCCTGGTCCGTGTTGAATATCTCCGGCCGGCCATGCTTGGCTAGTGCTTCCTCGACGGCTTCGATGCAGAAATCTACCGCCATCGATATCGACAGCCGCCAAGCGAGAACGCGTCGGCTGAACCAGTCGATCACCGCCGCCAGATAGACGAAGCCGCGTGCCATCGGGATGTAGGTGATGTCCATTGCCCACACCTGATTGGCCCGCGTGACCGGTTGCTTGCGCAGCAGATACGGTAAATCTTGTGCCCTGGCGTCGGCTTCGAGGTGTTCGGTCGGCGGTAAAGCGCCTCGATCCCCATGCGACGCATCATACGCTTAACCTTGTCGCGACCGATCGCGATGCCCTCGGCGTTGAGATGTCGCGCAGCATCCGCGCTCCCGCGAACGGAAAATCGAGATGCAGTCCGTCGAGCCGGCTGACCTGCCATGGAACTTTCATCCGGCCGAAAGTTGAGCCTTTGCCGAAGTTACGCCGTCAGGCGCGGTGTGAGCAATGGGGGTAGTCCCGGAGCCCGGAACGGGCGGAGGGGCTGCCCCCATTGCCTTGAGTTCGGCGGCACGTGCCGCCGGGGTTTGGTATCCCAGGGCCGAATGCGGCCTAGTCGTGTTGTAGTCGGTCCGCCAAGCGGCGATCACGGCGCGAGCCTGAGCCATGCTGGTAAAGACCGTCTCGTTTAGAAGTTCGTCCCGCATCCGTCCGTTGAAGCTCTCGACATAGCCGTTCTGCATCGGCTTGCCGGGTGCGATGTAGTGCCACTCGATCCGCTGATCCTGGGCCCATCTCAGCACGGCGTTGGACGTGAGTTCGGTGCCGTTGTCGGAGACGATCATTCCGGGCTGGCCGTGTTTCGCCACCAACGCCGCCAGTTCGCGGACCACCCGCACGCCGGAGATTGAGGTGTCCGGAACCGCCGCCAGACACTCCCGCGTCACGTCATCGACGATGTTCAGCACACGGAAGCGTCGCCCGTTGTCCAGTTGGTCGTGCACGAAGTCGAGAGACCAGCGGGCATTGGGAACGGCTTCCACCAGGATCGGCGCTCGTGTGCCGATCGCCTTGCGTCGGGTCCGTCTCCGGCGCACGGCTACGCCTTCTTCCCGATACAGGCGGTAAATGCGGGTGATCCCGGAGGCCTCACCATCGCGACGCAGCAGAACGAACAGACGCCGATAGCCGAACCGCCGCCGCTTCTGGGCGAGGTCGCGCAGACGCTCTCGTAGCTCTTCGTCGGCAGGACGAATGGAGCGGTAGCGGACCGTCGTGCGATCCACCCCGAGCACCGTGCAGGCCCGTCGCTCGCTCATCTCGAAATCGCTTCGCAGATGCGCGACAGCTTCCCGCTTCGCGGCGGGCCCTACCATTTTTTTCCAAGAAGATCGCGGAGCGCGGCCTCGTTCAGCATCGATTCCGCCAGAAGCTTCTTCAGCCGGGCGTTCTCGTCCTCCAGCGCCTTCAAACGCCGAGCTTCCGAGACATAAAGGCATACTTGGCCTTCCATTTGTAGAAGGTCGCGCTCGATATCCCGTGTCGACGGCACACGTCTGCCGTCGCCGCTCCCGCCTCCTGCTCCTTCAGGATGCCGATGATCTGCTCTTCCGGAAACCTGCTCCGCTTCATAGGTCCGTCGCCCTGCTGGGCCGGACTCTACTTCAAACTGGAGGAAGTTTCCCATGGCAGGTCATCGCTTCGATAGCTGCGATCAACGAATGGAACTATCGCGATTGAACCGATCGAAATCATTTCGTGGCGTGGCACAGTCCCGCATGTAATGAGGTGGGGCGGAGCCACCCTGTTCCTTTGTGGCGGCTTCCCTGTTCCGTTCGGGGCAGTTCCCTGTTTCTGCGAGTAGGGGAATGCGTCTAAAAGTGAGCGGAGCCTTGGTGCTATGAGGCCATACCGCGGGCCATTGAGTGGGCGACCTAGTTCGTTCCCTGTATTTTTCCTTGTTTGCAGGGAAACGCGACAGAGACGGGTTCGCTGCAGACTGCTTGCACCGCCATTGAAAAAGCGGGTCCCACCAGGGGCCCGCTTTTTCAATGGCGACGGGGGTGAGGCCGAGACCCACGCCGGGTTCGGCGAGGATGCAAAGCATCCGAGCGACGCCGCAGGCGGTCCGAGGGCATCGCCCGAGGATGAAATGCCGCGTGTCGACGCGGCATTTCACAATCCCGCCCCCTCGGGGGTGAGGCCGAGACCCGCGCCGGGTTCGGCGAGGATGCAAGGCATCCGAGCGACGCCGCAGGCGGTCCGAGGGCAGCGCCCGAGGATGAAATGCCGCGTATTGACGCGGCATTTCACAATCCCGCCCCCTCGGGGGTGAGGCCGAGACCCACGCCGGGTTCGGCGAGGATGCATTGACGCGGCGGTCCCCCGAGCGTAGATGTTGGAAACACTCCTGGGAATGGGGTCTCCCGTAATCGCTGCAAGGCCGATGACTCCTACTGCGTGAAACTGCGCGGTGGGAAGTCGTGTCAACCCGCCGTCATGGCGGGTTTTTTGATGCCCGCGTCGAAACGCGAGGTGCGGCGAAAATGGTGTATGTGCTGGTTGCCGTCGGCAGCGGTGTTGGCGGCGTTCTGCGGTTCTGGCTTTCCGGTCTGATCTCCAACTGGGCGGGGCAGACCTTTCCCTGGGGCACGCTGGCGGTCAACGTCGCCGGCTCGTTCGTCATCGTCCTGTTCGCGACGCTCACCGCCCCCGACGCCCGGCTCTACGTGCCCGGCGCGTGGCGGCAGTTCTTCATGATCGGCGTCTGCGGCGGGTTCACCACGTTCTCCTCGTTCAGCATCCAGACCCTGAGCCTCGCGCAGAGCGGGGAATGGGCGAGCGTGGGGATGAACGTCGGCCTCTCGGTCGGCCTGTGCCTGATCGGCGCATGGCTCGGCGCGGTGGCCGGAAACACCATCAACGCCTGAGCAGGAGAGTCATCATGACATTGCCCAACGCGGCGCTGCTGCTGCGGATCTATCTCGGCGAGGCCGAACGGCACGGCTCCGGGCCGTTGTTCGAGGCGCTGGTGCTGAAGGCGCGGGACATGGGACTGGCGGGCGCCACCGTGCTGCGCGGGCCGATGGGGTTCGGCCACTCGGGCGAGATCCACACCGCGAAAATCCTCGACCTTTCGGCGAACCTGCCGCTGGTGGTGGAGATCATCGACGTGCGGGACAAGATCGAGGCCTACCTCGAGGCGGTCGACGGCATGCTCGTCAGCACCCTGGTGACGCTGGAGAAGGTCCGGGTGGTGCAGTACGGCAAGACCCACCACGAGGTCGAAATTTGACCGAGACCGCCAACCTCCGGCGCGGGGAGACGCTCCCCGACCGCCCATAACTCGGGAGAAACGTCATGAGTCGTATCGCACGTATCGCCGCTCAGGAAATCCTCGATTCGCGGGGCAATCCGACGGTTCGCGTCCACCTCGAACTGGAGAGCGGCGCGCGGGTGTCGGCATCGGTGCCGTCCGGCGCCTCGACCGGCGAGAACGAGGCGGTGGAACTGCGGGACGGCGACGCCTCCCGCTACGGCGGCAAGGGGGTACGCAAGGCGGTCGCCAACGTCACCGAGGTCATCGCGCCCGAACTCGTCGGCCTCGACCCGGCGCGGCAGGCCGAGATCGACCAAATAATGATCGATCTCGACGGCACCCCCGACAAGGCCCGCCTCGGCGCCAACGCGATCCTCGGGGTGTCGATGGCGGTGGCCCGCGCCGCCGCCGCCGATGCGGGGCTGCCGCTCTACGCCTACCTCGGCGGACCGGGGGCGACGCGGCTGCCGGTGCCGATGATGAACGTGATGAACGGCGGCAAGCACGCGGACAACAGCGTCGACTTCCAGGAATTCATGATCATGCCGCTGGGCGCGCCGAGCTTCGCCGAAGCCTTGCGCTACGGCGCGGAGACCTTCCATGCGCTCGCGGGCATCCTCAAAAAGAAGGGCTACGCCACGGCGGTGGGCGACGAGGGCGGCTTCGCCCCCAGCCTCAAGAGCAACGAGGAAGCCTGCGACCTGATCGTCGCGGCGATCCAGGCGGCGGGCTATGCGCCCGGCAAGGACGTCGCCCTCGCCCTCGACCCGGCGGCCAGCTCGTTCTTCGCGGGCGGGCGCTACCGGCTGACCAAATCCGGTCAGGGAGAGAAGAGCGCCGACGAGATGATCGCGCTGTACGCCAAGTGGCTCGACGCCTTCCCGATCGTCTCGCTGGAGGACGGCCTGGACGAGAACGACTGGGCCGGTTTCGCCCGTCAGACCGCAACCCAGGGCCGGCGCATCCAGATCGTCGGCGACGACATTTTCGTCACCAACCCGGCGTTCGTGCGGCGCGGCATCGCCGAGTCCACCGCCAACGCGGTGCTGATCAAGCTCAACCAGATCGGCACGGTGACGGAGACGATCCGCACCATCGACCTCTGCCGCGCGGCGGGCTGGGGGTTCGTGATCTCGCACCGCTCGGGCGAGACCGAGGATGCCTTCATGGCCGATTTCGCGGTGGCGATGGGCGGCGGCCAGATCAAGACCGGCTCGCTGTGCCGCAGCGAACGCATCGCCAAATACAACCGCCTGCTGGAAATCGAAGCGGCGCTCGGCAGGTCCGCCCGCTTCGAGACGCCCTTCTCCTGACCCGTTCCGGCCCCGGCCCCGGCGCTCACGCCGTGCCGGGAATCCGGGCGACCGCCTTGATCTCGAAATCGAAGCCCGCGAGCCAGGTGACCCCCACGGCGGTCCAGTTGGGGTAGGGCGGCTGCGGGAAGACCTCGGCCTTCACCGCCATGATGGCGTCGAACTGGCGCTCGGGATCGGTGTGGAAGGTGGTGACGTCGACGATGTCGTCGAAGGTGCAGCCCGCCGCCGCGAGCACCGCCTTCAAATTGGCGAAGGCCAGGCGCACCTGGGCGGCGAACTCCGGCTCCGGCGAGCCGTCGGGGCGGCTGCCGACCTGGCCGGAGACGAACAGGAGATCGCCGGAGCGGATGGCGGCGGAGTAGCCGTGCGCGGCGTAGAGCGCGTGGCGGTCGGCGGGGAAAACGGCTTCGCGTGCGGTCATTCTCTGTCCTTTTCGGTGACGCGTCGGCGGATGGGAGATGGCGGCCGCGCCGCGCATGTCAACCGCCTGTGCGGCACGGAGGGGATGGGGATTTTTCGTCGGCCCCCTTTCCGTCGGCGGGCGGCGGTGCTATATCCTCGCAAATCACGCGATATTATTGCGTTCCGCGCGAGGATGAATCCTGCCATGCTCGATACCCACGTTCACGGACCCGAAGCCGCCCCGGCGGCGCTCAAGGAGGCGATGACGCTGTGCTCGGAGCGCGGCGCCCAGATGACGCCGATCCGCCGCCTCACCCTCGAAACCCTGTGGCGGGCGGGCGCGCCCCTCGGCGCCTACGACCTGATGCCGCGCCTCGAGGCGGCGCTCGGCCGCAAGCTCACCCCCTCGACCGTCTACCGCACCCTGGAGTTCCTGGTGGAGCAGGGTTTCGTGTCGCGGATCGAAAGCCGCAACGCCTTCGTCCCCTGCGCGCATCCGGAAAAGGTGCACGCTTGCGTGTTCTTCGTCTGCGACGGCTGCGGCGGTTCGGTGGAGGTGGACAACCCAGCGATCGAGGCGATCGTCGCCGGCGAGGCGGCGGCGCTCGACTTCGCCGTGGCGCACAGCGTCATCGAACTGCGCGGCACCTGCCACGCCTGCCGCGCCGCGCACCCGTGAGCGGTTCGGCCAAGGAGACCCGGATGTTTTCGTCCTTCGCCATGAGCGCGCCGCGCCGCGTGCTTGCGAGCCTCGGGCTGGTGGCCCTGCTGTGGGCGGCGATCCTGTGGGCGGTGTCGGCATGAACGGCCCGGTCGTCGCCCTCGACGCGGTATCGGTGCGCTACGGCCGCACCCTCGCCCTCGACGGCGTCAGCGGCGCGTTCGCGCGCGGCAGCCTGACCGCGCTGGTGGGGGCGAACGGCGCGGGCAAGAGCACGCTGCTGAAGCTGGTGGCCGGGGTGCTGGCGCCCGCCGCCGGGCGGGTGATCCGCCGGGTGGAGCGGGGCGACATCGCCTACCTGCCGCAATCGGCCGACGTGGACCGCGACTTTCCGATGTCGGTGGACGAATTCGTGCTCGCCGGGGCGTGGGCGCGCAGCGGTCCGTTCGGCGGCGTCGGGCGCGAGGTGCGCGCCGCCGCCGCCGCCGCCCTCGCCACGGTGGGGATCGAGGGCCTGGGCAGGCGCGGCCTCGACGAACTCTCCGGCGGGCAGTTCCAGCGCCTGCTGTTCGCGCGGCTGATCCTGCAGGACGCGCCGGTGATCCTCCTCGACGAGCCGTTCGCCGCCCTCGACGCCGAAACCGTCGCCGACCTCGCCGATCTGATCCGCGCCTGGCACGCCGCCGGGCGCACCGTGGTGGCGGCGCTGCACGAGCTCGACCTGGTGCGCAAGCTCTTCCCCGAAACCTTGCACCTGGCGCGCGCCACCGTCGCCTGGGGACCGACCGCCGATGTGCTGCGGGGGGCGGCATGACGCTTTACGACGCGCTGATCGGGCCGTTCGCCGATTACGGCTTCATGCGCCGCGCCCTGGTCGCCTGCCTCGCGCTGGCGATCGGCTCCGGGCCGGTGGGGGTGTTCCTGATGCTGCGGCGGATGAGCCTGATGGGCGACGCGATGTCGCACGCGGTGCTGCCGGGCGCGGCGGTGGGGTTCCTGATCGCCGGGCTTTCGCCCTGGGGCATGGGCCTCGGCGGCCTCGTCGCCGGGCTGCTGGTGGCGCTCGCCGCCGGGGCGGTGAGCCGGGCGACGCGCCTGCGCGAGGATGCGAGCCTCGCCGGGTTCTACCTCGCCTCCCTCGCCCTCGGCGTGCTGCTGGTCTCCACCCGGGGCAACGGCCGCGACCTGCTGCACCTGCTGTTCGGCACCATCCTCGCGGTCAACGACGCCTCGCTGTTCCTGGTGGGCGGCATCGCCTCGGTGAGCGTGGTGGCGCTGGCGGCGATCTATCGCCCGCTGGTGCTGGAGTGCTGCGACCCCGGCTTCCTGCGCAGCGTCGACGGCCGCGGCGCCCTGTGGCATTCGGCGTTCCTCGGGCTGGTGGTGCTCAATCTCGTCGCCGGGTTCCAGGCCCTCGGCACCCTGATGGCGGTGGGGCTGATGATGCTGCCCGCCACCGCCGCCCGCTTCTGGGCGCGGCAGGTGGGGCCGCTGATCGCGGTGGCGATGGCGGTGGCGTTCGCCTCCGGCTACCTCGGCCTGCTCGCCTCCTACCATTTCCGGCTGCCCTCCGGCCCGGCGATCGTCCTCGCCGCCGCCGGGTTCTTGGCCGTGTCCATCCTGTTCGGCCGCTGCGGCGGTCTTCTGCACCGCTTCGCCGCCGAACTTTCGCTCGCAAGGAGAGAACCTTCATGAAACGCATGTTTTTGGGCCTCGCGCTCGCCGCGCTGGTCGCCACCCCGGCGGCGGCCAAACCCCTCGACGTGGTGGCGAGCATCAGCGTGATCGGCGACATCGTCGCCGAGGTCGGCGGCCCCGACGTGACGGTGATGACCCTGCTGCCGCCGGACGCCGACGCCCACGACTTCGAGCCGACGCCGCAGGACGCCAAGGCCCTCGCCCACGCCGACCTGGTGGTGGTCAACGGCCTCGGCCTCGAAGGCTGGATCGACCGGCTGGTGGAGGCCTCGGGCTACAAGAAGACCGTGGCGGTCGCCTCCGAGGGGGTGTCGCCGCGCGAAATGGAGGAGCACGGCGAAACCGAGACCGATCCGCACGCCTGGAACGACGCCGCCAACGGCGCGCGCTACGCCCGCACCATCGCCGCCGCCCTCGCCAAGGCCGACCCCGCCCACGCCAAGGGCTACGCCGCGCGCGGCGAGGCCTACGCCAAGAAGCTGATGGAGCTGGACGCCTGGGCCAAGGCCGAGTTCGCCAAGGTTCCGGCGGAGAAGCGCAAGGTCATCACCAGCCACGAGGCGTTCGGCTACCTCGGCGCCGCCTACGGCGTCGAGTTCCTGGCGCCGATGGGGCTTTCCACCGAGGACGAGGCCGCCGCCGCCGACGTCGCCGCCCTGATCGACCAGATCAAGGCCGAGGGCATCAAGGCGGTGTTCCTCGAGAACTCCAACGACCCGCGCCTGGTCACCGAGATCGCCAAGGCCACCGGCGCCAAGCTCGGCGGCACCCTCTACCCCGAATCCCTGACCGGCGCCTCCGGTCCGGCCCCCACCTACCTCAAGATGTTCCGCCACAACGTCTCCACGTTGGTGGCCGGGATGCGCGCCGACTGATCGACCCGGACGCGCCCGGCGGTTGAATTTCCGCCGGGCGCGCCCAGATGCATCCCACGCCCCGGCGCGACCGGGCGACAAAACCAGAAAATTCCGCAGGGACGGCACAGACCTTCGCAAGACAGGCCGACGCGATGGCGCGTCGGCGCCGACGACGAGGTTTGCGAATGCAGAGCGAGATCGCCCTTCGCCCGCCCGCCTATCGCCCCGACGTGGACGGCCTGCGGGCCGTGGCGGTGGCGGCGGTGGTGGGTTTCCACGCCTTTCCCGGCCGGCTGCCCTCGGGGTTCGTCGGCGTCGACGTGTTCTTCGTGATTTCCGGCTACCTCATCACCTCGATCCTGCTGCGCGACCTGGCGCTCGGGCGCTACACCCTGGCCGACTTCTACGTGCGCCGGGTGCGGCGGATCTTCCCGGCCCTCGGGCTGGTGCTGGCGGTGGTGCTGCTGGCGGGGTGGTTCACCCTGCTGCCGGAGGAATACGCCCAACTCGGCAAGCACGCGGCGGGCGGCGCCGCGTTCGCCGCCAACCTGGTGTTCTGGGCGGAGGAAGGCTACTTCGACGTGGCGGGCGAGCTGAAGCCGCTGCTGCACCTGTGGTCCCTCGGCGTCGAGGAACAGTTCTACCTGATCTGGCCGCTGCTGCTGGCGTTCGCCTGGAAGCGCGGCTGGGTTCTCGCGGCGACGCTGGCGGTGGCCACGGCGTCGTTCGCCGCCAACCTCGCGCTCACCGTGCAGGGCGGCAACGACGCGTTCTTCCTGCCGGTGGCGCGGTTCTGGGAGCTGATGCTCGGCGCGCTGCTGGCGCAGAAGGCGGGCCTCGCCGAGCGCCTGTCGCCGCGCGGGCGCGACGGCGTCTCCGCCCTCGGCGCGGCGCTGCTGGCGGCGGGCTTCGCGCTGATCCACGACGAGCGCGCCTTCCCCGGCTGGTGGGCGCTGCTGCCGGTGGTGGGCACCGCGCTGCTGATCTTCGCCGGGCCGCAGGCGTGGCTCAACCGCCGCGTCCTGGCGCTGCGGCCGATGGTGTTCGTGGGGCTGATCAGCTACCCGCTCTATCTCTGGCACTGGCCGCTGCTGAGCTTCGCGCGGATTTTCGACCTCACCCCCAGCCCGGCGCTGCGCCTCGGCCTGGTGGCGCTGGCGGTGGTGCTGAGCTGGCTCACCTTCGAGGTGGTGGAAAAGCGGGTGCGCCACGCCCGGCCGCGCCTCGCGGTGCCGAGCCTCACCGGCACGGTGGCGGCGATGGGGCTGGCGGGGCTGCTGGTGCTCGGCAGCCGCGGCGCGGTGGACGCCCGCTTCGACGGCGCCGCCGCCCCGGTGGCCGACCTGAGCTTCGCCGCCTCGGTGTCGCCGGGCTACGCCCAGACCGCGATCGGGCGGCAGGTGTTCCCCCGCTCCGACCCGGGCCGGGATTTCTTCGCCGACACCGGCGGCGACGGCCTGCGCGTCGCGGTGCTGGGCGACAGCCACGCCAACCGCCTGTTCGCCGGGCTGACGATGGCCTCGGCGCGGGGCGCGCTCAACCTCGGGCGCGGCTCGTGCCCGCCGTTCCAGGGCGTCAGCGTGCGCTGGCGCAAGACCGGCGCCGATCTCGGCTGCCAGCCGGTGATCGACAACGCCCTCGCCTACGCCGAGCGCGCGCCGGAGGTGGCGGCGATCGTGCTCAACGCCTACCTCGGCGGCTTCGGCGTCGACCGCGACCTGTTCGACGTGGCGACCGGCGAGACGCTCACGCCCGAGGCGGCGCTGGCGCGCACCCTGGCGCGGCTCGCGCGGGCGGGCAAGCCGGTGCTGGTGGCCCTCGACGTGCCCAACCTGCCGAGCGAATGCGCGCGCCGGGGCTTCCCGATCTGGCGGGGGGTGGACACCGGCGCCTGCGTGATTCCCGCCTCGCGCCAGGCGGCGGTGGAGGCGCACCTGAGCCGGGCGGTGGCCGAGGCCGGGGCGCCCAACGTGTCGGTGGTGCGGCTCTCCTCCGCGCTCTGCCGCGGCGGCCGCTGCGGCGAGATCGACCCGCGCCGGGTGCTCTACGACCGCGACGGCCACCACGTGACGGTGGCGGGCGCGCGGCGGGTGGGCGCGGTGCTCGACCGCGCCCTGCCCTCGCCCTGACCCGGCGTCACCCCTGCGGCGGCGGCCACTCGTCGTAGCGGGGGGCGCCGGGGGCGTCGGTGAGCCACGCGGGCTGCTGGGAGACCCAGATGTGGAACTCGGGGCGCTGCCCCGGGTCGTCGTCGAGGGTGGCGACGCGCAGGATCACCGCGGGCGCGGCGAGGCGGTCCGACACCAGATGGGTGCCGCAGGCGGAGCAGAAGCGGCGGAACTTGCCCGGCGAGGATTCGTAGGCGGCGAGCTTGTCCTCGCCGCGGGTCCAGCGGAAGCGCGGCCGCAGCACCTCGGCGCCGCTGGTGGCGGCCGAGGCGTGGAGCTTGCGGCAGGTGTTGCAGTGGCAATGGCGGATCGGGCCGTCGAGGCCCTCGGCCTCGTAGCGTACCGCGCCGCAGATGCAGCCTCCGTGCAGGGTCATCGCAGCGTCCTTTCGCTCCAGGGGCGGGACGCCACTCTACCACGGGCAGGCGCGCCGCCGGAAGCGCGGGCCTCCGGCGGCGTCCCGGCGGTCAGGTCGCCTTGGCGTAGAGCTTTTGCGCGATCTCGAGGATTTCCTCCGGGTGGTAATCGGGGATGAAGGCGCTCGCCACCCCTTCCACGTCGTACTGCGGCCCGCCAGTCGGCGGCCCGTCGATCACCTCGAGCGGCCCCGAGCCGTCCAGCGCCTCGCCGGTCCAGATCAACCCCACCTCCTTGTAGTCCTCGGGGCTGAAGCGATAGAGGCGCCGGTGCATCCCCTCCTCCAGGAACGGGCGGCTTTCGGGAATCTCCACCCCCTCGATGTTGGGGATCGGCAGCATCTTCTTCATGTCCACGCCGGTGAGCTTTTCGAGCGCCAGGGCGTAGGCGTGGGCGTGCACCCCGCCGCGGGTGAAGAGGTAACCCAGCATCCGCCGCGCCGCCGGATTGGTGGTCATCTCGTAGACCCGCAGCTTGACCGTGCGCGCGCCGTTCTCGAGGAAGAAGTTGTGCAGCAGGTCGAGCACCAGGTTGCCCGAGTTGAACACGTAGTCGCCGCGCCAGGGCTGGCCCATGGCGTTGGTGGCCATCACCCCGTGGGGGCCGTTGATGTGGAAGTTGGGTCCCGCCGCCGCCGACTTGCCGAACAGGTCGGCGAACACCGGGTCGCCCTCGGTCACCTCGCCCTGGGGTTCGGCGCCGTGCAGCAAGCCGTTGACCGCCGCGCCGACCAACTCGATGTGACCCAGCTCCTCGGTCGCGATGTTGGCGATCAGCGCGTAGAACGGCCGCAGCTTCTGCCGCTGGCGGAAGTTGAACGACTGGTACATGTAGGTGTTGAGGGTGGTCATCTCGCCGAAGCGCCCGCCCATCAGTTCGTTGACCGCGGCGGCGGCCGACGGATCCGGGTCCTTGGGCAGGGGCATTTCCACCTGGAGCTTGTCGATTCTCAAAAACACGATCGGTCTCCTGTTCCGGTTGAGGGCGGAGACGAGGTTGACAAGCCCGGGGCAAGAAGGGAAAGATATTGATCGTATGATATCGATAGGCAGAGGTTATCGATGCCCGCCCCCCTCGCCGGACTCTCCCTGCGCGACCTCGAATACCTGATCGCGGTGGCGCGGCACCGCCATTTCGGCCGCGCCGCGCAGGACTGCGGCGTCTCCCAGCCCGCCCTCAGCGCGCAGATCCGCAAGCTCGAGGCGTTCGTCGGCGTCGCGGTGTTCGAGCGCACGCCGCGCAAGGTGCTGCTGACGCGCGAGGGGGAGGAGATCGTGCGCCGCGCCGGGGTGGTGGTGGCGGAGGCGCGGGCGCTGCTGGAATCCGCCCGCTCCGGCGCCCAGCCGCTCGCCGGGCCGTTCCGCTTCGGCGCGCTGCCGACCCTCGGCCCCTACCTGCTGCCGAGCGTGATCGGGCCGCTGCGGCGGGCCTTCCCCCACACCCGCTTCGAGTTCGTGGAGGACCGCTCGGAGGGGCTGCTGGCGGCGCTGCGCGACGGCGGCCTCGACGCGGCGCTGCTGTGCGCCCATGAGGGCGAGCCGGGGGTGAGCTTCGCGCACCTGTTCTTCGAGCGGTTCTTCCTGGTGTGCCCGCCCGAGAGCGCGGCGACGTGGCCGCTGCGACCGGGGGAGCCGCCGCTGATCGTGGTGGAGGAAGGCCACTGCCTCCACGACCAGGTGCTGGAGGCGTGCGGCCCGGCGGCGCCGCTGGCGGCGCGGCGGGCCAGCAGCCTCGAAATGCTGCGGCAGATGGTCGCCGCCGGAGAGGGGGTGTCGCTGATGCCCGAGCTGGCGGCGCGGGCGCTGGACGGCGTCGAGGGGCTGACGGCGCGCGCCGAAATCCCCGACCCCGGCGCCGGGCGCGAGGTGGCGCTGGCGACGCGCGCCAGCGACCCGCGCGCCCCCCACATCGCCGCCATCGCCGAGCTGATCCGGAGCCTGTCTCAGCCCGCCTGAGGCAGGTGGAGATAGCCCGACCACGCCATGAACAGCCCGACCGCGCCGATCAGCGCCGCCGAGGCGTAGGGCGCGGCGCGGAACAGCGCGTCGAGTTTGGTGGTACGGGCGGCGGCGTAGCGCAGGCCGAGGGCGGTGACCACGCCCACCGCCACCAGGGTGAGCGCCAGCCCGATGCTGAACGCCGACACCAGGACGACGCCGAGCAGAACCTCCTTCAGGTGCAGGCAGAGGATCAGCACGGTGATCGCCGCCGGGCACGGAATCATGCCGCCGGTGAGGCCGAACAGCACGGTCTGCCAGGTGGTGGTGGCGCCGCCGCCGAATCGCTGCGCGATCTCCGCCGCGTGGGCGCGGGCGTGGGCGTCGCCGGATTCCGCGAAATCGTGACCGTGGTCGTGAGGATGATCGTGATCGTGGCCGTGGTGGTGGTGATCATGGTCGTGGCCGTGGTGGTAGTGATCATGGTCGTGGCCGTGGTGGTGGTGGTCATGGTCGTGGCCGTGAGACCGGTCGTGCCCGTGGGCGTGGTTGGCGCGGTAGGCGCGGAAGAAGATCCACGCGCCCATCAGCGCCACCACCGCACCGGAGCCGATCATGAACCACGGCTCCATGCGCTCGCCGATCAGGGCGTCGCCGTAGAGCAGCGCGAGGATCGCCAGCACCCACACGATCGCGGTGTGGGAGAGCGCGGCGCACACCCCCAGCAGCGCCGCCTGCCCGGGCGTGCCGCGCACGGCGATGATGAACGCCGCCATCATCGTCTTGGAATGCCCCGGCTCCAGGCCGTGCAGCGCCCCCAGCAGCAGCGCCGCCGCGAACAGCGCCAGCGGCGAGGTCGCACCCGCCTCGATCAGCGAAATCAGGTCCATGGCCCGGCGTCCTTCACAGATATTTGGCGATCGCCTGGAACTCGCGCAGGGTCTGCGCCGGGTCCTGGCCTTCGGCGAGGTGGGATTCGAGACAGTGGTCGATGTGGTCGCGGATGAACGCCTGCTTGGCGTTTTTCATCGCCGCCTCCACCGCGTGCATCTGCTGGGCGACCTCGGCGCACGGGCGGCCGTCCTCGATCATCGCGACGATGGCGCGCAGGTGGCCCTCGGCGCGCTTCAGGCGCTTCACCACCTCGGCATGGCTTTCGTGGGTGTGGGGCATCGGCTTATCCTATCCTGGGGGAGGGGATACGTGGGGGCATGAAAAAGCCGCGCCGCGTCACTGGGCGGCGACGCGGCAGCAGTCGTGCTCCGGCCCGCCGTCGGGCGCGGCGAGGCGGCCGTGCTCCAGGCGCACCGTGCGCGTCACCACCTTGGCGCGGAAGTGCGGATCGTGGGAGACGATCACCATCGCCTGCGGCAGGCCGCAGAGAATCTCCACCAGCCGTTCGGTGGTGCGTTCGTCCAGCGCGTTGGTGGGTTCGTCCAGCAGCAGCGCCTCCGGCTCCATCGCCAGCACCGCCGCCAGGGTGACGAGGCGCTTCTCGCCGCCCGAGAGCTTGTGGGTGATGCGGTTGCGGAAGGCGGTGAGGTTGAGGCTTTCCAGCACCCGGTCGACGATCTCCGCCGCCTCGGCGCGGCTCTTGCCGAGGTTGAGGGGGCCGAACGCCACGTCTTCCGCCACCGTCGGGCAGAACAGCTGGTCGTCCGGGTCCTGGAACACCAGACCGGCGCGGCGGCGAACCTCGCGGAACTCGGCCTCGGCGCGGCGCGGGCTGCCGAACGCCACCACCTCGCCCGCGTCGGGCTTGAGCAGGCCGACCATGATGTGCAGCAGGGTGCTCTTGCCCGCGCCGTTGAAGCCGGTGAGGCACAGGCGCTCCCCGGCGTCGAGGCGGAGGTCCACGCCGTTCAGCACCGCCGGGCGGCCCGGGTAGCCGAAGCGGATGCCGGTGAGATCAAAAAGCGGCGACATCGGCGAACTCCATGAACAGCAGGGCGCCCGCGAACAGGGCGGCGACGACCGCGAACGCCGCGTCGCGGCGATGGTAGCGAAGGGTGTCGAGAACTTCCAGCCGCCCCGAGAACCCCCGGCACTTCATCGCCGCGAGGATGCGCTCCGAGCGCTCCAGCGCGCGCACCAGCATCATGCCGATGAGGTAGCCGAAGCTGGTGTAGGTGTGGCGGGTGTTGGCGGGGCGGAAGCCGCGCGCCCGCATCGCGAGGCGCATGCGCTGGTATTCCTGGTGGATCACGTCGATGTAGCGCACCGTGAACAGCATCAGGTGGACGAGGTTTTCCGGCACCTTGAGGCGATAGAGCGCATGCCCGAGGGTGACCGGCTCCATCGTGCCCACGAGCGCCATCGCCGCCAGCACGATGGCGTTGGCCTTGAGCGCGATCTGCGCCGCCAGCACGAAGCCTTCGCGGGTGGCGGGGAAGCCCGCCACCGTCAGCACCGTCTCGCCCGGGGTGGTGAAGGGCAGCAGCACCAGCATGAAGACGATGAACCCGTCCATCATCGCCACCCGCTTCAGGGTGGGGAGCGGTTCCATGTCCGCCAGGCGCATCAGCACCAGGCCCCCGGCGAGGGCGAGCAGCAGCGGCGCGAAGCTCTTCAGCGCCACCACCGCCACCGCGAAGCCGCAGGCGGCAAGGATGCGCGCCCGCGGGTCGAGGCGGCGCACGATCGTCCGCCCCCGGTCGGGGATCTCCTCCGCGTCGACGGCGAAGACCTGGTGCGCCATGGCTCAGGCGCTCGCCTTGCGCCGCGCGGCGACGTAGAAGCCGATGCCGAACAGCCCGGCGATGTAGCCGAGGCCGCCGAGGATGGTCTGGAGGTCGTTCTTCTCCTTGTAGTCGAGAATCTCCTGGCGCAGCGGCTTGACCTCGCGCCGCACCTGCTCGGCGACCAGTTGCGCGATCTGCGCGGCGTCCACGCCCACGGCGGCCGGGGCGGCGGCATCGGCCGGGGCGGCGGGCGGCGCGGCGGCCTCCTCGGCCTCCAGGGTCGCGGTGCCGATGTGGCCCGCGCCGAGGTTGGCGCGGAAGGTCAGCGCGCCGGGGGCGGCGGGCTTGAAGGTGAACACGCCCTTGGCGTCGGTCCTGGTCTCGCCGACCTTGGCGCCCGAGGCGTCGAACACCTCCACCACGGTATCCTGCGACATCGTGCCGTCGGAAAAGCCGAGTTCGCCCTCGACCACGTCGCCGCTCTGGTAGGCGTCCATCACCACCTTGTGGGCGAGCGCCGGGGTCGCGGCGGCCATCACCGCGGCGGCGGCCGCGGCGGAGCGAAGAAAAGCGGAAACCTGCATGACTCTCAAACCTCCGAGCGCAGCAGCTCGGGCTTCACCCGGGCGGCCAGGAACACCACGGCGGCGGAAATCGCCGCCTCGATCGCCATGATCGGAATGTGGGTGACGAACACCAGCTTGGCGGCGGGCACGAACTGCTCGCCCGAAACCGCCAGCGCCACCGCCACGCACGCGGTGGTCGCGGCGATCGCGAAGGCGCCGCCGAACGCCGCCCACGCCGCCGCCACCTTGGGGTTGGGGTTGGCGCAGCCGCGCCGCGTGGCGTAATAGGCGAGCACCGCCGGGAAGGCGATGTTGAAGGTGTTGACGCCGAGCACGGTGATGCCGCCGAAGCCGAAGAACACCGCCTGCAGCAGCAGGCCGATGAACAGCGCGGGGAACGCCGCCCAGCCGAGGATCAGCCCGGCCAACCCGTTCATGATGAGGTGGACCGACGACGGCCCCACCGGCACGTGGACCAGCGAGGCGACGAAAAACGTCGCGCTCAGCACCCCCGCCGCGGGAATCTTCTCGACCGGCAGCCGCTTCAGCCCCAGCGCGATGCCCCCCGCCGCGAGCACGCCGCCCGCGATCACCACCTCGGTGCTCAACGCACCATCGACGATATGCATTGCCTGTTGTCCTTCGATGTCCGCGCCCTTGGCCCCCGGCGGCAGCGCGAAACACTATAACGTCGGGAGCGGAAGCTACCCAAGGTTCCGCCGCCGCGCAATCGGGAAAGCGGCGGAGCCGTCCGGCGGCCCTTCCGAGGGGCCGCCGGGTGCGCGCGGGGCGCGGGTTATTTGAAGTCGTAGGCGCGAATCCAGATCACCGCGTCCTGGGACAGCTCCTTGCCCTGGTGCTCCTTGACCGGGCCGGTGCCCAGCGCGGCGAAGCCCCAGAAGCCCGCCTTCGGAATGCCGAAGGTGAACACGCCGTTCTCGTCGGTCACCGCGACGATGGCGCCGCCCGCCGGGGGCTGCACGCTCGGCTTCGGCGCGGCGTCGGTCTTCATGTCCGGCGCGGCGGCGATGTATTCGATCTCGATCTCGGCGCCGGCCACCGGCTTGCCCTCGGACAGCACCACGCCCGAGAAGGTGGACCCGGCGAGGATGTTGGTGGGCTTGTTCAAGGGCACGATCTCGGTCGGCAGGCCCACCGGCTCGGCCCAGTTGGTGGGCAGGCCGCCCTTGTTGACGAACGACTTGGCGATCTGCTGGATGTACACGTCCTCGCTCTTTTCGAGGTAGGGCGCGGGCACCACGGTGACGATGTAGTCGCCGTTCTTCTTCACCGGCAGGTCGAGGGCGAAGGCCTTGGCGGCGTTCTCGGAGCCTTTGAAGGTGATCGGCTTCAGGGCCGCCTTCAGGTCTTCCTTGCCGTCCTTGGTGACGACGAACACCTCTTCCGGCTGGCCCATGTCCATCACGTGGGCGTTTTCCATCGGATGCCAGAAGATCAGGCGGAACGGCAGGCTGGCGGCCTTCTCGACGTTGACCTCGGGCGTGTAGACGAGCTGGAAGTGGGCCTGCGCGGCAGGCGCGGCCACGAGGCTCGCGAGAGCGGCGATGCCGAGAACGCGGCGGAAACGGATCATGAAAACCCCCGGAATTTGGTCGGTTATATCGTATCTATCGGGGCGCGCCTGCGCGCCGCGCGACGGTCGCCCTCCCTCCCGGAAAGCGAAACCGCGCCACCGTAATCCGGCGACGCGGCCAACGCAACACTATAACGAAAATATCCGCAAGAGGCTTACGGCTTCTCCGGCAGCGCCGCCCGCACCAGGTTCACCCAGTAGGCCGCGCCCACCGGCAACGCCGCGTCGTTGAAGTCGTAGGCCGGGTTGTGCAGCGGCGCCGAGCCTTGCGGCGTGCCGGTGCCGAGCCAGACGTAGGCGCCGGGCTTCTTCGCCAGCAGGAAGGCGAAATCCTCCGCCCCCATGTTGGGGCGGGGCGCGGCGTCCACCTGGTCCGCCCCCAGCAGGCCGCCCAGCACCTCGGCGCAGAAGGCCGCCTCGCGCGGGTCGTTGAGGGTGGCGGGATAGCGGCGCTCGTAGCGCACCTCGGCGGTGGCGCCGTGGATTTCGGCGGTGGCGCGGGCGATGCGCGTCATCGCCGACTCGACCGCATCCTGCACCGCGGCGGAGAACGCGCGCACCGTGCCGCGCAGCACCGCGGAGCCGGGCAGCACGTTCCAGGTGTCGCCGCCGTGGATCTGCGTCACCGACACCACCACCGGGTCGAGGGGGTCCACCAGGCGGCTCGGAATGCTCTGCAGCGCGACGATCAGCTCGCCCGCCGCCAGCAGCACGTCGTCGCCCTTGTGGGGCATCGCCGCGTGGGTGCCGCGCCCGGCCAGCGCGATCTCGAACACGTCGAACGACGCCATCATCGGCCCCGGCGCCACCGCCGCCGCGCCGAACGGCAGGTAGGGCCAGTTGTGCATGCCGTAGACCGCCTCCATCGGGAAGGCGTCGAACAGTCCGTCCTCCACCATCGCGCGGCCGCCGCCCTCGTTCTCCTCGGCGGGCTGGAAGATGAAGTGGACGGTGCCGTCGAAGCCCCCCTCGGAGGCCAGGTGCTTGGCGGCGCCCAGCAGCATCGCGGTGTGGCCGTCGTGGCCGCAGGCGTGCATCTTGCCGGGGATTTTCGAGGCGTGGGCGAAGGCGTTGGCCTCGGGGATGTCGAGGGCGTCGATGTCCGCCCGCAGGCCGATGGCGCGGTTCGAGGTGCCCAGCTTCAGCGTCGCCACCACGCCGGTCTTGGCGAGGCCGAGGTGCGGCTCCAGCCCGAAGGCCCGCAGCCGCTCGGCAATGAAGCGGGCGGTCTCCACCTCGGCGAACGCGGTTTCCGGATGGGCGTGGAGGTGGTGGCGCCACGCCGTCATCTCCGGCACCAGGGGGGCGAGGTCGTCCGGCGTCATTGCGGGCCTCCGTCCTCGGGGTCGAGGGTGTAGCGGAAGTCGCAGTGGCTGGCGCCCTGCATTTTCGTCTGGGTGCGGGTGAGCTTCATCCGCCGCGAATAGCCGACGCAGAACTCGCCGTCGCGCTCGCAGGAGAGGATGTCGCCGATGTGCGCGGCGCCGATCTCGCGATACATCTCCGCATAGCGGCAGCGGTGGACGTCGAAGGCGAGCTTGTCCGGCGTCGCCTCCAGCACCTCGATCTGCAAGGCGTCGTCGGCCTGCCACATCGGCAGGCGGGCGGCGAAGGTTTCGAGGTCCGGCTCCCCCGCCTCGTCCGCCGCGAGCTGGCGGCCGAAGGCGCGCGCCGCTTCCTTCACCGCGGCGGAGAGGGTTTCGCGGGCCGCCTGTTCGCCGAAGCGGGCGGTCATCTCGCGCATCAGGTTGAGGGCGAACTCCGCCTCGATGCGGCGACGTTCGAGAATCGTGGCCGGCATGTCAGTGTCCTTTCGCGTGGCCGCCGAGGTAGGCGTCGATCACCCGCTGGTCGCGGGCGAGATCGGCCGCCGGGCCGGAGACGGCGATTTTCCCGCCCTCGACGACGTAGGCGGTGTCGGCGACCTTCAGGGCCGCCTTGGCGTTCTGCTCGACGATCAGGATCGTCGCCCCTTCGTCGCGGATGCGCTTCACCAGGTCGAAGATCAGCTTCACCACCTTGGGCGCGAGGCCGAGGGAGGGTTCGTCCAGCAGCAGCAGCTTGGGCTTCGCCATCAGCGCCCGGGCGATGCACAGCATCTGCTGCTCGCCGCCCGAGAGCGACCCGGCCTTCTGCGTCAGGCGCGCCTTCAGCACCGGGAACAGCTCCAGCGATTTGTCGAGCAGCGCGGCGGTCTCGCCCGGGGGAATCGCGATGCCGCCGAGCTGCAGGTTCTCGCGCACCGTCATCGTCCCGAAGATCTGGCGCCCCTCGGGGGCCTGGGCAAGGCCGAGGCGGACGATCTCGTGGGACTTGGCGTTGCCGATCTCGCGTCCGTCGAAGCGGATCTCCCCCGACTTGATGCCGTAGATGCCGGAAATCGCGCGCATCAGGGTGGTCTTGCCGACGCCGTTGCCGCCCAGCACCGCGACGATGGCGCGCTCCGGCACCTCGAGGGAGATGCCGCGCAGGATCTCCTGCGCCCCCATGGCGACGTGAACGTCGCGAACTTCCAGGAGCGCCATCATGCCACCTCTTCGTCGTCGGCGATGCCGAGATAGGCTTCGAGCACCGCCGGGTCCGCCTGCACCGCGGCGGGCGCGGCGTCGGCGATCTTGGCGCCCGAGGCGAGAACCATCACCCGCTCGCAGATGCTCATCACCAGCCCCATGTCGTGCTCGACCAGGAGGATGGTGCCGCCCTCCGCGTGCAGGCCCTTGATGAAGCGGGCCAGCTCGGCGGTTTCGGTGTCGTTGAGGCCCGCCGCCGGTTCGTCGAGGATCAGCAGCACCGGATCGGTGGCCAGCGCGCGGGCGATCTCGAGATACTTGCGCTTGCCGTAGGAGAGGTTGGCCGCCAGCTCCCCCGCCACCCCGGCGAGGCCGACCCGCTCGAGCGCCGCCCAGGTGCGGGCGGAAATCTCCTCCGCCCGCGCGCGGCCGCCGAAAAAACCGTGGCGCAGGCCGTAGCCCAGCGCCCCCACCGCCCCCACCGAGACGTTGTCGAACACCGTCATGTTGGGGAAGATGCGCAGGTTCTGGAAGGTGCGCGCCATGCCGAGGCGGGAGACCTGGTGCGGCTTCAGGCCGTTGATGGTGCGGCCGCGGAACACCACGGTGCCCGACGACGGCGGGGTGAAGCCGGAGATCAGGTTGAACAGGGTGGTCTTGCCCGCGCCGTTGGGGCCGATCAGCCCCACCAGCTCGCCCTTGCGGATCTGCGCGCTGACGTCGTCCACCGCCCGCAGGCCGCCGAAGGCGCGGGAGAGCGCGGTGACTTCGAGAAGGGTTTCGGCCGTCATTTCCACCCCGCCTGGATGTCGCCGCGCCACGCCGCGCCCAACTGGCGGCGGAACAGCGCGATCGCCGACGCCTCGCCCAGCAGGCCCTTGGGCTGGAACAGGATCGACAGGAACATGAACACCCCCACCGCGATCATGCGGAAGTCGCCGATGCCGCGCAGCGCCTCGGGCAGCACGATCAGCAGCACCGCCCCCACCACCGCGCCGGGCAGGGAGCCGAGGCCGCCCACCACGATCATCGCCAGGATCAGGATGGATTCCTCGAAGCGGAAGCTGTCGGGGCTGATGAACGAGGCGGTGTGGGCGTAGACCGCGCCCGCCGCCCCGGCGATGGCGCAGGAGACGCCGAACGCCTCGATCTTGAGCCGCACCGGGTTGAGGCCCATCGCCGCCGCGCACTGGTCGTCCTCGCGCAAGGAGCGCAGGGCGTTGCCGTAATAGGAATGGGTGAGCCGGTGGACCGCGAAGATCCCCGCCGCCGCCACCGCCGCCGCCGCGTAGTAGCCGCCCACCACGCCCGAGAGGTCGAGGCCCAGCACCTCGATCGGCGGAATCGCGCGGATGCCCATCGGCCCGCGGGTGAAGGACACCCAGTTGAGCAGCGCCACGTGGATCATCTCGCCGATGCCGAGGGTCGCCACCGCGAAATAGATGCTGATCAGGCGCATCGTCGGCAGCGCCACCAGCACGCCGACCACCGCCGCCGCCACCGCCGCCAGCGGCAGGGTGAGCGGGAACGGCCAGCCGAGCTTGGTGGAGGCGAGCGCCGCCGCGTAGGCGCCGACGCCGAAGAACCCGGCATGGCCGAGCGAGAGCAGCCCGGCGGTGCCGGTGACGAGGTTGAGGCTGACCGCGAGGGTGACGAAGATCAGCGCGGTGATCGCCACCTGGAACGGATAGCCGCCGCCGATCGCCGCCAGCAGGGCGGGGATCAGGCCGAACAGCAGCGCCGCGAGGCCGAGCCAGCGCGCCGCGACGGAAACTCTAGACGCGTTCGCGACCATGGCCGAACAGTCCTTGCGGGAAGAAGATCAGGGTGACGACGAGGAGACCGTAGGCGATCATGTCCTTCCACCCGGCGGAGATGAAGTCGGTGGCGACGCTTTCCGACACCCCCAGCAGCAGCGCCGAGATCACCGCGCCGGGAATGCTCGACAACCCGCCCATCACCATCGCCACGAACGCCTTCACCCCCGGGGCGAAGCCCATGTAGGGGAAGATGTTGCCGTTGTAGAGGCCCACCAGGATGCCCGCCGCGGCGCCGAGCGCCGAGCCGATCGCGAAGGTGGCGACGATGGTGCGGTTGGTGTCGATGCCGACGTGGCGCGCGCCCAGCACGTTGTTGGAGACGGCGCGGATCGAAAGGCCGACGCGGGTGCGGTAGAGCATGAACTGCAAGCCCCCCAGCATCACCACCGAGGCGCCGAAGATGAAGAGGTTGCCGTTGGTCAGCGTGAGCGGCCCCACGGCGATCACCTCCTGCAGCAGCGCCGCCTGGGGGATCACCTGCATTTCGCCCGAGAAGAAGTGGACCATCAGCTCGCGGGTGACGATCGACACCGCGAGGGAGGACAGCAGCGTCGCCTCGCGCATGGCGCGGGATTTGAGCGACGCCTCGTCGGAAAACCGGCGGATCGGGCGGAAGGCGAGGCGCTCCAGCCCCACGCCCGCGGCGGCGCCCACCGCCATCGCGAACAGCACCACCGCCAGCAACGGCGGCGCCGCGCCGACGATCAGCAGCAGGCCCGCGAACGCGCCCACGGTGTAGATCTCGCCGTGAGCGAAGTTGACGACGTTGAGAATGCCGAAGATCAGGGTGAAGCCGATCGCCACCAGCGCGTAGACCAGCCCGAGGCTCAAGCCGTTGATGATCTGCTGGGCGAAGTAGGCGTCGAAAAAGTCCGGCATGCTGCCTCTCTTCCCGGGGGTGGACCGGGCGGCCGCGACCGGCCGCCCGCCTCTGCGTGGATCACTCGATGACTTTGAACTGGCCGTTCTCGACCACCATCTTCGCCAGCGTCTTGGCCGGTTCGCGGGTCTGGGGGTCGAAGCTGGTCTTGCCGGTGACGCCCGGATAGCCGGTGGTGGCGGCCAGCGCGTCGCGCACCTGCTCGCGGGTCGCCTTCGGCCCGGCGGCCTTGAGCGCGGCGAGCATGATGCCGACCGCGTCGTAGGCCTGGGCGGCGAACATGTTGGGGGCGTTGCCGTAGGCCGACTTGAAGTTGGAAACGAACCCCTGCACCTCGGGCGCCGGGTTCTCGGGCACGAAGGTGGAGGCCATGCGCACGCCGTTGACCGCGTCGCCGCCCAACTCGATCAGCTTCGGCGAATAGAGCGAGCTGGTGGAGAACACCGGCGCCTTGACGTTGAGCTGCTTCGCCTGCTGCAACGCCGAGGCGGCCTCCTCGTAGAACATGCAGAGGTAGATCGCGTCGGGCTTGGCGCGGGCGACCTTGGTGAGGATCGAGCGGAAGTCGCGGTTGCCCGGGTTGAAGTATTCGATGCCGGTCACCGAGCCGCCCTCGGCCTTGAACGCCTTGGCGAACTCCTCGGCGGCGGAGATGCCCCAGTCGTTCTGGATCGACACGATCGCCACCGACTTCGGCCCGGTCTGGCGGATCCACTTGGCGGTGAACGGACCCTCGTAGGCCTGGGTGGTGATGTTGCGGAACTGGTACTTCGACACCTTGGTGAACTCGGGGTGCGAGGCGGTCTGCGACAGCTGCGCCATCCCCACCTTGGCGTACACCTCGCCCGCCGCCATCGACACGGTGGAGGAGAAGTCGCCCAGCGCCGCGAGGATGCGCGGATTGTCGGCGAACTTGCGCGCGATGTTCACGCCTTCCTTGGGGTCGTTCTTGCTGTCCTCGTAGAGGATCTGCACCGGCGTGCCGTCCACCCCGCCCGCGGCGTTGAACGCCTTGAGCTGCAGCTCGGCGGCGTTGCGGAACATTTCGCCGTATTGCGAATAGTCGCCCGAGAGCGGCATCTGGTAGCCGATCAGCAGCGGGTCGGCGGCCCGGGCGGGCGCCGCGTAACCGCAGGCGAGCGCCGCCGCGGCCAGGGCGAGGGTCTTCAAACGTTTGAACTCGGGGCGCATCTGCGATTCCTTTCCGTGGAGAAGGGGAGAACCGGGAGACTGAACTCTGAAGACTGTATGTAGGAAATGTAGGCGCTCAGGCCCCGGCCGCCGGGCCGGGGGTGATGTGGAGGCGGCAGCAGCCCTCGCGGCCCTGCTTCCAGGTGTCCACCTCGATGGTGAACCCGGCCTCGCCGAAGGTGCCCTTGTCGACGCACCCGGCCATGCCGCACATGTGCTCCAACTCCTCGCCCTCGATCCCGGCGCCCTGCCAGCTTTCCTTGAGCGGGCAGCGGTGGAAGTGGATGCGCAGGCTGTCCTCGGTGCATTCGGCGACTTCCGGCGAGAACATCGTCTCGGCGTCGGGGATGAAGTCGAGGAAGGCGTCCTTCAGCCCTTCGAGGTCGGCCGGGGCGTAGGGGGAGAAATTGTCGGCGATGTCGGCGCCGCGGCGGTAGATTGCACGTTTCATGATCGTCGTGGCCAATTCCGCGCCGATCTCGTCGCGCATCTCCTCGAACACCGCGCGGTAGAACAGGGCGCGGCTGCCGATGGCGGAGCGCAACAGTTCCCGGGCTTTGTCGTCCATTGCAGGTCCTCTCTCACAGGATTTCCGACTATCGCCGGACCGGCGACCTCGGTAGGATCATCACAGGCGGGGTGACCGGCAAGCAATTCCTGCGCCGTTATGCGCGGCCGCGTCTGTTCCTTGCAGTCGTCGATATCCCCACTATCATTTCGTTGAACGAAATCAAACACCATAATTTTACTGTTGTTATGGCGCCGCCGCGCGCCCCGCCAGCCGAAGAGGTCGAGATGCGTCCGTCCCAGTCCCCCTTGAGCGCCGCGATCTGGCATTCCACCGCCGTCGCCGCGCCGGAAACCCGCCCCCTCTCCGCCGCGATCGCGGTCGACGTGGCGATCGTCGGCGCCGGGGCCACCGGCCTCTCCGCCGCACTGGCGCTGCGCGAGGCGGGCGCCTCGGTGGCGGTGCTGGAGGCGGGCGAGCTGGGCGCGGGCGGCTCGGGCCGCAACAACGGCATGGCGATCCCCACCCTCTCCAAGCTCGACCCGGACGACCTCGTCGCCCGCTACGGCGACACCGGCGAGCGCCTGGCGCGGCTGATCGGCGGCGCGGCCAACCAGTTCTTCGGCGCGGTCGAGGCCCACGGCCTCGCGTGCGACCCGGTGCAGACCGGCTGGATGGCCCCGGCCCACCGCCCGGCGCGGATGGAGATGCTCGAACGCCGCCACGCCCAGTGGTCGCGCCTCGGCGTGCCGTGCGAGCTGCTCGACCGCCCGGCGGCGAGCGCCCTGCTCGGCTCCACCTGGTACCACGGCGGCCTGTTCTTCCCCGAGGGCGGCCACGTCAACCCCCTCGGCTTCACCCGCGAGCTGGCGCGCGTCGCCATCGCCGCCGGGGCGCAGGTGTTCACCGCCACCCCGGCGACGCGGATGCTGAAGTCGGAGGGCAAGTGGGTGGTGCGCACCCCCGCCGGCCGGGTCGAGGCGGACACCGTGATCCTCGCCACCAACGCCTACACCGACGCGCTCTGGCCCGGCCTGCGCCGCTCGATCGTGCCGCTGCTGAACTTCCAGATGGCCACCCAGCCGCAGCCCGAGGCGGTGGTGAAGTCGGTGCTGCCCACCGGCATCGCCGCCTCCGACACCCAGGCGGACCTACACTTCTTCCACTGGGACGCGGCGGGCCGGATGATCACCGGCGCCACCCTGGCGCTGCCCTGGGTGCGCGCCCACGCGCGCCTGCGCGACAAGGTGGGCGACCGCGTCGCCAAGGTCTTCCCGCAGATCGGCAAGCCCTGGTTCACCCACGTGTGGAGCGGCTGGCTGGCGATGGTGCCGGACTTCGCGCCCCACTTCCACCGCCTCGATTCGGGCGTGCTGGCGGCGGTCGGCTACTGCGGGCGTGGCTTCGCGCTCGGCTTCGCGGCGGGGCGGGAGCTGGCGCGCGCCGCCCTCGGGGCGCCGGACGCCGACCTCGCGCTGCCGTTCTCGCCGGTCAAGCCCGCGGTGCCGCTGCACGAGCTGACCAGCCCCTACGCCAGCCTCGCGATGCTGCATTACCGGCGCTTCGACACACGGGATTGAGGGAGGCCGATCTTCCTCGACAAAGGCGGCCGGGTCCTCTATCCGTGGGGTTCAACGCGCGCAAGAAGGAGCGGGGGAATGTCCGAAGACGACTTCGACGACGACGCGGAACTGGTGGCCGAGCTGGACGAGGCGCTCGCCTCCGAGGACGCGCCCGAGGACTGCATGCAGCTTTCCGAGCTGGACGGCTTCCTCACCGGCCTCGCGGTCGCGCCGCAGGCGGTGGACCCTGAGGAATGGCTGGCCTGGGTGTGGGGCGAAGGCTTCGCCGACAAAAAGCTCGAGGCCCACGTCGCCGAAATGGTGATGGACCACTACGCCCGCATCGTCGAGGACCTCGACGAAGGCTACGGCGTCGATCCGCTGCTGTGGGAGAACCCGGACGGCTCCGCCGACGCCGCCGACTGGGCCGACGGCTTCATGGCCGCCGTGGACCTGCGCCCCGAGGACTGGCTGCCGATTCTCGACGACGACGCGGCGCGCCTGCACCTGGTGCCGATTCTCGCGCTCGCCTGCGATGCCGAGGGCAACCCGCTGCTGCAGCTGCCCGAGGCCGACTTCAAGCGCATCGCCGACGACGTCGAGACCCTGATCCCGAAGGCGGTGGAAGAGATCCACGCCTACTGGCGCGCCCGCAACCCCGCCTGACCGCGCCCGACCCCGATCCCCACCCACGGACGCCCGGCGCGGCGCCCGTGGGTTTTCGTTTTTTCCCTTGGCGCGGCGCGCGGCGGAGCCGACATTCGGAGGACGACCCCCGGCTCCGAGGACCCGTCATCATGCGCCTGTTCTGCCAAACCCATCCGGACGTTCTCGACCTCGCGACGCCGGTGCTGGATGCGCGGCCCGGCGCGGTGCTGGTGGCGGAAAGCCCGGTGTTCCCCGGTGGCGGCGGGCAGTTGATGGACGTCGCCACCCTCGCCTGGGCAGGCGGCACGACGGCGGTGACGGCGCTGGAGCCGGACCCGCGCGGCTGGTGGCACCTGTTCGCGGGAGAGGCCGAGATCGACGGGCCGGTGCGGATTTCCGTCGCCCCCGAATTCCGCGCCCTGATGCGGGAACTCCACACCCTCGCCCACGTCGCCAACGCGGTGGTGTTCGGGGCGTTCGGCGGCGCGCTGCTGACCGGCGCGCAACTCGGCGCCGACGCCACCTTCCGCCTCGATTTCGACCTCCCCGGCGCGGAGAACGCCGAGCGCTTGCGCGCCCTCGACGGCCCGATCAACGACGTCATCCGCCAGGACCTGCCGGTGCGCGCGTCGTCGATGGACTGGGACGCGGCGAACGCAACCCCCGGGCTGTTCCGCTCCAAGAGCGTCGCGCCGCCCCGGGGCGACGACGGCCAGGTGCGGATCGTCGAAATCGTCGGCCTCGACCGCCAGGGCTGCGGCGGCACCCACCTCGCCTCCACCGGCCAGGCGCGCCCGGTGAAGGTGCTGAAGGTGGAAAACAAGGGCCGCCAGAACCGCCGCATCAAGCTCGGGCTGGTGGGCTGAGGCGATGTTCGCGAACACCCCCGAGCCGCCCTATTACGCGGTGATCTTCTCCTCCCGCCGCACCCCGGGCGACCACGGCTATGCGGCGATGGCCGAGGAAATGCTCGCTCTCGCCCTGGCGCAACCCGGATGCCTGGGCGCGGAAAGCGCCCGCGATGCGGACGGTTTCGGCATCACCGTTTCCTATTGGGAGAGCGAAGCCGCCATCGCCGCCTGGAAACAAAACCCCCGCCACCGCACCGCCCAACGCCTGGGCGGGGAACGCTGGTACGAGCATTTCCGGGTGCGGGTGGCGAAGGTGGAACGGAGGTGAGATAAATCTGCGTATGTTACGCACAGGATAACCACACACAATTCGTGTTGTTTTCCGTCTATCACAAAAATACTTGCTAAAAATTCTCCGCCCTCTCACCTTTATGCCTCGTTCCCAGGCGTGCGAGGGAGAGCAGCCATGAGCAAGGTGTATGTGATTCACGAGAACGACGCCTGGATGGGGCCGTTCCGGGCGGCGTTCGAGCGCGAGGGCGTGCCGTTCGCCGAATGGCACCTCGACGCGGGCATGCTCGATCTCTCCGAGCCGCCGCCGGACGGGGTGTTCTACAACCGCATGAGCGCTTCGTCGCACACCCGCGGCCACCGCTACGCGCCCGAATACACCGCCTGCGTCCTCGCCTGGCTCGAGGCCCACGGCCGCACCGTGGTCAACGGCAGCCGCGCCCTCGCCCTCGAGATCAACAAAGTGGCGCAATACGCCTCCCTCGAAACCTTCGGCGTGCGCACGCCGCGCACCGTCGCCGCCCTCGGGCGCGACGAGATCCGCGCGGCGGCGGAAAGCTTCGGCGACGCCCCGTTCATCACCAAGCACAACCGCGCGGGCAAGGGCCTCGGCGTGCGCCTGTTCCGCAGCCAGGAGAGCTTCCGCGCCCACTTCGACTCCGCCGAGTTCGCCCCCTCGGTGGACGGCATCCTGCTGCTCCAGCAATACATCGCCGCGCCCCAGCCGTTCATCACCCGCGTCGAGTTCGTCGGCGGCGAGCTGGTCTACGCGGTGCGGGTGGACAGCTCCCAGGGCTTCGAACTCTGCCCCGCCGACGCCTGCCGCGTCGACGACGCCTTCTGCCCGGTGGGCGAAACCGCCCCGGCGATGTTCGAAATCATCGACGGCTTCGACCACTCGCTGGTGCCCCACTGGAAAGCCTTCCTCAAGGCCAACGGCATCGGCATCGCCGGGATCGAGTTCATCGTCGACGCCGACGGAACCCCCTACACCTACGACGTCAACACCAACACCAACTACAACTCGGACGCCGAAGCCCGCGCCGGACTCTCCGCCCCCACCCGCGTCGCCCGCCACCTCGGCGCCCTCCTCGCCCACGCCGCCCCGCTGCAACGGCGGGCCTGACGGCGGAGCCTCCCACCCGCTTCCGAAAATGAAGGGCCTCCGGTTGGAGGCCCTTCATTTTTGGGGCGATCACAGCCCCAGCCGGGCGAGCGGATGGCTGGAGGCGACGAGGGAGGCGAGGCGGTCGTCGAGGACGTGGGTATAGATTTGCGTGGTGGCGATGTCGGCGTGGCCGAGCATGGTTTGCACGGCGCGGAGATCGGCGCCGTGGGCGAGCAGGTGGCTGGCGAAGGAGTGGCGCAGCACGTGGGGCGAGACCTTGGCGGGCGGCACCCCGGCGCGCACGGCAAGCTCGCGCAAGGATTTGTAGACCGCGTCGCGGGTGACGTGGCCGGAGCGGCCCGGGCCGGGGAAGGCCCAGCGCTGGCCGCCCCGGGTGTGCTTGAGCGCCTGGGCGCGGGCCTCGCGCCAGTCGCGCAGCGCCTCGCGGGCGGCGGCGGTGAGGGGCACGGCGCGGTCCTTGCGGCCCTTGCCGGTGACGATCAGCACGTCGGGATCGCGGGCGATGGCGGAGAACGGCAGGCCGACGAGCTCGGAGACGCGCAGGCCGGTGGCGTAGAGGGTTTCGAGCAGGGCGACGGTGCGCAGCCCGCCCGGGCCGGGCTTGGCGCGGGCGGCGGCGATCAGGCGCTCCACCTCGGTCTCGGAGAGGTATTTCGGCAGCGGCCGCCCGAGGCGCGGGGAGTCGAGCAGGCGCGCCGGGTTGTCGGCCCGGTCCTCCTCCGCCTGGAGAAAGCGGAAGAACTGCCGCAGCGCCGAGAGGCGGCGCGCCTGGGTGCGGGGGGAGAAGCCGCGCCCGTGGAGATGGCGGAGATAGGCGCGCAGATCGGCGGTGGCCGCCGCCGCCGGGTCGCCGCCGAAGTGGGCGGCGAAGTCGGCAAGGTCGCGGCGGTAGGCGTCGAGGGTGCGGGGCGAGGCGCCGCGCTCGGCGGCCATCATTTCGAGGAAGCGTTCGACCCCGGCCACCGCTCAGTATCCGGCGGCGATCAGGCTTTCCGCCGCGACGCGCTTCGCCCAATCCACCTGCCCGGCGCGCAGCAGCGCGGCGGCGGCGGCCTCGGCGGTCGCCGGGGCGAGGGGCTGGGCGTCGCCGCCCGCGTCGAGCGCCTGGGCGACGAGCGCGAGCGCGAGGCCCTTGGCGTTCTTGGCCGCGGCGTCGTCGGCGGCGGCGAGGACGAGCGGCGGCGCGCTGACGCCCTCG
>JAUVUZ010000007.1 GCA_030604885.1 Alphaproteobacteria bacterium | reverse complement strand
CCTGGGTCCACCGCGACGCGCCGCCCGAGCCGGAGCCGACCCGGCCGCTCACCCCCTCGCGCCCCGAGGACGAGCCGCCGCTGCCCTCGCCGCTCGCCGCCGCCGGGGCCGAGCGCTTCCGGCGCGGCAACCTCGTCCACCGCATGCTGGAAAGCCTGCCGGACCTGGCGCCCGACGCCCGCGCGGCGGCGGCGGCGCGGTTCCTCGCCACCGCCGCCGCCGATTGGCCGGAGGACGCCCGCGCCGCCCTCGCCGCCGAGGCGCTGGCGGTGCTCGACCACCCGGACGCGGCGCCGCTGTTCGCCCCCGGCTCCCGCGCCGAGGTGGCGATCGCCGGACTGGTGGGCGCGCGCCTGCTCGCCGGGCGCATCGACCGCCTGGCGCTGGCGGAGGACGCGGTGCTGGTGGCCGACTACAAGACCAACCGCCCGCCGCCCGCCAGCGCCGCCGAGGCGCCCGAGGTCTACCGCCGCCAGCTCGCCCATTATCGCGCGGCGCTGGCGGCGATGTTCCCCGGTCGGCGGGTGCGCACCTTCCTGGTGTGGACCGACGGGCCGAGCGTGATGGAACTCACGGAGGGCGCTTGAAGCGGAGGCGCGGGGGGTGGTATTCGTCGCGCCGACGCCTTATAGAGTTAACGGAGGACCGAACGTCCTCGAAGGCCGGGCAACGGCGCAACAACAGAGGTACCCAGGCGATGCGGCAAGTCACGGATGCGACCTTCGAAACCGAGGTCGAACAGGGCAAAGGATTGATCCTCGTGGATTTCTGGGCGGAATGGTGCGGCCCCTGCCGCCAGATCGCGCCGGTTCTCGAAGAGATCGATTCCGCCATGGGCGACAAGGTGACGATCGTCAAACTCAACATCGACGACAACCCGTCGACGCCGACCCGCCTCGGCGTGCGCGGCATCCCGACCTTGATGCTGTTCAAGGACGGCGCCGTCGTCTCCACCAAGATCGGCGCGCTGCCGAAGTCGCAACTGGTGAAGTGGCTCGAAAGCGCCGTCTGATCCCGGCGTCCCGGGGGGGACGCCGTTCGGTGGGGGACCGGAGATGACGGGCGAATATCCCGAACTCGACGACGCGGACGGTGGGTTTCCGCCCGACGGCCCGTGCGCGCAGCACGCCCCCGCGCATCTCAACGCGGTGGCCGCGACCAACGGCTTCGTGCCGCGCGGCCTCGCGCCCGGCTACACCTGGGCGGATTTCTCGCCCGGCGACGGCGCCAACGCGGCGCTGCACGCCGCCGCCAACCCGGACGGCCAGTTCTTCGCCGTGGGCCTCCAGGGCACGCCTTCGCCGCTCGCGGCGCACGCGGCCAACCTCGCGTGCGATCCGGCCGACCTGCCGCCCCTCGATTTCGCGGTGTACGACGGCGGCTTCGCGCGGCTGACGGATTCCGCCCGCGCGGCGCGGCTGAGCAGCCTCGTCGCCGCCCTCAAGCCCGGCGGCATCCTGGTGCTGGGCTACCACGCGCTGCCCGGCTTCGCGGCGATGATGCCGCTGCGCGACGTGCTGTTCTCCCTCGACCAGGGCCATGAGCGGGTGCCCGCGCAGCGGGTGCGCGCCGCGTTCGACTGGCTGGACTCCGCCGACGCCGCCGGTGCGCCCTATCTGCGCGATCATCCCGGCGTGCGCCGCCGCCTCGCCGCGCTGGCGACGCGGGACCCGGCGGTGGCCGAGCTGGAACTGTTCGGCGCGCATCTGCGGCCGCTGCATTTCGCCCAGGTGGCGACCTCGGCGATGGCGGTGGGGATGTCGTTCTGCGGCAACGCGGCGATGCACCGCAACATGGCCGACCTGCTGCTGCCGCCCGGCGCCCGCGCCCTGCTGCGGCGGGCGCGCAAGCGCACCACCCTCGAAACCCTGTGCGACGCCCTCGCCAACCCGTTCTACCGCCGCGACGTCTACGTCAAGGCCAAGCCGCTGGCCGACGAGGCGCGGTTCTGGCGCCTGCACGACGAACTGGTGATCGGCCTCGCCCCACACGCGCCCGCGGGCGTGGACCTGGGCCACGCGCGGGTGGCGTTCGACGCCTTCCCGTTCGACGCGCTGCGGCGCGGCCTCGAAGCCGGCCCGCGCCGGGTGGCCGAACTGCCGGAACTGATCACCGACATCGCCCGCGACGCCGCCCGCTCGGCCCTCGCCCTGGGCTTCGCGGTGGCCGCGCCGATGCCCGCGACCCTCAAGCCGCCGCTGGCGGAAGGCGCCGCGCTCGCGGTGCCGCACCCGCTCAACCGCGCGCTGCTGGCGGAGGCCGCGCACGCGCGGGATTCGGTTCTTCTCGCCAGCCCGCTCACCGGCGGGTTCGTGGCGCTGCCGCGCGACGCCGCCATCGCCCTCGACGCGGTGGCCGCGGCGGGCGCCGACCCGGCTGCGGTGGCCGCCCACCTCGCCGCCCGCGCCGGACATCCGGAGGCGGCGGACGCCTTCGCCGCCGCCGCCGCCGAATCCCTCGCCGCCCTCGCGCCCCACCTCGTCACGCTGGCGCGCTTCGGGGCGATCGCCTGAGGGTTCAGAAGCCCGCCTCCTTGAACACCGGCACGCGGCGGTCGATCACCTCGGCGAGGAAGTCCTGGGTTTCCTTGGCGCCGAGGAACATCGGCGAGAGGTTGTTGCGCTCCACGTAGTCGGTCTTCCAGCGGTCGGTCTCGGTGACGCGGCGCAGCAGGTTTTCGTAATAGGCCACCGCCGCCTCGTCCATCTTCGGCGGGCCGAGGACGACGCGGGTCTCGGCGGCGACCACCTCCGGATAGCCCAGCTCGGCCAAGGTGGGGACGTCCTTCCAGAGCTCGCCCGGCATGCGTTCGGTGGAGAACGAGGCGAGCGGCACCACCGTCCCGGCGCGCACCTGGCCGACGAACTCGCTCGGGTTGAACAGCCCCACGTCGACGTGCTTGCCGAGCAGCGCCGACATCACCTCGCCCGAGCCGCCGAACTGAACGTAGCGGAACTTGGTGTTGGCGTGCTTGTTGAGCAGCAGGTAGGCGAGGTGGTCGCTGTTGCCCTTCTGCGACGAGCCGAAGGTGATCTTGCCGCTTTTCGCCGCCTCGATCGCTTCGTTGGCGTCCTTGAACCGGCCCTTCAGCGCGCCCAGGAAGAACTCGTCGTTGGCGACCGTGGCGATGGGCGTCATGTCCTTGCCCTTGACCTCCCAGTCGAGGGCGTAGGAGCTGATGATCTGGCCGATGGCGATGGGCATCAGCATGTGGTCGTCGCCCGCCTTGGTGGCGGCGTAGGAGAACGCCACCGCGCCCGAGCCGCCGGGCCGGTTGATCACCTGGAAGCTCGATTTGGCGAGCTGGTCGCTCTTGATCACCTCGGCGATGGTGCGGGCGTTGAGGTCGGTGCCGCCGCCCGCGCTGGCGGGCACGATCATGTCGACGTTGCGGGAGGGTTCGAAGGCGGCGGCGGGACCGGCGAGGCCCATCGCCGTCGCCGCGACCGCGAGAATACGCATGACGCTGTTGCTCATCCCTGTCACTCCTTGCTTTTGGTTGAACGCGAGGCTCACTCGCCCGGCTGCTTCGTCCGCCGCAGGCCGCGCGCCGCCTTGAGCGCCGGGGGCGCGAGGCAGATGGCGGCGATGACGAGGAGGAAGCCGAGGGCGATCGGGCTTTCGTAGAAGATCGACACGCTGCCGCCGGAGATCTCGAACGCCGCGCTGCTCGACCGTTCGAGGATCGGCGCGAGAACGAATGCCAGCAGCAGCGGCGCGGTGGGATAGGCGTATTGGGTGAGGAAGAACCCCACCAGCCCCGCCGCGAGCATCACCACCACGTCGAACATGGTGTTGTCGACGCTGTAGGCGCCGACCACGCACACCGCGGTGATCACCGGCGCGACGATCCGCACCGGCACGCGCAGGATGTTGGTGACGAAGGGGATCATCGCGATCGCCACGAACACGCAGATGATGTTGCCGACGTACATCGAGGCGATCAGCCCCCAGCAGAACTCGGGCTGCTCGGAGAACAGCAGCGGCCCGGGGGTGAGTCCCCACATCATCAGCCCGCCCAGCAGCACCGCGGTGGTGCCGCCGCCGGGAATCCCGAGCGACAGCAGCGGCGCGAAGGTGCCCGCCGCCGCCGCGTTGTTGCCCGCCTCGGGGGCGGCGACGCCTTCGTAGACCCCTTCGCCCAGGCGCGCGCCGTCGCGGCCGGTGCGTTTTTCGAGGACGTAGCAGAGGAACGCCGCCATCGTCGCGCCCGCGCCCGGCAGCACGCCGACGAAGGTGCCGAGCAGCCCCGACTTCCCGGCGGTCGGCAGAATCCGCAGGAACTCCTGGCGGGAGAGCACGCTGCGGCGGATGCTGAGGGTCTCCCGCCCGACGTCGGCCAGGCCCCGGTCCTGCCCCTGGGAGCGGAAATCCTTCATCAGGATCATCACCTGCGAGAAGCCGAACATGCCGATCACCAGCGGCACGAAGGTGATGCCGCTCATCAGGTCGGGCAGGCCGAAGGCGAAGCGCGAGCCGCCCCGCGCGAGATCGACGCCGACGCACGCCAGCATCAGGCCGAGGGCGGTGGCGAGGCCGCCCTTGGCCGGGCTTTCGCCCAGCAGCCAGCCGATCGAGGTGAACGCCAGAACGATCACCGCCGCCATCTCCGCCGGGCCGAAGCGCAGGCCCACGTCGGCCAGCAGCGGCCCCATCACGGTGAGGATCACCATGCCGATGGTGCCGCCGATCATCGACGCGACGATGGCGGTGAACAGCGCCTTGCCCGCCTTGCCCGCGCGGGTGAGCTTGTAGCCGTCCACCGCCGTCATCACCGCAGGGGAATCGCCCGGAATGTTGAGCAGGATGGCGCTGAACGAGCCGCCGTACATGTTGGCGTAATAGAGGGCGGCGAGCATGATGATGGCGCCGGTGGGGTCGAGCTTGAAGGTCAGCGGCAGCAGCAGGGCGATGCCCGCGAGGGACCCGATGCCCGGCATCGCGCCGACGATCAGCCCCATCGCCGCGCCGATGGTGGCGTACATCAGGTTGGTGGGGGTGAGGGCGACCGCGAAGCCGCTGCCGAGCAGGGAGAGGATCTCGGTCATCGCGCTCAACCTCCGAACAGGGCGCCGGTGGGGAAGGGCACCTGGAGCCACAGGCGGAACACGCCGTAGATCGCGAGCGTCGGCCCCGCGGCGATGACGAGGGCGCGGCCGAACGGATAGCGTTCGAGCAGCCACACCCACACGAACAGCATGACGCCCACGGCGGGCAGCAGGCCGATGGCGTGGGAGAGGGTGACGGCGAGGGCGACCATCGCCACCGGAATGAAGGCGCTCCACGGGATCGCCCCGGCCGCCGCGTCGCCCCGGATCAGCAGCACGATGGCGAAGATCGCCGCCAGCGACGACGAGAGCACCGGCATGAAGCCCCCGCCCAGCCCGCCCGCGTACCACACGCCGTAGACGAACCAGCCGCTGTAGAACCAGTACGCGCTCATCAGAAGAACCAGGGCGGGGATCGCCTTCTGTCTCATGGAGTCCTCCCTGCGGTGCGGCCGGGGGCGGCCTCAGGCGGCGCGGCTGCCGCGCCGACGCGCCGCCATGCGGCAGACCGTGGCGAGGGCGTTGGCGGTGGCCGAGACCTCGGCGGTGCCGGTGCCCGCCTTGTCGTAGGCGGTGCCGTGGGCCGGGGTGGCGATCGGCACCGGCATTCCGCCCGGCACCGTCACCCCCTCGCTGAAGCCCTTGGTCTTGAGGGCGATCTGCCCCTGGTCGTGATAGAGGGTGACGACCATGTCGAACTCGCCGGAAAAGGCGCGGGTGAACACGGTGTCGGCGGGGAAGGGGCCGCTGGCCGCGATCCCCTCGGCCCGCGCCGCCTCGACCGCCGGGGCGATCACCTCAATCTCCTCGCGCCCGCACTTGCCGTTCTCGCCCGCGTGGGGGTTGAGGGCGGCGACGGCGATGCGCGGCCGGGCGATGCCCGCCTGCTTCAGGGTGGCGTCGCCGAACGTCACGGTCTCGAGGATGCCCTCGCGGGTGAGCAGGCCGCTCACGTCCTTGAGCGGCACGTGGCTGGTGACGCGCGCGGTCCACAGCGACTGCAGAATGTTGAGTTCGCAGTGGTAGCCGGTGACCCGCATCGCCTGGGCGAACATCTCCGACTCGCTCTCGTAGGCGAAGCCGCCGAGGGAGAGCGCCTGCTTGTGGATCGGCGCGTAGAGGAAGCCGTCGATCTCCCCGGCGGTGGCCAGATCGATCGCCTTGAGGAACCCTTCGCCCACCGCGCGGCCGCAGGCGGCGCTGGGCGTGCCGAGGGCGAAATCCGCCGGGTCGAGGTTGGCGAGGTCGAGGAACGGCAGCGCGCCGTCCCACCGCGCCTCCGCCGGAGCGGCGACGACCTGAAGCGGAACCTCCACTCCGGTGTAGGTTTGGGCGGCGGCGAACACCCGCGCGTCGCCGATGAGAATCGGTCGGCAGGCCTCGGAGAGGCGCCCGGAGGCGGCGAGCTTGGCGATGATTTCCGGCCCGCAGCCCGAGGCGTCGCCCAGGTGGATGCCGATGATCGGGCTGGTTTCGTGCGAGTTGTGCATCAGTGGTCCTCGATCGCGATGGAAGGGACAACGACACCGGTACGCGGAACCGTCAAACTGGTATGACAACCAGACATGCAGACACATTGACATCCGAGCGGTCTTTGTCAAGATAGACGAGAGGGGAGGTCAGCTCCTTCGGGTAGGGCGGTGCCCCGGGCGTGCGGGCGGTGCCCGGTGCCTTCGCGGAATCCGGTTGCGGGGCGCGCGGGCGTGGCGGATACAATGGGCGTTGGGGAGTGACGGACCGTGCACAAGGCAACCTCGATCATCCAGCGCACCAAAATCCATGAGCAGCTCGTCGAGTTGCTCACCAACGACATCGTGTGCGGCCGCTACCGCATCGGCGAACGGCTCCCGGCGGAGCGGGAACTGATGGAGATCTACGGCGTCGGCCGCCCGGCGGTGCGCGAGGCGATCGCCAAGCTGGCGCTGATGGGGCTGGTGGACGTTCACGCGGGCGTGCGCGCCCGGGTGCGGCGGCCGACCCTCACCCGCCTGCTGGACGAGATGGACGCGTTCATCCGGGTGTTCCTGCTCACGCCCGACGGCAACCGCCAGCTTCAGGAGGTGCGGATTCTGCTGGAGGTGGGGCTGGTGCGCCGCTTCGCGGAGGCGCGCACGCCGGAGCAGATGGCGCGGCTGACGGCGGCCCTCGACGCCTGCGAGGCCGCCCTCGACGACATGGAGCGGTTCACCGCCGCCGACGTGGCCTTCCACTCGCTGTTCGCCGAATCCACCGACAACCCGCTGTTCGTGGGGGTCGACAGCGCCCTCGGCAGTTGGCTCACCGGCCAGCGCACCGCCACCCTCGCCAAGCCCGGGCAGAGCCGCGTCGCCTACGCCGCCCACCGCGAGATCCACGCGGCGGTGGCGGCGGGCGATCCGGACGCGGCGGAGGCGGCGATGCGCGGGCACCTCGACCAGGTGCGCGCGGTGTGGTCGGAAACCGCGCCCCAGACCCCGGTGGCCGAAGGCGCCCTCGCCCTGGCGGAAGGGCTGTTCGCCAAGCCGGATTCGCCCTCCGAGTGAGGCGCTACGCCGCCACCCGTTCGTCCGCCAGGGCGAAGTCCACGGCGGCGGCGGCGTGGATCGGGGTGCTGTCGAACACCGGCAGGGGCGAATCCTCCGGCCCGATCAAGAGGCCGATCTCGGTGCAGCCGAGGATCACCGAATCCGCGCCTTCCGGCACGTGGCGGGCGATGATCTCCCGGAACGCGGCGCGCGCGGTTTCGGTCACCACGCCCTGGCAGAGTTCGTCGAAAATCACCGCATGGATGCGGTCCCGGTCGGCGGCGCCGGGGACGAGCGCCGCGAGGCCCGATTTCGCCTCGAGGCGCTCGGCGTAGAACGGCTGCTCCATGGTGTAGCGGGTGGCGAGCAGCAGCGGCCGCTTGGCGCCGCGCGCCTTCAGCGCCGCGCCGGTGGCGTCGACGATGTGGATCAGCGGCACCCCGGCGGCGCGCTCCACCGCGTCGGCCACCAGGTGCATGGTGTTGGTGCAGATCAGCACGCAGTCGGCCCCGGCGCGGGCGAGGCCCCGGGCGGCGTCGCCCAGCGCCTCGGCGGCGAGGTCCCAGCGGTCGGCCTTCTGCAACGCGACGATCTCGGCGAAGTTGACCGAGTGCATCAGGATTTTCGCCGAGGCGAGGCCGTCGCCGGTGCGGTCGCGCACCGCCTGGTTGATCGCGGTGTAATAGGTGACGGTGCTTTCCCAGCTCATGCCGCCGATCAGGCCGATGGTGCGCATTGCCGATCCTCCGTTGCTGCCGATGCAAAGCATGGTAGCGCGGCGGACGGCGGAAAGGCTGCCAAAGTTTGCGAGGAATCGCGCCGGGTCGAGCATGGTTTTGCGCGGAACCTCGGCTCCGCGCAAAACCGTTTTCTTCAGGCCGCGTCCGCCCGGTGGCGGGCGGCGACCGCGCCGATACCCGCGAGCGACGCCGCCTTGGCGCTCACCGCGGTGGCCTTGAACCCGGCGGCGGCGAGCGCGATGCCGTAAGGCCCGCGCAGGGCGTCGGAGCCGCACAGCAGCACCTCGCGCGCCTCGGGGTAGAGGCCGCGCATCGCCCGCACCTCGGCGCCGATGAGGATGCCCGAGAGATACGACGGGGTGAGCGCCGGGGTCATGTCGCCGTAAAGCGTGCGGCAGCGGGCGGTGAACAGCTGGTGCAGCAGGCCGTCGGCGCTGTCCGCCTGAGCCAAGCCCTTGCGGAACGCGGCCTCGTCGAAGGGCGCGGCGCGGTCGGCGGTTTTGGCGAGGATGGTGTGGCCGAGCAGGGTTTCGTACACCTCGCCGGTCATCGAGGTGGTGAAGTGGACGAGCTTGCGCGCCGCCACCGCCGCCCACTTGCTGTGGGTGCCGGGCAGGCAGAACAGCGCGTCGTCGCGCTGCAACAGGTCGAGGGCGCCGAAGATCTGCACCTCCTCGCCGCGCATCACGTCGATTTCCGCATCCGAGACCTGCACCCGGCAGCCGGGGACGATCCAGGCGTCGGCCAGCCCCTCGGCCGCCACCACCTGCGCCGCCAGGTCGTCCAGGCCCACCGGCAGCACCGGCTGCGGCGCCGTCTGCCAGCCTTGCGGCGCGCCCACCATGCCCGCCATGTAGACCGGCGGCGGGGTGGCGCCGCCGCGCCAGCGCGCCAGCTGGGCGCCGCAATAGCGGGCGAAGTCCTCGCGCGGGGTGTCGCGCATGCCGGTGCCGGAGGGGATTTCGTCCTTGACCTCTCCGGCCTCCACCAGCCACGCGCGGAACGCGGTGGTGCCCCAGTCGACGACGATCAGCTTATCCATGGGCTGCGATCCGTTTCCATTCGGCGACGATGTCGCGGGCGATGGCGCCGACTTCGGCGGCGGCGCGACCGGCCTTGTAGAGGTTGGAGCCGAAGCCGAAGCCGTCGTATCCGGCGGCGCGGTATTCGGCCATTTCGGGAATGCCGATGCCGCCGAGCGCCACCACCTTCGCCCCCTTCGGCAGCACCGCGCGCACGTCCTTGATATAGGCGGAGCCGAGGCGGGCGGCGGGGAACAGCTTGAGGGCGGCGGCGCCGTTGCGCAGCGCGCACAGGGCCTCCGTCGGCGTCATGCAGCCGATCATCGTGGTCAGCCCGGCGCGCACCCCGGCGCGGATCACCTCCGGATCGGTGTTGGGGGTGATCAGCAGCTCGGCGCCCAAAGCGGCGAGGCGCCCGGCGTCCTCGGGCGTGAGCACCGTGCCCGCGCCCACCGCCACGTCGGGCGGGCAGTGCTTCACCAGCTTGGCGATGCTGGCGAACGGGTCGGGGCTGTTGAGCGGCACCTCGATCAGGCGGAAGCCCGCGTCGATCAGCTGGTCGGCGACCGGCAGAACCTCGGCGGGGGTGACGCCGCGCAGCACCGCGACCAGCGGCAGCTCGGCGAAGGCGTGGGCGAACACCGGCACTTTACACACTCCAGGCTCGGGTGGCGCGGCGGTCCACCGCGCCGGGAACGACGCCGCGCGCGGCGTCGGAAACGTCTTCCATCAGGTTGCAGGCGGCGATGTCGAGGCGGCGCGCCTCCATGCGGGCGAGGCGGTCGCGGAACAACGGCCCGCGCTCGGGCAAGCCGCGCGGGTCGAGGGCGACCTCCTCCCCCCGGCGGAAGCGCGCGGCGTCGAGACAATCGAGCCGTCCGCCCGCCAGGTCAAGCTTCAGCACGTCGCCGTCGGCGAGATAGCCGATGCCGCCGCCGTCGAACGCCTCGGGCGTGGCGTGGCCGATGCAGGCGCCCTTGGTGACGCCGGAATAGCGGCCGTCGGTCATCAGGATCGACGAGGCCTCCAGCACCCGGTGGTGGCGCAGCACCTGGCTCGGGGTGAACATCTCGGGCATGCCGTAGGCGCGCGGCCCCTGCCCCGCGATGATGAAGGCGAACGACAGCCAGCCCTTTTCCAGCAGCGCGTGGAGATCGGTGACCGACGCGTCGCCGCCGTTGCGGGCGACCACCTTGGCGATCAGCTCCGCGTCCAGCCCCGGGGTGGCGGCGAGGCGGTCGAGCATGTCGGCGGAGGTGAAATCGGCGACGCAGACGTGCTCGTTCTCGTAGAAGCGCACCACGAACACGTGGTCGGCGAAGTGGTCGTAGAGCGCGTCGCTCATCCCCGACACCTTCACCGCCGCCGCGTCGAAAAAGCTGCCGGTGAGGATTTCCACGCCCGCGCGGGGGCGCAGCGGCGTGGTGCGGATCACCGCGCGCTCGCCCAGCGCCGGGTCCACCGGCACGGTCAGGCCCGCGATCCGCCGCCCCCAGGTGGTGCCGGTGACGGTGGGGGCGTCGAGATCCATGGGGATGCCGAGGTCGTGCAGCACGCGGTAGAGGCTTTCCATCCCCCGGTGCTGGCCGCGCGCGAACTGCAACGCCAGCTCGAAGGTGTCGCGCCCCTCGGTGAGGGAATGGGCGAACACCTCGGGCACCGGGGTTTCGGCGCGCAGGCGGCGGTAGTCGTCGGCGGTCACGTCGAAGCCCGCGTGGCGCAGGATGCAGGGCAGGTGCAGCAGCAGGTTGGACGACGAGCCGGTGGCCGAGTGGATGCGCACGACGTTGCCGAAGTTGCGCCGCAGGATTTCGGTGATGCGGAACTCGGGCTTGTTGAACAGCGCGAACAGCCGGTCCACGCCCGAAATCACGCTGGCGTCGGGCGGCAGGCCGGTGAGCAGTTCCAGTTCCGGCGGGGTGAGGCCGAAGGCGGCGAGCATGGTGCGCGACGAATTGCCGGTGCCGTTGAAGGCGCAGATGCCGCCGTGCTCGTGGCAGGTGGCGCCCGCCAGTTCGTCGAGCAGGCGGCGGGCGGTCTCGGGCGTCACCAGGCCGAGGTTCTCGGCGCGCTTCAGGTGCCCGGCGAAGGCTTCGTCCGACGAGCACTGAAGGATGTACTTCATGTTGTCGTCGATGTCGTCGGCGAGGTCGCCGTGCCCGGCGGCACGGGCGGCGGCGGAGAGGGCGCGCAGGTCCTCGGCGGAGGCCGACGGGATGGTGCCGCCCTGGAGCACGTGCTCGGGCGCGAACAGCGCCCACACCGGTGCCTGGTTGCCGCGATGGGCGCGGGCGACGTCGGCCGCGGCGAGGCCGGAGAGGATCGCGGTGGGGGATTTGTCGCACCCCGCCAGCACGTAGGCGGCGTGGTAGGAATGCCCCTCGAAGGTGATGTTGACCGCCGCCGCGGTGGTGTTGCGGGAGGAGAGGGAATAGCTCTGGCCGATGTTGTTCTGCGCGGTGCCGTCGCAGATCACCGGCACCGCGAAGGCGAACGGCACGCCGCCGTTCTGCCAGATCCGCGCCGCCGCCATCAGCGCGTGGGGGCGGTCGAGCAGGTGGGCCGGGTGGTCGGGCGGCCCGAGGACGATGGCGACGCGCGGGCAGTTGTCGCGCAGGCGCGCCACCACCTCCTTCATCGTCACGTCGTCGAGGCGGGCGAGCGGCGAGTCCGGCGGCAGCTCGGCCGCCGCCTCGCCCAGCAGCTTCAGCACCGTGATCGGCTGGTTGGCCAGACCCTGGATGCAGTCGCGATAGGGGTTGTGCCGCTCGGCGATCGTCGGCCGCGCGTTTCTGCCGTCGTCTGAAGCTACCATTCCGCCACGCTCCCGTCCGCGTGCCGCCACGCCGGGTTGCGCCAGCGGTGGCCGACCTTGGACCGTTCGATCACGAACTCCTCGTTGATGTCGAGGCCGAGGCCCGGTTTGTCCAGCAGCGGCAGGTAGCCGTCTTCGATCTTGAGGGGCGCCGGGTCCACCAGGTAGTCGAGTACGTCGTTGCCCTGGTTGTAGTGGATGCCCATGCTCTGTTCCTGGATGAACGCGTTGTGGGAGACGAAATCCACGTGCAGGCAGGCCGCCAGCGACAGCGGCCCGAGCGGGCAATGGGGAGCGAGGGCGACGTCGTAGGTTTCCGCCAGCACCGCGATCTTGCGCCCCTCGGTGATGCCGCCGCAGTGGCTGATGTCGGGCTGGACGATGTCGACCATCCGCGCCTCGAGAATCGGCCGGAACTCGTAGCGGCTGAACATCCGTTCGCCGGTGGCGATGGGGTAGCCGAGGCCGCCCGCGATCTGCGGCAGGCAGTGCAGGTGCTCGGGCAGCACCGGCTCCTCCACGAACATCGGGTGGAAGGGTTCCAGCTCGCGCAGCAGCGCCTTCGCCATCGGCCGGTGGACGCGGCCGTGGAAGTCGATGGCGACGCCGAAATCCGGCCCGCCCGCCTCCCGCGCTTCCGCCGCGCGGGCCACCGCCGCGTCGATCTTGGCGTGGGAATCCACGATCGCGAGTTCCGGCGTGCCGTTCATCTTGATCGCGGTGAAGCCCTTGGCCTTGACCTCGCGCACGTGGCGGCCGATGTCACCCGGGCGGTCGCCGCCCACCCAGCAATACATCCGCATGCGGTCGCGCACCGCGCCGCCCAGAAGCTCGTGCACCGGCACGCCGAGGGCCTTGCCCTTGATGTCCCACAGCGCCTGGTCGATGCCCGCGATCGCCGACATCAGGATCGGCCCGCCGCGGTAGAAGCCGCCGCGGTAGAGGCTCTGCCAGATGTCCTCGATGCGGCGCGGGTCGCGGCCGATCAACTGGTCGGCCAGTTCCTGGACCGCTGCCTCGACGGTGGCGGCGCGGCCCTCGATCACCGGCTCGCCCCAGCCCGAGACCCCTTCGTCGGTCTCGATCTTGAGGAAGCACCAGCGCGGCGGAACCAGCCAGGTCTGCAGACG
Organism: Alphaproteobacteria bacterium; assembly: GCA_030604885.1. Taxonomy (GTDB): domain Bacteria; phylum Pseudomonadota; class Alphaproteobacteria; order Rhodospirillales; family Rhodospirillaceae; genus Oleispirillum. The sequence continues at coordinate 105,892 of JAUVUZ010000007.1, read as the reverse complement.
GGTGATCTTCATTCCAACACACTCCACTTCAGCGATTGAGCGGCCACATCACGATCTCGGGCACGAACAGGATCAGGCCGAGGACGATCATCTGCATGGCGATGAACGGGAACAGCGAGACGAAGATGTGCTTCAGCGAAATCTCCGGCGGCGCCACGCCCTTGAGATAGAAGGCGGCGGGGCCGAACGGCGGGCTGAGGAAGCTCACCTGCATGTTGACGCAAAACAGCACGCCGAACCAGATCGGGCTGAAGCCGAGCTGCACCACGATCGGCACGAAGATCGGCAGGGTCAGCATGGCGATGCCGATCCAGTCGAGGAACATGCCGAGCACCATCAGGATCAGCTGCATCACCATGATGATGACGATCGGGTCGGCGTCGATGCCGAGGATCGTCGAGGAGACGAAGCGGTTGCCGCCCATCAGGTTGTAGACGCCCACCAGGGTGGCGGCGCCGATGCCGATCCAGATGATCATGCCGCAGGTGGTGATGGTCTGCATGCAGCTTTCGTGGATCAGCCTGGGCGTCAGCTCGCGGCGGATCGCGGTGGCGACGAGCACGCCGAGCACGCCCATCGAGGCCGCCTCGGTGACCGAGGCAACGCCCGCGTAGATCGTCCCCAGCACCATGAAGGCGATGGCGGCCGGCATCACGATCGACTTGAACGCCTCGACCCGCTGGAGCTTGCGCTCCTCCCCGGTGACGCGCGGCATGCGCGGCGCCAGCTCGGGGTTGATGATGCAGCGGGCGAGCACGTAGGTGGCGTACATCAGCGCGAGGATGGTGCCGGGGGTGAAGGCGGCGGTGAACAGGTCGGCGATCGAGACCGACGCCATCAGGCCGTAGATGATCAGCACGATCGACGGCGGGATCATCGTGCCGAGGGAGCCGGAGGCGCAGACGATGCCGATCGAGAGGTTGCGGTCGTAGCCGAGGCGCAGCATCTGCGGCAGCGCGAGGATGCCCAAAAGCACGATCTCGCCGCCGATGATCCCCGACATGGTGGCGAGGAAGAAGCCGACGAACAGGGTCTGCAGCGCCACGCCGCCCGGCATCCGCCCGGCGAGCACGCGCATGCCGTTGAAGAGATCCTTGGCGATGCCCGATCGATCCAGCAGCGAGGCCATGAACACGAACATCGGCACCGCCACGAGGGAATATTCGGTGATGAAGCCGTAGACGCGGGAGATCACCAGCGGGATCGCGTTCGGCCCGAACCAGCCGACGGTGAAGATCAGCGCCACCAGACCGGTGACGAAGGCGAGCGGCAGGCCGGTGAGCAGCAGCAGGAAGATGCTGCCGACGAGCACGTAGGTGCCCCACTCGATGCCCATCGCCTGGAGGCCGAGACCGCCCATGGTTCAGACTCCCTTCTTCGCGGAGACGGCGCGCAGCGCCTGGATCAGATGCAGCACCGTCTGCACCGTCATCACCATCAGGGCGACCATGATGATGCCCTTGGTGAGGGTCGGGAACGGCGGGTTCCAGCTGGTGCCGGAGCGTTCCAGCGTCCACTCGCCCATCGGCGTGTGAGAGGAACGGTAGAACAGGGTGTAGGCGGCGTAGCTCATGCCCGAGCAGAAGGCGAGCGCGATCACGCCGTTGACGACGTCGAACCAGCGGCGCAGCGAGGGCCGCACGGTGTCGTAGAGCACCCGCACGCGGATGTGCTTGTTGCGCGCCAGCGCCACCGGTCCGCCGAGGCAGAACATCACCGCGATCAGGAACACGGTGGTCTCGTGGACCCAGCTGGTGGGGCTGTCGAAGACGTAGCGCGACACCACCTCGCCCACCGAGATCAGCATCGAGACGAACACCAGCCACGAGAACCCCTTGCCGATCCATTCGACCGCGGCGTCGAGGGGGTTGGTGATTTCGCCGTCGGCGGCGTGGCGCTCGGGCGGGTCGGAGAGGGGGGAGGTTTCGGTGGTCATCGCGGAGGCTCCTGGAGGCGGAAACGGCCTCCGGCCGGGGCGAACCCGGCCGGAGTGCGGCGGCTTGGGGTCAGATCATCCCGCGTTCGGACATGAAGGCGGTCACCGACTTGAAGAACTCGCCGCACAGCTCGTTCTTCTTCGCCCAGGTCTCCCATTCCTTCTGGGCGATCTGGCGGAACTTCACCCGCTCCTCGGGCGCCATGTCGACGATCTCGATGTTCGGATCCTTCTTCGCCTCGGCGACCGCCGCGAGGTCGAGCTTCTTCAGGCGGAAGACGAGGTCGTAGGCGAGCTTGTCGGTGGCGGTGGTGAGGATCGCCTTGAGGTCGGGGGAGAGGCCGTCCCAGATCTTCTTGTTGATCGAGACGTCGACCATCGGCAGCGAGTGGAATCCCGGGTAGCTCGGGCGGTTGGCGAACTTGTGCAGGCCCTGGGCCTGGTTGGTGGCGAACACGGTGTAGTCGGCGGCGTCGATCACGCCCTTTTCGAGGGCGGTGTAGACTTCCGAGCCGGGCAGGTTCACCGGCGCGGCGCCGGCCTTGGCGAAGATGTCGTAGACCATGCCCTCGGGGGCGCGGATCTTCAGGCCCTTGAGATCGGCGACGGTCTTGATCGGGCGCTTCGACGGCAGGGATTCGAGGCCGGTGGCGGCGGCGCCGATCATGTGTAGGCCATAGGGTTGGACGAGCTTGTTATAGAGCGCCTCGCCGCCGCCCACCTTCATGTATTCCAGGAATTCGAGCGGGTTGCCCCAGGCGCCGACGAGGTTGCCCATCATCGAGAACGCCGGGTTGATGCCGGAGAAGTACGACGGATCGGTGAGGTGGCCCTGGAGGATGCCGGAGCCGACCGCGTCGAGGGTCTGGTTGTGGGGCACCACCGCGCCGGTCGGCAGGATTTCGATCTTGATCCGCCCGCCGGACATGGTGCCGACGTTCTGCGCCCACTCCTGCTTGTACTTGAAGGTCGGCTCGCCGGCGGTTTCGGAGGTCTGGAAGGTCCATTCGTACTGTGCGGCGGCGGCGGTGGCGGTCATCATCGCCAGGCCGACGGCGGCGCCTGCGAGGCGCGTCACGGTCTTGCCAATCATCGAACGATCTCCTGGTTTTTATTGGGAAACCCTGCACGAAACTGTTGGTCTTGACGGGCGTCGTGCGCGCCGCTCCTCCCTGGTGTGCCCAGGTCTGCCTTGGTGCGGTTCATCACCTGCACCGCCGCGTCGGATGCCGCCTGCGGCTGGCGCAGGCGGATGCATTCCATCAGCGCCCGGTGGCGCCGCAAGGTGTCGTTCAGCTCCGCCGCCGAGGCGTTGGTCTTGCGCACGATCAGCTGGATCGAGGGGCGGAGGATGTGGGCGAGCTGCGACCAGATGATGTTGTGGGTGGCGCGGTAGATCGCGGCGTGGAAGGCGACGTCGGCGTCGTCCAGCGCCTGCTGGTCGAAGGCGCGGCCGTCGGCGGCGTTGACCGCCCGCTCCATGCCGTTGAACGCCTCCTCGATCCGCGCCAGGTCGCGGGCGGTGGCGCGCTCGGCGGCGATCGCGGCGATGAACGGCTCCACGCTTTCGCGGAACTCGAACAGCTCGTTGAGGAAGTCGATGTTGGGGTCGGCGAACTCGACCATCCAGCGCGTCACCAGCGGGTCGAGCATGTTCCAGTCGCGGTATTCCGAGACCACCGTGCCCTGCCCGGCATAGCGGCGGACGATGCCGAGCGCCACCAGGGTCTGCAGCCCGGCGCGCACCGAAACCCGGCTGACGCCGAAGCTCTCGGTCAGCTCGGTCTCCTTGGGCAGCAGGCTGCCGGGGGGATAGCGGCCGGAGAACAGCTCCCGCGCCAGGCGTTCCGCCACCTGGGCGCCGAGGTCCCGTCCCTTCACCGTCCGCTGGGTGCGCAGCATCGGATCTCCCTGCCCGTCGGAGTGGGTTGTGCGATCCTGTTTACTCCATGTCATACATGGACACAAGCATGTCCGACTTGGGTTCGGTCATTTTCGATCCGAAACGCGGGGAATATGCGCATTTTCTGACCTATTCTCCGGTGGGATAGCGGGCGAATCATCAAAGAATGCATGAGGGAATTCAGAAGGCTGGAACCCCTTCAAGACCCCCGGTCCTCCACCAGCCCGCTCGGCAGCCTCTCTGTGGCGCGCAAAGATATGCCTTTCAGCATATGCCGTAAGTCATCCCACACGCGGCAGTGGGTCGCGACTCGACGCAGCCCCGAATTCCCGAGGACTTTCTCCGTGGAGGCATGGACCCCCGGTCGAGCCGGGGGTGACGATGGGGGGGGGCGTGTCCTGCCTTGGCTGAAGACGCAAGGGGCGGGAGACACCAGCGAGCGAGACCCGCGGGTCGTGGGCCGGGCGCGAGCATGACGGAGTGTGTGGGGGGCGGGGCGTCCGGCCCGGCGGGTCAGTCCGGGGCGCCGAGGTGGTTTTCGGCGAGCACTTCGCCCACCAGATAGAGCGACCCGGCCACCAGCACGCGGGTGTCGCGGGGGCGGGCGGCGTCGAGGGCCTCGGCCCACGAGCGCGCCACCCCGGCCTCGGCGATTCCGGCGGCGCGGGCGGCGTCGGCGAGGATTTCCGGGTCGAAGGGGGCGGGCGCGCTCGGCACCGGCACCGCCGTCAGGCGCGCCACGTGGGGCGCCACGGCGGCAAGGTAGCCCGCCGGGTCCTTGGTGGTCTGCATGCCGAGAACCAGTTCCAGCGGCCCCTCCGCCGCCCACGTCGCGAGAACCGGCGCCAGCGCCTCCCCGGCGTTGGGGTTGTGGCCGCCGTCGAGCCACAGCGGCCGCCCGAGCAGGTCCACCGCCGCCCCGGCGTCGAGGCGTTGCAGCCGCCCGGGCCACGACACCCGGGGCAGGGCGCGTGCCGCCAGCTCGGGCGTCGGCGCCGCCAGCCCCGAGGCGTGCAGCGCCGCCACCGCCAGCGCCGCGTTGGCCACCTGATGCGGCCCCGGCAGAACCGGGCGCGGCGCCTCCAGGCTCAGGCCTGGCGCGTCGACGCGGAAGCCTCGGCGGGTCTCGGCGTAGGTCCAGTCCTCGCCGCCCAGCCACAGCGGCGCCCCCAGCAGCCGCGCGTGGGTGAGAATCGCCGCCTCCGCCTCGGGCGCCTGGGCGGCGCACACGGCGGGCACGCCCGCGCGCAGGATCGGCGCCTTCTCCGCCGCGATCGCGCCGAGGGTGTCGCCGAGGTAATCCTGATGGTCGAGGCCGATGGCGGTGAGCACGCACGCCGCCGGGCACGCCACCACGTTGGTGGCGTCCAGCCGCCCGCCCAGGCCCACCTCCAGCAGGCACACGTCGGCCGGGTGCCGCGCGAACGCCAGCAGCGCGGCGGCGGTGGTGGCCTCGAAAAAGGTGATCGGCCGACCCGCGTTGACCGCCTCCACCTCCTCCAGCAGCGCCGCCAGGGCGCCGTCGTCGGGCAGGCGGCCGGAAATCCGGATGCGCTCGGCGAACCGCACCAGGTGCGGCGAGGTGTAGGCGTGGACCGTCAGCCCCGCCGCCTCGCACAGCGCCCGCAGCGTCGCCACCACCGACCCCTTGCCGTTGGTGCCGCCGACATGGATCACCGGCGGCAGGCGGTCCTGCGGGTCGCCCAGGTCGGCGAGCAGGCGGCGCATGCGGTCCAGCGACAGGTCGATGGTCTTGGGATGCAGGCGGGTGAAGCGGTCGAGAACGGCATCAAGCATCGGAGGCGTCCGGCGCGGCGATCGAAGGCTTGGGGCGATAGGTGAGAATCGTCGCCGAGGGCATCGGGCGGCGCAGGATGTCGAGAATCGCGGCGATCTCCCCCTTGAGGTCGCGGCGGTCGGCGATGCGGTCCACCCGGCCCTCCGCCCGCGCCGCCTCGGCCTCGCGCACGCCCGCGCGGGGCGCCACGAACTCGGGCGTGTCGAGGGCCGCGAACGGGTCCGGCGCGGGCGGCCCGAGCCGCGCGCCCGGCTCCGCCAGCACCACGTCCGCCTGTTGCAGAACCCCCTCGGTGACCGCGTCGAACGCCGGGTCCGCCAGCACCGCGATCACCGGCAGGCCGCGCTCCGCCAGCTTGCGCAGCGCCAGGCCGACGCGCGGCCCCTGCACCAGCGCCAGCGCGCCGTCCTGCACCCGCAGGCCCATGCTGCCGGTCACCACCACCAGCGGCGCGTCCTGCAACGCCGCCAACTCCGCTGCCGCCACCAGCGCCTCGCCCGCCGCCGCGCCGAAGCTGCCGCCGAGGAACTGCGGCTCGAACGCCGCCACCACCGCCGGTTCGTCGGAAATCCGCCCGTGCGCCACCGCCACCGCCTCGGCCTCGTGCGACAGCGCCGCCGCCTCCTTCAGCCGGTCGGCGTAACGCTTGGCGTCGCGGAACTTCAACGGGTCCGTCGCCGCGCCGGGAACCTCGATCCGCGACCAGCTGCCCTCGTCCAGCAACAGCGCGAACCGCCGCGCCGCCGCCAGGGTGAGATGATGGTCGCAGTGCGGGCAAACCCGCCAGTTGGCGTCGAGATCGCGGTGAAACGTCGTCGCCCCGCACTTCGGACACGCCACCCACTGCGCCTCGCGCGCCGGGCGCGGCTGCATCCACCGCTTCAACGTCGGGCGGACGAAATTCGTGAGCCAGCTCATGCGGACCTCATGACGACAAGGCCAGGGGTTTCACCCCTGGACCCCACTGGGGCCGGAGGCCCCAGACCCCTTCCCGGTTTTTTGCGCGAAGCGCGATCATGCCCCGTCGCCCGACAAGGAATAATCCGCTTCGCGAAAAAAACAAATGGGATCCAAGGGCCGAGGCCCTTGGCGGGGTGCAGGGGCGGCGCCCCTGCGGGTTTTTTATGCCCGCGCCCGCGCGCCGCGCACGCCTGCGGCGAGGTCGGAGACGAAGGTGGCGACCGTCGGGATGGTTTCCGGGGTGGCCTGGTCGTCGGCGGTGAGGGTTGCGGCGAGGCGGTCGATGACTGCCGAGCCGACCACCGCGGCGTCGGCGATGCGGGCCATTTCGGCGGCGTTTTCGGGGGTTTTGATGCCGAAGCCGATGGCGACCGGGAGGCTGGTGTGCTTGCGGATGCGCGCCACCGCCCGGGCCACCTGTTCGGCGGCGGCGGAGCGGGTGCCGGTGATGCCGAGCACGGCGACGTAGTAGAGGAAGCCGCTGGCGTGGGCGACGATCTTGGGCAGCCGCGCGTCGTCGGAGGTGGGGGTGGCGAGGCAGATGAAGTCGAGGTCGTGGCGCTTGAGGGCCGGGGTGATTTCCTCGGCTTCCTCCGGCGGCACGTCGACGACGATCACGCCGTCGGCCCCGGCGGCGGCGGCATCGGCGGCGAAGCGCTCGACGCCGTAGCTGTCGATGGGGTTGTAGTAGCCCATCAGGATCACCGGCGTGGTTTCGTCCACCGCGCGGAAGGCCTGGAGCTGGGCGAGGGTGGCGTCCATCGATGCGCCGGCCTTGAGGGCGCGCAGCGCGGCCTTCTGGATCGCCGGGCCGTCGGCCATCGGGTCGGTGAACGGCATGCCGAGTTCGACGACGTCGGCCCCGGCCTCGGGGAGGGCCTGCATCAGCGCGGTGGCGGTGGCGGCGTCCGGGTCGGTGGCGGCGACGTAGACCACCAGCGCGGCGCGGTTCGCGGCCTTGAGTTCGGCGAAGCGGCGGGAGAGGCGAGCGGTCATGGCTTAAAGCTCCTTGCCCATGGCGCGCGCCACGGTGTCGACGTCCTTGTCGCCGCGTCCGGAGAGGCAGGCGAGGATGATGTGGTCCTGGGGCAGCGATCCGGCGACCTTCAGCACCTGGGCGATGGCGTGGGAGGATTCGAGCGCCGGGATGATGCCTTCGTGGCGGGTGGTCTTGTGGAACGCGTCGAGCGCCTCGGCGTCGGTGACCGAGACGTAGTCGATCCGCCCCGCGTCCTTGAGCCAGGCGTGTTCCGGCCCGACGCCGGGGTAGTCGAGACCGGCGGAGATCGAATAGGCCTCGGTGATCTGGCCGTCGCGGTTCTGCAGCAGGTAGGTGCGGCTGCCGTGGAGCACGCCGGGGCGGCCCATGGTGAGGGAGGCGGCGTGTTCCTCGGTGTCGGTGCCGTGACCCGCCGCCTCGACGCCGACGATCTTCACCGAGGGGTCGTCGAGGAACGGGTAGAACAGGCCGATGGCGTTGGAGCCGCCGCCCACCGCCGCGTAGAGGCTGTCGGGCAGGCGGCCTTCCTTGGCCTTGATCTGCGCCTTGGCCTCCTCGCCGATGATCTTCTGGAACTCGCGCACCATCAGCGGATAGGGGTGCGGCCCGGCGACCGTGCCGATCAGGTAGTAGGTGTCCTCGACGTTGGCGACCCAGTCGCGCATCGCCTCGTTCATCGCGTCTTTCAGCGTCGCCGCGCCCGAGGTGACGGAGCGCACCTCGGCGCCGAGGAGCTTCATGCGGAAGACGTTGGGCTGCTGCCGGGCGATGTCGGTGGCGCCCATGTAGATCACGCAGGGGATGCCGAACAGCGCGCACACCGTGGCGGTGGCGACGCCGTGCTGGCCCGCGCCGGTCTCGGCGATGATGCGGGTCTTGCCCATGCGCCGGGCCAGGAGGATCTGGCCGATGCAGTTGTTGACCTTGTGGGCGCCGGTGTGGTTGAGGTCCTCGCGCTTGAAGTAGATCTTCGCGCCGCCGCAGATCGCGGTGAGGCGCTCGGCGAAGTAGAGCGGCGAGGGGCGGCCGACGAAATCGGCGAGGTAGCCCTTCATCTCCGCCTGGAACGCCGGGTCGGCGGCGGCTTCGGCGTAGGCCTTCTCCACGTCGAGGATCAGCGGCATCAGGGTTTCGGCGACGAAGCGGCCGCCGTGGGGGCCGAAGTGGCCGCGGTCGTCGGGACCGGCGGCGAAGGAATTGGGCAGATGAGTGGTCATGGCGTGCTCAACGGCTGGGCGGGCGCGCGATGGGGCGGCGACCCGCGAAAAACGACGGACGGACGGCGCCGGGGGCGCCGGACTGCGGGAGTGAGCGTCACCAGCTCGCGCGGGCGTTCTTGGCCGCGCGCAGGAACGCGGCGATGCGCGCCGGGTCCTTGACCCCGGGCGCGCTCTCGACGCCGGAGGAGACGTCCACCGCGCCCGCGCCGCTTTCGGCCACCGCGCGCTCGACGTTCTCGGGCGTGAGGCCGCCCGCCAGCATCCACGGGGTTTCCCCCCGCCAGTCCTGCAGCAGGTGCCAGGGGAAGCTGCGGCCGAGGCCGCCCGGGCGGGTGTCGCCCTCGGTGGGCTTGGCGTCGAACAGCAGCCAGTCGGCGTGGCCCTCGTAGGCGTGGGCGGCGGCGACGTCGGCCTCGGTGGCGACGCCGATCGCCTTCATCGCCTGCACCCCGAACTCGAGGCGGATCGCGTCCACCCGCTCGGGCGTCTCGCGGCCGTGGAGCTGCACCAGGTCGAGGCGGACCCGTTGCAGCACGCGGTCGAGGTCGTCGTCGGTGGGGTCCACGAACAGGCCCACCTTGGTGATTTCGTCGGGCAGCGCGTCGGCCAGCTCGGCGGCGGCCTCGGGGGTGAGCGCGCGGGGCGAGCCGGGGCAGAACACGAAGCCGACGAAATCGGCCCCGCCCTCCACCGCGGCGTCGAGGCCGTCGGCCTCGGCGAGGCCGCAGATCTTCACCAGCGCGCTCATGACGCCGCTCCGGTGCGGCAGCCGATCTCGGCGGCGATGCGGCGGGCCGCCAGCGCCGGGTCGTCGGCCTTGGTGATCGGGCGGCCGATCACCAGGATGTCGGCCCCGGCGGCGAGGGCCTCGGGCGGGGTCATCACCCGCTTCTGGTCGTTCACCGCGTCGGCCGCCGGGCGGATGCCCGGGACGATCCGCAGCAGGTGGCCGAACTCGGCCTTGAGGCGCGCCGCCTCGTGGGCGGAGCAGACGAGGCCGTCCATCCCCGCTTCCGCCGCCAGGTGGGCGAGGCGCAGGGCGTGGTCGGCCACCGGCGCGCCGACGCCCACGCCCTTGAGGTCGGCGTCGTCGAAGCTGGTGAGCACGGTGACGGCGATCAGCTTGGGCGGCGCCGCGGCGGCCTTGTCGGCGCTTTCGAACGCCGCCTCGCGCGCCGCCTTCATCATCGCCAGGCCGCCCCCGGCGTGGAGGGTGAGGTAGCGGGGCTTGAGCGGGATCACCGATTGCAGCGCGGCGGCCACGGTGTTGGGAATGTCGTGGAGCTTGAGGTCGAGGAAGATGTCCTTCCCCGAGGCGCGGGCCACCTCGCGGATGCCCGCGGGGCCGTTGGCGCAGAAGAACTCGAGGCCGAGCTTGAGGCCGCCCACGTGCTGGGCGACCTGCGCCGCGAGACGGGTGGCGACGCCGAGGTCGGGCGTGTCGATGGCGCAGAAGATCGGGTTGGCGGTCATGGGGTATCCTTGCACGAACGCCCCGAGTGTAAAGGCTCTCGGGGCGCTGCGCCAGTGCGTCGCGAAGGGGTCAGGCGGCGGTGCCGGGCGGCGGCAGGGCGGCGGTCTCGGCGGCGGCGAGGCGCTCGCGCACGCTCGCGGCCTCCGCCTCGGCGACGCGGGCGCGGGTTTCGGCCTCGCGCGCGCGGCGGGCGGCGCGGCCGCCCACGGCCATGCCGCCGATCAGCAGGCCGAGCACCAGCCCGATGGCGAGGCTGCCGAGCACGGTGAGGTAGACCGACACGGTCAGCATGAACGGCAACGGCCACAGGTCGAGGACGATGCTCTGGCGGTTGGCGACGGCAAAGCCGATCGCCGCCACGGCCAGCGGGAGTCCGACGATCCAGGTGAGAATGCGCAGCACCGTGAAGGATCCTTATTCGGCGGTGTCTTCGCCGTTGATGAGGTCGCGCAGCTGCTTGCCGGTCTTGAAGTAGGGGACGACCTTGGAGCCGACGCGGACGGCGTCGCCGGTGCGCGGGTTGCGGCCGGTGCGGGCGTCGCGGGTCTTGGTGGAGAAGGCGCCGAAGCCGCGCAGCTCCACCCGGTCGCCGCGCGCGAGCGCGAGGGTGATCTCTTCGAAAATCGTGGCCACGATCCGCTCCACGTCCCGCTGGTAGAGGTGCGGGTTGCGCTCGGCGAGGCGTGCGATCAGTTCGGACTTAGTCATAGCGTGACATCCCCGAGGTTTCGACGAAGGGCGTTTGCGCCCCGATACATGCCCGAAGCCCTGGGCCGCCGCGGCCTGGCGCGGGGGCCGAAAATCGACCATTCGATGTAGCTGCTACCGACAGTGCCAGATTTCAATCCCTGCTTCAAGGTTAAGTGGTTTTGCGTAAAGCCTTTTTACATGCGCGGCGGACAAAAGCAAAACGCCGCCCCGAAGGGCGGCGTTCCGATGAGGCGATCGTGCCGTCCCGTTGGATTACGGGTTGGCCTTCTCGTCCTGGGCCTGGCGCAGGGCCGCGCCGAGGATGTCGCCGAGCGAAGCGCCGGAATCGGTCGAGCCGTATTCCGCCATCGCCTGCTTTTCCTCGTCCATTTCGCGGGCCTTGATCGAGAGGGTGAGCTTGCGGCTCTTGGCGTCGACCTGGATGATCTTCGCGTCCACCTTCTCGCCCACCGCGAAGCGCTCGACGCGCTGCTCCGACCGCTCGCGCGACAGGTCGCCCTTGCGGATGAAGCCGGTGGCGCCGCCCTCGGCCGGCGCGACCTCGAGGCCGCCCTCGGTCACCTGGGTGACGACGCAGGTCACCACGGCGCCCTTCTTCAGGCCCTTGGTGGCGTTCTCGAACGGGTCGTTGGTGAGCTGCTTCAGACCGAGGCTGATGCGCTCCTTGTCGACGTCGACGTCGAGGATCTTGGCGGTGACGGTGTCGCCCTTCTTGAACGACTTCACCGCTTCCTCGCCGGTCATCTCCCAGGAGATGTCGGAGAGGTGGACCATGCCGTCGATGTCGCCCGGCAGACCCACGAACATGCCGAACTCGGTGATGTTCTTGACCTCGCCCTCGAGCGACGAACCCACCGGGTGGTTGGCGAGGAAGTCGGTCCACGGGTTGGACAGGCACTGCTTGAGGCCGAGGCTGATGCGACGCTTGTTCGGATCGACGTCGAGCACCATGACTTCCACTTCCTGGCTGGTCGAGACGATCTTGCCGGGGTGGATGTTCTTCTTGGTCCAGGACATTTCCGAAACGTGGACGAGACCCTCGACGCCCGGCTCCAGCTCGACGAACGCGCCGTAGTCGGTGATGTTGGTGACGCGGCCGGTGAACTTGGTGCCGACCGGGTACTTGTTCTCGACGCCCGCCCACGGGTCGGCCTCGAGCTGCTTCATGCCGAGGCTGATGCGCTGGGTCTCCGAGTTGAAGCGGATCACCTGGACCTTGATGGTCTGACCGATGGTCAGCGCCTCGGCCGGGTGGTTGATGCGCTTCCACGCGATGTCGGTGACGTGCAGCAGGCCGTCGACGCCGCCGAGGTCCACGAACGCACCGTAATCGGTGATGTTCTTGACCACGCCGTCGAGGATCTGGCCTTCCTTGAGGTTCTCGATCAGTTCGCTGCGCTGCTCGGCGCGGGTCTCTTCGAGCACCGCGCGGCGCGAGACGACGATGTTGCCGCGCGAGCGGTCCATCTTGAGGATCTGGAACGGCTGCGGCTGGCCCATCAGCGGCCCGATGTCGCGCACCGGGCGGATGTCCACCTGGCTGCCGGGGAGGAACGCCACCGCACCCGAGAGGTCGACGGTGAAGCCGCCCTTGACGCGGCCGAAGATCACGCCGTTGACGCGCTGGTTGCCCTCGAAGGCCTTCTCCAGCTCGTTCCACGACTCTTCGCGGCGGGCCTTCTCGCGCGAGAGCACGACCAGACCTTCGCGGTCCTCGTAACGGTCGACGAACACTTCGATGGTGTCGCCGATCTTGATTTCGGCCTTGTGGCCGAATTCCTTCAACGGCACCCGGCCTTCGGACTTGAGGCCGACGTCGACCAGGGCGAAGTCGTTGGTGATGCTGACGATGCGTCCGGTGAGAACCGAGCCTTCGAGGCTCGCGTTCTGAGCGAACGACTGTTCGAGAAGGGCGGCGAAGTCTTCGTTCGCGCCGGGGATCATTCCAGTTTCGGTCATGCCGAACGTATTCCTTTCTCGTGTCGCTATCCGGGCCAGCCGGTTTTTTCCGGCGGTCTTGCCGCGTGTGCGACCATGTTGCAAGCGCAAACCGCCGCCGGAGCTTTCGCGCCGCGCGGTGGTTCCATGTTCAGGACTCTACCACTCTACGCCGGTCCCACGCGCCGCCTAGGCGGGCGTGGCCGCGTTCCGCACCAGGGCGGCCGCACGGTCGAAGACCATATCGGCATCCATGTCGGTGGTGTCCAGCACCACGGCGTCGTTCGCCGGGGCGAGGGGCGCCACCTTGCGGTCGCGGTCCCGTTCGTCGCGGGCGAGCATGTCCGCGAGAACGCGGTCCTGTATAGCCGCGATGCCCTTGCCCCGCAACTCCAAGGTGCGGCGGCGCGCCCGCTCCTCCGCGCTGGCGGTGACGAACAGCTTGAGGCGGGCCTCCGGGCACACCACCGTGCCGATGTCGCGGCCGTCGAGAACCGCGCCGACGCAAGGGCTTGGCGGATGGTGGGCGAACTGCCGCTGGAATTCCAGCAGCGCCGCGCGCACCCCCGGGACGGCGGCCACCTGGGAGGCCGCGTCGCCCGCCGCCTCGGTGCGCAGGCGGGGCGAATCGAGGAGGTCGAGGCCGAGGTTCCGGGCCGCCGACTCCGCCGCCGCCGGGTCCGCCGGGTTGCCGCCCGCGTCGAGCACGGCGACGCCCACGGCGCGGTAGAGGGCGCCGGTGTCGAGGTAGGCGAGGTTGAAGGCGGCCGCGAGGCGCCGCGCCAGGGTGCCCTTGCCCGCGCCCGCCGGGCCGTCGATGGCGACGATCATGACAGGTCGGCTCCGAGGCGGGTCATCAGGTCGGCGAAGCCGGGGAAGCTGGTGTCCACCGCCCGCACGTCGTCGATCGCCACCGGTTCGGCGGCGGCCATCCCCAGCACCAGGAACGCCATGGCGATGCGGTGGTCGAGGTTGGCGGCGATGGTGGCGCCGCCCCGGGGCGGCGCGCCCGCGCCGGTCACGACGATGTCGTCGCCCTCGGCGCGCACCGTGGCGCCGCAGGCGGCGAGGCCGTTCACCACCGCGTCGAAGCGGTTGCTCTCCTTCACCCGCAGCTCGGCGAGGCCCCGCATGCGCGTCTCGCCCCGGGCGCACGCGGCGGCCACCGCGAGAATCGGATATTCGTCGATCATCGCGGGCGCCCGCTCCGGCGGCACGCTCACGCCCGCCAGCGCCGAGGCGCGCACCCGCAGGTCCGCCACCGGCTCGCCCGCCACCTCGCGCGGGTTTTCGAGGGCGATGTCGGCGCCCATTTCCAGCAGGGTCTCGAACAGGCCGAAGCGCAGCGGGTTGGTGCCCACCGCCTCCAGCCGGATCTCCGAGCCGGGCACGATCAGCGCCGCCACCGCCGGGAACGCGGCGGACGAGGGATCGGCGGGCACCACCACGCGGCAGGGCTTGAGGGTGGGCTGCCCGACCAGGGAAATGGTGCGGGCGCCGTCGGCGGCGATTTCCACCGTCAGCTCGGCGCCGAAGCCCCGCAGCATGCGCTCGGTGTGGTCGCGGGTGGCGACCGGTTCGATCACGGTGGTGACGCCGGAGGCGTTCAGCCCCGCCAGCAGCACCGCCGACTTCACCTGCGCCGAGGCCACCGGCACGGTGTAGGTCACCGGCCCGGCGGCGCCGTTGCCCTTGAGCGCGAGCGGCAGGCGGCCGCCCTCGCGCGCCATGAACGCGGCGCCGAACAGGGAGAGCGGCGCGATCACCCGCTTCATCGGGCGGCCGCGCAAGCTCGCGTCGCCGGTGAAGCAGGCGACCATCGGGTGGGTGGCCACCAGGCCCATCACCAGGCGGGCGCCGGTTCCGGCGTTGCCCATGTCGATCACGTCCGCCGGTTCGGCGAGGCCGCCGACGCCGACGCCGTCGATCCGCCAGACGCCGTCGGCGCCGCGCTCCACGGCGGCGCCCATCTGGCGCATCGCCTGGGCGGTGCGCAGCACGTCCTCGCCCTCCAGCAGGCCCTCCACGGTGGTGCGGCCCACGGCGAGCGCGCCCATCATCAGCGCGCGGTGGGAGATCGACTTGTCGCCCGGCACCCGGGCGGCGCCGGAGAGCGGGCCGGAGCGGCGGGCGGAAAGCGGCAGGGGCGCGTCGGCGGGGTCGTGGGCGGTCATCGCGGCATCCGTTCCAGGGGGCGTTCGGGGCGGTGGTAGCACATTTGCCGAAACCGCGCGACACCCTAAGGCGCCAGGCCCTTCCGCGCCGCGCCCGGTCATGTTAATGGGGAATCGGGGTGCGCCCGTTCGGCGCAGGCACAAGAAAACGCTTTGACAGGCTATCCGCTTCGTGGCAAATGCGCCTTCCGGCCGCCGGAAGTCCGCGCGAGGCCGGAGCGAGGCGCCGTGAAGGAGGGTGATTCGTGACCAAGCCGGAATGGGGAAGCAAGCGAACCTGTTTGAACTGCGGCACGCGGTTCTACGACATGCAGCGCACGCCGATCGTCTGCCCGAAGTGCGGCAGCGAAAACGCGCCCGACGCGGTGAGCAAGGCCCGTCGCAGCATGAAGAAGGCCCCCGCGCACGCGGCGGAGCCGAAGCCGAAGGCGGTGGCGCCGATCGTCGGCGACGACGAGATCCTCGACGACGAGGCCGAACTCGAGGTCGAAGACGACGAGGCGGACGAGGCGCTGATCGAGGACGCCGACGAACTCGCCGAGGACGACGACATGGCCGAGGTGATCGACCACCTGGGGCCGGAAGACGACGACTGACGGCAGGCCGTTTCGGGAATTTTCGGACTTTCGTCCGACCCCGCATTTTTTGCTTGCGGCGGAAAAAATCCCGGACTAATTTGCCGCCTCCCATGCACCGCCGGGGACCACGGAAACCGGCGGGGCGAAAGGTTCGGGGCCGTAGCTCAGTTGGGAGAGCGCTTGAATGGCATTCAAGAGGTCAGGGGTTCGATTCCCCTCGGCTCCACCATCGAAACCCACCGCCTAAAGCGGTGGGTTTCGTCGTTTCGGAGGTGCGGCGCCGCGCCCCGAAACGTGCTATACTGAGGGCAGTTCGGGAAAGCGAGGAGGACGCCATGACTCCGTTTCCGAAACCTGCCGCGGTCCAGGGCCTCGACCCCACCCGCCCCGGCGCGCCGCGCTTCCGCGCCCGCCGGGTCCGCCGCCGCCTGTTCCGCAAGCCCGACCTGCCGCCCGCGCCCGCGTGGATGCGCTGCGCGGTGATCGGCTTCGGCGCCGGGTCGGCGGTGGCGCTGCTCTACGTCGCCGGCATGTTCGACCCGCTGCTGCGCCTGCTCACCTGGTACGGCCTCGGCTGAGCCCGGCCGCGGGGCCCTCCACCTCTCCCTCGTCATTCCCGCGCAAGCGGGAATCCACGCGGCGTGCCCACAGAATGGATTCCGGCTCGCCGCTGCGCGGCGTCCGGAATGACGAGGGGATGGCGTATCTTCCGGGCACGGCCCGAGCGGATCACACTGTCGCGGCTTCGATGGCGTTCGGAGCGTCCTGAGGCGAAACCACGGCGACGGTGCCGTTGAACAATCCCATCGCCGCCCGCTGGAGTTTTTCTCCTTCGGCCTTGAGCAGGTTGCGCTTGTAATGGCGAAGCCCGAACGAAACCGCCAACACCGGCGCGGCGACGACGAACGCGTAGACGCTCACCATCAGGCTGAGGGCGACCATCATCAGAACGAACATGATGCCGATGAGGCCGACTCCCACGAAACTACCGAGGATGCCCTTGATGAAACCCGCGATTCCGTTGATGACACCGACCACCACATCGGAGATGCCGATCAGGATACCCAAGGCGAAACCGGTCTTCGAGGGATGACTGCCGACGACGTTCATCAGCTTGTCGGTATCCGTTTCCATGACCATCGACACCTGATCGTAGGCGAATACCTGGGACCACGCTTTTCCGTTCGTGCCCAGCACGCTCATCGTCAGATGTCCCGTCGCCAGGGGAGTCCCCAGGCGTAGCGTCACGGGATTGCCGAACACGTCGGACGTCACTTCACTCACCATCGTCGCTTCCTCATTCACAGGTTCGACCGCCGGGTCGTCGCGGCCGGGGGAGCAAACAATAGGGTTATTCAAAGCCATAGGGAAGAAATAGCGGTCACCCGCCCCTCAGCCGCCGCTTCGGGGCAGGGTGAGGGTGGCGAGGAGGCCGCCTTCCGGGCGGTTGGCGAGGGCGATGGCGCCGCCGTGGGCGGCGGCGATCTCGCGCGCGATCGAAAGGCCGAGGCCCGAGCCGCCGGTGGCGCGGCTGCGCGAGGCGTCGCCGCGGTAGAACGGCTGGAACACCGCCTCCAACTGGTCCGGGCGCAGGCCCGGCCCGTCGTCGGCCACCGTCAGGCGCAGCTGCGCCGGTTCCACCACCAGGCGCACCGCCGCGCCGCCGCCGTGGTTCACCGCGTTCTCGATGAGGTTGCCGATCGCCCGCTTGAGCGCCTGCGGGCGGCAGGCGAGGCGGGCCGGAGCCTCCGGCCCGGCGTAGGCGACGGCGTGGCCGAGGTCCTGCATGTCGGCCACCATCGCCTCCACCAGGGCGTCGAGGTCGAGGGTGGCGCGCGGCTCGTCGGCGGCGTCCTGCCGCGCGAACGACAGGGTGGCGGCGATCATCCGCTCCATGTCGGCGAGGCTGGCGAGCATCTTCTCGCGGTCGTCGGAGGCGTCCAGCGCCTCGATGCGCAGGCGCAGCAGGGTGATCGGCGTGCGCAGGTCGTGGCTGATCGCCGCCAGCATCAGGGTGCGGTTCTCCAGCAGGCGGCGCACCTCGGAGCGCATGTGGTTGAACGCGGCGATGGCGTCGCGCACCTCCGCCGGGCCGGTTTCGGGCAGGTCCGGCGCGTCCACCTCCCGCGCCATCCGCCGCGCCGCCGCCGCCAGGGTTTCGAGGGGCGCGGTCATGCGGCGCACCACCCACACCGCCGCCAGCACGATCGCCGCCACCATCGCCGCCATCGAGGCGAGCGCCGAATGGTCCGCCCCCCGCTCCGGCGGCCGCGCCGCCAGGGCGAGCCAGCGGCCGTCGTCCAGCGCCACCGCCGCGCGGATCGTCACCCGCGGCGGCTCGCCGTAGAACGCGTCGCGCAGGTGGTCGAGGAGGGGGAGGTGCGGCGGCCCCTCCACCCGCACCCGCAGCGCCGCGCCCTCGGGCAGGCGCTGGGCGATCGCCTCGGCCACCGCGCGGGTCTCGGCGTCCGGCTCCGGCTCCGCCGCGAACGGCGGCGCGGCGGCGAGCGCCACGTCGAGGGAGAGGCCCCGGTGGCGGGCGACCAGGGCGTCGCGCTCCGCCCCGGGGGTGCGCAGCGCCAGGGTCGCGGCGTCGGCGATGCGCAGCGCGGCGGCGCGGTCGCCGAGGCGGGTGAGGGCGTCGGCGCGGTCGCCCGAATACACCACCATGCTGAGCAGGTGCGAGGCGGTCAGCCCCACCAGCAGCACCACGATGGTCTGGGCGATCAAGCTGCGGGGGCGGGGGCGGATCATGCCGGGACCACGTCGGCGGCGAGCATGTAGCCGCCGCCCCACACCGTCTTGATGATCTCCGGGGTTTTCGCGTCCGGTTCGATCTTGCGGCGCAGGCGGCTCACCTGGGTGTCGATGCTGCGGTCGAAGGCCACCGCCGCGCGGCCGCGCGCCAGGTCGAGCAGCTGCTCGCGGCTCAGCACCCGGCGCGGCCGCTCCACCAGCGCCTGCAGCAGGTTGAACTCGCCGGTGGAGAGCGGCACCACCACCCCCTCGGCGGAGCACAGCTCGCGGCGGTCGAGATCGAGCACCCAGCCCGCGAAGCGCAGGCGCTTGGGCGGCTCGGCGGGCGCCGCGCCACCGCGCGCGCGGCGCAGCACCGCCTCGATGCGGGCGAGCAGCTCGGGAGTGGAGAACGGCTTCGGGATGTAGTCGTCGGCGCCCATCTTGAGGCCCAGCACCCGGTCCAGCTCCTCGCCCTTGGCGGTGAGCATGATCACCGGGATCGCCGAGGCGGCGCGCAGGTCGCGGCACAGGGTGAGGCCATCCTCCCCCGGCAGCATCAGGTCGAGGAGGATCAGGTCCACCGCCTCCTCCGCCAGCACCGCGCGCATCCCCCGGCCGTCGGCGGCGGCGGAGACGCGGTGGCCCTCGCGCCGCAGCGCGCGGCCGAGCAGGTCGCGCATCTCGGCGTTGTCGTCGACCACCAGGATATGGGCGGGCATGCGGGCCTCCGGGCTTTCCCCTGACATAACGCGGGCGGCGCCGCGCTCCAAGCGCCGACACACTTTGTCACAGATTTCCGCCAGCTTGAAAAACTCCCGCAACGCCGGGGGGCGATCCTGTCGCCGTCACCCGAGACAGGAGTTCCCATGCCGCGCCCCCTTGCCCTGATGTTCGCCGCCCTCGTCGCCGCCGCCCCCGCCGCGCGGGCGGAGAGCTTCGACGCCCTGCTCGCCGAGGCGCGCCGCGCCAGCCCCGAGATCCAGGCCGCCGCCCTCGACGCCGACGCCGCCCGGGCGCGGGTGGAGGGCGCGGCCAGCCTGATGGACCCGATGGTGCGCCTGTCGGTGGAGAACTGGGGCCGCTCGGAGCCGGGCTACCTGCCCCAGGGGTCCACCGAGGGGACGATGAAAAAGCTGATCGTCAGCCAGCAGCTGCCGTTCTGGGGCAAGCGCGAGATGAAGCGCGGCATCGCCGACGCCGAGGCGCGCCAGGCCGCCTTCACCGCCGAACAGACCGCCAACGACCTGGCGATGCGCCTCAAGGTGGCGCTGGCCGAGCTGCGCGGCGCCGAGGAAAGCCTCGCCCTGGCACGCAAGCTCGAGGCCCGCCTCGGCGCCATCGGCGCGGCGGCGCGGGTGCGCTACGCCCAGGGCGAGGGCCAGCAGCCCGAGGTGACCCAGGTGGCGGTGGAGCGCGCCGCGATCACCGCCGAGATCGCCCGCATGGAGGCGCGCCGCGCCGCCGCCGAGGCGCGCGTCAACCGCCTGCTCGCCCGCCCCCAGGGCCGCCGCCTCGCCGAGGTGCCGGACTGGCGGCGGGTGCCCGACCCGGAGCGCCACGACCTTGCGGCGCTGATCGACCGGGCGCAGCGCGACAACCCGGACCTCAAGGCCGAGCGCGCGATGCAGGAGGGCGCCAACCGCGCCGCCGACCTCGCCCGCCGCAACTGGTATCCGGACGTGGAGGTGGGCGTGGGCGCGGTGCGCGAAATGGGCCGGGTGCAGAGCTACGAGGCGATGGTGGCGTTCAGCGTGCCGTTGCAGTGGGGCCTGCGCCGCGCCGAGATCGGCTCCGCCAGCGCCGCCGCCGCCGCCGCCCGCAACCGCCGCGAGGCGGGGGAGCTGAAGGTGGCCGAGGCGGTGGCCGCCGCCTGGGCCGACCTCGCCGCCGCCCGCGCGGTGGAGGCGGTGGTGGCCGAAACCCAGCTGCCCCAGGCGGAACTCGGCTTCGAGTCCGCGATCCGGGGCTACCAACACGGCCGCGTCGGCGCCACCGACGTGCTGATGGCCGAACGGCAGATGTGGACATCCGGCCTCGACCTGGTGGCCGCGCGCATGCAGCAGCAGGCGCGCCTCGCCGAACTCGAAGCCCTGATCGGAGACGACCTGTGAGCCGCGCAACCCTCGCCCTCGCCGTCCTCGCCCTCGCCGCCGGTGCGGCGGGCGGCTACGGCTACGCCCGCCTTGCTCCTCCGGCGCCGGAGCACGCCGCCCACGGCGAGGCGCCGCCCCCCGCCGATCCGCGCGGGCGCATCCTCTACTACCGCAACCCCATGGGCCTGCCCGACACCTCGCCGGTGCCGAAGAAGGACAACATGGGCATGGACTACATCGCCGTGTACGAGAACGAGGGCGCCGCCGACCCGGGCGGCGTGTCGGTGAGCGCGGCGCGGCTGCAGAAGCTCGGCGTGCGCAGCGAGGCGGCGGCCCTGCGCAGCCTGGCGCGGGAGGTGCGCGCGGTGGGCACGGTGGAGATCGACGAGCGCCGGGTGTCGGTGGTGGCGCCGCGCTTCGAGGGCTTCGTCGAAAGCCTGCCGGTGAACGAGACCGGCCGCGCGGTGAAAAAGGGCGAGGTGCTGGCGCGGGTCTACTCCCCCGCCGTGGCGCTGGCGGAGCAGGAATACGCGCTCGCCCGCGCCGCCGACCCGGGGCTGGCGGCGGGGGCGCTCACCCGCCTCGCCAACTGGGGGGTGCCGCCCGCCGAGATCGCCCGGCTCAAGGCGGGGGGCGCGCCGTCGCGCAGCCTCGCGATCGTCGCCCCGGCCGACGGCGTGGTCCTCGAAAAGCAGGCGCTCGAGGGGATGCGCTTCATGCCCGGCGAGGTGCTCTACCGCATGGCGGATCTCTCCACGGTGTGGCTGATCGCCGAGGTGTTCGAGCAGGACCTGCGCGGCATCCGCCTGGGCGACGCCGCCACCGCCAGCTTCGCCGCGCTGCCCGGGCGGAATTTCGGCGGAAAGGTGGCGTTCGTGCCGCCGGTCCTCGCCGCCGACACCCGCACCGCGCGGGTGCGCATCGAGCTGCCCAATCCCGACGGCGCGCTGCGCCCCGCCTTGTTCGGTTCGGTGACCCTGGCGGCGCCGGTGGCGACGGACCCGGTGCTGGCGGTGCCCGAAAGCGCGGTGCTCGACACCGGCGCCCGACAGACCGTGCTGGTGGACCGGGGCGAGGGGCGCTTCTCGCCGCGCGCGGTGACGCTCGGCGCGCGGGCGGAAGGCTACGTCGAGATCGTCGACGGCCTCGCCGAGGGCGAGGCGGTGGTGACCCGCGCCAACTTCCTGATCGACGCGGAGAGCAACCTCCGCGCCGCCCTGTCCGCCTTCGAGGAGCCGTAAAATGGTCGCCCACCTGATTCGCTGGTCGGCGCGCAATCCGCTGCTGGTGCTGTTCGCCACGGTGATGATCGCGGGGGCGGGGGTGGTCTCGGCGCTGCGCCTGCCGCTCGACGCGCTGCCCGATCTCTCCGACACCCAGGTGATCGTCACCGCCGACTACCCCGGCCAGGCGCCGCAGGTGGTGGAGGACCAGATCACCTATCCCTTGACCACCGCGCTGCTCTCGGTGCCGCGGGCGCGCACGGTGCGCGGCCAGTCGTTCTTCGGCACCAGCTTCGTCACGGTGATCTTCGAGGACGGCACCGACATCTACTGGGCGCGGTCGCGGGTGCTGGAATACCTCCAGACCGCCGCCAAGACCCTGCCCGCCGGGGTCGCCCCGGCCCTGGGGCCGGACGCCACCGGCGTCGGCTGGGTGTACCAATACGCGCTCGAGTCCGAGGACAAGGGCCTGGACGAATTGCGGTCGCTGCAGGATTGGTATCTGCGCTTCCAGCTCACCGCCGCCGAAGGGGTTTCCGAGGTGGCGGGCATCGGCGGGTTCCAGCGGCAGTATCAGGTGATCGTCGACCCCCGCCGGTTGCAGGCGTTCGGCATTCCGCTGACGGCGGTGCGCCAGGCGATCCGCGACGGCAACCAGGACGTCGGCGGCCGCGCCATCGAGGTGGCCGAGACCGAGTTCATGGTGCGCGGCCACGGCTACCTGCGCTCGGCGGACGATCTCGGCAACCTCGTGCTCGCCGCCCGCGGCGGCACCCCGGTGCTGCTGAAGGACGTGGCGCGGGTGGAGCTGGGGCCGGACGAGCGGCGCGGCATCGCCGAGCTGAACGGCGAGGGCGAGGTGGTCGGCGGCATCGTGGTGCAGCGCATGGGCGGCAACGCCCTCGCCACCATCGACGCGGTCAAGGCGCGCATCGCCGAGATTTCCCCCGGCCTGCCGGAGGGGGTGTCGTTCCGCACCGTCTACGACCGCTCCGACCTGATCCGCCGCGCCGTGGACACCCTCAAGCACACCCTGCTGGAGGAAAGCCTGATCGTCGCGGCGGTGTGCCTGGTGTTCCTGCTGCACGTGCGCTCCGCCCTGGTGGTGCTGCTGATGCTGCCGGTGGGGGTGCTGATCGCGATCCTGGTGATGGAGCGCATGGGCATGACCTCCAACATCATGAGCCTGGGCGGCATCGCCATCGCCATCGGCGCGATGATCGACGCGGCGGTGGTGATGGTGGAGAACGCCCACAAGCGCCTCGAACGCCTGCGCCCCGGCGAAAGCCGCAAGGACGCGCTGATCGAGGCGGCGGTGGAGGTGGGGCCGAGCCTGTTCTTCGGCCTGCTCATCATCACCGTGTCGTTCCTGCCGGTGTTCGCGCTGGAGGCGCAGGAGGGGCGGCTGTTCAAGCCCCTGGCGCTCACCAAGACCCTGTCGATGGGCGGCGGCGCGCTGCTGTCGGTGACGCTGGTGCCGGTGCTGATGGTGCTGTTCGTGCGCGGGCGGATTCTGCCCGAGACGAAAAACCCCATCAACCGCGCCCTGATCGCCGCCTATCGCCCGGTGATCCGGGGCGTGCTGGGGGCGCGGCTGACGGTGGTGGCGCTGGCGCTGGCGGCGCTGGCGGTGTCGTGGGTGCCGTTGCAGCGCCTCGGCTCCGAGTTCATGCCGAGCCTCGACGAAGGGGCGATCCTCTACATGCCCACCACCCTGCCCGGGCTTTCGGTCACCAAGGCGGCGGAGCTTCTCCAGGTGCAGGACCGGGTGCTGAAAAGCTTCCCCGAGGTCGAGACGGTGTTCGGCAAGGCGGGCCGCGCCGCCACCGCCACCGACCCGGCGCCCACGGAAATGTTCGAGACCGTGATCACCCTCAAGCCCCGCGACGAGTGGCGGCCGGGCATGACCACCGAAAAGCTCATCAAGGAGATGGACGCGGCGTTGCAGATCCCCGGCGTTTCCAACGCCTGGACGATGCCGCAGCGGGCGCGGGTGGACATGCTCGCCACCGGCATCCGCACGCCGGTGGGGGTGAAGGTGTTCGGCACCGACCTCGGCGAGCTGGAACGGATCGCCCGGCAGGTGGAGGCGGCGGTGCGCGACGTGCCCGGCACCGCCTCGGCCTACGCCGAGCGGGTCGGCGGCGGCCGCTACCTCGACATCCGCCCCGACCGCGCCGCCCTCGCCCGCTACGGCCTCTCGATCGCCGAGGTGCAGGCGACCATCGCCACCGCGCTCGGCGGCGAGACCGTCACCACCACGGTGGAGGGACGGGAGCGGTATTCGGTGAACCTGCGCTACCCCCGCGCCCTGCGCTCGGACCCGCAGGCGATCGCGCAGAACGTTCTCGTCAACGCGCCGGACGGCACGCCCGTGCCCCTCGGCCAGTTGGCGAGCATCGGCTTCGCCACCGGCCCGGCGGCGATCCGCAGCGAGAACGGCCTGCTCTCCGCCTACGTGTTCGTGGACATCCGCGACCGCGACCTGGGCGGCTACGTGGCCGAGGCGCGCCAGCGGGTGGCGGAGGCGGTGGCGCTGCCGCCCGGCTTCTTCCTCGCGTGGTCGGGGCAGTTCGAGAACCTCGCGCGCGCCGAGGCGCGGCTCAAGGTGGTGCTGCCCTTCACCATCGCGACGATCTTCCTGCTGCTCTACCTCAACTTCCGCCGCGTCACCGAAACCCTGATCGTGATGCTGTCGCTCCCGTTCGCGCTGATCGGCGGGCTGTGGCTGCAATGGGCGCTGGGGTACGACTTCTCGGTGGCGGTGGCGGTAGGCTACATCGCCCTCGCCGGGGTGGCCGCCGAAACCGGCGTGGTGATGCTGGTCTACCTCGACCACGCCGACCGCGACCGCCGCGCCCGGGCCGCCGCCGAGGGCCGCGCCTACGGCCGCGCCGATCTCGCCGCCGCGATCATGGAGGGCGCGGTGGAGCGGGTGCGGCCGAAGATCATGACCGTGGTCGCCACCATCGCCGGTCTGCTGCCGATCCTCTGGAGCACCGGCGCCGGGTCGGAGGTGATGCGCCGCATCGCCGTGCCGATGGTCGGCGGCATGGTGTCCTCCACCGTCCTCACCCTGGTGGTGATTCCCGCGCTCTATGCGCTCGTCAAGGGCCGCGGCCTCGCCGCCGCCCGTTCCTCGTCCCAACCGGAAGGAGTTCCCCATGCTTCGTAAGCTCGTCGCCGCCTGCGGCCTCGCCGCCGCCCTCGCCGCCGCCCTCGCCGCCGCTCCGGCGCTCGCCGCCGACCCCGCCCACGACATGAAGGGCATGAGCCACGCCACCGTCGCGGGCGAGGGCACCGGGGTGGTGAAGTCGGTGGACGCCGCCAAACGCAGCGTCGTCATCGACCACGGCCCGATCCCGTCGCTGCAATGGCCGGGCATGACCATGCCGTTCGCCGTCGCCAAGGGGGTGGACATGGCGCCCGCCAAACCCGGCGCCAAGGTGGCCTTCACCGTGGAAAAGCAGCCGGACGGCAGCTTCGCCATCGTCCGCCTCGCCGCCCAGTGACGGCGGGAGGAACATGACGGACCGATGAAATTATGCCTTTCGGCGTGGTTGACGTTGACTTTCGGCTACGAGGTGGGGTAGTCGGTCTGCGTCCGTCATCCCCAGGCCCGGGCGGTTCCGACACCGCCGTCCGGGCCTCCGCCGCCCTCCAAGGCTCCCGAGGCCCGAGCGGATCGGCGTGCGGCCCCGCCTCTCCCCCCGGAGGCGGGGCCGCTTGCGTTTCGGGCGGCGCTCAGGCGCGGTTGAGGCGGGCGGCGGCGAGCACCGCCAGGTAGCGCAGCGTCAACTGGGGGGTGCGCAGCGGCGCCAGGCGCAGCGCCGCCACGAACGGCGCCACCGAAGCGGCGGCGTGGCCGTGGTTGACCTGGAGCGAGGCGATGTAGAGCTGCGCGTGGGCCAGCCGCAGGCGGCGCAGGCGCTCCCGCTGCGGCGCGGGCACCCGCCGGGCGACCTCCGGGTCGGCGAACACCAGGTCGATGGTGCGGGCGAACGCCGCCGCCTTGTTCATCAGCGAGTGGCTGACGCCGCCGGACACCACCCGGTATTCCAGGGCGACGAAGCCGGGCAGGTAGACGAATGCCCCGGCGGTGGAGAGCAGCACCCACGCCGCCCAGTCCTCCGACATCGGGAAGACCTCGCGCCAGCAGTCGGTGGCGAGGGCCGCCTCCCTGCGCACCACCGCGACGCCGCCGTTGACGAGGTGGTTCTCGCGCAGGAAGTCGGCGGTCACGTCGCCCGAGGGATGGGGGCGGGCGGCGAGCCGCCGCAGCCGCGCCTTGAGCGAGCCGCGCCCGCTGAGGGGGCGGCCGGAGGCGTCGATGCGGACGTTGTCGGCATAGGCGAGCACCGCGCCGGGCTGCGCCGCCAGCGCGTCCTCGAGGGTGGCGAGGGCGGTGGGGGTGAGGCGGTCGTCGGCGTCGAGGTAGCAGATCAGCCCGAAGCGGGCCTCGCGGGTGCCGGTGCGCCGCGCCGCGGCGACGCCCGCGTTGTCCTGCCGCACGTAGCGCAGGCGCGGGTCGGAGATCGCCGCCACCGCCGCGGCGGTGCCGTCGGTGGAGCCGTCGTCCACCACCACGATCTCGAAGTCGTCGCGGCTCTGCGCCAGCACCGAGGCGATCGCCTCGCCGACATAGGCCGCCGCGTTGTATGCGGGGATCACCACCGAGACCGACACTCGCGCCTCCATCGCCGCGCGCGAACCGCCGCCGGTTCTTCGCCACAGCACATCGGCAGGGCGGGTGTGGGTTTCAAGCCCGGGCGGGGAACGCGGCGGGCGGCGGGTTCGTTGACTCCCCGTCCGACTCGGAGAATGCCGCCATGTCCCAGCGCCGCAAGACCCTGACCCTGTGCGAGGTGATCGACCGCATGGTCGACGCGGGCGAGGGCGACACCGTGTCGGGCGACGAACTCCGCGCGGTGTTCGCCGAGCGCGCCTACGGCCCGCTGATCCTGATGCCGAGCCTGCTGCTGGTCTCCCCCTTGAGCGCGATTCCGATGTTCTCGTCGCTGATGGGGCTGACGATCGTGCTGATTTCCGCGCAGATGCTGGTGGGGCGGTCGTCGCCCTGGCTGCCCGGGTTCGTGCTGCGGCGGGGGATTTCCCGCGACCGCCTTGCCCGGGCCGCGCGCGTGCTGCGGCGGGTGGCGCGGGTGGTGGACAAGGTCATCCACCCCCGCCTCCAGGCCCTCACCGGCGGCGTCGGCGGGCGCGTCATCGCGCTCGCGTGCGTGTGCATCGGCCTGTTGATCCCGCCGATGGAGCTGGTGCCGATGTCGAGCAGCACCGCCGGGGCGGTGGTGGCGGTGTTCGGCCTGGCGCTCACCGCCCGCGACGGCCTGCTGGCGCTCGTCGCCGCGGGGCTGGCGGTTTCGGGCGTGGCGGCGGGGGTGAGCCTCGCCGCCTGAGGCGTTGCCGTTACTGCAACGCCTCGATGGCGGCGATGTGGGCGCGCACCTGGGGCACGGCGGCGGCGGCGTGGGCGCGTAGTTGCGGCCGGTCGCCCCGGGCGGCGTAGCCCTCCAGCAGCTTCAGCACCTCGCGGTTGTCCTCGGCCAGGGCGGCGAGGTAGCGCGGCGTGAAGCGGTCGCCCGATTGCATCAGGGTGTCGAGGATTTCGCGGCGGCGGGGGTCCACCTTCTCGGGGAACTCCAGCCCGGAGGCGTCGGCGACGCGCTTCAGGGCCACCATCTCCTCGTTGTGGGCGACGATGGTGCGGCGGGCGAAATCGCGCACCGCGTCCTCCCGCGACAGGTGCAGCGCCATGCGGCTCGCCTGCACCTCGAACATGTCGCCCACCGCGGCGCGGTCGACCAGGGCCTGGGCGTCGGCGGCATGCGCGGACGGCGCCGCGAACCCGAGGAAGGCGGCAAGCGCCAGAACCAGAACTCTCACGTGAACTCTCCTCTTCGGCCAGCGGGCGCGGCGGCGGTGCCGCCATGGTGATACGATCGCCGCGGCGGAAGATCAACAGCGGCGCGGCACCGGCCTCAAGATGGTCCCGGGGGCGGGAATGTCCACTCCCACCCCCGAGGCTGGGGTCAGCGCGCCGCCATCTGGGCAAGCGGCGTGATCGCCCGGCCGTGCTCCCGCAGCACCGGCAGCGCCGCCTGGGCGAAGTCCCTCAGGCGGACGTTCTTGCCTTCGGCCACGTAGCGTTCGAACAGCGCCAGGGTCTCGTCGTGCGCCTTCTTCTGCTGCGTCACGTAGAGCTGCTGGGCGTGCCCGTCGGACTGCAGTTCGGCCGCTTCGAGCTTCTTCAGCATGTCGTCGTGGGTGGCGTCGAGGGCGTAGGGGACGCTCAGGCGCTCCCGCTCGGCGATCGCGTTGAGGCGCGCATTGAGGTCGGTGTGGTCGATGACCATGCGGTTGGCGAAGGCCTTGACGCGGGCATCCGGCGACGCGGTCTGCGCGAACAGCGACGACTGGAACTCGTATTTGCCGCCGATCGCGGCCTTGGTGACGAACTCCTGGTCGCTCATCGCCGCGAACCCGGGGGCCGCCGAGACGGCGAGGAAAGCGGCCGCGAGCACGGTGATCCGTTTCATGGTGTCTTCCTCCGTTATGGACAGTTCGCGCCGCGCTCCGCGGGCGCTTCTGCCCGGAACAACGGAGATGACGCGATTCCCGTTCCCGCCACGGCGGAGGGTTTCGTTCAGGCCTCGTCGCGGTCGATGGTGTAGCCGACGTTGCGCACGGTGTGGATCAGCGGCTTGAAGCGGGCGGGCACGTAGAGCTTGCGCCGCAGCGAGGCGACGTGCTGGTCGAGGGCGCGCTCCTCCGGGTTCCACGGCCGCCCGAGCGCGTGGCGGGAGAGGGCGTCCCGCGACACCGGGGCGCCGCGCTGGTCGAGCAGGGTTTCCAGCACCCGCGCCTCGGTCACCGAGAGCACGGCGGTTTCTCCCGAGGGCAGGGCGACGAGGCGGGAGAGCAGGTTGACCGAGTAGCCCTGCACCTGGATCGGCGCCGCCGTGCGCGGCCGGGGACCGGCGCCTTCGGCGGTGCGGCGGGCGACGCTGCGGATGCGCGCCAGCAGTTCGCGCGGGAACACCGGTTTCGACACGCAGTCGTCCGCCCCCAGTTCCAGCCCCACCGTGCGGTCCACCGGGTCGTCCCGCTCGCACACAAGAATGAGGCGGGGGCGTGCGGGCCGGGCGAGAATCCAGCGCGCGAGGTCGAGGGGCGACGCGTCGGGGAATTCGCCGCCCGCAACCACCACGGTCGGCGCCACGCCCTGAACGATCGCGGCGCGCGCCTGGGCGGCGCTCGTGGCGGTGACGGTGGCGAATGGCTCGGCGGCGAAATAGTCCGTCAGCTCGGCGAGCAGTCGGGTGTCCGGGTCGGCGATCAGAACGGAGCGGGGCATCGAGTCTCTCACCCCCCGTGGGCCGACCCGGCGGCGGCACGGCGGGTGAAGGCGTGGGCAGGGGGAATTTGTCAGCGGTATGTGAGCATTGTCACATGAGCTTACTCAAGCCGCACCGTCCGCGCAACTCCTTCGCGAGGCGCAAGGGGCGGAGATGCTGCGAGTCGGGCATCTTTGCGGAACCGTTCCAATGGGGAGGGGCAACCGGCGGGCGCGCGGGTCCCAAAATGCTGACAATTGCGACGTTGATCCCATGCCAGCATCCGGAGAATGTCCCCCCCAGGGATGAGGGCCTCATGCGGAAGTGTGAGGCGCGGGGTCCCGGGGAAGTTTCGTGAACATGTAGCGGTGGCGGGGCCGCAGAAAGCTCCGGATGTGACGATGGAAGCGTTCGTCGAACTTGTGCTCGACCCGGCGGTGACGATCCGCAACGCCCGCGAGGTGGCGGAGCGGATCTCCGGTCTCCTCGTCCCCGGCCGCGATCTCGCGATCCGTGCGGCGGACCTGGAAACCGGCGACGTGACCCTGGTGCAGATTCTCGTGGCCGCGCGCAAGACCGCCGCGGAACGCGGCTGTCGCTTGCGGGTGGACGATCCGTCCCCCGCGTTGACGGCGCTGATGCGCCGCTGCGGGGTCGACGCGCCGTGAACCGCGGCCGCGCGGCCCATTCGTCATAGCCTTGGGGGGAAGATGAGCAAGTCCATTCTGTGCGTCGACGATTCGGCCAGCATGCGGCAGATGGTGCGCATGACGCTGGCGGGCGGCGGGTTCGCCGTGACCGAGGCGGTGGACGGCGCCGACGGCCTCGCCAAGGCCAAGGCGGGCAGCTTCGACCTCGTGCTCACCGACCTCAACATGCCCAACCTCGACGGTCTCGGCCTGATCCGCGGCCTGCGCGCGCTGCCCGCCTACAAGGGCGTGCCGATCGTCTTCCTCACCACCGAAAGCCAGGCGGAGAAGAAGGCGGAGGCCAAGAGCGCCGGCGCCACCGCGTGGATCGTCAAGCCGTTCCAGCCCGACCGCCTGCTGGCGCTGGTGGCCAAGGTGCTGGGATGAGCGCGCCCGTCGATCCCGCCGAAACCTTCCGCCAGGAGGCGCAGGACCTTCTGGTGCGGCTCGAGGACGTGCTGCTCGACATCGAGAGCAACGCCGACCCGGCGCTGATCGACACCGCCTTCCGCGCGCTCCACACCCTCAAGGGGTCGGGCGCGATGTTCGGCTTCCAGGACCTCGCGGCGTTCGCCCACGTGGTCGAGAACACCTTCGACCGCCTGCGCAAGACCGGCGCGCGCCCGGGGTCGGACCTCGTCGCCACCTCGCTGGCGGCCAAGGACTTCATGCGCCAGCTGGTGCTCGACCCGGCCGCCGCCGAACCGGCGATCGGCGAGGCGCTGCTGGCCGAACTCCGCCGCCTCGACGGTGCCGAGGCGGCCCCGGCGGCGCCGACCCGCACCTACGATATCCGCTTCGCGCTGCCGCCCGATTGCCTCGCCAACGGCGTCAACCCGCTGCCGCTGCTGGACGAACTGCGCGAGCTGGGGGCGTGCGAGCTGACCGCCGACACCGACGCGGTGCCCGGCCTCGACACCCTCGATCCGGAGCGGTGCCTGCTGCGCTGGCGCGCCCGCCTCGTCACCGACAAGCCGGAATCGGCGATCGAGGACGTGTTCATGTTCGTGATCGACGACATGGAGCTCGAGATCGCCCGCGCCGACGCGCCCGCGCCGGTCGAGGCGCCGCCTCCGGCGGCGGCCGCCGCGCCCGCCGCGACCGGAGGCACGTCCTCCACCGCCGCCTCCGGCATCCGCGTCTCCGCCGAGCGCATCGACAGCCTGATGGACCGGGTCGGCGAACTGGTGATCGCCCAGTCGCGCCTGCGGCAGATCGCCCAGACGAGCCAGGACCCCAACCTGCGCGCCATCGCCGAGGAGATCGAGCGCCTCGCCGCCGAAATGCGCGGCGCCACCATGGGCATCCGGATGATCCCGATCGTGCAGTTGTTCGGCCGGTTCCGCCGGGTGATCCACGATCTCGCGCGGGAACTGGGCAAGGACGTGCGCCTCACCACCGCGGGCGAGGAGACCGAACTCGACAAGACCGTGATCGAGAGCCTCGCCGACCCGCTGATGCACCTGATCCGCAACGCCATCGACCACGGCCTCGAAGACGCCGCTGACCGCCGCGCCGCGGGCAAGCCGGAGATCGGCACCATCGCCCTCGAGGCCCGCCACGCGGGCGCCCAGGTGCTGATCAGCATCACCGACGACGGCCGCGGCATGAACCGCGAGCGCATCCGCGCCAAGGCGGTGGAAGCGGGCCTGCTGCCGGAAACCGGCGAGGTCTCCGACGCCGACCTGTTCGCGACGATCTTCGCGCCGGGCTTCTCCACCGCCGCCCAGGTGACCGAGGTGTCGGGCCGCGGCGTCGGCATGGACGTGGTCAAGCGCACCGTGGAAAGCCTGCGCGGCTTCATCGAGGTGGCGAGCGCCCCGGGCGCCGGGTCGTGCATCACCCTGCGCCTGCCGCTCACGCTCGCGATCATCGACGGCCTGCTGGTGCGGGTGGGCGAGGGCCGCTACGTGATTCCGCTGTCGTCGGTGGAGGAATGCGTGGAGCTGTCCGACAGCGAGACCGGCGGTTCGGAGGCGCGCAGTTTCCTCAACATCCGCGACGAACTGGTGCCGTTCCTGCGCCTGCGCGAGATGTTCGCGGCGGAAACCCCGCCCGATCCCTATCAGAAGGTGGTGATCGTCGCCTCCGGGGAGCAGCGCGTCGGCCTGGTGGTGGACCAGATCATCGGCGACCACCAGACCGTGATCAAATCCCTCTCGCGCCTGCACGCCGACGTCACCGCGTTCTCGGGCGCCACCATCCTCGGCGACGGCACCGTCGCCCTGATCCTCGACATCGTCAACCTGATCGCCGCGGGGCGCGCTCTCGAGCAGCGCCTCCGAGCATCTTAGAGGAGGCCGGAGATGACCGCCGCGCGCGAAGTCCTGACCTTCGACCTCGAAGGCGAGATCCTCGCCGTCGACGCCCGCGACGTGCGCGAGATTCTCGATCTCGTGCCGGTGACGCGGGTGCCGGGCGCCCGCCGCTTCGTCGACGGCCTGATCAACGTGCGCGGGCAGATCGTGCCGCTCGCCGACCTGCGCCTGAAGTTCGGCATGTCCACGCCGCCGCCCACCGTCGACACCCGCATCGTCGTCGTCGAAACCCGGGTGGACGGGGAATCCGGCGCCGTCGGCCTGCTCGCCGACCGGGTGCGCGAAGTCGCCGAGCTGTCCGCCGAGGCGATCGCCGCCACCCCCGACATCGGCCTGCGTTGGCGGCCCGAATATCTGCGCGGCATCGGCAAGCGCGACGGCGAACTGATCCTGCTCATCGATCTCGAAAACATCCTGGCGAACGCCGGGACCCGACCCGGCAGAACGCCAGAGGAGGCGTAAACCATGCGTATGACCATCAAACTCAAACTTGCCCTGGCCTTCGGCACGATCGTCGTGCTGATGGTGGGGTCCGGCGGCCTCGCCGTCCGGTCGATGAGCGAGCTCAACGACAATCTCGCGGCGATGGGCCGGGTGTCGGCGGAGCGCGTGCGCCTGGCGCTCGAAATGCGCGGCGCCATGGGCGACGTGGGCACCCGCACCCTCTACGGCGTGATCAGCACCAAGGACGAGGACATCGACGCCAACTCGGCGGGCGCCCTGGCGGCGATCCAGAAGGTGCGCGGCTTCGAGGCCGAGCTGCGGAAGATCGCCACCCCCGAGGTGAAGGCCAAGCTCGACGACATCCTGCGCGCCCTCGACCCCTATGCCCAGCACGTCGCCAAGGCGCGCGAGCACCTGCTGAAGAACTCCGACAGCCGCGCCCGCGCCCTGTCGTTCGGCGAGGCCGCCCAGGCCGCCGACGCCCTGGCCGAGCCGCTCTCCGCCCTCGTCGCCCGCGCCGACGCCGATCCGGCGGCCGCCCGCATGGCGGTGGCCGCGTCGCGGCTGCTGACGCTGATGGCCGAGATCCGCGCCTTCGAGCGCGGCATGATCGTGGCGCCCGACAACGAGACCATCGCCCGCCTCGACCGCGAGGCCGCCAACCGCCTCCAGGCCTTCAACGGGCAGCGGGCGCGGCTGGCCGAAACCGCCGCCACCGAGGCCGACCGCCGCCGCGTCGAGGCCGCCGAACAGGCGGCGGCGCGGTTCGTGCGCGCCGACGAGGACCTGCGCGCCTTCGCGCGGGTCAACAGCGTCGCCGCCGCGATGGCCGAAATCGGCGCGGCGCGGCCGATGCGGGTGCAGGCCCAGGGCCTGCTGGACGACATCGTGCGGATGTCCACCGACGGCATGGCCGCCGACATCGCCACGGGCGAGGCCACCTACGCCAACGCCCGCGCCACCCTGTTCTCCGGCCTGGCGTTGTCGCTGGTGCTGGCGCTCGGCGCGGCGGCGTGGATTTCGATCGCGATCAACCGCGGCCTCCGCCGTGCCGCCGATCTCGCCCAGGCGGTGTCGGGCGGCGACCTTACCCGCACCGCCGAGACCAAGGGCCGCGACGAGATCGACGACCTGCTCGAGCACGTCAACGAAATGGTGCGGCGCCTGCGCGTGGTGGCGAGCGAGGTGTCCGCCGCCTCCGCCAACGTCTCCTCCGGCAGCGAGGAACTCTCCTCCGCCGCCGAGGAACTGAGCCAGGGGTCCACCGAGCAGGCCTCCGCCACCGAGGAAGCCTCCTCGGCGATGGAGGAGATGGCCGCCAACATCAAGCAGAACGCCGACAACGCCGGGCAGACCGAAAAGATCGCCCGCCAGTCCGCCGCCGACGCCCAGAGCAGCGGCAAGGCGGTGGAAAAGGCGGTGGCGGCGATGCAGACGATCGCGGAAAAGATCGTGATCGTGCAGGAGATCGCGCGCCAGACCGACCTCCTCGCCCTCAACGCGGCGGTCGAGGCGGCGCGCGCCGGCGAGCACGGCAAGGGCTTCGCGGTGGTGGCGTCGGAGGTGCGCAAGCTCGCCGAGCGCAGCCAGGCGGCCGCCACCGAGATCAGCGCGCTGTCCTCCGACACCGTGAAAAGCGCCCAGGAGGCGGGGCAGATGCTGCTGCGCCTGGTGCCCGACATCAAGAAGACCGCCGACCTGATCGAGGAAATCTCCGCCGCCTGCCGCGAGCAGGACATCGGCGCCGAGCAGATCAACCAGGCGATCCAGCAGCTCGACACCGTCACCCAGCAGAACGCCGGGGCTTCCGAGCAGATGTCGGCGACCTCCGAGGAACTCGCCGCCCAGGCCGCCGAGCTGCAGAAGAACGTCGCGTTCTTCCGCCTCGACTCCGCCGCCCCCACCGGGTCGGTGGTGCCGGTGGCGGCGCCCAAGCGCAGCCGTCCGGCGGTCGCCCACGTGGCTCCGGCTGCGGCGGCCGCTCCGGCGCGGCCCCTGGCGAAACGGGCCAACGGCGCGCGCAACCCCGGGGTGCGGCTCGATCTCGTCGGCGGCGGCGCGGACCGCAGCGACGCCGACTTCGAGCGGTTCTAGGGAGGCGGCCATGGCCAGCGTCGCGCGCGGCGAAAAGTTCGTCACCCTCGGCGTCGAGCGCGAGATTTTCGCGGTCGGCGTCGAGGCGGTGCGCGAAATTCTCGACCCCCGGCCGATGGCGGCGCTGCCCCACGCGCCCGCCTTTCTCAGCGGCATCATCGACGTGCGCGGCGACGCGGTGCCGGTGCTCGACCTGCGATGCAAGCTCGGCCTCGCGGCCGCGCCGCTCACCGAGCATTCGCGCATCGTCGTGATCGAGGTGCCGATGCCGGGGCGGGACCTGGTGCTCGGCCTGCTCACCGACCGGGTGTTCGAGGTCACCGAACTCGACGACGACGGCGCCGGGGAGGCCCCCGACATCGGCGTGCGCTGGCGTTCCGACTACATCCGCGCGATCGGCCGCCGCCAGGGCCGGTTCGTGATCGTGTTCGACCTCGCGCGGCTGTTCGGGAGCGACGAGGCGGCGCTGCTGGCCGAGGTGGCGGAATGAGCGCTTTGCCCCGACCCGATCCGTTCCAGATGCGGCAGCACGATTTCGAGCGCCTGTCGCGCTTCATCGTCGACGTCAGCGGCATCCGCATCACGCCGCCGAAGAAGATCATGGTCGAGGGACGGCTGCGGCACCGGGTGCGCGCCCTCGGCTTCGCCGACATCTCCGAATACTGCGACTATCTGTTCCATGAGGACGGCCTCGCCGACGAGGCCGAGCGGATCATCGACGCGGTGACCACCAACAAGACCGACTTCTTCCGCGAGGCCGAGCACTTCCACTATCTTACCGAGGCGGTGCTGCCGCGCCTCGCGGGCGGCCGCGCCCTCGGCAACGAGGCGCTTCAGGTGTGGAGCGCCGCCGCCTCCACCGGAGCGGAGGCGTATTCCCTGGCGATGACCCTCTCCGACTGGTCGCAGATGGTGGAGCCGCTGCGCTGGTCGATCCTCGGCACCGACATCTGCCGCGAGGTGCTGGAGACCGCCGCCGAGGGCATCTACCCCGAGGCGATGATCGCGCCGGTGCCCGCGGCGATGCGCGGCCGCTACCTGCTGCGCTCCCGCGACCGCGAGGCGGCGCTGGTGCGGATCGTCCCCGAGTTGCGCCGTCAGGTGACTTTCGCCCGGCTCAACCTGATCGACACCGGATACCGGCTGCCCACCGCGATGCACGTGGTATTCTGCCGCAACGTCCTCATCTATTTCGACAAGCCCACCCAGCACAAGGTTCTGGCGCGTATCTGCGACAGCATCGTTCCGGGGGGATATCTGTTCGTCGGCCATTCCGAGACGATCACCGGCTTTCCGCTGCCGTTGCGTCAGGTCGCGCCGACGGTGTTCGAACGGGTGTAGCGATGCCGGTCAGGGTTCTGGTGGTCGACGATTCCGCCTCGGTGCGGGAGGTGCTTTCGGAGATCCTCTCCGGCGACCCGGAGATCCGCGTCATCGGCGTGGCCGCCGACCCGTTCGTGGCGGCGCGGCGGATCCAGGAGGAGGCGCCCGACGTCATCACCCTCGACGTCGAAATGCCGCGCATGGACGGCATCACCTTTCTGCGCAAGCTGATGAGCCAGCATCCGATTCCGGTGGTGATGTGCTCGTCGCTGACCGAGGACGGCTCGGAAACCCTGATGCAGGCCCTCGAGGCGGGCGCGGTGGACGTGATCCTCAAGCCCAAGCTCGACACCCGCGCGCAGCTGCGCGAGGCGGCGATGCGCATCCGCGACGTGGTCAAGGCCGCCGCCTGCGCGCGCGTCAAGCCGCTGCGGCCGCGCGCCCCGGTGCCCGAGAAGAAGCTCACCGCCGACGCGATGATGCCGCCGCCGCGCGCCCAGGCGATGGCGCGCACCACCGAGATGGTGGTGTGCGTGGGCGCCTCCACCGGCGGCACCGAATCCCTGCGCCAGGTGCTGCAGGCCCTGCCGCCCGACGCGCCGGGCATGGTGGTGGTGCAGCACATGCCGGAAACCTTCACCACCGCCTTCGCCCGCCGCCTCGACGGCCTGTGCGCGGTGGAGGTGAAGGAGGCGGCCGACGGCGACGCGATCCTGCGCGGCCGGGTGCTGATCGCCCCCGGCAACCGCCACACCCTGATCCAGCGCTCCGGCGCGCGCTACCACGTGGCGGTGAAGGACGGTCCGCTGGTGACCCGGCACCGCCCTTCGGTGGACGTTCTGTTCCGTTCCGCCGCCCAACACCTCGGGGCCAACGGCCTCGGCATCCTGATGACCGGCATGGGGGACGACGGCGCCGTGGGACTCTTGGAAATGCGGAACGCGGGCGCGCGCACGGTGGCGCAGGACGAGGAGACCTGCGTGGTCTTCGGCATGCCGAAGGAGGCGATCCGTCGCGGCGCGGCGCAGAAGGTGCTGCCGCTCGGCGCCATCGCCGGGGAAATCCTGCGCATCGACCGCGCCCACGCGGGGACGCCGTGATGGCCCCGCCGGTCGCCCGCCGCCTGCGCGAGATCGCCGCGTCCCTCGACGCCGGGCACGCCCCCACCGAACGCGCCTTCCTCGCCGTCGGCACCGCCTTGGGGGAGGCGGAGGCGGCGCTGGCGCGGGTCGGCGGCGATCTTTCCGACCTGTCGCGGCGGATCGTCGAGGGCGAGGCGGCGGACGCCAGCGCCCGCCTCGGCGAGGCCGCCGACCGGGTGATCGCGTTCGCCGCCGAGGGCGGCGCTGCGGCGGAAACCCTTTCCGCCGTGCGTGCCCGCACCGACGACGTGGCGACCCTGCTCGGCCGCCTGCGCAAGATCATCGCCGAGGTGCCGGTTCTGGCGCTCAATGCCAAGGTGCAGGCGGCGCTGCTGCCCCACGGCGCGGCGGACATGGCGGTGTTCACGGTGGAGATCGCGCGGCTCGGCAACGCCGCGCTCGCCAGCCTCGAACGCACCGGCGAACGCCTGACGCGGCTGCGCGGCCTGCTGGCCGAGGCGATCGCCGAGGTTTCGGCGTTCGACGGCGCCAAGGGCGGCGAGCTGGGCGCGGTGCGCGCCCGCCTGCGTCGCGCGCTCGACGCCCTCGACGCCCGGCGCGGCGGCGCGGCGCGCTCCGCCGCCGATCTCGGCGAGCGTTCGGCGGCGGTGGCGGCCGAGCTGGCCGCGGCGATCGGCGAGATGCAGATCAACGACATCGCGGCGCAGCGCGTCGCCCACGTCGTCACCGTGCTGGGCGTGGTGGCGGAGATCGTCGAGGGCGGCACCAACGAGGCGATCGCCGGGATCGCGCCGGAGCATCGCGCGCCGTTGGCGGGGGCGGTGCTGCGGTTGCAGGCGGCCCAACTCGGCCGCACCCGCGACGACTTCAAGATTCAGGCGGAGGCGCTGGCGGCGCGCCTCGCGCGGCTGGCCGACACGGTGTCGGCGGTGCGCGACCTCGCCTTCGACGCGTTCGGCGCGGCGGCGGGCGGCTCGTTCGTCGGCGAGGTGGAGCCGGAGATCGCCGCCACCCGCGACCTGCTGCGCCGCACCGAGGAGGCGCGGCGGGCGGTGCGCGGCCTCACCGACGCCACCTCCGCCGATTTCGCCGAGATGACCGCCGACCTCAAGGACATCCGCTCCATCGACGCCGACGTGCGGGTGATGGCGCTCAACGCCACCCTGCGCTGCGGCCGCCTCGGCGTCGCCGGGCAGGCGCTCGGGGTGGTGGCGCAGGAGCTGCGGGCCTGCTCCAACCGCACCGAGGAGCAATCCCGCGCCCTCGGCGCCGCGTTGGCCGAGGCGATCGCCGGGGCCGCGCGCATCGACGCGGGCGACGGCGGCCACGACACCGGCGCCCTCGACGCCATGGAGGCGGGCATCGGCGTGCTGCGCGACCTGGGCGGCGTGCTGGATGCGGCGCTCGCCGGACTCGACGCCGAGGCGGCGCGGGTCGCCGACCGCCTCGCGGCCGCCGCCGCCGGGTTCGACGTGGGCGCCCGCGTCGGCCAGGCGCTCGACCGCGCGGTGGGCGAGATTTCCGCCCTCGCCGACGCGGTGGACCCGGACCGCAGCGACCCGGCGCCGCTGCGGGCGGAGGTGGAGCGCCTGCTCTCGGCCCACTACACCATGGACAGCGAGCGGCTGGTCCACGCCCTGTTCGCCGAAGACGACCCCGACCCCCCGGCGTCCGCCGACGATCTCGACGAACTCTTCCTGTGACGGCGGCGGTGCGGCGATACGAGGCGATCCGGCTTCAGGCCGATTTCATCGGCCGGCTCGACGCCGCCTGCGCCGCTCCCGGCGGCGCGGCGCTGATCCTGGTGGGGATCGGCCGCCTCGATTTCGTCAACTGGAACCTCGGCTTCGACGGCGGCAACGCGATCCTCGACGCGGTCGCCGCGCGGCTGGAGGCGATTTTCCCCGGCCGATCCATCGACGAGCCGTGGCCCGGCAAGTTCGCCCTGGTGGTGCCGGGAATCGACGCCCGCGAGGCGATGCACATGGCGCACCGGGTGGTGGCGCAGTGCTCGGTGCCCCACGTCGTCGGCCGCGCCAACCTGTTCAACCCGCCCTATGTCGGCGTCGCCCTTTCGGCCCGCGGCGTGGGCGGCGGCCAGCTGCTGCAGAACGCCCTGTTCGCGATGGAGGACGCGCGGCGGCAGACCCTCGGCGCCGCGCAGTTCTACGACCCGGCGCACAAGACCCGCATCGAGTTCGACTTCCGCATCGAGAACGGCATGCGCGAGAGCTTCGAGACCGGCGACCACTTCCGCCTGGCGTTCCAGCCCCTCGTCGCCCTCGACGGCAGCGGGCGGCTGGCGGGCTTCGAGGCCCTGGCGCGCTGGAACCACCCGGAGCTGGGCCTGGTGCCGCCCGAGCGCTTCATTCCGGTGGCCGAGCGGTCGGGGCTGATTCAGGGCCTCGGCAACTTCATCCTGTGGGAGGCGTGCCGCCATCTGGTGGCGTGGGACGCGATCTCCGCCGCGCCGCTGACCATGAGCGTCAACCTCTCGGCGGTGCAGTTGGCGGCGCCGGGGATCGAGGAGGCGGTGGAGGAGGCCCTCGACACCACCGGCGCGGACCCCCGGCGGATCAAG
Organism: Alphaproteobacteria bacterium; assembly: GCA_030604885.1. Taxonomy (GTDB): domain Bacteria; phylum Pseudomonadota; class Alphaproteobacteria; order Rhodospirillales; family Rhodospirillaceae; genus Oleispirillum. The sequence continues at coordinate 66,238 of JAUVUZ010000007.1, read as the reverse complement.
CTCGAGGTCACCGAAACCGCCCTCGCCTCCGACATCGACACGGTGGCGCGCAAGATCGCCCGGCTGCGCCGGATCGGCGTCGCGATCGGCGTGGACGATTTCGGCGCGGGCTATTCGTCCCTCGGCCAGCTCGACCACTTCGGCCTCGATTTCATGAAGATCGACAAGAAGCTGATCCAGGGTCTGGACGCCGATGCCCGCCGCGTCGAACTGGTGCGCCTCACCATCGCCCTCGGCAAGCACCTCGGCATGGAGCTGGTGGCGGAGGGGATCGAGACCGAGGCGCAGCACCGCATCGTCGCCCACCTCGGCGCCGACCTCGGTCAGGGGTATCTGTTCTCGCCGCCGATGCCCGCCCGCGACGCCGAGGACTGGGTGCGGGCGGGCAAGGCGGCCCCGGGCGCGGCTCAGACCATCGCCGACGGCACCACCGCGCGGTCGAACCCCTCGGCGTCGATGTAGCCGAGGGCGAGGGCCGCCTCCTTCAAGGTGGTGTCGTGTTCGTAGGCGTGGTGGGCGATCTCGGCGGCCTTGTCGTAGCCGATCACCGGCGAGAGCGCCGTCACCAGCATCAGCGACTGGTCGACGGTGGCGGCGATGCGGCGTTCGTTGGCCTTCATCCCGCGCACGCAGAAGCGGTCGAACGCGTCCATCGAATCGCCCAGCATGCGGGCGCTCTCCACCACGTTATAGCCCATCAGCGGCTTGTAGACGTTCATGTCGAGAATGCCGCCCGCGCCGCCCATGCCCACCGCCACGTCGAGCGCCATCACCTGGCAGGCCACCATCGTCATCGCCTCGCACTGGGTGGGGTTGACCTTGCCGGGCATGATCGACGACCCCGGCTCGTTGGCGGGCAGCTCGATCTCGAAGAACCCGGCGCGCGGCCCGCAGCCCAGCAGGCGGATGTCGCAGGCGATCTTGTAGAGCGACACCGCGAGGGTGCGCAGCGTGCCCGAGGCCATCACCAGCGCGTCGTGGGACCCCATCGCCGCGAACAGGTTGGGCGCGGCCGAGAACGGCAGGCCGGTGATCGTGGCGATCTCGGCGATCGCCTTCTCCTTGAACCCCTTGGGCGCGTTGATGCCGGTGCCGAGGGCGGTGCCGCCGAGGCACAGCCGCATCAGCCCGGCGAGGGCGAAGTCGAGGCGGCCGACGTTGTCGTCGAGCATCGCCGCGTAGCCCGAGAATTCCTGCCCCAGGGTCATCGGCACCGCGTCCTGCAAGTGGGTGCGGCCGATCTTGACGATGTCCTTCCACTGCTCCGCCTTGTCGGCCAGGGCGTCGCGCAGGCGGGCGAGGGCGGGCAGGGTGCGGCCGTGGATCATCTGCGCGGCGGCGATGATCACGGCGGTGGGGAACGCGTCGTTGGACGACTGCGACATGTTGACGTCGTCGTTGGGGTGGATCGGCTTTTTCGAGCCGATGGTGCCGCCGGCGATCTCGATGGCGCGGTTGGAGATCACCTCGTTGACGTTCATGTTCGACTGGGTGCCCGAGCCGGTCATCCACACGTGGAGCGGGAAGTGGGCGTCGAGCTTGCCGTCGAGAATCTCCTGCGCCGCCTGCTCGATCAGCGCCGCCTTGTCGGGCGCGAGCTTGCCGAGGTCGCGGTTGGCGCGGGCGCTCGCCAGCTTGACCAGCGCCTGGGCGCGGACGATTTCCAGCGGGATGATGTCGTTGCCGATGTGGAAATGGTGCAGCGAGCGCTCGGTCTGCGCCCCCCAATACCTGTCGGCGGCCACCTCGATGGCGCCCATGGAATCGGTTTCGCGGCGGGTTTTCGCGTCGCTCATCGTGCCTGTCCTCCGGTTCTTGCGGTGTTTCCCGACCCATAGGTGGGGGCGGGCGCCGCCGCGCGACAGGGGGTCAGCGGGTGCGGCCGCTCCACCGCACCCGGCCGAGGCAGGCGAGGGCGGCGGCCTCTTCGGCGGCGAGGGTTTCGCGGGCGTAGGCCGGGTTGTCCGCCGACACCGCCAGCGCGCCGGAGGTCAGGAACTGCACCCGGCGGACGCAAAAGCTCCCCTCCAGCGCCAGCAGATACAGGCCGTCGTCGCGGAATTCGGCGGCGCCGCGGTCCACCAGCAGCAGGTCGCCCTCGCAGATCGTCGGCGCCATGCCGTCGCCGCCCGCCACCGCCATCGCCACCGCCGCCGCGTCCGCGCAGCCCACCCGGCGCAGCCAGTCGCGGTGCAGGGCGAGGCGGGCCACCGGCGCGCCCGCGCCCGGCGGCCCCAGCCACGGGATCGTCACTAGGTCGTCGGACGGCGGAGCGGCCGCGGCGCGGCCGGTGAGCAGCCAGTCCACCGACACGCCGCAGGCCTCGGCAATCCGGATCAGGTGGGGCGCCTTCGGCGTGGTGCCGAGGTTCCAGATGCGGTCGAAGGTGCTGCTGGGAATGCCGACGCGCTTCGCCCAGGCGAAGGGATCGACGCCGCCGATCAGGGTCGCCAGCCGCTCCCGGAAACCGGGAACGGAATCCGCATTTCCGATCATCGCCATCCTCTCCTGCAAGGAGGCCCCGACACGGCGAGCGGCAGAGGGGCGACGGAAGGCTCCGCCAATTCCCTTGACTGACTCCGTTTTCGGTGGCAGTTATTTCTGTAATAAGAGTAAAGGTGGGGCGTGCGCTTTTGTTCCGTCCCGGGGTGGGGGCGCCGCGCCTCAGGCCGCAGCTGTTCCCGAATTCGGGATGGCGGCACGACGTCGAAAAACGCGGGACCGATCACCCCGCCCATGCGTCGCCGCCTTCCGAACCGTGAAAACCCTGGATTGCCATCGCGCGCTCAACTGGTGGAACTGCGTGCGTATCGACTCATGCGTGCATGCGAGAGGCTAGTATACCAGTCATTGGCATTTGAATCAGGCCGAAATTTCGCGCTACCGGGGCGGTGCAGGCGCGCCGTTGGCGGGAAACGGCCAAGCCAGAGGGGGAGGCGTCGATGCGGAAGTTTTCGGTGTTCGCCAAGATCGGCTTGCTGGCGGGGGCGTTGTGCCTGGTGGCGATGCTGGTGGGGGCCGTCGGCCTCGCCGGGATGTTCACTTACGACGACAAGGCGGACGAGCTTTCCAATCGCGGTCACCGGGCGGTGTACGCCGAGCGGGTCAACGGCCTGATCTTCGCCGCGGCGATGGACACCCGGGGCCTCTACAACGCCAAATCGGCGGATGAACTCGAAGGCTACGCCCGGGGCCTGCTCGCTTCCCTGAAGGGGATCGAAACCAACATCGCCGCCTGGAAGGCCCTGGTGCCGCCCGCCGACCAGCCGCGTATGGACGAGGTCGACCGGTATGCCCGGGCCTTCATCGCGGAGCGCACCGAAACCGTGCGGATCGCGCGCGCCCAAGGGGCCCAGGCCGCCGCCGCCTTCGGCAACACCGAGGCGAATCGCGCCAACCGCAAGGCGTTCGGCGACACCGTCGAGAGCGTCGTCGAACGCAACGTCGGCGAGATGGAACGCACCACCGCGGGCCTGGACGAGGTCTTCCGGCGCGAGGTGGCGATCCTCGCGGCGGTTCTGGCGCTGGCGCTGGCGCTGGGCGGCGGGCTGTCGGTGCTGATCGGGCGGCGGATGATCGCCGGGCCGATCGTCGCCATGACCGATGCGATGCGGCGCCTCGCCGAGGGCGACAAGAGCATTGCGATTCCCGCCGAGGACCACGAGGACGAGATCGGCGCCATGGCGGGCGCGGTGAAGGTGTTCAAGGAGAACGCGATCCGCGCCGAGCGCCTCGCCGCCGAGCAGGAGACGCAGCGCGCCGAGCGGGAACGCCGGGCGGCGGCGATCGAAAGCCTCACCCACGATTTCGACGCGCGGGTGTCCGGCGTGCTGGCGGTGGTGGCCCAGGCGTGCGCGGAAATGGACGCGACGGCGCAGACCCTGTCGTCGAGCGCCGAGCAGACCAGCCAGCAGTCGGGCGCGGTGGCCTCGGCCAGCGAGCAGGCGTCGGCGAGCGTGCAGACGGTCGCCTCCGCCGCCGAGGAGCTGTCCACCTCGATCGCCGAGATCGCGCGGCAGGTGGCGCAGGCCAACGACGCCTCCCGCGTCGCCGCCGACGAGGCCGCGCGCACCGACGGCCTGGTCAAGGGCCTGGCGGAGAACTCGGCGCGGATCGGCGCGGTGATCGGCCTGATCACCGACATCGCCAGCCAGACCAACCTGCTCGCGCTCAACGCCACCATCGAGGCGGCGCGCGCGGGCGAGGCGGGCAAGGGCTTCGCGGTGGTGGCGGGGGAGGTGAAGAACCTCGCCAACCAGACCGCCAAGGCCACCGACGAGATCGGCCAGCAGATCGAGGCGGTGCAGCACGCCACCGACCAGGTGGTGACCGCGATCGCGGGCATCGTCGCGCGCATCGGCGAGGTGAGCGCGGTGTCCGCCGCCATCGCCGCGGCGGTGGAGCAGCAGGCGGCGGCGGCGGACGAGATCGCCCGCAACGTGCAGCAGGCGGCGGCGGGCACGCAGGAGATCTCCACCACCATCGTCGGCGTCAACCAGGCGGCGGGCGAGACCGGCGCGGCCTCGCATCAGGTGCTGGCGGCGTCGCAATCCCTCTCGCGCGAGGCGGTGGGCCTGCGCGGCGTGGTGGAAACCTTCCTCGACGGCGTGCGCGCCGCGTGAGGGGAACCTGAGGGGGCCGCGCGCGGCCCCCTCAGCCGATCGGCAGGCGGACCACGAAGGTGGCGCCCCCGGCGGCGGATTCGTCGAGGAACAGCTTGCCGCCGTGCTTGCGCACGACGATGTCCTGGCAGATCGACAGGCCCTGGCCGGTGCCCTTGCCCACCCCCTTGGTGGTGAAGAAGGGGTCGAAGATGCGGTCGCGCAGCGCCTTCGGCACCCCCGGCCCGCTGTCGGCGACGCGGATCTCCACCCAGTCGCCGTCGCGCCGGGTGGCGACGCGAATCTCCCCCACCGCCCCGCCCGGCTGCTCGCCGATGGCGTGGGCGGCGTTGACCACCAGGTTGAGCAGCACCTGGTGGATGTCGGAGGGGAAGCACAGGATTTTCGGCAGGTCCGGGTCCAGGTCGGTGGTCAGGCGGGCGACGTGCTTCCACTCGTTGCGGCAGACGATCACGGTGGAATCGATGGCGGCGTTGATGTCGGTGCCGACCTTGGCGCCGCCGCCGGGGTGGGAGAAATCCTTCATCGAGCGGACGATGTGGGTGACGTGGCCGACCCCCTGGAGGGCCTGGTCGATGGCGTCCGGGTATTCCTCGAGCGCGCCCTTGACGCCGAAGCGGTCCAGCACCGCCTCCGCCTCCGGCCAGCGGGTGCGCACCTCGGCGCAGGCGGCGACGATGTCGGGGAAGGTGTCCTGGATGAAGCGGAGGTTGTCGCCGACGTATTGGATCGGCGTGTTGATCTCGTGCGCCACCCCCGCCGCCAGTTGCCCCACCGAGGCGAGGCGCGAGGCCTGCAACGCCTCGCGCTGCGCCTCCTTGATCGCCTCGATGCCGCGGAAGCTCACCACCGCGAGGCGCGGACGCCCGGCTTCGGCCAGGGGCGTCGCGGCATAGGCGACGGCGAGGCGGCGGCCGTCGGCGGTGCGGAACGCCGCGTCGTCGTCGGCGACGGTGGTGCCGTCGGCGATCGCGGTGCGGAACGGCCCGTCCTCGAAGCTTACCGTGCGGTCCCCCCGCTCGAGGCGGAACACCTCGTCCGCCAGCCGTTCCAGCAGGGTGTCGGCCCCCAGCCAGCGGTGCGCCGAGGGGTTGGCGAACACGATCACGCCGAAGCGGTCCACCAGCAGCACCCCTTCGAACAGGCTGGAGGTGATGCCCATCAGGCGGTTGCGGCTTTCCTGCAATGCCTGGTCGAGGCGGATGCGCCCGGCGATCTCGGCGGAGAGTTCGCGGGTGCGCTCGGCCACCTGCTGCTCCAGGAGCTTCTGCTGGTTGGCGAGGATCGCCTCGAACCGCTTGCGCAGCGAGATGTCGCGGAACACCAGAACCGCCCCGGCGAAGCCGCCGCCCTCGACGATCGGGGTGAGGATGTATTCGGCGGTGAAGCGGGTGCCGTCGGCGCGCTGGCAGACCGTCTCGCCGCTGCGCGCCTCGCTGCCCGCGAGGGGGAAGGCGGGCAGGCCGGGCGCGCCGAGGGCGAGGGCGACGGGGCGTTCGAGCAGGATGTCCTCCTCCGTCCCCAGCATCGCCGCCGCCGCCGGGTTGACGAACCGCACCCGGCCCTCGGCGTCGAGGCCGACGATACCGTCGCCCGCCGCGTCGAGGATCAGCTGATAGCGTGAGGTGAGGCGCTCCAGTTCGGCCTCGCGCTGCTTGATTTCGGTGACGTCGGTGCGGATGCCGACGACGCCGCCGCTTTTCAGCCGGTATTCGCGGTTGATCACCCAGCGGCCGTCGGCCATGCGTTGCAGGGTGGCCGAACCGTCGGCCGCCCGGTGCGCGGCGAGGCGGTGGTCGAGGAAGCGCTGGAGATCCGCGTCGGAATAGCCGTAGAGGCCCTTTTCCGCCACCGCGCGCATCAGCTCCTCGAAGGTGCAGCCGATCGCCCTGGCCTTGTCGACCCCCGGGAACATCGCGTGGAAGCGGTCGTTGACCAGCGCCATGCGGTCGTCCGCGTCCCACAGGGCGAAGCCCTCGCTGATCGTTTCCACCGCCTCGGCGAGCTGCTGCTCGGCGTGGTGGGCGCGGCGCTCGGCCTCCACCTCGCGGGCGATCGCGGCGCGGATGTTGTCGAGGGTGGCGGAGAGGCCGCTTTCGTGGGTCAGCATGCCCTCGATCTCGCAGGCGACCTCGGGGCTGGCGCCGAGGTGCTGGGTGAGGCGGCGGGTGGTCTCGGCGCGCAGGCGGTTGATGATGTCCATGCGCCGCAGCTGCGCGAGGGTGCCGACGCTCTGCCAGCGGGCGTAGTGGATCGGGAAGCGGTCCACCACGTCGTCGGCGAAGGCGCCGTCGCGGGCGTCGAAGAACGCCACCGCCGAGAGGGTCTGGTTGAGGCTCACCCCCAGCATTTCGCCGAACGACGAGAACCCGGCCACCGGGCAGGGCCAGGCGCCGGTGAGGCGGTCGAGATCGGCGGCGTTGTCGCCGCGGCGCAGCACGCAGTCGAACGCCAGGGCGCCGAGGGGCGGCGGCTTGTCGGCGAGGAAACGGGCGATGTCGGCGCGGGTGGTGGCGACGAAGTCGGTGGCGGCCACCAGCCGCAGCGCGTCGCCGGGGTGGACGTCGCAGTAGAACCGCAGGGCGCCGCCCGGCTCCGCCGCGCGCACCGAGCGCACGAAGATCTCGCCGCCGATGTCGATGCCGAAGCTGTGGCCGCCGAGGGCGGCGGACAGGTCGCCGGGCGCGACGCCGAGACGGTCGGCGATCGCCTCGGTGGCGGGGCGCGCGGATTCGATCTCCGGGTCCAGCAGGGTCGAGACGATGCGGCGGGACGGCTCCGCGTCCACCACCACGAAGTCGATCTCGGTGGGGCGGAAGTTCTGGCTTTTCAGCAGGCCGTAGCGGCGGCCGGGGGCGAGCTTGAGGAACGCCACCACGGCGTGCCCGGTGCGCGCCGCGCTGCCGTCCCACACCGGCGTCGGGTCGGCGGCGGAGGCGGCGCCCGCCGAGCCGCCCACCAGCACCACCGGCAGCCGCCCGCTCTCGAACGTCGCCTCGGCGAGAATCGTCTCGCCGCCGGTGGAGCCGTCGCACAGGGCGAGCGCCAGGGTGTCGCGCACGTCGAGGGGGAAGGGCGGCAGGGCGGCGCCGAGGCGCGCCGCCACCGCCGCGACGCGGCCCTCGCGGTCCTCCCCCGGGTGGCCGAGGTCGACGGCGGCGAGGTGGACGGCGGCCACCAGGTCGGGCGGGAAGATCGCCACCACCGCGTCGGCGTGGGCGGCGTCGCACGGGCGGTAGAGCGGGCCGCCGACCGAGGCCAGTTCCCCGGCGGTGGGCACCGCCGCCAGCGGCGTGGGCGCGGCGGCGGCGGCGAGCGCGGCGGCGGTTTCGGCGAAATCGAGGAACGGCGAGACGAACGCCAGGGCGAAGCGCGCCCGGCCGGTGGGGAAGTCGAACCCGTCGGGGTCGATGCGCCCGCCGGGGGCGATCTGCACTCGCACCGGTTGGGCGAGCGTGGCGGCGTCGGGCACGGGCGACCTCCTGAAGCGGCACGGTCCCGCCAGTCTAACCCGCCCGTCGGCGCGGGGGAAGCTAGTCCCGCGAACGCAACTGGGAGATGTACTCGCCACGGAAGGTGGAAAGCGAGCTTTCCACCACCGTCACCGCGCCGTCGATCAGCGCGCAGCGGCCGCAGCCGGGCAGGATGCGGCAGAGGTTCTCGAGGGCGGCGAGGTCGCCCTCGGCGCCGTCGCCCGCGTCGATGCGGCCGAGGATGCGCGACATCTGATAGGTGCCGCTTTTGCAGGGCGGGCACTGGCCGCAGCTGCCGTTGGCGAAGAACTCCATGTATTCCACGATCTTGCGCACGATCGAGGTGCCCTCGGAGATGACGATCATCGCCCCGGTGCCGAGCCGCGAGTTGCGCGCCCGCACCGAATCGAAGTCCAGCGCAACGTCCAGGTCCTTCTTGGTGAGCAGGGTGTTGGAGGGGCCGCCGGTGAACACCGCCTTGAACTCCTTGCCCGACAGCATGCCGCCGCCGTGGACGAACACCAGGTCGTGCAGGCTGGTGCCCATCGGGAGTTCGTAAAGCCCGGGGCGCAGCACGTCGCCCGAGAGGGAATAGAGCTTGGTGCCGACCGCCTCGCCGAGGCCGAGGCCGCGATACCACGCGGCGCCGCGCCGCAGGATGTGAGGCAGGTTGGCGAGGGTCTCGACGTTGTTGATCACCGTCGGCGCGCCGAACACCCCGGACTGGGCCGGGAACGGCGGCTTCTTGCGCGGGAACGGGAATCCCCCCTCGATGGTGGAGATCACCGCGGTTTCCTCGCCGCCGATGTAGAGGCCGGAGCTTTCCACCACCGACAGGCGGATCGACTTGCCGATCGCCGCCTGGGCCGATTGCAGCAGGTCGTGCACCAGCCACTGCTCCACCGCCCGGCGCATCGCCGCCAGGCCCTTGGTGTGGTGGGGGTTGATGTAGAAGTAGATCTGGTTGGCGCCGGTGGCGACGGCGGCGATCAGCCCGCCCTCCACCACCGCGTGGGGGGTGTGCTCCAGCAGGTGGCGGTCCTTGAAGGTGCCCGGCTCGTCCTCGTTGCCGTTGCAGACGATCACCTTGTCCGCGCCCTCCTGGGCGGCCAGCATCTCCCACTTGCGGGCGGTGGGGAAGCCCGCGCCGCCCATGCCGCGCAGGCCCGCCTCGGCCACCGTGGGGATCGCCCCGGCGGGGTCGGAGATCGCCGCGCGCAGGCCCTGGCCGCCGCCGATCTCGAGCCACTTGGCGAGGTCCGCGCCGATCTGGATCGCGGGGTCGAGGAGAACCTTGGGGGTCATCGCGCGCCTCCCTGGGCGGTGCGCGAGCGCAGCCGCGCGTCGCTGGCGAGATCGAAGTTGCCGTAGGGCGGGAACACCTGGGGGCCGCGCGCGTCGAGCGGCAGGCCCGCCAGGGTGAGCTGGCGCTGCCAGTCGTGGATGTGGCCGATCCCGGCGCGGCTGGCGTAGGGTTCGGCGAACGCCTCGGCCGCCTTGGCCCCGGCGCGGCGGCCGAAGCTGACGATGTCGAGGAGCGCGTTGCCCATCATCCGGTTGCGGCCGTGGATGCCGCCCGACACCTCGCCGACGCAGAGCAACCCCGGCACCGCGGTCTGGCCGTCGCCGTCGATGGCGACGCCGCCGTTCTGGTAGTGCAGGGTGGGGTAGACCAGCAGCGGCTCGGCGGCCGGGTCCACGCGGCACTTGGCGGCGAGGTGGGCGAGGGAGATCAGGGTGTGTTCGAGGATGCCGGGTTTCTCGCGCACCAGGGAGGGCACGTCGAGGAACACGCCGGTCTGGCCGTCGCGGGTGACGCCCCGGCCCTCGGCGCACTCGCGCAGAATCGCGCTCGCCACCACGTCGCGGGGCTTCAGCTCCTCGACGAAGCGCTCGCCGAGGCCGTTGACCAGTTTCGCGCCTTCCGAGCGCGCCGCCTCGGAGATCAGCCCGCCCGCCAGGTGCGCCGGGTGGGCGATGCCGGTGGGGTGATACTGGAAGCTGTCCATCTCGCGCAGCTTGGCGCCGATGCGGTAGGCCAGCACCAGGCCGTCGGCGGTGGCGCCGTAGTGGTTGGAGGTGGGGAAGCCGTTGAGGTGCAGGCGCCCGCTGCCGCCGGTGGCGAGCACGGTGCGGCGCGAGCGCACCAGCACGAAGCGGTGGTGCTCGACCGAATAGAGCACCGCGCCGACGCAGCGGCCCCGGTCGTCGGACAGCAGCTCCACCGCCGGGCTGCGGTCCATCACCCGGATGCCGCGGTGCAGGGCCACCGCCTCGCGCAGCACCCGCATCATCTCGAGGCCGGTGAAATCGCGGTAGGAGAGGATGCGCGGCGCGGTGGCGCCGCCCGGGGTCTTGCGCCGCAGGCTGCCGCCGAAGGGCCGGTCGTCCACGGTGTCGAACGCCATGCCGAGCTTGATCAGCCAGCGGATCGCGTCCGGCCCGTCGAGGGCCATCTGCGCCACCAGGTGCTTGTCGGCGGCGCGGTGCCCGGCGCGGTAGGTGTCCTCGAAGTGGCGCTGCGGGCTGTCGTCGGCCCCCACCGCCGCCTGGATGCCGCCCTCGGCCATCACCGTGTTGGAATCCCCCAGCAGCAGCTTGGTGGCGAGCAGCACCCGCGCCCCCGCCGCCGCCGCGGTGAGCGCCGCCGCGCAGCCCGCGCCGCCGCCGCCGATCACCAGGATGTCGGTGTTGAGGGTTTCCGCCCCGGCGATGTCGACGTCGTCGATCAGGGCGTTGGTCTGGAGCCGCGCCGCCACCTCGGGCTGGCACAGCATGCCCGCGTTCACCCCCACCGCCAGGGGCACCGGCTGGCCGCCGATGCTGTCCGGGTGGAAGCGGCCGAGCAGCTCGGAGACCGGCGGCATGTCGCCGCGCATCGGGTAGTCGCCCTGGGCGGCGCGCAGGCGGGCGAGGGCGGGTTCGAACGGAATCACGGGCGGCCCTCCGGGCGGTCGACGGCGGAGACGTCCACGGTGAGCTGGCCGCTTTCGATCTGCCGCAGGCGGCGCATCAGCTCCACCGGGCGCAGGGTGAGGGCGGCGAGCGCGCGGCGCACGAACAGGCCGAGGTGGTTGGGGCGGATGCGCTCGGGGCAGGCGAGGGTGCAGAGGTTGCACATGATGCACTCGGAGAACACGTCCTTGGCCGCCTGCACGTCGCCCGAGACCGCGTATTCCACGCCCTTCTGCACGTCCAGCCCGCGCGGGCAGGCGCGGTCGCAGCCGCCGCAATGGCGGCAGTGCTTGGCCTGGGGGAACACCTCGTCGATGGCGTCGAGGATCTGCCAGCCGTCGGTGAGGGTGTCGAGGTCGTAGACGTGGGGCCGCTTGGGCTGGAAGTAGGAGACGAACGCCACCTGCATCCCCGCCTCCACCGGCGTTTCGCACGCCAGCTCCATCGAGACCTCGCGCTGGCCGTCGCGCCGCACCATGCAGCGGCACGACCCGCACACCCCCTGGCCCATGCAGCCGACGTTGGTGACGAGCTGGCCGCCCGAGGCGGAATACGCCTGGATGATCGATGCGGAGGTCGGCGCCGAGACCTCGCGGCCCTCGATCACCAGGGAAACCTTGTCGTCGCTCATCGGCACCTCGCGGACACAAAGGGCGGACAGGATCGGTGTTTCCCACCCTCCCGTCAACGCGGACAAAAGACCTACCCGCGACTCCCCGGCACCCCCGCTAAAGGCAGAGGGGGACGGCCGGGCGGGTGGGGGTCGAGCGGGCGGCGAACCGCGCGCGCGGGCCGGGGTCGTCGGCGAGCGCATCGCGGATCGCGCGCACCGAATCGAGATTGGCGGCGAGGATGTCGACCAGTTCCGGGTCGAACGCCGCGCCCCGTTCCCGCAGGATATGGGCCACCGCCTCGGCCTCCGGCCAGGGGGCCTTGTAACATCGCTCCGAGAGCAGGGCGTCGTAGACGTCGGCGAGCGCGGTGATGCGCGCCATCGGCGCGATCTCCTCGCCCTTGAGGCCGCGGGGATAGCCGTGGCCGTCCCAGCGTTCGTGGTGCTCGTGGGCGATGGTGCAGGCGGCCTGCATCAGCGGCCGGGTGGAGCTTTGCAGCAGGCGGTAGCCGATCGTGGTGTGGGTCTTGACGATCTCGAACTCGGCGGCGGTGAGGGGGCCGGGCTTGGCGAGAATCTCCTCGGGGATGCCGATCTTGCCGACGTCGTGCAGCGGCGAGGCGGCTTCGAGGATGTCGAGATCGGCGGCGGCAAGGCCCATGCGCTCGCCGAGGAAGCGCGAGATCGCCGCGACCCGGCGCACGTGGTTGGCGGTTTCGAGGGAGCGCGCCTCGATCACCTCGCCCAGGGTGGCCACCAGTTCGCCCTGGGTTTCGATGATCTCCCGGTTCATCGCCAGGATCCGCGCGTTGCCCCGGTTGACCATGATCTGGGCGCGCAGGGTGGACCCGGCGAGCGCCAGCAGCACCCCGAGCATCGCCACCAGCGCGCCGCCCGGTACCAGCACGCTGCCGTGGCGCTCCCACAGCGTCTGCGGCCGGTTGAGGAGCAGGGCGCCCTCGGGCAGGCGGTCCACCGGAATGCCGTGCGCCCGCGCCGCCGCGTGGTCGTAGACGTCGCGGTAGAGCGGCGTGCGCGCCGCCGGGGGCGGCTGGCCGTCGAGCCAGCGCAGCAGCGCCCGCGCCGCCTCCTCGCCCAGGCTGCGGCCGTCGATGGTGCGCCCGCCCACCGCGCCGCCGCCGATCTCCGACGCCCACGAGGTGTAGACCGGCGCGCGGGAGACGGCGGCGAGGCGCCGCGCCACCTCCCCCTCGGGGAAGGTCTGCCCGGTGGCGTCGCGGAAGAACGGCACGAGGTAGACGATCGCGTCGCGCGGCAGGGCGGCGACGATTGCTTCCACCTCGGCCAACGGGCGGCCGGAGAGGTCGCGCACCCGCGTCGGCAGCCGCGCCGTGGCGATATCCTCGCGAATCTCGCGGGAGACGGCGACGCCGGTGACGGTGGCGTCGGCCACCAGCACGATCTCCCCGGCCAGCGGATTCTGGCGCAGCGCGGCGGCGAGGGTGCCGAGGTGGTCGGCCACCTCGGGCAGCACCGCCACCACCGGCGCGCCCACCGGCACCTCCCCGGCGCCGTTGATGCCGCCCGCCACCGTCGGCGCGCCGCCGGTGATCGCCTGGCCGTAAGCCTGCACGAAGGCGAGGGCGGCGTTGTCGGTGACGATCGCGCCGTCGATCCGCACGCCGCGGTATTTGGAGGCGAGGATCTGCGCCAGTTCGGCGAAATACGTTTCGGCCTCGAGGTGCTTGGAATCGAGGTATTCGATGCGCACCTGCGGCGGGCAGGGCAGCGCCGCGAAGGTGGCGAGGATGCCGTCGTTCTGCGCGCGGGTCCAGGAGTAGTCGGAGGCGTAGGAGTGGATCGCCAGCACCGTGCGCGGCAGGCAGGCGGCCATGGCGCCACCGGCTGCGCAGGCGGCCCACGCAGCCGCTCCCAAACCCAGCAGGAGCGCCCGTATCCTCGGTAACCTGTGCACGCTGGCGACCGCCCCTCGCCTAAACCACCGGTGGTATGTGACATGTAGGTACACCTGGACCGGAGTCGAGGCGTGCATACCACCTTATGAGGTTTCTAGAAGCTTTCCAAGCCCCGATTCGCGGCCGCCCACAGGCGCTGCACCTCCCGGCTGCCGCGCTCCGCCGCGCGATAGAGGCGGATGTCCATGTCCATGGCGAAGCGGGGTCCGCCCGCCGCCACCAGCCGCCCTTCCGCCACCTCGCGGCGGATCGCGCTTTCGGGCATCCAGGCGAGGCCCTGCTGTTCGAGGGCGGCGGCCTTCAGCGCCTCCGACATCGAGTTCTCGTAGCGGAAGTCGAGCCGGGCGGCGATCCCCTCGCGGCCGACGATCACCTCGACGACGCGGCCGAGGAAGCTGTCGGGGGTGTAGCAGAGGTAGGGCAGCGGCGCCTCGCCCCGGGCTTCCAGGTCGTAGAGCGGGCGGCCGTGGGCGTCGGGCGCGCACACCGGCAGCACCCGGTCGCGGGCGAGGCGCAGCGACGGATAGCGGCTGGTGTCCACCGCCGTCGGCACGATCGGGTGGGAATAGCACAGCATCAGGTCGCACGCCCCCGCCACCAGGGCGTCGATGCAGTCGTGGACGTTGGTGGCCGACATCCGGGTGCGGAACGGCCCGAGGCGGTCCTCCAGCCCCCGCACCCAGGCGGGGAAGAACGACAGCGCCAGGGTGTGCAGCGCCGCGAAGCCGATCACCGGGCTGCGGTCGGGGGTGCGGCCCTGGGCCTCGGCGCGCGCCTGGTGCAGCTCCCGCACCAGGGCCTCGGCGGCGGCGCGGAACGATTGCCCCGCCGGGGTGAGGGCGGCGGGGTAGACGCTGCGATCCACCAGCCGCGCGCCCACCCACATTTCGAGGTTGCGGATGCGGCGGCTGAACGCCGACTGGGTGACGTTACGCGCCTCGGCGGCGCGGGAAAAGTTGAGGGTCACCGAAAGGGCGAGGAAGTCCTCCAACCACGCGGTTTCCATGGGCCATCCTCCGTTGCTCTGCCTAGAGATTAGACACCCTTAGTCCGATTTTGCATAGCCGAGACCGAAACGACGTTGGACCCGTCCGCCGCCCCCGGCGATGCTGGGAGCAGGTTTTCGCTTTCGGAGTTTCGCGTCATGCTGGGTGTTCTGGGGGGCATGGGCCCGCTCGCCACCGTCGATTTCCTCGCCAAGCTGGTGGCCGCCGACGTCGCCGACACCGACCAGCGCCACATGCCGTTCGTGGTGCGCTCGGTGCCACAGATCCCCGACCGTTCCCGCGCCATCATCACGGGCGGCGAAAGCCCGCTGCCCGCCCTGCGCCAGGGGATGCGCGCGCTGGCGGAGATGGGCGCGACGGTGGTGGCGATCCCCTGCAATACCGCCCACCACTGGGCCGACGCCCTGAGCGGGCCGGACCTGCCGCCGATCCTCCACATCGTCGACGCGGTGGCCGACCGTCTGGCGGAGATTCTCCCCGGCGGCGCGCCGATCGCGGTGCTCTCCACCGAGGGCACCCGCGCCGCGCGGGTCTACGAAAACCGCCTCGACCCGCGCTGGCCGATCCTCGACACCGTGCCCGCCGAGGCGGCGGCGGTGGCCCACGGCATCGCCCTGGTCAAGGCCGGGCGGATCGAGGCGGCGCGCGCCATCTTCACCGACGCGGTGACGGCGCAGCGCGGACGCGGCGCGGCGGCGGTGGTGCTGGCCTGCACCGAGATTCCGGCGGCGATGCCGCCCGGCGACGGCATCGTCGACGCCACCCAGGCCCTGGCCGAGCGCTGCGTGCGCTGGTATCGCGAAAGCTTCGCCGGGTTCGCCCCCGCCGAGCCGCAGGCGGCCTACCGCGCCGCCTCCTGAGCGGTTGACCGCCCCCGCCCGGCCCCCCACGTCCATCCGGCAACGGGAGGAGGGACGGGATGCTGGCGGTGACGATTCTGGGCGGCCTGGCGCTTCTGGTGGCGGGCGGCGACCTGCTGGTGCGCGGCGCGGTGGCGGTGGCGCGGCGGGCGGGCATCTCGCCGCTGGTGATCGGCCTCACCCTGGTGGGCTTCGGCACCTCCACCCCCGAACTGCTGGCGAGCGTGCAGGCGGCGCTGATGGGCGCGCCCGACATCGCCGTGGGCAACGTCGTCGGCTCCAACATCGCCAACGTGATGCTGATCCTCGGCTTGGCCGCGCTGCTGTACCCGGTGCCTGCCGACGCGCCGGGGGTGCGGCGCGACCTCGCGGTCACCGGCCTCGCCACCCTGGCGGTGGTGGGGCTGCTGATCTGGGGCGCGGTGACGCGCTGGATGGGCGGCGCGCTGCTGGCGGTGCTGGCGCTCTACACCGTCGGCACCATTCTCGCCGACCGGCGCGACGCGGCGATGGCGCGTCTGCGCGAGGGCGAGGCGGGGCTGAAGGAAAGCGAGGGCTTCAAGCCCAGCCTGTGGGCCGGGGCGGGTCTCACCGCGCTGGGCCTCGCCGGGGTGATGCTGGGGGCGCGCTTCCTGGTGGGCGGCGCGGTGGAGCTGGCGTCGCGCTGGGGGGTGTCGGAAAGCGTGATCGGCGTGACGGTGGTGGCGGTGGGCACCTCGCTGCCCGAACTCGTCACCGCCCTGGTGGCGGCGGCGAAAAAGGAGAGCGACGTCGCCCTCGGCAACGTCCTCGGCTCCAACATCTTCAACGTGCTCGGGATTCTCGGCGTCACCGCGCTGGTGACGCCGATCGCGGTGCCCGACGAAATCGCCCAGCGCGACACCTGGATTCTCGCGGTGAGCATGGTGGCGCTGGCGGCGGCGGTGCTGATTTTGCGCCAGGTGCCCCGGCCCCTGGGGTTCGCGCTGCTGGCGGGCTACGGCGTCTACATGGCCGGGCTGGCGGGCGGCATCGGCTCGTAGCGCGCCGAGAGGAACACCAGCCCGTCGGGCGGCGCGGTCGGCCCGGCGGCGGCGCGGTCGCGGGCGGCCAGGGCCTTTTCCACCTGGCGCGGCCCCCACTTGCCCTCGCCCACCAGCTTCAGCGTGCCCACCATGTTGCGCACCTGATGGTGCAGGAACGAGCGCGCCGAGGTGCGCACCTCGACGATCTCGCCGTAGCGCGAAACTTCCAGCGAATCGAGGGTCTTGACCGGCGACTTCGACTGGCAGGCGACGGCGCGGAACGAGGTGAAGTCGTGCCGCCCCACCAGCACCTGCGCCGCCTCGTGCATCGCCCGCGCGTCCAGCGGCCGCTGCACCCACCACACCCGCCCGGCCTCGAGCGCCGGGTGCGCCGGGCGGTTGAGGATGCGGTAGAGATAGCTGCGGCCGGTGCAGGAAAACCGGGCGTGGAAATCGTCGGGCACGATCTCGGCGGCGAGCACCGCCACGGTCTTGGGCCTGATGTGGAAGTTGAGGGCGGCGCGGATGGTTTCGGGTGTGTCGGCCCGGGGGCAGTCGAAGTGCGCCACCTGGCCCTCGGCGTGGACGCCCGCGTCGGTGCGGCCGGAGGCGAACGCCGGGCAGGGCTGGCCGCAGTAGGCGGCGATCGCGTCTTCCAGCGCCGCCTGCACCGAGGGGCCGTTGTCCTGCCGCTGCCAGCCGACGAAGCCGCGGCCGTCGTATTCGAGGATGAGCTTGACCCGCGGCATCAGGCGAACGCCGTTCCGGCGGGCACCGCCCGGCCGTTGAGGAAGCCCTTCGCGTCCACCGGCTTGGCCCCGGCGCGCTGCAGCCGGGTGAGGCGCACCGCGCCCTCGCCGCAGGCGACCTTGAGAGCCTCGTCCAGCGCCGTGCCGGGCGCGCCGGTGCCCGGCTCCACCGCCGCGTTCAGCACCTTGATGCGCTCGCCGCCCAGGTCGCACCACGCGCCGGGGAAGGGGGAGAGGCCACGCACCTGGGCGCTCACCTCGGCGGCACTGCGGGTCCAGTCGATGCGGGCCTCGGTCTTGTCGATCTTGTGCGCGTAGGTGACGCCCTCGGCGGGCTGCGGCGTGCGGATCGCGGTGCCCGCCGCCATCTCCGCCAGGGTCTCCACCGCGAGGCGCGCGCCGAGGTCGGCGAGGGCGTCGTGGAGGTCGGCGGCGGTGGTCGCGGGGCCGATCGGCAGGCGGCCGATCTTCAGCATGTCGCCGGTGTCCAGGCCTGCGTCCATCTGCATGATGGTGACGCCGGTTTCCGCGTCGCCCGCGAGGATCGCGCGCTGGATCGGCGCGGCGCCGCGCCAGCGCGGCAGCAGCGAGGCGTGGATGTTGACGCAGCCGAGGCGCGGCGCGTCGAGAATCGGCTTGGGCAGGATCAACCCGTAGGCCGCCACCACCGCCGCGTCGAGGCCGAGGTCGGCGAACGCCGCCTGCTCCTCCGGGGATTTCAGCGACGCCGGGCAGCGCACCGGAATGCCGAGCGCCTCGGCCTTGGCCTGCACCGCCGAGGGCACCAGCTTGTAGCCCCGCCCGGCGGGCCGGGGCGGCTGGGAATAGACGCAGACGACGTCGTGCTCGGCGGCGACCGCGGCGAGCGCGGTGGCGGCGAATTCGGGCGTTCCCATGAACGCCACGCGCAGGCGGCCCATTTCCTTCCCCCCGGAAGTCCCGCGCGCCGCTCAGGCGGTTTCGCGGGTGGTTTCCTTCTTGAGCTTGCGCAGGATCATGTTGCGCTTGAGCGACGAGAGATAGTCGATGAACAGCTTGCCGTCGAGGTGGTCGATCTCGTGCTGGAGGCAGGTGGCGAGCAGGCCGTCGGCGAGGACCTCCTGCTTCTGCCCGTCGCGGTCGAGGTAGCGCACCTTCACCTGCGCCGGGCGCTCCACCTCGGCGTAGTGGGAGGGGATCGAGAGGCAGCCCTCCTCGTAGACGCTCATCTCCTCGGATTCCCAAACGATCTCCGGGTTGACGAACGCCATCGGCGCGGGCGGCTCGTCCTTGCCCGCCACGTCGAGCACCAGCAGGCGCAGCAGCACCCCCACCTGGGGCGCGGCGAGGCCGATGCCCGGCGCGTCGTACATGGTTTCCAGCATGTCGTCGATCAGGCGCCGCAGGTCTTCGTCGACCGCCTCCACCGGCTTGGCCTTGGTCTTGAGACGGGGGTCGGGGGCGACCAGAATCGGCAGAATCGCCATTGCGCGCGGGTGTCCTTGTTGCAAATCCGTATCAGTGGGGAAATAGGGCCAATTGCCCCCTTCCGTCAAGCGGCCTATCCTTGCGCCAACCAAGGAGGAGACATGAGTTTCGGAGGTATCGAGGCGGTGGCGCTGGCGGCGGTCGTCGGCGCGATTGCGGCGGCGGTGGCGTGGCTGGCGGCGCGGCCCAAGGCGCAGCCGGGGCCGGACCCGCTGCTGGGCGAGCTGGCCGGGCGGCTGGCGCAGATGGCGGAAACCCAGGCGGCGAGCCAGGCGATGCTGGCGGAGCGGATGCAGGCGCAGGAGCGCGCCCTCGCCAAGGCGATGGACGACCGCCTCGCCGAGGTGACGCGCCGGGTGGGCGAGGGGCTGACGGTTTCGGCGGAAAAGACCGCCGCCACCCTGCACGACCTGCGCGAGCGCTTGGCGGTGATCGACGCGGCGCAGCAGAACCTCACCGCGCTCTCCACCCAGGTGGTGGGGTTGCAGGACATCCTCTCCAACAAGCAGGCGCGCGGCGCGTTCGGCGAGGTGCAGATGCACGACATCGTCACCGCCGCCCTGCCGTCGGACGCCTACGCCTTCCAGGCGTCGCTCTCCAACGGCCGTCGCGCCGACTGCCTGCTGCTGCTGCCCAACCCGCCCGGGCCGATCGTGATCGACGCCAAGTTCCCGCTCGACGGCTACCAGGCGCTGCGCGACTGCGGCGACGACGCGGCGCGCAAGGTGGCGCAGCGCCGCTTCGCCGACGACGTGCTGAAGCACATCAAGGACATTTCCTCCCGCTACATCATCGCCGGGGAGACGGCGGAATCCGCGCTGATGTTCCTGCCCTCCGAGGCGGTCTACGCCGAGCTGCACGCGAGCTTCCGCTCGGTGATCGAGGAGAGCTACCGCCACCGCGTGTGGATCGTCTCCCCCACCACCCTGATGGCCACCCTCAACACCGTGCGCGCGGTGCTGAAGGACGTGCAGATGCGCAAGCAGGCCGGGCGCATCCAGAAGGAGGTCGGCTCCCTGCTGGAAGACGTGGTGCGCCTCGACGACCGGCTGAAGAAGCTGTTCACCCACATCGGCCAGGCGCAGGCGGACGTGGGGCTGGTGCAGACCTCGATGAGCAAGATCACCAGCCGCGCGGAAAAGATCGAGGCGGTGCAGCTCGGCGCGCCGGAGGGGGCCGACTTGGGCCTCGCCCCGCCCGAGGCCGCCCCGGGGGAGACGGTGTAACGTGGACATCCTCGGCGTGGAAATGGCGGCGCTGCCCGCCTGGAAATGGGCGGTCGCGGGCCTGCTGCTGATGGCCTTGGGCAGTTGGCGCGACTGGGGCGTGCTGCGCGCCGTCGGCATGGGGGCGCTGTTCGCCGCCATGGTCGCCGCGCTCACCTCGGCGAGCGGCGCCACCCAGGTGGCGTGTTGGATCGGGTGCAGCGTCCTCTCCTGGATCGGCGGACGCCGCACCCGCCGCCGCGACGAGGCGCGCGCCGAGCTGTTCGCGCAGATCCCCGGCATCCGCCTGATCGGCAAGCGCGGCACGGTGACCGCCGACTTCCGCAACGGCCACGGCGACGTGGAGGTGGACGGCCGCACCTACCCCGCCCGCGCCGACGACAACCTCCCCCAGGGCACCCCGATCCGCGTGGTGGGGGCGGACGAGGAAGGCGTGAAGGTGAAGGCGGCGTAGGCTCAGGCCACCGCCCGCACCACGCCGATCACCTCGTTGACGGCGTGGAGGATGTCCGCGAGCCAGGGGTTTTTCACCCGGCGGAGGATCTGCTCCTTGAGGGAGTTGGTGACGGTGGTGGCGGCCTCGGCGTCGGCGGCGAGGTCGCGCCCCTCGCCGGGGGAGGCGGCGACGCCGTTCTGCAACGCCACCATCTCTTCCGCCAGGGCGCTTTGCCGCACCCCTTCGAGGAAGTCGATGATCGCGCGCACGTCGTCCCCCAGCAGGAATGGCTCCAGTTCCGCCAGCGCCGCGGCCACCCGGTCGTCGTAGATCGGCAGAAAGGCGCGGTAGCGTTCGCCGCGCGGCGAGGCCGCCAGTTGCGCCTCGAGGATCAGCGCCATCAGGCGGAACAGCTCCTTGGCGGCGAAGAGATAAAGCCGCGACAGGTCGCGCAGCCGGTCGCCCTGGCGCGGCACGCCCCGCGGGTGATCGCGCATCGCCAGCGCCAGGTCCACGAACGCCTGGGTCTGAAATCCGTATGCCATCGCCGCCTCCGCCGTTGCCCCTTCCCACATGGGCACGGGGCGGAAGGCCGCCAACCTGACGCCGGGGCGGCCAGGGTGTAGACTGCCCCGGGAGGCGGCGATGGACGGCACCCTGCATATCCGACCGGCGGAGGACGCGGACGCGGAGGCGATCAGCGCGGTGATCGTGCGCGCCCTCCGCGAGGTCAACGCGCGCGACTATCCCATCGACGCCATCGCCGACATGGTGGCGGGCGCGGGGCCGGAGGGGGTGCGCGCCCGCCTCGCCGCGCGCACCGTGCTGGTGGCGGAGGCGGCGGGCGAGGTGATAGGCACCGCCGGGTTGGAGCGGACCCCCAAGGGCGCCGCCCTGCGCAGCCTCTACGTCCGCCCCGACGCCCACGGACGCGGCATTGGCTCGCGCCTCCTGCGCGCCGTCGAGGATCTCGCCCGCGCCGAGGGCCACGCGGTGCTGCTGGTGCCCGCCTCGATCACCGCCGAAACCTTCTACCTCCGCCACGGCTACGCCCCCACCGGCGCCGCCGCCGCCGACACCATCCCGCTGTTCCGCAGTCTCGCCTGAGGCGCGTTTTTGCGGGTGGGCCGCGTCGATCGGGGGTAGACTTGCTGCGATGCGGCGGCAGCGCCGCCCACGCGAAACGGACACCTGGGAGGACGCCATGCCCTTGAAGCGCGGGTACAAGCAGTTGGTGGAGGACGCGTCGGCGCGGATCACGACGATCAGCGTGGCGGAGGCGCAGGCGATGCTCGGCAAGCCCGACGTGGTGTTCGTCGACATCCGCGACGTGCGCGAGCTGGAGCGGGAGGGCAAGATTCCCGGCGCCTTCAACGCGCCGCGCGGGATGCTGGAATTCTGGGTGGACCCGGAAAGCCCCTATTACCGCGACGTGTTCGCCGAGGGCAAAACCTTCGTGCTCTATTGCAAGTCCTCGTGGCGCTCCGCCCTCGCCACCGCGACCCTGGAGGACATGGGCCTGACCCCGGTGTGCCACATCGCGGGCGGATACACCGCCTGGCTCGGCGCGGGCGCGCCGATCGAGACGGTGGAACCGCGCCACGCCAGGGTCCACTGACCGCCGGACGGGAACCTCGGCCCCCCTCGCCGGTTGACTCCGCACGGATTCAACCGGCGAGCGGAGGTTTGCGATGTTTGCCCCGACGACGCGGCGGGTGGCCGAGAACACCCCCGAGGAGATCAACCTCCGCATCCGCGCGCGCATGCAGGCGCGAGTGATGTATCTGGCCGAGCGGCCCGACCTGCTCCCCGCGCAGTTGCGCGCGCTCGACCGCGAGTGGGACATCGAGCGGGTGCTGGAAACCAACGCCGCCACCCTCGGGCTGATCGGCGCGGTGCTGGCGGCGCGGGTGCACGTGCGGCTGTTCCTGCTGCCGGCGCTGGTGAGCGGCTTCCTGCTCCAGCACGCGCTGCAGGGCTGGTGCCCGCCGCTGCCGCTGCTGCGGCGCCTGGGCTTCCGCACCTCCGCCGAGATCGACGAGGAGCGCACCGCGCTGCGGATCCTGCGCGGCGACTACGCGGGTATTCCCAAGCCCGACGCCCCCGGCGCCCGCGAACGGGCGATGCAGGCGCTGCTGGCGGCGCAGGCCCCGGTCGAGGCCGTGCCTTAAACCTGTTCCCTCAGGTGGGCGGTGGGCAGGGCGGTGGCGTATTTGACCTGGGCGAGGGCGAAGCTCGAGCGGATGTTCGCCACCACCGGGATGCGGGTGAGCACCTCGGTCATCAGCTCCTGGAACTTGATCAGGTCTTCCACCACCACCCGCAGCAGATAGTCGGCCTCGCCGCTCATCAGGTAGCACTCCATCACCTCCGGGCGCTCGCGGATCGCGGCGTCGAAGATTTCCAGCGACGACTTGTCCTGATGCTTCAGCGACACGTAGACGAACGCGTTGACCGCGAGGCCGAGGGCGTGGGGGTTCACCAGCGCCACCGAGCCGCGGATCACCCCTTGCGCCTTCAACTCCGCCACCCGGCGCCAGCAGGGGGAGGGCGAAAGCCCGACCCGCTCCGCCAGCGCGGCGTTGCTGATCTCGCTGTCGGCCTGGAGGAGGTCGAGGATGCGCAGGCTGGTGGCGTCGAGGTGCGGGCGCGGTTGGGGCACGTTCGTCTCCTGGAGTATATCGTATAGGTCAATCCTACCCCAAAATGCTCACATCGGAATAGAGATAGACCGGATATTCCCGGAGGCGGGGGATACCATGATCGGAGCTTTCCCGCTTGCCGGAGTCCGACATGACCGCAGCCGTTTCCGTTCCCGCCGCGCCCGCCTTCGCCGTCTCCCGTTCCCTGCCGTGGCTGGCGGCGATGGTGCTGTTCTGGGGACTCTCGTGGCCCGCGATGAAACTGGCGGTGGGCGAGGTGCCGCCGCTGTGGCTGGCGGCGATCCGCTTCGCCAGCGGCGCCGCCTGCCTGTTCGCGCTGGTGGCGGCGCGCGGCGGCATCCGCCCGCCGCCCCGGGCCGACTGGCCGATCGTCGCCAGCATCGGCGGCTTGCAGATGATGGCGTTCACCGCCCTGGGGCTGACGGCGATGCAGTACACCGACGCCGGGCGCGCCGCGGTGCTGGGTTACACCACGCCGCTGTGGGGGGTGCTGGCGGCGTGGGCGCTGGCGGGGCAGCGGCCCACCGCGTGGCAGGGCCTGGCGCTGGCGGTGGGCCTCTCCGGCGTCGCGCTGATCTGCTCGCCGGTGGAGATGGACTGGTCCGACTCGCGGGTGGTGAAGGGCAACCTGTTCCTGCTGTTGGCGGCGATCTGCTGGTCGCTGGTGATCCTGCACGTGCGGCGGCACGCCTTCGCCGCCCGGCCGCTGGAGCTGGCGCCGTGGCAGATGGCGTTCGCCGCGCTGCCGCTCGGCCTCGCCGCCTGGGCGCTGGAGGGATCGCCCGCGCGGGTGGCGTGGACGCCCGACCTGCTCGGCCTGCTGCTCTACATCGGCCCGGTGGCGACCTCCGCCTGCTTCGTGATCTCGACCGAATACGGCCGCCGCATCAGCACCTTCGCCATGACCAACGTGACCATGGGGGTGCCGATCGTCGGCATGCTCTCCGCCGCCCTGCTGCTGGGCGAGCGCATCACGCCGCCGCTCGCCGCCGGGCTTTCGCTGATCGTGGCGGGCACCGCGCTGGCGGCGGTGGCGGTGCGGCGCAAGGCGCTGCGCGACGCCGCCGTGACCGAGCGAAACCGCCGCCAAAGCCGCGCCGGTGCGTTGGGATGAGGACTCGGTGGAGAAAATAATTTGCAATTTGTCCGATTTGCCCTCACATCTCCTCCTGTCGACGCTGGAATGTATCGACCGCCCGGTCGACGCGCCGAAAGATGCGCGGCAATGATGCACGTCTCCACGAACTCTGCGCTATCGACGGCTCGCGAGAGCGGGCAGCAGGTTTTATGAAAGGATTTCCCATGGCTACGGGAACCGTGAAGTGGTTTAACGCCCAGAAGGGCTTTGGTTTCATCTCCCCGGACAACGGCGGCAGCGATGCCTTCGTTCACATCAGCGCCGTCGAGCGCGCCGGTCTCTCGTCCCTCGACGAGGGCCAGAAGGTCGAGTTCGAGCTGGTTGCCGATCGCAAGAGCGGCAAGATGGCCGCCGACAGCCTCCGGCTGGTTTGATCTTTCGGGCCTTGGCCCGGAAACCGAAGCCCGGCACTTTTGCGTGCCGGGCTTTTTGTATGCTCAGGCGCCGCGACGGCGGCGGCGCTGCTGCGCCTTGTTGGGGCGGGTGCCCGCCTTGCCCGCGTCGGTGCGGCGGCGCGCCGGTTCGGTGGTGAGGCCGAGATCGGCGGCCTCCAGGCGCTTGATCTCGTCGCGCAGGCGGGCCGCTTCCTCGAACTCCAGGTCCGCCGCCGCCGCCAGCATGCGCTTTTCGAGATCGGCGACGTGGGCCTTCAAGTCCTTGCCGACGAGGTGGCCGGTCTCCGCGTCACCGGTGCCGACGGTCACGTAGTCCGCCTCGTACGGGCTTTCGATCACCTCGGCGATGCGCTTTTTCACGCTTTCCGGGGTGATGCCGTTGGCGGCGTTGTAGGCCTGCTGCTTTTCGCGGCGGCGCTGGGTTTCCTTGAGCGCGAAATCGAGCGACTCGGTCATCTTGTCGGCGTAGAGGATCACCCGGCCCTCGACGTTGCGGGCGGCGCGGCCGATGGTCTGGATCAGCGAGCGGGTGGAGCGCAGGAAGCCCTCCTTGTCGGCGTCGAGAATCGCCACCAGCGCGCACTCGGGAATGTCGAGGCCCTCGCGCAGCAGGTTGATGCCGATCAGCACGCTGAACACCCCGAGCCGCAGGTCGCGGATGATCTCGATGCGCTCCAGGGTTTCGATATCCGAGTGGAGGTAGCGCACCTTCACGCCGTTCTCGTCGAGGTATTCGGTGAGGTCTTCCGCCATGCGCTTGGTGAGGGTGGTGACGAGCACGCGCTGGCCCTTGGCCTCGGCGGCCTTGCACTCGGCCATCAGGTCGTCCACCTGGGTTTCCACCGGGCGCACCACGCACACCGGGTCGAGCAGGCCGGTGGGGCGGATCACCTGCTCGACGAACGCGCCGCCGGTCTGCTCCATCTCCCACGGCCCGGGGGTGGCGGAGACGTAGACCGTCTGCGGGCGCATCGCGTCCCATTCCTCGAACTTCAGCGGCCGGTTGTCGATGCAGCTGGGCAGGCGGAAGCCGTATTCGGCGAGCGTGCTCTTGCGGGCGAAGTCGCCCTTGTACATGCCGCCGATCTGCGGAACCGTGACGTGGCTTTCGTCCACGAACAGCAGCGCGTCCTCGGGCAGGTATTCGAACAGGGTGGGCGGCGGCTCGCCCGGGTTGCGGCCGGTGAGGTAGCGGGAATAGTTCTCGATGCCCTTGCAGTGGCCGGTGGCCTCCAGCATTTCGAGGTCGAAGGCGGTGCGCTGGGAGATCCGCTCCGCCTCCAGGTGGCGGCCCTGGGCGAGGTAGTATTCGGTGCGCGCCTTCAGCTCCTGCTTGATCTTGATCGTCGCCTGGGAGAGGGCGGGGCGGGGCGTGACGTAGTGGGAGTTGGGGTAGACGCGGATGTTCGGCAGCTCGGCGGTCTTGTGGCCGGTGAGCGGGTCGAACTCGGAAATCTCCTCGATCTCCTCGCCGAAGAACGACACCCGCCAGGCGCGGTCCTCGTAGTGGGCGGGGAAGATTTCCAGCACGTCGCCGCGCACGCGGAAGGCGCCGCGCTGGAACGCCGCGTCGTTGCGCTTGAATTGCAGGGTCACCAGCTCGCGCATCGCCTCGCGCGGGTCGATCTCCTGCCCCACGCTCAGGTCGAACACCATGCGCGCGTAGCTCTCCGCCGAGCCGAGGCCGTAGAGGCACGACACCGACGAGACGATGATGACGTCGCGGCGCTCCAGCACCGCGCGGGTGGCGGCGTGGCGCATCCGGTCGATCTGCTCGTTGATCGCCGAATCCTTCTCGATGTAGGTGTCGGTGCGCGGCACGTAGGCTTCGGGCTGGTAGTAGTCGTAGTACGAGACGAAGTACTCCACCGCGTTGTCGGGGAAGAAGGTCTTCATCTCCTGGTAGAGCTGCGCCGCGAGGATCTTGTTGGGGGCGATCACCAGGGTCGGCCGCCCCAGGTGGGCGATGGCGTGGGCCATGGTGAAGGTCTTGCCCGAGCCGGTGACGCCCAGCAGCACCTGGTCCGAAAGCCCGGCCTCCAGCCCCTCGGTCAACGCCGCGATCGCGGTCGGCTGGTCGCCCGCCGGGGCGAACTCGGAGTCGAGGCGGAACTCGGCGCGCGGGCCTGCGGGCGGGCGCTGATACAACGGCAAAATGGTGTCCATCGGGTCCTCGTTGCCGGCGGGGCAAAAACCCGTCGGGAATGGCGGTTTTCCGGGCCGAAGGCGCTTGCGCCCACCCTCCTACCCCAGGTATCGTCCGAGGTGTCTTCGTCCACCCTCGCCCAACACGATCCAAAAAAGGTCAGGAACCATGCCGATCATCGCCGAGCGTCTGTCCGCGATCAAGCCCTCGCCCACGCTTGCCGTCTCCTCCAAGGCCGCCGAGATGAAGGCCGCCGGTGCCGACGTCATCGGCCTTTCCGCCGGAGAGCCGGATTTCGACACCCCGGAGCACGTCAAGCTCGCCGCCAAGGCCGCGCTCGACAAGGGCTACACCAAGTACACCGCGGTCGAGGGCATCCTGCCGCTGCGCCAGGCGATCTGCGCCAAGCTCAAGCGCGACAACAACCTGACCTACACGCCCGACCAGATCCAGGTGGCCTGCGGCGGCAAGCAGAGCATCTACAACGCGATCATGGCGACCGTCGATCCCGGCGACGAGGTGATCATTCCGGCGCCCTACTGGGTGAGCTATCCGGACATCGTGCTGCTCGCGGGCGGCAAGCCGGTGTTCGTGATGGGCAAGGAGGAGACCGGCTTCAAGGTCACCGCCGAGGACGTGGAAAAGGCGATCACGCCCAAGACCAAGTGGCTGATCCTCAATTCGCCGTCGAACCCCTCGGGCGCCGCCTACACCGCCGACGATTTGAAGGCGATCGGCCGGATGCTGCTGAAGCACCCGAACGTGTGGGTGATGACCGACGACATGTACGAATTCATCGTCTACGACGGCTTCAAGTTCGCCACCATCGCCGAGGTGGTGCCGGAGCTCTACGACCGCACCCTGACCCTGAACGGCCTCTCCAAGGCCTACGCCATGACCGGCTGGCGCGTCGGCTACGCGGCGGGTCCGGCCAACGTCATCAAGGCGATGAACAAGATCCAGTCGCAAAGCTCCACCCACACCACCTCGATCGCCCAGTACGCGGCGGTGGAGGCGCTGAACGGCGACCACGAGTTCCTCAAGGAGCGCAACACCGCGTTCAAGGAGCGGCGCGACACCGTGGTGTCGATGCTCAACCAGGCCACCGGCCTCTCCTGCCGCACGCCCGAGGGCGCGTTCTACGTCTATCCCTCGTGCGCGGGCTGCATCGGCAAGAGCACCGAGGACGGCGTGAAGATCACCGACGACAACGTGTTCGTCGCGCAGCTGCTGGAAAAGACCGGCATCGCGGTGGTGCAGGGCACGGCGTTCGGCCTGTCGCCGTACTTCCGGATTTCCTACGCCACGTCGATGGAGAACCTGGTCGAGGCCTGCACCCGCATCCAGAAGTTCTGCAACTCGCTGCGCTGAGGCGGCGGGCGCAAACGTATCGGGAGGGCCGGGGCGCGATGTCCCGGCCCTTCGCGTTTCCAGGGCCCGGAGGGCGGACGATGCGACGACGATGGCTGGTCGCGCTGCTGGCGGCGCCGCTGCTGCCGCCGCTGCTCTACGGGCTGGCGGCGGCGGTTCTGTCGCGCTGGCCGGTGGCGGGGGAGCCGTTGCCCGAGGCGGGCATCGAGATCGGCGTGTGCTCCAACGGCGTCCACACCGACCTGCTGCTGCCCCTCGCCGCAGCCGGGGCCGACTGGCGCACCCGCATCGACCCCGCCCACTTCCCCGGCGCCGGGGCGGACGCGGACCGGGTGCTGGTGGGGTGGGGCGACCAGGCCTTCTACCTCGAAACCCGGGCGTGGTCCGACCTGCGGCCCGGCCTCGCGTGGCGGGCGCTGTTCGGCGGCGGGCCGAGCGTGCTGCACGTCTACCTGCTGCGGGGCGCCCCCGACTCCGACTGCCGCTTCCTCACCTTGAACGCCGACGCCTACCGCCGCCTCGACGCCTTCGTCGACGCGGCGCTGCTGCGCGACGCGGCGGGGCAGACCCGGCCGCTCCACGGCCGCGCCTACGGCCGCCGCGACATGTTCTATGCCGCCGCCGGGGCGTATTCCCCGATCCACACCTGCAACCAGTGGACCACCCGCGCCCTGCGCGCCGCCGGGGTGGAGACCGGGCTGTGGACGCCGTTCGCGGGCGACGTGATGCGCCGCTTGCCGGACGGCCGCTGACCTCCCCGGTCGGGCAGGATTTCTGTTGCATCCGCGTGGCGCTCCTGTGACCATGAACCCCAGGCACGCGAAACACCCCGCGCGGGGTGCGTCATCCCGCCGGGGACCACTGGCCGGAAGGCCGGGCCGAGGTCGGGGGTGACCTCGACCCGAAGGTGGGGGACGGGGGCGCGGTTCGTCTCCGGCTGCACATCGGGCTTTCCTGGCCGCCAAAAAGCGGGAGGACCCAGAATGCCTGACAACGTGGAGACCACCGGCCGCGCGACACGCGTCGCCGCCATCGTCGGACCCTACACCAGCGGCAAGACCAGCCTGATGGAGGCGCTGCTGAGCGTTTCGGGCGGCATCACCCGCAAGGGCTCGGCGGCCGACCGCACCCGCGTCGGCGATTGGCCGGCCGAGGCGAAAAGCCGCGAGATGAGCACCGAATCGGTGGCGGCGAGCACCACCTACCTCGACGACCCCTGGACCTTTCTCGACTGCCCCGGCTCGGTGGAGTTCCTTCAGGACACCCGCCACGCGCTGATGGTGTGCGACATCGCGGTGGTGGTGTGCGATCCGGACCCGAGCCGCGCGGTGATGGTGTCGCCCTACCTCAAGTTCCTCGACGACCACGAGATTCCGCACCTGATCTTCATCAACCGCATCGAGCACGCCAAGGCGGGCCACGCCGAGATTCTCGAGGCGCTCCAGGCGGTGTCCGAGCGGCCGCTGGTGATGCGGCAGATGCCGATCGTCGAGGGCGAGGCGATCACCGGCTTCGTCGATCTGATCCACCGCCGCGCCTACCAATACGAGGAGGGCAAGCCCTCCACCCTGATCGCGATTCCCGCCGCGGTGGCGGACGACGAGCAGGGCCGGCGGCAGGAGGTGCTGGAAAGCCTCGCCGACTTCGACGACGCGCTGATGGAGGAACTGCTCAACGACGCCGAACCCGCCACCGCCGAGGTGTTCGCCTCGCTCAAGCGCGACCTCGCGGCGAACCTGGTGGTGCCGGTGCTGTTCGGCGAGGCGGAGCGCGACCACGGCATCACCCGGCTGTGGAAGACCCTGCGCCACGACGCCCCCGATGCGGAGGAAACCTGGGAGCGCCGCAAGGCGGTGACCCCGGCGGGCATCGCCCAGGTGTTCAAGAGCCAGCACGCCCAGCACACCGGCCGCCTCGCCTGGGTGCGCGCCTGGGGCGGCGGCCTCGCCGACGGCATGACCCTGGCGGGGCAGAAGATCGGCGGCCTCTACGCCCTCCAGGGCGGCGAGGTGAGCAAGGTGGCGCGGGTCGGGCGCGGCGCCATCGCGGCGGTCTCGAAGGTCGAGGGCGCGCGCCCCGGCGACGTGCTCACCGAGGCGGGCGCCCTGCCGCCGGAGGACTGGCCGCGCGCGCCGCAGGCGCTGTTCGCCCTCAAGCTCGGCACCGTCAAGGCGGGCGACGACGTCAAGCTTTCCACCGCGTTGGCCAAACTGGTGGCCGACGACGTGTCGCTGGCGTTCGGCCACAACCCGGACACCGGCGAACTGCTGCTGTGGGGGATGGGCGAGGTGCATCTGATGAACGCGGTGGACCGCCTGCGCACCGCCCACAACGTCGAGGTCAAGGCCGAGCGCCCGACCGTGCCGTTCAAGGAGACGATCCGCAAGCCGTGCGCCGAGCGCGGCCGCCACAAGCGCCAGACCGGCGGCCACGGCCAGTTCGGCGACGTGATGCTGGAGGTGCGGCCGCTCGGGCGCGGCGAGGGCTTCGTCTTCGCCGACCGCATCGTCGGCGGCGTGGTGCCGAAGAACTACATCCCTGCGGTGGAGGCGGGGGTGAAGGAGAGCCTGGGCCGGGGGCCGCTCGGCTTCCCGGTGGTGGATCTCGCGGTGACCCTCACCGACGGCTCCTACCACACGGTGGATTCCTCGGAAATGGCGTTCAAGACCGCCGCGGGCATCGGCATGCGGGCGGCGCTGCCGAAGTGCGATCCGATCCTGCTGGAGCCGATCTGGTCGGTGTCGGTGGCGGTGCCGTCGGAGTGGACGTCGAAGGCGCAGCGCGCCCTCTCCCAGCGCCGCGCGCAGATCCTCGGCTACGACAAGCGCCCCGGCTGGAAGGGCTGGGACGTGATCAAGGCGCAGGTGCCGCAGATGGAGGTGCACGACCTGATCCTCGAACTGCGCTCCCTCACCATGGGCGTGGGCACCTTCGAGTGGGTGTTCGACCACTTGCAGGAACTCACCGGACGCGCCGCCGAAAAGGCGATCGCCGACAACCGGGCGCTCACCGAATAATCCCGGCGGGTCCCCCTGGCGGCGCCGTCGGGGGGTTCCCATATCCGGGATATCCATCGTTGAAGAACTTAGTCGGCGGAACCGATCCCCCCTCGGTTCCGCCTTGTCTTTTCAGGGCGCAGGCGTAATATCCGCCTGTCAACTCACCCGATCCGGGCCCCTCTGGCGGCGAAGACGTTCGTCGCGATGTCGGATCGTGTTGCAACCGCGTGGACGGCACGCGACCGTACTTCCGATCCTTCATGTTCGAACAGCTCTGGCCTTTGGCCGCGACCCCGATCTCGGGGCATCCGGCCTGGCTTTGGTGCGCGTTCCTCGCGTTCGTGGCGGTTCTGCTGGTCTTCGACCTGCGGGTTCTGCATCGCCACGATCATGTCGAATCCGCGCGCGAAAGCCTGCTTCTCACCGGCATGTACGTCGGCATCGCGCTGCTATTCGGCGCGGGCGTCTGGCACTTCATGGGGGCCGAGGCGGGCCTCCTCTACATCACCGCCTACCTCGTCGAGGAAAGCCTGTCGATCGACAACGTGTTCGTGATGTCGACGATCTTCGCCGCCTTCGCGATCCCGCGGCAGTATCAGCACCGCGTGCTGTTCTGGGGGATCGTCGGCGTGGTGGCGATGCGCGGCGTGATGATCCTGATCGGCGCGGCGATGATCGCCAAGTTCGAGTGGATCCTCTACCTGTTCGGCGCCTTCCTGGTGTTCACCGGGGTGCGCATGGCGTTCGCCCACGGGCAATCGCCCGAGCGGCCCGAGCAATCGCGCCTGGTGCGGCTGGTGCGCAAGGTGATTCCGATCACCGAGGAGTTCCACGGCCACGCCTTCTTCGCCCGGGTCAAGACCGCGCGCGGCCTGCGCCTGATGGCGACGCCGCTGCTGCCCGCCCTGGTGGTGATCGAGACCGCCGATCTGGTGTTCGCGCTGGACAGCATTCCGGCGGTGCTGTCGATCACCACCGACACCTTCATCGTCTTCACCAGCAACATCTTCGCCATCCTCGGCCTGCGCGCCCTCTATTCGGTGCTGGCGGTGATGGTGGGGCGGTTCCGCTACCTGCATTACGGGCTGGCGGGGGTGCTGGTGTTCATCGGCGGCAAGATCTTCTGGGCCGAGGCGGTGGGCCACGTGCCGCCCGCGCTGTCGCTCGGGGTCACGGTGAGCCTGCTCGGCGGCGCCATCGCGCTGTCGCTGCTGCGCAAGCCCGTTCCGGCGGGCCGCGAGGTGGAGGCGAGCGAGTAGGAAAACGCGCAATAAGAAAGGAGCCCTGGGGGGAAGGGCTCCTTTCGGGTCTTGCCGGAACTCCCTGGCGGTCCAAGAGGGGGGAGGGAAACCGCTTCGGGAAGACTTTCCGGCTATCCGGTCAACGACCACATCTGGGGGGAAACGTCGCTGCCGGTATGGGTGCTGTCCTTTCTGCCGTTACCGCTGGCTCCCCTGCCGGGAGAGCCGAGAGAGAACGTCCGTCTTCAATCGACACCCTGACTGTCTCACGCCCCGCCGCCAAACGGAAACGGGAATATCCGATCATTTTAATCGGATTTACCGAAGTGACGACGGGCACTGGACGCGGACGCCGATATGCGCGATGAAGAGAGGTTGGCTTCCCCAGAATTCTCGCGGTTTCGGCAGTGTCGGTTTTCGGTTTCGGGTTTCCCCCGCGTCTCGGGTTGAAGGGGTCTGTGGTCGCCATCCTGGCGATGGCGGTGGGGGCGGTGTGCCTGACCGCCGCCGCGCTCGCGCCCGAGGCGGCCGAAGCCGTGCTGCTGGGCGGGGCGCTCGCCCTCGGCGCGGCGGTGCCACTGGCGCTCGCCGCCGTCGCCCGGGTGGAGCGGGGCGTCGCCGCCGCCGCCGCCGAGGTGGGGCGCTTCGCCGCCCGCGACTACACCCGCGCCCGCCGCACCCCCGAACCGCCGCGCGAATGCGCCGCCCTGGCCGAAGCCGTCGAAACCCTGCGCGCCGCCCTGGTGCGCCACGAGCGCGAGGTGGCGGGGGTGCAGGTGCGGCTGGAGCGCCTGATCGCCCAGGGCATCGCCCTCTCGGCCGAGCGCGACACCGCGCGGCTGATGGAATCCATCGTCGAGGCCGCCAAGGAACTCGCCAGCGCCGAGGGCGGCACCCTCTACATGCGCGACGACGACGTGCTGCGCTTCGAGATCTTCCACAACGACGTGCTGCGAATCCGCCAGGGCGGCAGCGAGGGCCAGCCGCCGCCGCTGCCGGGCGTGCCGCTCTACGACGCCGAGGGCCGCCCCAACCACGCCAACGTGGTGAGCCACGCGGTGCATCGCGAGCAGGCGGTGGCGATCGCCGACGCCTACGGTGCCGAGGGTTTCGACTTTTCCGGCACCCGCGCCTTCGACGCGCGCACCGGCTACCGCTCCCGCTCGTTCCTCACCGTGCCGCTCAAGCCGCGCGGCGGCGCGGTGATCGGCGCGCTGCAACTGATCAACGCGCGCGACCCGGCGACCGGCGCGGTGGTGCCGTTCCCGCCCGCGGTGGAGCGCCTCGTCGAGGCCCTCGCCGCCCAGGCGGCCACCGCCCTCGACAACCGCCTGCTGCTGGATTCGCAGGACAGCATCATGGACGGCATGGTGCGCTTCGTCGCCGGGGCGATCGACGCCAAGAGCCCCTATACCGGCAACCACTGCGCCCGCGTGCCCGAGCTGGCGCTGATGCTGGCCGAGGCGGCGAGCGCCGCCACCGCCGGGCCGTTCGCCAACTTCGCCTTCAAGACCCCCGAGGAGTGGCGCGAGTTCCGCATCGGCGCGTGGCTGCACGACTGCGGCAAGGTGACCACGCCCGAGTTCGTGATCGACAAGGCGACCAAGCTCGAAACCGTGTTCAACCGCATCCACGAGGTGCGCACCCGCTTCGAGGTGCTGCGCCGCGACGCCGAGATCGCCCGGCTCGAGGCCTTGCGCGCGGGCGAATGCCCCGCCGAGGCCGACGCCCGCTTCGCCGAGCGGGTGCGGGAGCTGGAGGACGACTTCGCCTTCGTCGCCCAGTGCAACGTCGGCTCCGAATCCATGAGCGACGCCGACGTGGCGCGCCTGGTGCGGATCGCGGCGACGCCGTGGCGCCGCTATTTCGACGACCGTCTCGGCCTCTCCCACGTGGAACAGGCGCGGCTGGACGGCGTGCCGCCCGCGCCCCTGCCCGCCGAGGAACGCCTGCTGGCCGACCGCCGCGAGCATATCGTCGCCCACGGCCCGGGCGAACCGGCGCTCGACCCCTCGTGGGGGTTCACCGTGCGCCCGGCGGCGGTGCGCTTCAACTTCGGCGAGCTGCACAATCTCTCGGTGCGCAAGGGCACGCTCACCGACGAGGAGCGGGCGATCATCAACCAGCACATCGTCCAGACCATCGTGATGCTGGAAAGCCTGCCGTTCCCCCGCCACCTGCGGCGAGTGCCGGAATACGCGGGCACCCACCACGAAACCCTCACCGGCACCGGCTACCCGCGCGGCCTCACCGCCGCCGATCTCTCGATTCCGGCGCGGATCATGGCGGTGGCCGACGTGTTCGAGGCCCTCACCGCCGCCGACCGCCCCTACAAGAAGGCCAAGAGCCTGTCCGAGGCGGTGGGCATCCTCGGCGAGATGGCGGCGCAACGCGCCATCGACCCGGACGTGTTCGCGCTGTTCCTCGAAAGCGGCGTGGTGCGGCGCTACGCCGAGCGGTTCCTCGATCCGGCGCAGATCGATACCTTCGATACCGCCGCCTTCCTCGCGCAGGTGCGGCGATGACCTGGCGGCCGATGCGCGCCGCCGACCTCGCGGCGGTGAGCCGCGCCGCGGCGGCGATCCACCCCGGCTATCCGGAGGCGGACGCGGTGTTCGCCGAGCGCCTCGCCCTCTGCCCCGAGGGCTGCGCGGTGCTGGACGACGGCGGCGCCCTGGCGGGCTACGCCCTCACCCATCCCTGGCGCTACGGCGCGCCCCCCAAGCTCGACACCCTGCTGGGGGCGATCCCGGCGGATGCGGACACCTGGTATCTCCACGACGTGGCGCTGCTGCCCCATGCCCGCGGCCGGGGCGCCGCCGGGGCGGCGGTGGAGCGGGTGGCGGCCCTCGCCGGGGCGCGCGGCCTCGCCACCCTGTCGCTGGTGGCGGTGAACGACTCCCGCCCGGTGTGGGAGGCGCGGGGCTTCCGGGTGGCCGCCGACGCGGCGCCCGATCTTTCGAGCTACGGCGGCGTCGCCTGGTTCATGTGCCGGATTCTCCGCGACACATTTTGATACACTTTCCCGTTTCCTCCGACACACCCCTGAGACAACCCGGGGGTAAGGTCCAACCTGTATCCGTGGCGAGCGGGACATCTAGGACGGAAGGCGGGCAGTCGCTGCGGCGAGGCCCGCCCTTCCGGGCCGCTCCCCGGAAGACGAACGAAGGATGGATCGACGGATGCGCGGTGTGCGAGGGGTGGTGACGGCGTTGGCGGGATGCGCGGCGATCGGCCTGGGCGCTGTGACCGCATGGGCCGGGCCGCCCGGCTTCGACGGCCCCGGACGCGGCGGCCCCGGCTGGGGGCGCGGCCCCGACGGCCCGGGACGCCCCGCCCACATGGGCGCTCCCGACGCCTGGCACTCCGGCCGCTGGGTCCACGACTGGTGGGACGGCCGCTACGGCTGGTGGTGGATCGTCGGCGGCACGCGGTATTTCTATCCGGCGCCGGTGTATCCCTATCCCGCCCCGATGGTTCCGCCCGGGGTTGTGGTGGTGGCGGCGGCGCCCCAGGCGGCGTACTACTGCGCCAATCCGGCGGGCTACTATCCGGCGGTGCCGCAATGCCTCGCGCCGTGGCAGACGGTTCCCCTGCCCGCAGCAGCCCCCGCGCCGGTCGCAGCCCCGGCTCCGGCGTCGTCGGGCGGTATCGACAAGACCACCGGCGGCACGCTTCTGGGCGCGGTCGGCGGCGGTGTCGCCGGGGCGCAGTTCGGCCAGGGATCGGGACGGGTGGCGGCGGCGGTGGTCGGCACCATTCTCGGGGCGTTCGTCGGCCACGAGGTCGGCCAGTCCCTCGACCGCGCCGACGCGCTGGCGGCGCAACAGGCGGCGCAGCAGGCCTACGTGGCGCCGATCGGGCAGAGCATCGCCTGGAATGCGTCGAGCACCGGCCACGCGGGCACGATCACCCCGACCCGCGAGGGCCGCGACGCCCAGAACAACGTCTGCCGCGAGTTCAAGCAGACCGTGGCGATCGACGGTCGGCAGACGGAGGTGACCAGCACCGCCTGCCGGAAGGCGGACGGCACCTGGGTTCAGATCGGCAGTTGAACGGAATGCATGAGACCACCCGGGGACGAAGCCTTTTCCCCCTTTAGGCTTCGGTCCCGCCCGGCGTAGCGACTCCCCCGTGGCGCGCCGGACATCGGCGAGGCATGTCTCCCTGGCCTCGTCGTTCTGGCCGCCCCCAGCCCCACGGGGGCGGCCTTCTTTTTTCAGAGATAGTTGAGGATGCTGACGCTCTTGAGCGACGAGAGCGCCGAGAACGACGCCTGCAGCAGCAGTTCGCGCTGCGCCACCACCGCGCTGGCGGTGGGGATGTCGACCTTGGTCAGGCCGGTCAGCATCTCGTTGGCGTAGAGCTGGAAATCGGTCTGGGCGTCGATCAGGTTGTTGAGGGTGACGGTCTGCGCCGACAGCTTTTCCTGGATGTGGCCGAGCGGCTTGATCGTGGCCGACAGGGTATCGAACGCGGATTCCACGGTGGCGGCGTCGAGGGGGCTGGCGTCGGCGATCGCCGCCAGGCCCTTCATCGCCTCGGCGAACGCCGGGTCGTCGGCGGTGACGCCGTAGCTGATGCTGGCGCCGCCGTCGAGCATCACCGTGCGCAGGTTGCTGCCGCCCTGGTAGTAGGCGGTGTTGAGGGTCGGGTCGTAGGCCGGGTCGGTCACGTCCACCGGCTTGGTGAGGGTGGTGCCGCCCGAGAACAGATAGCTGCCCGCGTACTGGGTGTTGAGCAGGGTGACGATGTTGGACAGGGCGTCCGCCGCGGCGGTCTGCACGCTGTCGTAGTCGTCGGTGGTGCCGTCGATCGCCCCGGCGAGCTTGGAGAGCACGCCCTGCACCAGGTCGCCGATGCTGTCGACCGTGGAATAGGCGATCTCGAGCTGCGCGGTGGCGGTCTCCGCCTGGGTGACGAGATGGTTGGAGCGCGCGATGTCGGCGGTGAGGCCGACGGCGGCCCCGGCCTGTCCGTCGAGGCCGCTCAGCTGCGCCGACTTCAGTTCCGAGGACTGCTGTTCCAGCGCCTCGGCGTAGCTGCTTTGCACCCGCAGCGCCTGGGTGATCATCTGGTTGTTCATGCCTGCCGTGGACACCCGCATGGTTCCGGCCTCCCGTTTAGCGCATCACCGAGATCAGGCTGTCCCACATGTCCTGGGCGGCCTGAAGGATCTGCGACGCGGCTTGGAAATCCTTTTGATACGTCGCGAGGCGAGCGGTCTCTTCCTCCACGCTCACGCCGTAGGTGTTGGTGAAGCTGGTCTCCAGCGTGCTGGCGGTGGTCGCGCTCGATTTGGCGACGACGGCCGCCTGGTCGGCCCGGTCGGCGAGGTCGTCGACGATCCGCGCGGCGTAGCCCGCCGCGGTGGTGGTGGTGGCCGAGAGGTTGCCCGCGGAGCCGAAGCTCATGGTCTTCGAGAGGGCGTCGTAGATCGCCTGCAACGCGGTGGTGTCGTCGGCCGCGTAGGCGGAGGCGCCCACCGTGGTCGAGGCCACCGCCGCCATCGCCATGCCCGAGGTCGCCACCTGGGGCGCGAGTTGCACCCGGCCGTAGTCGAGGGTCAGGCCGTAGTCGAGGCTGAGCAGGTCGTAGACGCCGGTGGCGCGGTTGAAGCCGGCGCCGTCGAGGGTGCCGGCCCCGGTGAGGATCACTCCGGCGTCCGCGTCGTCCGCCGCCACCACCAGGTGGCCGGTGGCGTCGAGGGAGGCGGATATCCCGGCGGTGCCGTCCAGCGCCGCCACCAGGTCGCCCATGGTGGCGTAGGTGGAGAGGTCGAAATCGACGCTGCCGGTGACCACGCCGTCGGCGTCGGTGAGCACCAGGGTGAGGGTGCCGGTGCCGTTGAGGGCGTCCGCGGCGACATAGGTGGCCGACGAGGTGAGGGTGTTGGGCGCGGGCACCGGCGTCGCCGTGGCGGCGGCGGCGTTGATCGCGTCCATGACGCCGTTGTTGAGCGCCTCGATCTCGTCCTGCAGCCCGGGCAGAACCTCGTCGCGCAGCTTCACCAGCGCGCCGATGCTGCCGCCGGAGAGCGACTTGGTGACGTCCACGCCGTTGACGGTGATCCCGCCGATGCTGCCGGGGTAGGTGGAATCGACGTTGAGTTCGCCGCTCGCGGCGTAGGTGAGTTCGTAGACGTGGGAGGTGAGCAGCGGCTGGCCGCCCGCGTAGATCTGCACCGCGCCGGCGTTGGTGGTGAAGGTGGTGACGTCGATGTACTGCCCCAGGCTTTCGAGCGCGGCGCGCCGCGCGTCCTCGAGATCCGAGGTCGGCGTGCCGTTGGCGATGGCGCGGGTGATCTGGTCGTTGAGGGTGTCGATCTGGTGCAGCAGCGCGTTGGCCGATTCCACGTCTTCCGCGATCGCCGCGTCGGCGGTGGTGCGGCTCGACTGGATGGTGTCCGAAGTGGTGTTGACGGTGTCGGCCCAGCTTTCGAGGGCGCTCAAGAACGCGTCGGCGACGCTGGTGTCGGCCGGGTCGGCGATCACGTCGGAGAGGGTGGTCTGGATCTTCGCCAGGGCGTTGGTGAGGTCGGCGCCGTCGCTGGTGGTGCCGAAGGCCGCCGAGGCCGCCTGCAGATAGGACGATATCGTGGAATCGTAGGACGAGGTGGCGATCGACGACACCAGCTTCTTGTGAAGGTTGGCGTCCACGTCGCTGCCGATGCCCACCACCTGCACGCCGGTGGCCTGGCCGCCCACGGTGCGGGTGGCGACGCTCGCGGTCTTCGCGGTGTAGCCGGGGGTCTCGACGTTGGCGAGGTTGGTGGAGGCGAGCGCGATGCGCGTCTGCGCCACGCTCAGCCCGGTGGTGGCGGTGTTGATGATGCTCGCGATCGACATCGGCCTACGCTCCCGGTTCAGGCGCTGAGGTGCAGGCCAGCGGCGGAGCTGCCGCCGCGGGCGAGGGTCTCGCCGGACCCCGAGTACCCGGCGCCTTCGCGCTCGCGGGCGGCGAGGGCGGTCATCACCGCTTCGACCCGGAGCGCGGTGGCGGCCTTGCGGGCGTTGAGCAGCGCCTGGTTCTCCTTCACCCGGCGCACCAGCGCGCGGATGTCGGCCTCCACGGCGACCGGGTCGAGCACCCCGGCGGCGTGCAGCGCCGAGGTGCGCGGCCGGATCATCGAGGTGAGGCGGGCGTAGCGGGCCGAGAGGTCTTCCTTGCGCCGCACCATCTCCAGCGAGATTTCGCCGGAAGGGGTGGCGAGGATGGTGTTCTCCTCGGCGAGGAGGTCGATGAGTTCGTGCAGAACCGCGACGAAGTCCCGGAACGTGCGTTCGTCGAGGGAGGCGAGGGTCGAGGCGTGCATGGTGTGCTCCTCAGCGACGGTTGAACTTGAGGGCCGCCGAGCGCCCGTAGGCGTTGGCGGCGGCGCTGGTGCGGCGCGAGCGGGAGAGGCGTTCGCGGATGTCCGTCTGCATCGCCCGCATCGCCCGCATCGCGGCGTCGAGTTCCGCGATCATCGCCATGCGTTCGAGCTTGCTGCAGTCTTCCGGCAGCCGCTTCGCCTTTTCCGAAAGGATCTCGAGGCGCTTCAGCGCGATGTCGACGGCGCGGAACTCGGGGTTCATCGAGCTCACCGCTTGGCCGCCAGCAGGGCGTCGTACATGTCGCTCACCGTGCTGATGATTTCGGAGGCCGCCGAATACGCCTGCTGGGCGACGATCAGCTTCGAGAATTCGCTGGCGGTGTCGGTGGTGGAGGATTCCACCTCGCCCGAGAGGATCGCGCCGCTGGCGCCCGAATCCGCCTCCACCAGGTTGGCGGTGCCGGAGCTGATGCTCGAGGAGAACACCGTGCCGGTCTTGGCGTCGAGGCCGTTGGCGTTGGCGAACATCGCCAGCGGAATCTTGTAGATCGAGTACGCCACGCCGTTGTCGAAGTTGGCCGACACGGTGCCGTCGGTGTCGATCGTCACCGAGACGAACTCGCCGAAGCGCAGGCCGTCCTGGACCACCGCCTTGAGGGTGAGGGAGGGATCGGTGTTGGAGTCCGAGCGGCCGAACTGGGAGAGGCCGTCGGTGCCGCCGATGGTGCCCGCGGTGTAGGCGATGGTGCTGTCGCCCGCGCCGGTGGTCCAGCCGGTGACGCCGAGGTCGATGGTGGCCGGAGAGAGCAGCGTGCCGTCGGTGTCGAAGGTGATGGCGGCGGTGCCGCCCGGAACGCCGTTGAGGCTGGCGGTGCCGCTGGCGACGCCGGTGCTGCTCATCACCGGGTCGGACACCGACATGTCCCAGGCGTTGGTGCCGGTCTTGGTGTAGGTGACGGTGATGGTGTGCGAGACGCCCAGGCTGTCGAAGATTTCCGCGTCGACGGTGAAGGCGTCGCCCACCTCGGCCTCGGCGGGCAGAACCGCCTGCACTTCGAGCGTGGTGGTGGGGGCGGCGGTGCCCGCGTAGTCGTCCACGTTGATCGCCTGGAGGCCGGCGGCGCTCTTGCTGGTCAGCACGTTGCCGTCGCGGTCGGTGGGGTAACCCTGGAGATACCAGCCCGCGCTGTTGACGAGGTAGCCGTCCTGGTCGGTCGTGAAGTCGCCCGCGCGGGTATAGTAGAAGATGTTGCTGGTGGAGTTGGCCGCCACCACGAAGAAGCCCGCGCCGTCGATGCCGAGGTCGGTGGAGCTTTCGGTGCCCACCAGGGTGCCCTGGGAGGTGAGGCTCTGCCGCGGGTCCACCTTGACGCCCGCACCGGTGAAGTTGGTGTAGGAGCCGGAGCCGGAAACCATCGTCGCGAACGCCGCGGTGGTGGTCTTGTAGCCGGTGGTGGACGAGTTGGCGAGGTTGTTGGAAATGCACGACACCGCAGCCGACTGACTGTACAGGGCCGAGACCGCGATGTTCATCGAACTGGAAAGGGCGCTCATTTCGAGTCTCCTGTGACGCTAAAGTCAGGACTGGGTGGTGGTGGTGGTGGGGGACTTCGCCGAGACGACGTCGCTGAGGGAAACGGTCGCGCCGTTGGCCATGATCAACTGCGCCGACCCGCCGGACCAGTCGACCTGGGTCACCACGCTGGTGGTGCTGGGTTCCACTTCGGCGGTGTCGCCCGCCGCGTCGGTGACGATGACCTTGAGCGAGTAGTTGCCCGCGGAGGCGGACTTGCCGCTGCTGAGCATGCCGGTCCAGTCGTAGGTCCGGTCGCCGGCGGTGTCGCCCACGTCTTCCGAGTAGACCACCTTGCCGTTCTCATCGAGCACCTGGGCGACCACCTTGGTGGCGCCATCGGGCACCTCGAACGCCCACGACAGGGTGTCGCCGCTTTCGTAGGCGAGGTCGCCCGCGTTGTAGGAAACTTCCATGCCGACCATCGAGATCGCCACCGAGGCGCTCTGGTTGTTGGTCGCGAGCACGAGATTCTCGAGGTAGGCGTTGCCGAGAATCTGCTGCTCCACCTGGGAGTAGCTGATCAACTGGGCGGTCATCTCGTCGGTGTCGGTGGGGTCGAGGGGGTTCTGGTTCTTCAGCTGCGCAGTGAGGATGCTGAGGAACAGCTCGTAGTTTTCGGACAGGGCCTCGACCGAAGTGGCCGTGCTCGAAGTCATCCCGCTGCCGCTTACCGTGCTCACCGTGGTCATTGCGCGTCTCCCAGGGTCCCGTCGCGAGGGAATTGCCCCTCCCGATGACCGACAAACGCGGCAACGCGGAAAAAACTGGCGGCGAATTTTTCGGAAAAAAAATCGGAGGACCGGTGCGCCAGTGTCGGCGGTCGCGGGTCGTATAGGCGACGTAGGTGTCAGTCGGCGGGGCGTTCCGCCGATCCACCGCTGCGGCGCTCGAATGGCTCCGTAAATGAGATCAACGAAGGAGATATCTCATGCCCGTTATCAGCACGAACCTGTCGGCGAACTCCGCCCTCCGTTACCTCAACATCAACTCCGAAGAGCAGACCAGCGCCCTCAACAAGGTGGCGTCCGGCTCGCGCATCACCCGCGCCGCCGACGACGCCGCCGGTCTCGCGGTGTCCACCAAGCTGCAGTCCGACGTGGCCATTCTCGGCCAGGCCGCGACCAACGCCTCCCACGCCGTTGCGGTTCTGCAGACCGCCGACGGCGGCCTGGCGGCGATTTCGGACATCCTCGAGCGCATGAAGGTTCTGGCCGGCGAGGCGATGTCGGGTGCGGTGTCCGACGACGAGCGGGCGTATATCGATTCGGAATTCGACCAGCTCGTTTCCGAAATCGACACCATCGTCAACACCACCACCTTCAACGGCACCAAGCTGTTGAACATGACCGACACCCTGAGCTTCCTCGTCGGCACCGGCTCCGGCACCGTCACCGAGTCGGTGATCGTGGCCGACCTCACCGGTCTCGGCGTCGGCACCCTCGGCACCGGCACCCTGAGCACCAACTCGCTCGACACCTACGCCAACGCCGAGACCGCTCTGGGCGCCATCAACACCGCGATCGACACCCTGGCGCAGGCTCGCGCCACCGTCGGTTCGTACCAGTCGCGTTTCGACTACCACGCCGCGCAGATCAACAACTCGAAGGAAAACCTCGACGCCGCCCAGTCCGCCATCGCGGACGCGGACATCGCCGAGGCGCAGTCCGAGTTCTCGTCGGCGCAGGTGCTGACCAACGCCGCGATCGCCGCGTTGTCGCAGGCCAACTCGATGCCGCAGCAGCTGCTCAAGCTCCTGCAGTAATCCGATCGCCTCCCCGTCCCCAGCGGACGGGGAGGCGTTTCTTTCCGGACGAGAAGGAAATTCGCCATGGCGACGACGGTCACGGGAGCGAGCGGCACCACCTACATTACCGGAACCGGAACCTCGGGGTTCGATTCCGCCGGTCTCATCAAGGTGGCGGTCGAGGCCAAGATGGCGCCCGCCTACCGGCTCGACGACCAGATCGAGGTCCTCAACAACAAGGTCACCGGCTGGACCGAGGCGCGCACCGATCTCAACGCGGTGTCCGACACCGCCAAGGCGCTGTCCTCCCAGGCCAGCAGCTCGGCGTTTTCCGCGCGATCCGCCTATCTCTCCT
Source organism: Alphaproteobacteria bacterium (assembly GCA_030604885.1). Lineage (GTDB taxonomy): Bacteria > Pseudomonadota > Alphaproteobacteria > Rhodospirillales > Rhodospirillaceae > Oleispirillum. Next base: position 22,946 of record JAUVUZ010000007.1, on the reverse strand, counting down.
CGTCCAGCGTGTCCGATCCCACCAAGGTTCTGGCGGTGACCGTCGACAGCGAGGCGAGCCTCGGCGTCTACTCCATCCAGGTCAACAGCATCGCCTCCACCCACAAGGTCGTCGGCACCGAGGCGGGCGACAAGAGCACCGCCCTCAACCTCTCCGGCACCTTCACCCTGTCCGAGACCAGCGGCACCGCCACCACCATCACCGTTACCGAGAGCATGACGCTTTCCGACGTCGCCAAGGCGATCAACGCCCAGAGCGCCGCCACCGGCGTCACCGCCACCCTGGTGAAGAGCAGCGACAGCGGATACACGTTGGTGCTGGCCTCCGCCGACACCGGCCAGAGCATCACCGCCGCCGACACCTCGGGCAGCGTGCTGCAGAGCCTCGGCATCGTCGACGCGGGCGGCGCCTTCGTCCAGGAAACTCCGGCCGCGATGGCGTCGGTGACCATCGACGGCGTCACCGTCACCAGCGCGTCCAACGATATCGAAGACGTGATGCCGGGGGTGTCGATCAGCCTCTACGCCGACAGCGCCGGCGGCACCATCACCCTCGAAGTGGGGCAGGACCTCGACGGCATCGTCGACGCGATCACCGCGTTCGTGGACGCCTACAACACCTACCGCACCCTCGCCGTGCTCAACCAGACCACCGATTCCGGCGGCGCCGTCGAGGATGCCGTGCTGTTCGGCGACTCGCTGCTGCGCTCCACAAACGCCGCGCTCTATTCCGCCCTCGGCAAATCGGTCGAGGTGGACGGCACCACCTACACCCTCAAGAGCCTCGGCATCTCCTACGACAGCAACAACTACCTCGAAATCGACACCGACACCCTCGAGCAGATGCTGATCCAGCACGCCGACGTGGTGCAGGCGTTCTTCGAGCAGACCTCCTCCACGTCCTCCTCCACCCTCTACGTGGCCTCGACGCCGGGCGGCCTGTCCTCGGGCGATTACGACGTGCAGGTGACCCTCGACGCCGACGGCAACATCACCGGCGCCACCATCGACGGCGTCGCCCTCGAGGTCAGCAACAAGACCCTGAAGGGCGCCACCGGCACGATCTACGAGGGCCTGCGGTTCGTCTACACCGGCACCGAGAGCGCCACCATCACCTTCAGCGTCAAGGCGGGCATGGCGGACAACATGGTCGCCGCCCTCTCGCCCTACACCGGTGACACCGGCCTGCTCTCGAAAAAGATCGAAAACCTCAGCGACACCATCGACGACAAGCAGGAACGGCGCGACCGCATCGCCGAGCAGGCGGTCGCCTACGAGGAATACCTCACCGCCTACTACGCGCGCATCGAGGCCGCGATCGAAGCGTCCGAACTCGCGCTCAAGCAGCTCGAGGCGATTCTCGACGCCAACAGCGACGACTAACCGTTTCCAGGAGGGAAGAATGAGCCAGAACGTCTACGAACTCGGGATCAAGGCCTACGGCGCGGCGCGCCGCACCCAGACGCCGCTCAGGGCGGTGGTCGAGCTTTACGACGCGATGCTGTGCTCGGTGGCCCACGCCAAGGCCGCCTGCCTCGAAGGATGCCCGGAAGCCGAATTCCAGGCGATCGAGAAGGTGTCGAAGATCCTCCAGGGGCTGGACGGAATCCTCAACGAGGACCCGCAGGCGAAGCCGATGACCGAAGTTCTGCATGAATATTATAAGACGACGATCGTGCAACTGCACCGTGCGTGTCAGTCGAAATCGCCCGATTCCGAGTTGAGATATGGCAGCGTACACCGCCAAATTCTCAAAATGCGAGAGGCTTTTGCGTCTATAGCGGGTGTTCCTTCTCTGGTTGCTCGCGTAACGGAGAAGACTGCCTGAGGTGGGTAAACATTGCCTAGTGACGACAGTCACTTAAAGGCGCATCAATGCAGTGATAAGCGAGACGCGTCGTGGTCGGATCACCCTGTATCGCAGAATTTCGTGATATCAGTCCCGCGAGGACGTGTGTGGATACTCAGGTAGGCAGCTTGAAGCGGGCGCTTCCCTCGGAGGATATGACCGACGAGGCGCTGATGCTCCGCGTGCAAGGCGGCGACAAGGAGGCGTTTCGTCTCCTCGTCGGCCGTCACATCGACCGCATCGTCGGCACCGCCAGGCGGATCGTCGGCGTGGCGGAGGCGGAGGACGTGGCGCAAGACGTCTTCCTCAAGGTGTGGACGGCGCGCGACCAGTGGTCTCCGGGGCAGGCGGCGTTCCGCACCTGGCTCTATCGCGTCGCCGTCAACCGCTGCATCGACCGGGTCCGCCGCGCCCGTCCGACCTCCATCGACGAGGTCCCCGAAATCGTCGACGACGCCCCCGGCCCGCTCGCCGAATGCGAGCGGCGCGAGGAGGGAGAGCGGCTGCGCGAGGCCATGACCCACCTCTCCGATCAGCAGCGCACCGCAATCACCCTCTACTATCACGAAAGTTTGACTGCGGCCGAAGTTGCGGAGATTATGGGCCTGCGGTTGAATGCCGTGGAATCCCTCCTGAAGAGAGGGCGGCAAAAGCTAAGAACAGTGCTTAAATAAAGTCCACAGGACGTGGGCGATCTGGAGGGATCATGACGCCGGAAGAATTCAGGGCGTTGCTCGATACCTACGGTGCCGATCTGACGCGTTGGCCGCATGGCGCGCGACAGGGAGCGCAACGGTTGTTGGAGGACTCCGAGGCCGCGCGCGACGCGTTCGCCGATGCCCAGGCGTTCGACGATGTGTTGGCTGCGCGCGAACCGGCTCTCCGGCCCGCCGCTCGCAATCGGCTCATCGATTCGATTCTCGACGATCTCCCCGACGATCCGCTGCCGCGCGCGCCGCAGCAGCCGCGCATGCCGCACATGTTCGTGCCGTCGGCACGTTCGGCCGCCGGAGTCGCGGCGCTGGTGCTGCGGCCGCTGGTGCCGCTGTGGCTGAGCTGCCTCGGCCTCGGCGTGGCGATCGGAGTCGGGTTCTATCTGGCGCAGCCGCGCCCCGTCGCCATTCCGGCACAGATGGAGAGCGGCTGGATCGAAACCTGGGCGACGTACGGGCGTTGAGTGGCCCGGGAGTTTCGTGAATGAAGCGATGGCTGGTGGGTTCGCTGGCGCTCAACGTCCTGCTGGTCGGGATCGGCGTGGGCTTTTTCGTGGGCGGCGTGCTGCGGCCCGAGCCGCTCCGGCCGCCCATGCCCCCCGGTCCGGGGGTGCAGCGGGATCTCGCCGCCGCGGTGGAAACCGGCCTCTCCGGCGCGTCGCGCGATGCCGCGCGGGAAATCCTCCGCCGCAACCTGCCGCCGCCGCCGCCGATGCCGATGCCGCGCTTCGAGGACATGCTGGCGCGGTTCGTGGCGGGCGACGTGCCGAAAACCCCGGATTTCCTCGATCCCGCCATGGAGGCGCGGCGCAAGCGCGACATCGAGGGCCTGCGCAAGGCCTTCGCCGAACTCGCCGACGTTCTCGAGACGCCGGAGCGCGAAGCGCTCGCGGCGGCGCTCGCCGCCCGGGTCGCGCAGGTGCGCGCCTGCATCGACACCTCGCGCTGATCCGACACACTTTTTTACAGTTCTCCGGGGCTAGCGACATGCGCGCGCGACAAAAGCGGCGTAGGGTCGGGCGATTGCCAATTCAGGGGGAGAGATCGTGCAGGCTTCGTGGATGACCCGCTTCGGCTGGCGGATCGCGCTCGCCGCCCTTCTCCTCGCGGCGCTCGGCGGAGCGGCGGTCTGGTGGCTGCGCGACGACACGCCGCCGCCGCCCACCGTCGCCGCCACCCGGGGCGACATCGCCGAGACCGTGCTGGCCGACGGCGAGATCAACGCCAAGCGCGAGGTGACGGTGGGCGCGCAGGTGTCCGGCCGGATCATGTCGCTCAAGGTGGAACTGGGCGACGAGGTCGAGGCCGGGCAACTGGTGGCGGAAATCGATTCGCTGACGCAGCAGAACAACCTGCGCGAGGCCGAGGCGTCGCTCGCCAACGTCCGCGCGCAGCGGGTCGCCAAGGTGGCGTCGCTGGCGCAGGCGCGCCTCGCGTTCCAGCGCCAGGACCGGCTGTTGAAGCAGGATGCCGCCTCCCGCGGCGACTATGAAACCGCCGAGGCCAACCTCAAGGTGCTGGAAGCGGAAATCGCCGCCCTCGACGCGCAGATCGAGCAGGCGAAGGTGGCGGTGGACACCGCCAAGGTCAACCTCGGCTACACCCGCATCACCGCGCCGATCTCCGGCACCGTGGTGTCGCTGCCGGTGGACGAGGGGCAGACCGTCAACGCCAACCAGACCGCTCCCACCCTGATGGTGATCTCCCAACTGGGCGAGATGACCGTGCGCACCGAGGTGTCGGAAGCCGACGTCACCCGCGTCAAGCCGGGGCAGACCGCGACCTTCACCATTCTCGGCGATCTCGACCACCCGTTCACCGGCACCGTCCGCACCATCGAGCCGGCCCCCGAGAACTACAGCAGCTCCAGCTCCTCCTCCTCGTCGTCGTCGAGTTCGTCGTCGTCGAGTTCGTCGTCGTCGTCGAGTTCGGCGATCTACTACAACGCCCTGTTCGACGTGGCCAACCCGGAGCGGATCCTGCGCATCATGATGACCGCGCAGGTGCAGATCGTCGTCGCCGAGGCCAAGGACGCGGTGCTGATCCCCGCCTCGGTGCTGGGCCGCGCCGGGCGCGACGGCCTCCACCACCTCGAGGTGATGCGCGACGACGGCGGCATCGAGCCGCGCGCCGTGCGCGTCGGCATCAACAACAACATCCAGGCGCAGGTGCTGGAAGGGCTGAACGCGGGCGAGCGGGTGGTGAGCACCCGCGCCGTCGCCGCCGCGGCCGCCGCCGCCAACGCCGGTCCCGCCCGCGGCAACCGGCCGCCGCCGATGGGGCGGCTGATGCGATGAGCGCGCCGCTGCTGTCGCTCGAAGGCGTCTGGCGGGAGTATCCCTCCGGCGGCGAGACCATCGCCGCGCTGAAGGGGCTGGACCTTGCGATCCGCGCCGGGGAGATGGTGGCGATCATCGGCGTCTCCGGCTCGGGCAAGTCGACGCTGATGAACATCCTCGGCTGCCTCGACCGGCCGACGCGCGGCGCCTACAAGGTCGCCGGGCGCGACACCCGCGAGCTGTCCCCCGACGCGCTGGCGGCGCTGCGGCGCGAGCACTTCGGCTTCATCTTCCAGCGCTACCACCTGCTGTCGATCCTCGACGCGGTCGGCAACGTCGAGGTGCCCGCCACCTATGCCGGGCGGCCGCGCGCGGCGCGGCGCGCCCGGGCGCGGGCGCTGTTGGAGCGCCTCGGCCTCGGCGACCGCCTCGACCACACCCCCGCCCAGCTTTCCGGCGGGCAGCAGCAGCGGGTGTCGGTGGCGCGCGCGCTGATGAACGGCGGCCGGGTGATCCTCGCCGACGAGCCGACCGGCGCCCTCGACCGCAAGAGCGGCGAGGACATGCTGGCGCTGCTGAAGGAACTCCACGCCGAAGGCCACACCATCATCATCGTCACCCACGATCCCTCGGTGGCCGCCCACGCGGACCGGGTGATCGAGATCAGCGACGGCGAAATCCTCGCCGACCGCAAGGGCGCCGAAACCGCCGAGCGCGCCGTCGCCCTCGACGTGGGCGAACCCGCCGCCGCCGACTGGCGGGCGCTGTGGGGGCGGGGGGTCGAGGCCTTCCGCATGGCGCTGCTGGCGATGGCCGCGCACCGGCTGCGCACCTTCCTCACCATGCTCGGCATCATCATCGGCATCGCCTCGGTGGTGTCGGTGGTGGCGCTGGGGGAAGGCTCGCGCCAGAAGATTCTCGCAGACATCTCGTCGATCGGCACCAACACCATCGACATCATGCCCGGCCGCGACTTCGGCGACGAACGCTCCGGCCGCATCCGCACCCTGGTGCCGCGCGACGCGGCGGCCCTGGCGCTGGAGGACTACGTGGATTCGGTGACGCCGCAGGTGTCCGCCACCCGCTCTCTGCGCTATCGCAACGTCTCGCTCTCCGGCTCGGTCAACGGCGTCGGCACCGAATATTTCCGCGTGCGCGGCTACGAGCTGTCACAGGGGATGTTCTTCGCCGAAACCGCGGTGCAGCGGCAGGCCCAGGTGGCGGTGATCGACAACAACACCCTCACCAAGCTGTTCGGCGAGGGCGTGGACCCGATCGGCCAGGTGATCCTGCTGGGCGACGTGCCGGTGCGGGTGATCGGCGTGACCCAGCCGCGCACCGCCGCCTTCGGCAACCCGGACACCCTCTACGTGTGGATTCCCTACACCACGGCGATGAACCGGGTGCTGGGGCAGAGCTACCTTCAGCGCATCACCGTGCGCGTCGCCGACGCGGTCAAGCCCGCCGATGCCGAGGGGCGGATCGTCGAGCTGATGCTGCGGCGCCACCGCACCAAGGATTTCTTCGTCATCAACACCGACACCATCCGCCAGACCATCGACAAGACCACCGCCACCATGACCCTGCTGATTTCGGCGATCGCGGTGATCTCGCTGGTGGTGGGCGGCATCGGCGTGATGAACATCATGCTGGTGAGCGTCACCGAGCGCACCCGCGAGATCGGCGTGCGGATGGCGGTGGGGGCGCGGCGGTCGGACATCATGCAGCAGTTCCTGATCGAGGCGGTGCTGGTGTGCCTGATGGGCGGCGCGGCGGGCGTGGGCCTGGCGCTCGGCATCGCCTGGGCGTTCCAGAGCGACAGCGTGCGCATGGCGATCTCGGGCTGGTCGATCGCCGCGGCGTTCGGCTGTTCCACCGCCATCGGCGTCGCCTTCGGCTTTCTTCCGGCGCGACACGCCGCGCGCCTCGACCCGGTGGAGGCGTTGGCGCGCGAATGACCCCGAAACTCTCCCGCGTTCTGAGCGTCGGCCTCGTCGCCGCCCTCTCCGGCTGCGGCTGGCTCGACACCGACTACGCCCGCCCCGAGCTGACCCTGCCCGCCGCCTACGCCCAGGGCGCGGCCCAGCCGCGCACGGTCGCCGACGACTGGTGGCGGGAGTTCGGCGACGCCGACCTCGACCGCCTGGTGGAGCGGGCGCTGATGCGCAACAACGACCTCACCACCAGCGTCGAGGCGGTGCGGCGCGCCCGCCTGCAGGCGGGGCTGGCGCAGGGAGATCTCTACCCGAGCGTCACGGCGAGCGCCCAGATCAGCCGCACCCGCACCCTCGAAACCCCCGCCGCCATCGGCCGCGAGAACCAGGTATCGCTGGGCGCGAGCTGGGACCCGGACCCGTGGAACGCCCTCGGTCGCAGCCGCGACGCGGCGGCGTTCGAGGCGGACGCCGCCTTCGCCGACCTCGACGAGGCCGCCCGCGCCCTCGCCGCCACCACGGCCGACCTCTATTGGCAACTGGTGTATTACCGCGAGCGCATCGCCATGAGCGGCGAGAGCATCGCCTACGCCCGGCGCACCTACGAGCTGACCCAGGCGCGCTATGCGGCGGGCGCGGTCTCCAGCCTCGACGTGCTGGAGGCGGAGCAGGCGCTGCGCACCCAGGAGGCCGCCGACACCGAGTTCCGCCAGAGCCTGGTGGAAACCGAGAACGCCCTGGCGATCCTGTTCGACGGCCCGCCCGCGCCGGTGGACGCGCCGCGCGCCGCTCTCCCGGCCGGGGAGCCGCCGGCGGTGGACCCGGGGCTGCCGGTGGAGGTGCTGGAGCGCCGCGCCGACCTGCGCGCCGCCGAGGCCCGCCTGCGCGCCAGCCTCGCCACCGTCGACGCCGCCCAGGCGAGCTATCTGCCGAGCTTCAGCCTCACCGGCGCGCTCGGGTGGAGTTCGTCGTCGCTCACCAACGTGCTCTCCAACCCGGTCGGCAGCCTCGGCGCCGGTCTCGCCCTGCCGTTCCTCAACTGGCGCGAAATGGAGCGCAACGTCGCGGTCTCGGACTCCGACTACCGCGCCGCCGTGGCCGGGTTCCGCCAGACCCTCTACGCCGCCCTCGCCGACGTCGAGAACGCGCTCTCCGCCCGCCGCCAGCTCGCCCAGCGGCACGCGTTGCTGGAGCGGGCGCTGGAGACCGCGCGCGCCGTCGAGGGGCTTTACGAAACCCGCTACCGCGCCGGGGCGGTGGACCTGCAATCCTGGCTCGACGCGCAGGAGAAGCGCCGCACGGCGGAGGCCTCGCTGCTCGCCAACCGGCTCGACCGCCTCACCGCCCAGGTGAACCTCTACCGCGCGCTGGGCGGCGGCGCCACCCTGCCGCAGGCGCGGCGCGACGCGGCGGACGACCTGTCCTAGCGGTCTTGCGTCGGCGCGCCTGCCGGGTAGACTGGGGGAGACTCCAGCTGTTCGAGGACAGGACCCATGGACGCCCTCGTCAACCTGATGACCCGACGGAGCATTCGCCGCTTCACCGCCGAGCCGGTGGCCCCGGAGGCGGTGGAGACGCTGCTGCGCGCGGCGATGGCCGCGCCCTCGGCGGGCAACGCCCAGCCCTGGCACTTCGTCACCATCACCGACCGCGCGGTGCTGGCGCAACTGCCCGACATTCAGCCCCATACCCGGATGATGCTGGCGGCGCCGCTGGCGATCGCCGTGTGCGCCGACGTCACCCTCGAAAAGCACGAGGGCTTCTGGGTGGCGGATTGTTCGGCGGCGACCCAAAACATCCTGCTCGCCGCCCACGCCCTCGGCCTCGGCGCGGTGTGGTGCGGCCTTCACCCCCGCACCCTGTGGAGCGAGGGGGTGGCGCGGCTGCTCGGCCTGCCGCACCATGTCGTGCCGCTCAGCATCGTCGCGGTGGGGCACCCGCTGGAGGCGAAGGAACCCGCCGACCGGTTCCGCCGCGAGCGGGTCCACGATGAACGCTGGTGAACTTCCGGCGATCGTCGTCGAGGACCTGCGCAAGGCATACGGCGGCACCCCGGCCCTCGACGGCGTGAGCTTCAGCGTGCCGCCGGGGGAGCTGTTCGCCTATCTCGGGCCGAACGGCGCGGGCAAGTCCACCACCATCCGCATCCTCACCGGCCTCACCCGCAAGAGCGGCGGCCGCGCGGTGCTGGGCGGCGCGGACATCGACCGCGACCCGATCGGCGCCAAGCGCCGCTGCGGCGTGGTGATGCAGCACGTCAACCTCGACGGCGACCTGTCGCTGGACGAGAACATGGACATCCACGGCCGCCTGTTCGGCATGTCGGCCGCCGACCGCCGCGCCCGCACCGCCGAGCTTTTGGAGGTGGTGGACCTGGCCGACCGCCGCCACCGCCTGGTCAACACCCTCTCGGGCGGCATGAAGCGTCGCCTGATGATCGCCCGCGCGCTGATGCACCGGCCCGCGATCCTGTTCCTCGACGAACCCACCGTCGGCCTCGACGCCGACATCCGCCGCCGCATCTGGGGGCTGATCAAGACGATCCAGAAGCAGGGGGCGACGGTGTTCCTCACCACCCATTACATCGAGGAGGCCGAGTTCCTCGCCGACCGCGTCGCGTTTCTCGACACCGGCCGCATCCGCGCGCTGGATTCGCCCGCCGCGCTGATCGCGCGGGTCGGCGGCTGGGCGTTCGACCGCCTCGGGCCGGAGGGCATGACCACCCGCTATTTCGCCGACCGCGAGGCCGCCCAGGCGGCGATCGCCACGGCCGACGACGCGCTGACGCTGCGCCGCGCCAACCTGGAGGACGCCTTTCTCACCCTCACCGGAAAGGCGGTGCGCTGATGCTCCAGGGGGTTTCCGCGGTGTACTTGCGCGAGATGCGGCTGTCCCGCCGCCGCTTCAAGCGCGCCGTCGTCGGCATGGCGATCTCGCCGCTGCTCTACATGGTGGCGTTCGGCACCGCCATGGGGGGCGAGGCGCGCTTCGACGGCCACACCTACCTCGAATTCCTGCTCCCCGGCCTGATCGCCATGACCACCATGACCCAGGCCTACGGCATCGCCATCGAGATCAACATCCAGCGCTTCTACTTCCACATCTTCGAGGAGTTCCAGGCGGCGCCGATCTCGGGCGCGGCGTTCGCGCTGGGGGAGATCCTCTCCGGCATGACCCGCGCCTTCGGCGGCGTCGCGATCATCCTCGCGATCGGCTGGGGTTTCGGCGTCACCATCCACACCGGGCCGTGGTTCTGGCTGGCGGTGACGCTGAACGCCTTCGTGTTCTCCGCCATCGCGGTGGCGCTGGCGATGCTGATTTCGAGCCACGGCGACCAGTCGCTGCTGAACGCCTTCGTGATCACGCCGATGGCGTTCCTGGGCGGCACCTTCTTCCCCCTCGACGGCCTGCCCGCGTGGGCGCAGGGTCTGCTGCACGCGCTGCCGCTCACCCACGCCGCCCAGGCGATCCGCGCCGACGCCTTCGGCCGTCCGCCGGAGATGATGCACTACGCGGTTCTGGCGGCCCTCGGCGCGGCCGCCTTCGCCCTCGCGCTGAAGTCGGTGGACAAGGCGCGCGACTGACCGGGAGGACACGATGACGACGCAGAAGCAGCGGATGCTGGCGGGCCAGGCCTACATGGCCCACGACCCGGAACTCCGCGCCGACTACACCCGCGCGCAAACCATCCTCGCCGCCTTCAACGCCACCCGGCCCGACGACCGCCCGGCGCTGGTCCACCACCTGCGCGCCCTGCTCGGGCACTTGGGCGAGGACGCCATCGTCAAGCCGAGCCTCAAGGTGGATTACGGCATCCACATCTCCATCGGCGCCCGCACCTTCGTGAACTACGACTGCGTGCTGCTGGACTGCAACGCCATCGTCATCGGCGAGGAGGTGCAGATCGGCCCGGGCGTCCACATCTACACCGCCACCCACCCGCTCGACGCGGCGGAGCGCCGGGCGGGCTGGGAATCCGCGCTGCCGGTGCGCATCGGCGACGGCGTCTGGCTCGGCGGCGGCGCGATCGTCTGCCCCGGGGTGACGGTGGGCGAGAACACCGTGGTCGGCGCGGGCAGCGTGGTGACGCGCGACCTGCCGCCCGGCGTGCTGGCGGTCGGCAACCCCTGCCGCGTGGTGCGCGCGCTGTAGCGGGGCGCCGCGCCGCTCCGGCATGTCGCGGAAAATTCACACTGTAATCGTTTACAATCGGCGCCCCGCGCGGCGATCCTCGGACCGGCGAAAACCCGGGGAGGACGCATGGGACGGCGCGCGACGATCAGGGAAGTGGCGGAGTTGGCGGGGGTTTCGGTGGCGACGGTGTCGCGCGTCATCAACGGCGCCGCCGTCGCGCCCGAGACCGCGGCGCGGGTGGGGGAGGCGGTGGCCGTCCTCGGCTACCGCCCCAACGGCGTCGGCCGCAGCCTCAAGACCGCCAGCAGCCGCCTGATCGGGGTGCTGATCCCGAGCCTCGCCAACCCGGTGTTCGCCGAGGCGGTGGACGGCATCGCCGAGGGGGTGGACGGCAGCGGCTATTCGCTGCTGTTCGGCGCCTCCGACTATCGCCGCGACCGCGAGCGCGCGGGCATCGAGGCGCTGCTGCGCTACCGCGTCGACGGCCTGGTACTGACCGTCGCCGACGCGGCGGCCAGCGAGGTGCTCGACCTGATCGAGGCGGTCGAGGTGCCCTACGTGCTGGTCTACAACCCGGCGGGCGACCACCGCCGCCCCACCGTGACGGTGGACAACCGCGCCGCCGGGCGGGCGGTGGCGGAGCGGCTGATCGGCCTCGGCCATCGCCGCCTCGGCATGATCGCCGGGCGGCTCGCGGATTCCGACCGGGCGCGGGCGCGCCACGCGGGCTTCGCCGCCGCCGCCGCCGAGGCCGGGCTGCCCGCGCCGACGCTGCGCGAGGTGCCGTTCACCGCGCCGGGCCTGGAGCCGGTGCTGGCGGAGATATTCGCCGCGCCCGCGCCGCCCACCGCGCTGTTCTGCTCCAACGACATGCTGGCGATCGCCGCGGTGGCGGCGCTCGGCGCCCTCGGCCGCGCGGTGCCCGACGACGTCAGCGTCGTCGGCTTCGACGGCATCGCCATCGGCACGCTCGTTCATCCCTCGCTGGCGACGGTGGTGCAGCCATCGCGCGAGCTGGGGCGTACCGCGGCGCAGCAGTTGCTGGGCCGCCTGTCGGGGGAGGGGGCCGCCGCGTCGGTGATCCTGCCCCACGTTCTGCGCCACGGAAAGTCGGTGGGACCAGCCGCCAAGCACAGCCCCACCGCTTCCCCGGCGTCCAACCTTCCGGCGCACAGCCTCGTGACAAGGACATCCACGCCATGATCGGACCCGTCAGCATCAGGAAATCCGTCGCCGCCGCCGCGTTCGCGGTTGCGGCCGCGATCGTACCCGGCATTTCCGCCCCCGCGCAAGCCGCCGAGGCGATCTGTTACAACTGCCCGCCGGAATGGGCGGATTGGGCGTCGCAGCTCGCGGCGATCAAGGCCGACACCGGCATCGCGGTGCCCCACGACAACAAGAACTCCGGCCAGTCGCTCGCGCAGCTGCTCGCCGAGAAGGACCACCCGGTGGCCGACGTCGTCTACCTCGGCGTGTCGTTCGGCATCCAGGCCGCCGAGAAGGGCGTGGTAACGGGCTACAAGCCGCGGAACTGGAACGACATCCCCGCCGACCTCAAGGACCCGGACGGCAAGTGGTTCACCATCCACTCGGGCACCATCGGCCTGATGGTCAACGTCGACGCGCTGGGCGGCAAGCCGGTGCCGAAGCGGTGGTCCGACCTGCTCAAGCCCGAGTACAAGGGCATGGTGGGCTACCTCGACCCGACCTCGGCGTTCGTCGGCTACGTCGGCGCCAGCGCCGTCAACCAGGCGCTGGGCGGCAGCTTCGAGAACTGGGGGCCGGGCCTCGGGTTCTTCAAGGCGCTCGCCAAGAACGATCCGATCGTGCCGAAGCAGACCTCCTACGCGCGGGTCCTCTCCGGCGAGATTCCGATCCTCTTCGACTACGACTTCAACGCCTACCGCGCCAAGTACAAGGACGGCGCCAACGTGGCGTTCGTGATCCCCGAGGAGGGCACGGTGGTGGTGCCCTACGTGATGAGCCTGGTGAAGGGCGCGCCCCACGAAGCCGAGGGCCGCAAGGTGCTCGACTACGTGCTGTCCGACAAGGGGCAGGCGCTGTGGGCCGAGGCCTTCCTCCGGCCGGTGCGGGCGAACGCGATGTCGCCCGCGGCCAAGGCGAAGTTCCTGCCGGATGCGGACTACGCCCGCGCCAAGGCGGTGGACTTCAAGGCGATGGCGGCGTCCCAGGACGCGTTCAAGGCCGCCTACCTCGCCGAAGTGCGTTGATCCGGGCGCCCCGCTCCCGCGCTGCGGGGGCGGGGCCGCTCCAGGAGGGTTTCCCCGATGTCGAACCGCGATCTTCCGCGCCTCGTCCTGCTCGCCGTTCCGGCGGGGGCGTTCGCGCTCGCGTTCTTCCTGGTGCCGCTCGCGCGCCTTGCGGCGGCGGCGGCCGGCGGGCCGAAAGGGCTGGCGGCCTACGCCAGCGTCGTCACCGAGCCGCGCCATTTCGAAAGCATGATGGCGACCCTCGCCCTCGCCGTCGGCGTCACCGCCGCGACCCTCGTCCTCGCCACCGTCGCCGGGCTGTTCCTCAGCCGCCACGCCTTCCCCGGGCGCGGCGCGCTGGTGGCGGTGCTCACCCTGCCGCTGGCGTTCCCCGGCGTCGTCGTCGGCTTTTTGGTGATCATGCTGGGCGGCCGCCAGGGCGTGATCGGCGGCCTCACCGAGGCGCTCGGCGCCGGGCGGCTGGTGTTCGCCTATTCCCTCGCCGGGCTGTTCGTCGGCTATCTCTACTTTTCCATCCCGCGCGTCATCCTCACGGTGATGGCGAGCGCCGAAAAGCTCGATCCGGCGCTGGAGGAGGCGGCCCGATCCCTCGGCGCCTCGCGCGCGCGGGTGCTGAAGGACGTGGTGCTGCCCGGCCTCGCCCCCGGCCTCACCGCGGCGGGGGCGATCTGCTTCGCCACCGCCATGGGGGCGTTCGGCACCGCCTTCGCGCTCGCCGCCAACATCGAGGTGCTGCCGATGACGATCTACACCGAGTTCACCCTCAACGCCAACATCGCCGCCGCCGGGGCGCTCTCGCTGGTGCTGGGCGCGGTCACCTGGGCGGCGCTCTACGCCGCGCGCAGCCTCGCCGGTCCGCCGGTCGCGGCGGCGGCCTGAGGAGGGGGCGATGCGCAACCGCCTGGGCTTCGCCCTGCAACTCGCCGTCACCCTGCTGGTCGCGGCGTTCCTGGTGGTGCCGGTGGCGATGTCGATGCTCGCCGGGGTCACCGCCAACTTCTTCGTCGGCGTTTCGAGCGGCCTGACGCTGCGCTGGGTCGGCGAGGTGTGGCGGCTCTACGCCGCCACCATCGGCCTGTCGATGACCATCGCGCTGGCGTGCGTCGCCGCCACCCTGGCGCTCGGCGTGCCCGCCGCCTACGTGCTGGCGCGGCGGCCGGGGCGGGTGTCGCGGGCGATCGAGGAGGTTCTGACCCTGCCGCTCGCGATCCCCGGTCTCGCGCTGGCGCTGGCGCTCATCATCACCTGGGGCGGCTTCCGCGATTTCCGCACCGGGTGGGGGTTCGTCCTCGTCGGCCACGTGCTCTACACCCTGCCGTTCATGGTGCGCGCGGTGCTGGCGGTGCTCTCCGCCACCGCGATGCGCGACCTGGAGGAGGGGGCGGCGAGCCTCGGCGCCGGGTTCTGGACCCGCCTCGCGACGGTGGTGATCCCCAACGCCCGGGGCGGCATCGTGGCGGGGGCGCTGATGGTGCTGACCCTGTCGGTGGGGGAGTTCAACCTCACCTGGATGCTGCACACCCCCCACACCAAGACCCTGCCGGTGGGCCTCGCGGATTCCTACGCCTCGATGCGGCTGGAAATCGCGAGCGCCTACACCCTGCTGTTCTTCATCATGATCGTGCCGCTGCTGGTGGCGATGCAGGCGATGAGCCGCACGCGCCGTACCGCCGGCCCCGTCGAGGAGCTTCCGCCGTGTCGTCCACTCCCATCCAACTGAGCCGCTGCGGCAAAACCTTCGCCGACGGCACCCGCGCCCTCGCGCCCCTCGACCTCGAGATCGCGGCGGGGGAGACGGTGGTGCTGCTCGGCCCCTCGGGCTGCGGCAAGACCACCCTGCTGCGCCTGATCGCCGGGCTGGAAAGCCCCGACCCGGGCGGCACGGTGCGCTTCGACGGCGAGGACGTGACGGCGCTGCCGATCGAACGCCGCGCCGTCGGCATGGTGTTCCAGTCCTACGCCCTGTTCCCCAACATGTCGGTGCGCGACAACGTCGCCTACGGCCTCAAGGTGCGCCGCCTGCCGAAGGGCGAGATCGCCGCGCGCACCGAGGAGATGCTGGAGATGATGGCGATCGCGCCGCTCGCCGGGCGGCGCGTCCACCAGCTCTCCGGCGGGCAGCGCCAGCGCGTCGCCCTCGCCCGGGCGATCGCGGTGCGGCCCCGGGTGCTGCTGCTCGACGAGCCGCTCGCCGCCCTCGACGCGGTGCTGCGCGAC
Organism: Alphaproteobacteria bacterium; assembly: GCA_030604885.1. Classification (GTDB taxonomy): domain Bacteria; phylum Pseudomonadota; class Alphaproteobacteria; order Rhodospirillales; family Rhodospirillaceae; genus Oleispirillum. Next base: position 7,590 of record JAUVUZ010000007.1, on the reverse strand, counting down.
CGCCTGCGGGTCGAGATCGACGCCCTGCTGCGGCGCCTCGCGATCACCGCCGTCTACGTCACCCACGATCAGGCGGAGGCGATGATGCTGGGCGACCGCATCGTGGTGATGAGCGGCGGCCGCATCGAGCAGGCGGGCACGGCGCGGGAGATCTACCGCGCGCCCGCCACGCCGTTCGTCGCCGGGTTCGTCGGCACCGTCAGCCGGGTGGCCGATCTCGCGGGCGGCGAGGCGCTGCTGCGGCCGGAAGACATCGAGATCTGCGCGGTGGCGGAGGGCCGCATCGCCGCCACCGTCGAGACCGCCCATTTCCTCGGCGGCCGCTGCCAGGTGACGCTGAGCGGGCCGGACGGCGGCCGCCTGATCGCCGAGGCGCCGCCCGACGCCGCGCCGCCCGTGGGTGCCCGCGTCGGCCTGCGCTGGCGCGACGCGGCGGTGATTCGCATTCCCCTGATGGAGGCCGCGCAATGATCCTCGCCCAGCTCACCGACAGCCACCTCAAGGCGGGCGGCCGCCCCGCCTACGGCCGCGTCGACACCGCCGCCGCCCTGCGCCGCGCGGTGGCGGCGGTCAACGCCTCCGGCGCCGACGCGGTGATCTTTTCCGGCGATCTCACCGACCGCGGTGACGCCGCCGAGTTCGAGGCCCTCGCCGAAATCCTCGCCGATCTGCGCGCGCCGGTGTTCGCCGTGCCCGGCAACCACGACCGCCGCGATACCTTGCGCGCCGCGTTCCTGGCATCCGGCTTCCACGACCCCCGGGCGCCGTTCTGCGCCGGGGTGGCGGAGGGCTTTCCGCTGCGCCTGATCGGGTTGGACAGCAGCGTTCCCGGCGCCCCCCACGGCGAGATCGGCGCGGCGCAGCTGGCGTGGCTGGAGGCGCGCCTGGCGGAGCGCCCCGACGCGCCGACCCTGGCGTTCGTCCACCATCCGCCGATGCGCACCGGCATCCGCCACATGGACGTGCAGAACCTGCACGACGGCGACGCCCTGCTCGCCCTGCTGGCGCGCCACCCGCAGGTGCTGCACCTCGCCTGCGGCCATGTCCACCGCGCCGTCGCCGCCACCCTCGGCGGCGTCGCGGTGAGCATCGCGCCCGCGCCCGCCCACGCCGTCGATCTCGATCTCGACCCGGCGGCGCCCCCGGCGTTCCGCCTCGAGCCGCCGATGCTGCGGCTGTTCCGCTTCGCCGACGGGGTGCTGCTCTCCCACCTCGCGTGCGTCGACCCGGCGCCCGGGCCGTTCCCGTTTTTCGACGGCGAGGGGCGGCTGATCGACTGAACGCTACACCGTTACGCTCGCCTTGACAGGCGGGCGCCCTTGGCGTAATCGGGAGACATCGGTGTCCGGGCGTAGACTTTCCGGATGAAAAGGGAACCCGGTGTGATTCCGGGGCTGCCTCCGCAACTGTAAGCGGCGAGCGCGCGGTCAATTCGAGCCACTGGGAAACCGGGAAGGCGACCGCCCACGCGACGACCCGCGAGCCAGGAGACCTGCCGGTGAAACGTCGCTGATCTTCGGGCGGAGGCTCGGGGAGACGGTCGAAAAACCGTTGCGGTGACGCGCCACGCAACGGGTGTTTTCGGGCTTTTTTCCCGCTGGTTTTCCCCGTTGCCGCCGCTCCCGGCAAGGCGCGTTCGTCGCGACTCGATGGCTTCGGGGAGGGTTCGCGATGATGCCCAAGGTGACGTACATGTTCTCCCGGTCGTTCCGTTCCACCGCCGCGCAGGCGGCGGTGCCGCTGCTGGCGCGCCAGGGCGTGGAGCTGACGGTGGCCGACGAGACCGAAACCCGGGACTGGGACGCCTTCGCCACCGAAGTGGAACGCTCCGACGTACTGTTCCTCGACATGACCCGCGGCTTTTCCGGGTTCGACGCCCTGCTCGACGCCGCCACCGCGGTGCCGCTGGTGGTGCCGGGCGGCCGCGCCACCCGCGCCGAATGGCCCGAGATCGACCGCCCGGCGCTCACCCGGGTGCGGCGCTCGCTGCTGGGCGCCGACGCCGAGGAGATCGCCGAGGGGGTGCTGTGGCTGCTGAAGCGCGCCGGATGCGGCCGCTCGCCCCACTGGCGCGCGGTCGCCACCGGCGAATGAGGCTGGCCGCCGCCCTCGCCCTCGCCTGCGCGCTGGCGGTCTCGCCGGCGCAGGCGAAGCCGCGCGTCGCCTCCATCAACGTCTGCGCCGACCAGCTCGTCCTGGCGCTCGCCGACGACGACCAGATCGTCTCGCTTTCGGTCTCCGCCACCAGCCCCGCCGCGTCGTTCTACGCCGAGCGCGCCCGCGCCCTCGGCCGCCCGCTGGTGCGCGCCGACGCCGAGGACGCCCTGTTCCTCCGCCCCGATCTGGTGCTGACCGGCGCGTGGGAGCATTCCACCCGCGCCGCGCTCGGCCGCTTCGGCGTGCGCGCCGAGGGCTTCGACGACCCCGTCACCCTCGACGACGTCGCCGCCCAGTTCCGCCGCGCGGGCGAGCTGCTGGAGCAGCCGGAGCGGGCGGAGCGCGCGGTGGCCGAACTCGCCGCCGCGCGGGACCGCGCCCGCGCCCACCCGGCGGCGGGGGAGCGGGTGGCGCTCTACTACACCGGCGGCTACACCTACGGCACGGGCACGCTGATGGACGCGATCCTCGCCGAACTCGGCGCCGTCAACATCGCCGCCGCCAACGGTGTGGTGGGGGTGGGGCGCCTCGACCTCGAAAGCCTGGTGGTGGACCGGCCGACCCGCATCCTCTCCGACGACAGCATCGCCGGGCGGGCGCCGCGGGTGGACACCCAGCTGCTGCGCCACCCGGCGTTCCGCCGCGCGCTGCCGGGCGCCGCGCCCATGGGCTTTCCGCTGCGCTACTGGATCTGCGGCGCCTCCGCCGCCGCCGCGCTGGATTTCCTCGGCCCGCGCTTGCGTTAGGCGCGCGCGGCACATACCCTGAAGTCCGTCGGATGCAAGGGGAGGCGGGGATGATGATCGTGGCGGTGGTCAACACCAAGGGCGGCAGCGGCAAGACCACCGTCGCCACCCACCTCGCCGCCCACTTCGCCCGGCGCGGCCTCGCCACCGGCCTCGCCGACCTGGACCCGCAGGAATCCGCCGCCGCCTGGCTGGCGCGCCGCCCCTACACCCTGCCCGCGATCCACCCCGTCGACCTCGAATCCGGCAAGCCGCCCAAAAGCCTCGAACGGCTGGTGGTGGACGCCCCCGCCGCGCTCAAGCGCAAGGCGGTGGCCGAGGTGGTGGAAACCGCCGACGTGCTGGTGATCCCGGTGCTGCCCTCGGTGTTCGACGAGGACGGCACCCGCCGCTTCCTCGCCCACATCGCCGACCTCAAGGCGGTGAGGAAGGGGCGCCGCGACATCTGCTTCGTCGCCAACCGGGTGCGGCTGCGCACCCGCGCCGCCGACCGGCTGGAGGCGTTCCTCGCCGAGATGAACTATCCGGTGATGGCGCGGCTGCGCGACACCCTCACCTACGCCAACCTCGCGGTCGAGGGGCAGAGCCTGTTCGACGCCCCCGGCGCCCGCCTCGACGACCACCGCCGCGACTGGCGCCCGCTGCTCGACTACCTCGACAACTGCGCATGAAAAAACCGCCGCTCGGGGCGAGCGGCGGTCGGCATCGGGTGCGGCGGGATCAGTGGAACTTGCCGGGCAGTTCGGCGATCGCGCGGTCGATCAGCGCGTTGGCCTGGGGCGCGGCGAGCTTGTCCTCCATCACCCGCGAGGCGGCGGCGACCGCAACCTCGATGGCGACGTTGCGCACCTCGCGCTTGGCCTGTTCCTCGGCGGCGGCGATGCGCTCGATCGCCTGACGCTCCGCCGTGGCGACGCGGGCGGCGAGCTCGGCGGCCGCCTCGGTCTTGAGCTTGGCGGCCTCGTTCTTCGCGCGGGCGACGATCTCCTGGGATTCCTGGATCGCGTCGCGCTGCTTGCGCTGGTATTCGGCGAGCAGGGCCTGGGCCTCCTCGCGAATCCGGCGCGCGGTTTCCAGCCGGTTGCGGATCGCGGTGCCGCGCAGGTCGAGCAGGTGGACGGCGCGGCCGTAGGCGGCCTTCAGCAGCACCGCCATCACCACCAGGAACGCGGCGGCGACCCAGAACGTCGGGTCGAGGTAGAACGGCACCGCGCCGTGGGCGCCGTCGGCGGCGAACGCGGGGGAGATCAGAAGGTTCATAGCCCGCGCTCCTTGGCGATGGCGGCGACCACCGGGGAGACCGCGTCGGCGTCGGCCTTCACGTCGGCGACGCGTTCGACGATCGCGGCGGCGACGTCGGCGGCGATGCCGTTGACCTCGGCGAGCGCCTGACGGCGGGCGGCGTGGATGCGCGCCTCGCTGTCCGCGATCTTGGCGGCGAGAATGGCGTCCATTTCGGCGTGGCGGGCCGCGGCCTCGGCGGCGTTGGCCTCGAGCGCGCGGGCGATCTCGGCCTGGGCGGCGGCGCGGGCCTCGGCCAGCGCCTTTTCATAGGTGGCGATGGCCGCCTCGGTTTCCGCCTTCAGACGCTCGGCCATGTCGAGGTCGTCGGAAATCCGCCGCTGGCGCTCCGCGAGAATGTCGCCGATGCGTGGCAGGGCGACCTTGGACATCAGCACGTAGAGCGCGATGAACGAGGCGGCCAGCCAGAACAGCTGCGAGGGAAAGGACGTTACGTCGAAATGTGGCATGGGCGTGACAGCTCCCGGGCCGGAGTCCGCGACCGCCGACCCGCCGGGAAGCGTTCCCGCGTGCCGCGATCGATCCGAGTCCGCGATGGCGCGGCCGCGGGCGTCGCCGGGACGCCCGCGGCCGCGGTCCGTCGGATCAGGCGAACAGGGTGATCAGCGCGACGACCAGAGCGAACAGGCCGATCGCTTCGGTCACCGCGAAACCCACCCAGCCGTACAGCTCGACGCTGTTCTTGGCGGCCGGGTTGCGGCCGACGGTGGTGATCAGGGTCGACCAGATCGAGCCCACGGCCAGCGCGGCGCCGCACAGACCGATGTTGACCAGACCAGCGCCAATGTACTTTGCAGCTTCCGCTTCCATGTGTCCTGTTCCTTTTTCAGACCAAGTTTGAAGGCTTCACCCGACCGCGCCGCCGCTCCCCCGGGAGACGTGCGGCCCGCCCAGGCAACTCAGTGGAGGTGCAGCGCGTCGTGGAGGTAGATGCAGCTCAGCACCGTGAAAATGTACGCTTGCAGGCAGGCGATGCCGAATTCGAGGAAGGTGACGCCGACCACGCCCGCGAACGGAATGAAGCCGAGCAGGCCCATTCCCGCCACGAACCCGGCCACCACCTTCAGCATGATGTGCCCCACCGTCATGTTCGCGGCCAGTCGCACCGACAGGCTGAACGGACGGGAGAGATACGACACCAGCTCGATCGGCACCAGCAGCGGCGCCGCCACCACCGGCGCGCCGTGCGGGAAGAACATCCGCAGGTAGCCCGCGCCGTGCTTGACGAAGCCGATCACGGTGACGCCGAGGAACACCACGATCGCGAGACCGCCGGTGACGATGATGTGGCTGGTGTAGGTGAAGGCGTAGGGGGTGAGGCCGAGCAGGTTGCCCAGCAGCACGAACATGAACAGCGAGAAGATGAACGGGAAGTACTTCTGGCTGCCGGACCCGGCGTTGTCGCGCAGGGTGTTGGCGACGAACTCGAAGGTGATTTCGGCGAGGGACTGCAACCGGCCCGGGATCAGCGCGCGCTTGCTCATCGCCGCGGTCAGGAACACCGTCGCCACCACCACCGTCAGCACCATGTAGAGCGACGAGTTGGTGAAGGAGATATCGACGTCGCCGACGTGAATCGGGATGATCGGCTTGATCTGGAATTGCTCGATCGGGCTTGCCATCGGCGTCTATCCCCTTCGTGTGTCCCACGCGCGGCGCGCGCGCCGCATGAAAATCTCGTTCGTCCTTCAGCCCGCGGCGGGAGGCTCGTCGTCGTGGGCGCGGGAGGCGCGCCCGAGGCCGACCGCCTCGTCGTATCCCTTGACCACGCGGATGATGGTCGTGACGCCCGCCGCGAACCCCAAGCCGATCCCGACCGTCATGCCCCAGGGGGCGATGCCGAGCCAGCTATCGGCGCCGTAGCCGAGACCGCCGCCGACGGCGGTGCACACCACCAGCTCGACCGCGATCCGGAACCCCAAACCCATCGCGCCGGTTGCGCTGCGCCGGGCCGGCCGCGGATCGGGATCCATGCCGGACTCGCTGCGCGCCGCGCGCACGCGGGACGATAAGTCCTTCAATCTTTGGGAGGCATCGTCGTCGCCCGGTGCCATGCGTCGTCGCCCCTGCTACCGTGGGATCCGCCCCCGCGCCGTGTCCCGACAGCGCCAAACGGACCCCCGCTCCCCCCAAAGCGGCGGTATTCCGCCACGAAAGCGCACGAACCATAGTGTTTGGCCGCCCGACTTGTCAAGGCGGAAAACCTTGGCGTCGGATGCGCTAAACTCACCCGAAAACGAAAAGAATTCAAACGAGTAGAGGGGGTTCCCGGAGGGTTTCGGCCACGCCCAGGTCCACCGACACCAGTTGCGACACGCCGCGCTCCGCCATGGTGACGCCGAACAGCCGATCCATTCTCGCCATGGTCATGCGGTGGTGGGTGATCACCAGGAAGCGGGTCCGGCCCGCTCCGGCGATCTCGCCGATGAGGCCGCAGAAGCGGTCGACGTTGGCGTCGTCGAGGGGCGCGTCCACCTCGTCGAGGATGCAGATCGGCGCCGGATTGCTGTGGAAAACCGCGAACAGCAGGGCGAGGGCGGTGAGCGCCTGCTCGCCGCCCGAGAGCAGCGACAGCAGCTGCAAACGCTTGCCCGGCGGGCTGGCCATGATCTCGAGGCCCGCCGCCAGCGGGTCCTCGCCCTCGATCAGCGAGAGGTGGGCACGGCCGCCGCCGAACAGGCGGGTGAAGATCTCCTGAAACGCCCGGTTGACGGTCTCGAAGCTCGACTGAAGGCGCTCCCGCCCCTCGCGGTTGAGGGCGGCGATGCCCTGGCGCAGGCGCGCGATCGCCGCCAGCAGGTCGTCGCGCTCGGCGGTGAGGCCGTCGATCTGCTTGCCGACGTCGTCGGCCTCGATCTCGGCGCGCAGGTTGACCGGGCCGAGGCGCTCGCGCTCCGCCGCGCGGCGTTCGGTGCGGGTTTCCAGCTCGGCGGTGTCGAGGTCGGCGAACTCGGCGGCGGGGGCGAGGTCGTCGACGCCGCAGCCGAGGCGCTCGCGGCAGCGCTGGGCGATCTCGCGGCCCGCCTGCTCGCGCCGCTCCACCATCGCCTCGGCGCGCACCCGGTCCTCGCGGGCGGCGGCGGCGGCGCGCTCCGCCTCCTTGAGGCGGGCGTCGGCGGCGCGTGCGGCGCTCTCCGCCACCGCCTGGGCGTCGGCGGCGCGGCGTTGCGCGCCCTCGGCGGCGGCGAGCGCGTTCAGGATTTCGGTGCGGCGCTCGGCGAGGGCCTGGGGCCGGGCGCGCAAGGAGTCCCGCTCCGCCTCCGCCTCGGCGCGGCGGGCGGCGAGGGCGGCGCGGTGGTCGAGGGCGGCCTTGCCGCGCCGCAGCCAGTCCTCCGCCTCGGCGGCGAGCTGGGCGAGGCGCTCGTCGCGCAGGCGCGCCTCGCGG
>JAUVUZ010000054.1 GCA_030604885.1 Alphaproteobacteria bacterium | reverse complement strand
GGCGGTCCGGCGCGCCACGTCGTCGACGCCCCGGGGGGGGGCCTGCGCCGGCCGCGGCCCGCGCGCGCCCGTCGCGTCGGGCGGCGGCGCGCGCCCGTCCGCCGCGCCGCGCGCGGAGCTCGACGCCGCCCTCGCCTTCCAGTCGCCGGTACAGGGATTCCGCGAGGCGGCGCTGCCCGATCTCGCCCTGCCGCCCGGCGGCGCCGCGCGCGGCAGCTCCCCGGCGCCGGAGCCGGAGGCCCCCGCCGCCGCGTATCCCCTCGGCCAGGCGCGGGCGCAACTGCACCAGACCTACATCGTCGCCCAGACCGAGGACGGCCTGGTGGTGGTGGACCAGCACGCCGCCCACGAGCGCATCGTTCTGGAACGCATCAAGGCGGAGATGGCCGAGCGCGGCGTGCGCACCCAGGTGCTGCTGCTGCCCGAGGTGGTGGGTCTCGACGAAACCGCCGCCGAACGCATCGCCGCGCGGGCGGAGGACCTGGCGCGCTTCGGCCTGGTGGTGGAGCCGTTCGGCCACGACGCGGTGGTGGTGCGGGAAATCCCGGCGATCTTGGGCGCGGCGGACGTCAAGGCGCTGGTGGCCGACGTGGCCGACAGCCTCGCCGAGTGGGACGACGCCACCGCGCTTTCCGACCGCCTCGACCGCATCCTCGCCACCGTCGCCTGCCACGGCTCGGTGCGCGCCGGGCGGCGGATGTCGGTGGAGGAGATGAACGCGCTGCTGCGTCAGATGGAGGTCACGCCCCGGGCCGGGCAGTGCAACCACGGCCGCCCGACCTGGGTGGAACTGAAGCTGGGCGACATCGCCAAGCTATTCGGCCGGTGAGCCTTGCGCCGCCTCGCGCGCGGCGCGGGCGGCGGCGAGCTTGTCCTTCTCGATATCGGGCAGGAACGCGGTGAGCAGCCCGAGCACCGGCAGGAACGCGCACATCTCGTAGACGAAGCGGATCCCCTGCCAATCGGCGATCTGCCCCAGCACCGCCGCGCCGAGGCCGCCCAGGCCGAAGGAAATCCCGAAGAACAGCCCGGCGACGGTGCCGACCTTGCCGGGCATCAGCTCCTGGCCGTAGACCACGATCGCCGAGAACGCCGAGGCCAGCACCAGGCCGATGATCACGGTGAGGATCGGCGTCCAGAACAGGTCGGCGTGGGGCAGCAGCAGGGTGAAGGGCAGCACGCCGAGGATCGACCCCCAGATCACCACCTTGCGGCCGAAGCGGTCGCCCACCGGCCCGCCGATCAGGGTGCCCGCCGCCACCGCGCCCAGGAACACGAACAGGTAGACCTGCGCCGACTGCACCGAAACCCCGAAGGTCTCGATCAGGTAGAAGGTGTAGTAGCTGCTGATCGACGCCATGTAGACGTTCTTGCTGAACATCAGCGTCACCAGCAGCGCCAGGGTGAGGGCGACTTTCTTGCGCGGCAGGCCCGGGCCCTTGGCGGCGGGCTGGGGCTTTTTCGCCGCCTGGACCCGCGCCTCGCGATACCACAGGCCGACGCGGTAGAGGATGATCGCCGCCACCGCCGCCGCCGCCGAGAACCACGCCACCGACCCCTGGCCGTAGGGCACCACGATCAGCGCCGCCAGCAGCGGCCCGAACGCCTGGCCCGAGTTGCCGCCCACCTGGAACACCGACTGCGCCAGGCCGAAGCGCCCGCCCGAGGCCATCCGCGCCACCCGCGAGCTTTCGGGGTGGAAGATCGACGACCCCATGCCGATCACCGCCGCGCCCACCAGCAAGAGCGCGTAGCTCCCGGCGGTGGCCAGTAGGATCAGGCCGACGAAGGTGGAGGCCATGCCCGCCACCAGCGAAAACGGCTTGGGGTGCTTGTCGGTGTAGAAGCCCACCAGCGGCTGCAGCAGCGAGGCGGTGAACTGGAACGCCAGTGCGAGCAGGCCGATCTGCCCGAAGGAGAGGTCGTAATCCCGCTTCAGCAGCGGGAAGATCGCCGCCAGCAGCGACTGCATCATGTCGTTGAGCATATGGCAGAAGCTCAGCGCGACGAGGACGGTGACGGCGGTGGAACCAGCGGACGGGCTGCGCACGGGCGTATCTCCTGACAAGACAACAGTGCTGTCACACCCCGGCCGCCGTCGCAATCGGGAAAATGCCCCGCGACCCGTGCGCGCACCGCACACCAGCCCTGAAAAATTCACAATTCGTTTACGCGCCGCGCAAACGCCCCCATATCGCTAGGCACATTCAGATCATTCCGGTTTTTCGCGTTTCGTCCTCGCGTTCGCACGTTCAGGAGGCATAGCGCATGATTTTCGAGGCTTTCATCCGGCGTCTGATCCGCTTCGGCGACCTCACCGTCGTCCGTCCCGACGGCACCGCGTTCTCGGTTCACGGCCAACCCTTCCCCCGCACCCGCCCCGCCGACACCCCCGGCCCGGTGACCATCCGCATCAGCGACCCGGCGGTGTTCCGCCGCCTGCCGTGGCGGCCCGCGCTGGCGTTCGGCGAGGGCTACATGGAGGGGTCGGTGACGATCGAGCAGGGATCGCTCGGCGACATGCTGGCGCTGTTCATGATCAACGCCGAGCAAAGCTCGCTGATGCGCCTGCCCCAGTGGCTCGGGCGGATGCTGCGGACGATCCACCAGAACAACCCGATCCCCCGGGCGCAGCGCAACGTCGCCCACCACTACGACCTCTCGCCCAAGCTCTACGAAACCTTCCTCGACGCCGACCGGCAGTATTCCTGCGCCTACTTCGCCACCGGCAACGAAAGCCTGGAGACCGCCCAGGCGGCGAAAAAACGCCACATCGCCGCCAAGCTGCTGCTGGCGCCGGGGCAACGGGTGCTCGACATCGGCTGCGGCTGGGGCGGCATGGCGCTCTACCTCGCCCGCCACTTCGAGGTGTCGGTCACCGGCATCACCCTCTCGGCCGAGCAGTTGGCGGTGGCGCGGGAGCGGGCGGCGGCGGCGGGCCTCGCCGACCGGGTGCGCTTCGAGCTGGCCGACTACCGCACCGTCTCCGGCCGCTTCGACCGCATCGTCTCGGTGGGGATGTTCGAGCACGTCGGCGTGCGCCAATACCGTGCCTATTTCGACGCGCTGCGCCGCAACCTCGCCGAAGACGGCGTCGCCCTGGTTCACACCATCGGCCGCTCCGACCCGCCCGGCGGCACCAACGCCTGGATCCGCAAATACATCTTCCCCGGCGGCTATTGCCCGGCGCTGTCGGAGGTGATGGCCGCGGTGGAGCGGGAACGCCTGATCGCCTGCGACATCGAGGTGCTACGCCTGCACTACGCCGAAACCCTCAAGCACTGGCGCCGCCGCTTCGAGGCCCACCGCGCCGAGATCGGCGACATGCTCGACGAGCGCTTCTGCCGGATGTGGGAGTTCTATCTGCTCGGCTGCGAGATGGCGTTCCGCCACGAGGGCCAGGTGGTGTTCCAGCTTCAGCTCGCCCGCGACAAGACCGCGGTGCCCGACACCCGCGACTACATCGCCCAGTTCGAGGCTGCCCACCCCCTGCCCCTGGCGGTCTGACCCGCGAAAAAACGGGGCGTCCGCCGGACGCCCCGTTGCCGCCGGTCTCGCTCCCGGTGGGCTCAAGCGACCATCAGGTGCCAGCGGCTCGATTCGGCGATCGCGGTGGCCTTGCCGTCCCGCGCCACGGCCTTGCGCCGCCGCCCCTCGGCGTCGGCGGTCTTGAGCGCCCACAGCACCACCTGCGGGTTGATCTCGTGCGGCTCGTTGTGGATCGTCTCGCCCGGCGCGCAGGCGGCCTCGGCCACCTTGCACAGCTCCGCCTCGCTCGCCTCGCCCAGGCCGATGTCGGCGAGGGTTGTGGGCAGGTTCACCGCCTCGCAGAAGCCGAACACCTTGTCGACCATCGCCGGGGTCTGATCGGTGAGGAACAGCGCCGCCAGCACGCCGATCGTCACCTTCTCGCCGTGCCAGTAGGCGTGGGTCTGCGGCAGCACGGTGAGGCCGTTATGAATCGCGTGGCAGGCGCCGAGGCCGCCGCTCTCGAAGCCGAGGCCCGACAGCAGGGTGTTGGCCTCGACGATGCGCTCGAGGGCGGGCGTCACCCCGCCCGCCTCGGCGGCGCGCAGCGACAGCGGGCCGTATTCCATGAGGGTGTCGAAGCACAGCCGCGCCAGGGCGTAGGCGCTCATGTTGCCGCAGCGGCCGGTCATGTTGCCCGCGCGGGCGATGCGGCAGCTCTCGGCCTCGAACCAGGTGGAGAGCGCGTCGCCCATGCCGGCGGAGAGGAACCGCGCCGGGGCCTTGGCGATCACCGCGGTGTCCACCAGCACCAGTTCCGGGTTCTTCGGCAGCACCAGATAGCGGTCGAATTCGCCGTGCGCGGTGTAGATCACCGACAGCGCCGAGCAGGGCGCGTCGGTGGAGGCGAGGCTCGGCACCACCGCCACCGGCAGGCCGCAGAAGTGGGCCACCGCCTTGGCGGTGTCGATGGCCTTGCCGCCGCCGATGCCGACGATCACGTCGGCGCCGGTTTCCGCCACCACCGTCTTCAGCCGGTCGATCTCGGCGTCGCAGCATTCGCGGCCGAAAACCTCGACGGTCGCGCGGCAGCGCCCCTGGAGGGAATCGTCGATCGCCGCGCCGAGTTCGCGCGCGACGCTCGGGCTTTCGAGCACCAGGGCGCGTGCGCCGAGGCGCGCCACCTCCTCTCCGAGGACGGTCAGCGCGTTCGCACCCTGCACGTACCGACTGGGAAAAATCGCGGTGGTGAGCATGGCAGGTGTTCCTTCTGCGGAAATCCCCGAACCCGTCGCGATTATACCCCGTCAACCTCCGGTTTGGTCCGAAATCCGGAATTTTCTCGTGGGTATTGTCGGGGCGGAATTTCTCCGCGCCGGATCAGCCGCTTATCCGGCGGTCGCGAACCTCCGGCCGCGCGCCATCGGCGCGGCGGCGGCGGCGGGCGGCGGCAAACGCGCGAATCGCCGGGATCAGCGGCGGCGGAGGAAGGTGAGCGCCGCCTTGCCGTAGGCGCGGCGGTCGTCCACCGCGAAGCCCTCGGGCCAGGCGGGGTGATCGTCGGCGGCGGTTTCCGCCACCGCCACCGCGCCCGGGCGCACCCAGCCCGCCGCGTCGGCGGCCGCCAGGGCGGCGGCGGCCACGCCCGCGGCGTAGGGCGGGTCGAGGAACACCAGATCGCAGGCGATCTTGGCGCGCGGCGGCCGGGTGGCGTCGGCGCGCAGGATCTCGCCCTCGGCGCGGGTGGCGCGGAGATTGGCGGCGAGCGCCTTGAGCGCCGCCGGGTCGCGCTCGACGAAGGTGACGTGGGCGGCGCCGCGCGACCACGCTTCCAGCCCCAGCGCGCCGGTGCCCGCGAACAGGTCGAGCACCCGCGCGCCGACGAGGGTGAAGTCGTCGGGGCCGTAGCTGTGGACGAGGATGTTGAACAGCGCCTCGCGGGCGCGGTCGGAGGTCGGGCGGGTGTCGCCGCCCTCGGGCGCCGCCAGCAGCCGCCCCTTGTTGCGCCCGGCGACGATCCTCACGGCTTTTTCGCCTTGAGGCGCCCGGCCTTGTCCGGGTCGAAGCGGTGGGACTTGGGCGGCTTGCGCCGCGACGCGGGCACCGGGGCGTCGCCCTTGGGCTTGTCGGGCCGGGGCTTGGGCGGCGGGGCGTCGCCCGCCTGCTCGCGGCGGCGGCGCTCGCGTCCCTCGGCGGCGGCCGAGGGCAGCTGCGCCGCGATCTCGGCGCCGAGGGTCTGGCGCAGCACCTTGGGCACCACCTCCTCCACCCCGCCGGGCGGCAGCGCGCCCAGGGCGAACGGCCCGTAGTTGACGCGGATCAGGCGGTTGACCGAGAATCCCAGGGCCTCCATCAGGCGGCGGATCTCGCGGTTCTTGCCCTCGGTGAGGGTCACCTCCATCCACGCGTTGGCGCCCTGCTGGCGCTCGATGCTCGCCTTCACCGCGCCGTAGCGCACGCCTTCCACCGTCATTCCGGCGGCGAGGCGGGCGAGGTGGTCCTCGGTGGGGGTGCCGTGCACGCGCACGCGGTAGCGCCGCGACCAGGCGTTGGCGGGCAGCTCCAGGCGCCGCGCCAGCTCGCCGTCGTTGGTGAGCAGCAGCAGCCCTTCCGAATTGAGGTCGAGGCGGCCCACCGAGATCACTCGCGGCATCTCCGGCGGCAGACGCTCGAACACCGTCGGGCGGCCTTCCGGGTCCTTGTGGGTGGTCATCAGCCCCACCGGCTTGTGGTAGCGCCACAGGCGCGGCGGCGCCTTGTCGGGCAGGGGGCGGCCGTCGACGGTGACGATGTCGCCCGGCCCCACCAGGGTGGCGGGGGTGTCGATGCGGCGGCCGTTGACCGCCACCTTGCCTTGGGCGATGCGGGTTTCCGCCTCGCGCCGCGAGCACACTCCGGCGCGGGCGATGGCCTTGGCGACCCGTTCCTTGGTTTCGTCGCTCAATCTGCCCTCCCGGCGCTGGCGTGGACGTGCGGGTGCCGGGCTCAGCCCCCCGGACGGCGGGCGGAGGCGTCGGCGAGTTCCGGCGCTTCCTCATAGCGCGGCATCGCGCCGCGGGCAACCGTCACGCCCTCGGGCGCAAGCGCGGGCATCGCCGCCGAGTGGCGCGGCGCCACGCTCTGGGTGAGGAGACCGGCGGCGCGGTGGGCGGCCACCACCGTCCACGCCGCCTCCGGCGGGCGCACCGCGGCGGCGGGCAGCGCGGCGGCGGCGGCCACCCTCGGCGCGCCCTCCGGCACGACGGGC
>JAUVUZ010000030.1 GCA_030604885.1 Alphaproteobacteria bacterium | reverse complement strand
CGGCGAGCGCGCCGCCGCGCTGGCGGGGCGCTGGCGGCTCTCCAACCTCCAGGCCGACCGCCTCGGCGCGATTCTCGCCGCCGATCCGCCGCGCGCCGACATGCCCCGCACCGAGGCCCGCCGCGCCCTCGCCGCCTGCGGGCCGGAGCTGTGGCGCGACCGGGTGCTGATCGCGTGGGCCGACTATCGCCAGGCGTTCGGCGCGGGCGGGCCGCTGCCCGGCTCGCGCGGCACCGCCGCGTGGGACGCCCTGCTGCGCCTGCCGGAAACCGCCCCGGTGCCGCCGTTTCCGCTGAAAGGGGCGGACGTTCTCGCCCTCGGCGTGGCGCCCGGGCCGCGCGTGGGCGAGCTGCTGCGTGCCCTCGAGGACGAATGGCGGGCCGAGGATTTCGCCCCCGGCCGCGACGCCCTGCTGGCGCGCCTCGCGGCGAGGGCGGGGTGACGGCGGTCATTGGCGGACCCGGTCGGCCCCCGCTACCACCGATGCCGGAGGATGTCATGGCCAAGCGTTCCGTATGCTTCGTCGGCGATGAACTGATGCTGGGCCTGCGGGACCCGGACGGCTTCGGCTGGCCGCAGCGCCTCGCCCGCGCCGAGCGGCACCACGGCCACGCGATCGTGCCCTACGTGCTCGGCGTCGAGGGCGACACCACCAGCGACGTCGCCCGCCGCTGGCGCGCCGAGGCGGAGGCCCGGCTCGCCGCGCTGCCCGCCGCCGGGCTGGTGTTCTGCTTCGGCATCAACGATCAGGCGAGCGACCCGGGCGGCGTGCGCGTCGCCCTGCCCGAAAGCCTCTATGCCGCCGAGCGCGTCGTCTCCGAGGCGGCCTCGTGGCGCGCCGCGTTCTGGGTGGGGCCGCCGCCGGTGCTGGCGAGCGGGATTCTCCAGGCCGGGCGGCAGGGGCACACGCTGATCTACGATCCGGTGCGGGTGCGCGGCCTCTCGGCCGGGTTCGCCGCCGCCGCCGCCCGCAGCGGCGTGCCGTATCTCGACCTGTGCGAAGCCCTGGGGGAGCGCTACGCCCGCGCCCTCGCCCACGGCAACGGCGTGGTGCCCGCCGCCGACGGCCAGGCGGCGATGGCCGAGGCGATCGAAGCCTGGAAGCCCTGGCGCGACTGGCTCGACCGCGACACCGCGCCCAACCTCTATTTCGCCTGAACCGCCGGGAAGCCGCCGGTCTGGCGCAGCCCCTCGGCCAGCGCGATCGCCGCCGCCATGGCGAGGTTGAGCGAGCGGGTCTCCGGGCGGATCGGAATCAGCACCCGCGCGTCCGCCGCCGCGTGGACGTCCTCGGGCACCCCGGCGCTCTCCCGCCCGAACAGCAGCACGTCGTCGGCGCGGAAGGCGAACTCGGTCAGCGCCGCCGCGCCCGCGGTGGAGAGCAGCACCAGCCGCCCGGCGCACCCGGCGCGGAAGCTCTCCCACCCCGGATGGCGGACGATCTCCACGCGGTCGAGATAGTCCATGCCGACGCGGCGCAGCTTGCGCTCGTCCCACACGAATCCCTCCGGCCCGATGACGTCGAGCGCCACCCCCAGGCAGGCGGCCAGTCTCGCCACCGCGGCGACGTTCTGGGGTATGTCGGGCTGGAACAGGGCGACGCGCATCGGGAGGGAACCTTTTGAGGAATCCCCGGAATCGGGGTATTTTAGACGAACGCGGCACTAGGAATGACGGCATCGAGTGCCTAGCTTCATCATCAAGTGCCCGAGCGCCGCCCTGCGCGCAAGGGGAAGTCAGGGGAACGAGGGGGAGTTGATGTCCGATCACGTCATGAACGAGACGCCGAAGACGCGCCGCGATTTCCTCTTCGCAGCCGCCACGGCGGTCGGCGCCGTGGGCGCCGCGGTCGCGGTCTGGCCGTTCGTCGACAGTCTCAATCCCGCCGCCGACACCCGCGCGCTTTCCACCGTCGAAGTCGACCTCGCGCCGATCGCGGCGGGCCAGGCGATCACCGTGA
The DNA here is from genome assembly GCA_030604885.1 of Alphaproteobacteria bacterium. Classification (GTDB taxonomy): domain Bacteria; phylum Pseudomonadota; class Alphaproteobacteria; order Rhodospirillales; family Rhodospirillaceae; genus Oleispirillum. Next base: position 30,133 of record JAUVUZ010000030.1, on the reverse strand, counting down.
AGTGGCGCGGCAAGCCGGTGTTCATCCGCCACCGCACCCCGCAGGAGATCGAGTCCGCGCGCGCCGTCAACGCCGCCGACCTGCGCGATCCGCAGGCCGACGACGCCCGGGTGCAGAAGGCCGAGTGGCTGGTGATGGTGGGGGTGTGCACCCACCTCGGCTGCGTGCCGCTGGGGCAGAAGGCGGGCGATCCGGTGGGCGATTTCGGCGGCTGGTTCTGCCCCTGCCACGGCTCCCACTACGACACCTCGGGCCGGATCCGCAAGGGACCGGCGCCCGCCAACCTCGCGGTGCCGGACTACGCCTTCCTCAGCGACACCCAGATCCGCATCGGGTGACCAAGAATAAAACATCTCGGGTCGGAGACGATTTCGCCATGACTGCTCCCGGACGTCTGAACAAGGCTCTCGACTGGGTCGACCGGCGCCTGCCGCTGATCTCCCTGATGAAGCACAGCGCGATCGATTATCCGACGCCCAAGAATTTGAATTACTGGTGGAATTTCGGGTCGCTCGCGGGCTTCATGCTGGTGGTGATGATCGTCACCGGGCTGTTCCTGGCGATGCAGTACACCCCGCACGTCGACATGGCCTTCGACTCGGTCGAGCGCATCATGCGCGACGTCAACTACGGCTGGCTGATCCGCTATCTTCACATGAACGGCGCCTCGATGTTCTTCGTGGTGACCTACATCCACATCTTCCGCGGCCTCTACTACGGCTCCTACAAGCCGCCGCGCGAGCTGCTGTGGTGGATCGGCCTCGTCATCCTGCTGTTGATGATGGCCACCGCGTTCATGGGCTACGTGCTGCCCTGGGGGCAGATGAGCCTGTGGGGCGCCACCGTCATCACCAACCTGTTCTCGGCGGTGCCGGTGGTGGGCGACGCCATCGTCACCCTGCTGTGGGGCGGCTTCTCGGTCGACAACCCGACCCTCAACCGCTTCTTCGTGCTGCACTTCCTGCTGCCGTTCGTGATCCTCGGCGTGGTCGTGCTGCACGTCTGGGCGCTGCACACGGTGAAGTCGAACAACCCGCTCGGCATCGACGTCAAGGGTCCGCAGGACGTGATCCCGTTCCACCCGTACTATACGGTCAAGGACCTGTTCGGCATCGGCGTGTTCCTGATCGTCTACTGCCTGTTCACCTTCTGGTATCCCAACTACCTCGGCCACCCGGACAACTACATTCCCGCCAACCCGATGGTGACGCCGCCGCACATCGTGCCGGAATGGTACTTCCTGCCGTTCTACGCGATCCTGCGCGCGGTGCCCGACAAGCTGATGGGCGTGATCGCGATGTTCGCGGCGATCCTGGTGCTGTTCGCGCTGCCGTGGCTCGACAGCTCCAAGGTCCGCTCCGGCACCTTCCGTCCGTGGTTCAAGGTGGCGTTCTGGCTGTTCGTGGTCGACTGCTTCGTGCTCGGCTACGTCGGCGCGATGCCGGCGGAAGGGGTGTGGATCGTCCTCGGCCGGATCGCCTCGGTCTACTACTTCGTCCACCTGCTGCTGATCCTGCCGCTGCTCTCGCGCTACGAGAAGACCCGGCCGCTGCCCGAGAGCATCGGCCTGCCGGTGCTGTCGCGGGAGGGCGCGGCCAAGGGCGCGCAGGCGCTGGCGGTGCTGTTCGCGGTGGTCCTGTTCGCCGCTCCGGCGGTGGCCGCCGAGGGCGCGCCGCTGCGCAAGCAGTCGTGGAGCTGGCAGGGCATCTTCGGCACCTACGACGAGGCGCAGCTCAGGCGCGGCTATCAGGTCTACCGCGAGGTGTGCTCCGCCTGCCACGCGATGAAGCGCGTCCACTTCCGCAACACCGAGGCGCTCGGCTTCACCGAGGAGGCGGTCAAGGAACTCGCGGCGAGCTACACCGTCACCGACGGGCCGGACGACAACGGCGACATGTTCGAGCGCCCGGCGCTGCCGTCGGACCGCTTCCCCTCGCCGTTCCCCAACGATCAGGCGGCGATGGCCGCCAACGGCGGCGCCCTGCCGCCCGATCTCTCGCTGATCGTCAAGGCGCGCATGGGCGGGCCGGACTACGTGTTCTCGCTGCTCACCGGCTACGCGCCGCAGCCCGCCGACGTGGAGCTGCCGCCCGGCAAGTTCTACAACACCGTGTTCCCCGGCCATGCGATCTCGATGCCGCCCCAGCTCACCGACGGCGCCATCGAGTTCCCCGACGGCGCCCCCGCCAACGTCGAGGCGGTGGCGCGCGACGTGACCGCGTTCCTGCAATGGGCGGCGGAGCCGGAGCTGGAGGAGCGCCACGCCATGGGCGTGAAGACGGTGCTGTTCCTGTTCGCCGCCACCGCGCTGATGTATGCGCTCAAGCGCCGGGTGTGGGCGGCGGTCCACTAACGGACGGCCGCTCCCCTTGTTTCCTGCGACGCTTCGGGGCTATCCTCCCGCTCCGAAGCGTTTTTCCATTGCAACGAGGACGGGATCATGGGCGAGGCGGTGCTCGGAATCATCGGCGGCTCGGGCGTCTACGACATCGACGGCCTGACCGACCGGGAGTGGCGCAAGGTGAACACGCCGTTCGGCGCGCCGTCGGACGACCTGCTGTTCGGCACCCTCGACGGCCAGAGGCTGGCGTTCCTGCCGCGCCACGGCCGCGGCCACCGCATCCCGCCGTCGGAGCTGAACTTCCGCGCCAACATCCACGCGATGAAGCAGTCGGGCGTCACCGACATCCTGTCGATCTCGGCGGTGGGGTCGCTGCGCGACGACCTGCCGCCCGGCACCTTCGTGATCGTCGACCAGTTCATCGACCGCACCTTCGCCCGGGTGAAGAGCTTTTTCGAAACCGGCCTGGTCGCCCACGTCTCGGTGGCGCACCCGGTGTGCGCGCGCCTGGGCGACGCCCTCGAGCAGGCGGCCAAGGCGCTGGCCTTGCCGGTGCGGCGGGGCGGCACCTATCTGGTGATGGAAGGCCCGCAGTTCTCCACCCGCGCGGAATCCGACCTCTACCGCATGTGGGGCTGCGACGTCATCGGCATGACCAACATGCCCGAGGCCAAGCTCGCCCGCGAAGCGGAGATCTGCTACGCCACCCTGGCGATGGTCACCGATTTCGACTGCTGGCACCCGGACCACGGCAGCGTCACCGTCGATCAGGTGGTGAAGGTGCTGCTGGCCAACGCCGACAACGCCCGCAACCTGGTGAAGGCGGTGGCGCCGCTGCTGCGGCACCGCCCCGAGGCCTGCCCCGAGGGCTGCGACCGTGCCCTCGACCACGCGCTGATCACCGCGCCCGCGGCCCGCGACCCGCTGGTCGCCGACCGCCTGCGCACCATCGCCGGCCGGGTGCTCTGAAGGAAAGGGACGGCATGAAGATCGACGGCAAGCCCTATCGCACCATCTGGCCGGTGGACGGCGCGGTCGAGATCATCGACCAGACCCGGCTGCCCCACGTCTTCGCCACCGTGCGGCTGACGACGATGGAGGAGGCGGCCACCGCGATCGCCGACATGTGGGTGCGGGGCGCGCCGCTGATCGGCGCCACCGCCGCCTACGGCATGGCGCTGGCGATGGCGGCGGGCGCGTCCGACGCCGCCCTCGACGCCGCCCACGACCGCCTGTACGCCACCCGCCCCACCGCCGTGAACCTGCGCTGGGCGCTGGCCGACATGGTCGAAACCCTGCGGCCGCTGCCGCCGCCCGAGCGCGCCGCCCGCGCCTGGAGCCGTGCCGCCGAGATCGCCGACGCCGACGTGGCGACGAACCACGCCATCGGCGTCCACGGCCTCGCCCTGTTCCGCGCGCTGTGGGAGGGGAAGGGCAGGCCCGAGCGCCTCGACATCCTCACCCACTGCAACGCCGGGTGGCTCGCCACCGTCGACTGGGGCACCGCCCTGGCGCCGATCTACATGGCCCACGACGCGGGCATCCCGGTGCACGTGTGGGTGGACGAAACCCGCCCCCGCAACCAGGGCGCCAGCCTCACCGCGTGGGAGCTGGGCCGCCACGGCGTGCCCCACACCGTGATCGCCGACAACGCGGGCGGCCATTTGATGCAGCACGGCCTGGTGGACGCCTGCATCGTCGGCACCGACCGCACCACCGCCACCGGCGACGTCTGCAACAAGATCGGCACCTATCTCAAGGCGCTGGCGGCGTTCGACACCGGCGTGCCGTTCTACGTCGCGCTGCCCAGCCCGACGATCGACTGGACGATCGCCGACGGCCTCGCGGAAATCCCGATCGAGCAGCGCTCCGCCGCCGAGCAGTCGCACGTCTCCGGCCTCACCGCCGACGGCCGGGTCGAGACCGTGCGCCTGGTGCCGGAAGGCTCGGCCTGCGCCAACTACGCCTTCGACGTCACCCCCGCCCGTCTCGTCACCGCGCTGGTGACCGAGCGCGGCGCCTGCGACGCCAGCCGCGCCGGGCTGCTGGCGCTGTTCCCCGAACGGAGTCCCGCATGAGCCTGCCGCCGCGCGCCCTGCGCTTCGACCTTCTCCGCGTCACCGCCGAGCTGGCGCGCCTCGGCCTCAACCGGGGCACGGCGGGCAACGTCTCGGTCCGCTTCGAGGACGGCCTGCTGATCACCCCCTCGGGGGTTCCGGCGGCCCGCCTGTCGCCGCCGCTGATGGTGGAGATCGACGGCCGAGGCCGCTTCCACGGCGAGGCCGCGCCCTCGTCCGAATGGCGCTTCCACCGCGACATCTACGCCAGCCGCGCCGACGTGGGGGCGGTGATCCACACCCACGCGCCGTTCTGCACCGCGCTCGCCTGCCAACGGCGCGGCATCCCGGCGTTCCACTACATGATCGCGGTCGCGGGGGGGAAGGATATCCGCTGCGCCGACTACGCCACCTTCGGCAGCCAGGCGCTTTCCGACGCGGCGCTCGCGGCGCTCGAGGGGCGGCGCGCCTGCCTGCTCGCCAACCACGGCATGATCGCCACCGGCCGCGACCTCGACGCCGCGCTCAAGCTGGCGCAGGAGGTGGAGGAGCTGGCGGAGCAGTTCTGGCGGGTGTTGCAGATCGGCGAGCCGATCGTTCTCGACGACGCCGAGATGGATCGGGTGCTGGAAAAGTTCCGCACCTACGGTCAGCCGCGCAAAGTGTAAGGGGACAATCAACCGCCGCGGCGCTGGCCTCCGGAGCGGGTTCGCGGTATCCTTCAAGCTCGCGTTTTCGGGCGATTTTCAAGGATCGAAACCATCATGGCTGCGAACACCATCACCGGCATCGACCACATCGTCGTCGGCGTCAAATCCCTTGACGAGGCGGTGGACACCTACGCCCGCCTGGGCTTCGCGCTGACCCCCTACGGCCAGCACGAGGGCATGGGCACCGGCAACCACTGCATCATGATGCCGCACGACTACCTCGAACTGGTGGCGGTGTCGCCCGAGGCCGCCGACAGCGATCTGCGCCGCCGCCTCACCAAGTCCCTCGAGACCCGCGGCAACGGCGTGATGGCGGTGGCCTTCCACACCGAGGACGGCGCCGCCACCCACCAGGCGCTGGTGCGCCAGGGCGTCGCCGCCGCCGCGCCCCAGTCGGTGACCCGCAGCATCGGCGCCAAACCGCCGGTGCGCGCCTCGCTCTCGATGGTGCGCCTGCCGGAGGACGCGCTGGTGGGCCTGTCCGCGTTCGTCGCCCAGCACCTCTCGCCCGACGCGGTGCGCCAGCCGGGCTGGACGAACCACCCCAACGGCGTCGTCGGCATCGATTCGCTGACCCTGATCGTCGACGACCCGCTGGCGGCGAAGGACGCCTACGAGCGCTTCTTCGGCGCGGGCGTCGCCGCGATCACCGACCACACCGTGGCGGTGCACCTGGGCGACCACACCATCTTCCTGTGCTCGCCCGACCAGCTCACCCAGCTTCACCCGGACGTGGAACTGGACCGCGCGCCCAAGCCGCCCGCGCCGGTGGCGATCGGCCTCAAGGTCCGCGACATCGAGGACACCGCCCGGGTGCTGGCGGGCAACCGCGTGCCGTTCCGCATGCTCAAGGAAGGCATGATCCGCGTGCCTCCGTCGGAAACCCTCGGCACCCTGATCGAATTCCGCGAAGGCTGAAGCCCCGCCGCGCCGCTGAAAAAGCCCCCGTCGCCGGGGGCTTTTCTCATTTCGCCGGTTTGGGGTCGGCGACGAGCTGCGGCATGATGCCGTCCACGCTCTGCCGGACGACCCGTTCCAGCGGCGCGCGGAAGCGGTCGACGGTTTCCGGCGGATAGTATTCGAGGGCGGTGGTGGGCGGAATGTCGGCAGGCAGGGCTTCGGTGGCGACCCAGGAGCCGGAGCGCATGGTGGCGTTGCGGCGGTCGAAGATCAGGCCCCGGCAGGCCGCGTGCGCGGTGAGCGGCCCGACCTTGGAATCGATGGTGCCGAACAGCGTGCCGCCCCGGAAGGAATAGATGCCGGTTCCGGCGTAGGGCGCGAGCCCGGAGTCCGAGGCGGTGGGAACGATGGCGATGAGGAAGTCGTAGCGGTCGGCGTCGCCGACGAAGGCGGGGGTGAGGTCGCGCTCGGCGGCGCTCGCGAACGGACTGCCCCACCGCATCTGGATCACGATCAATTTCAACGGATCGACGCCGAGATTGCCGATGCTGGCGTCGGGCAGCGCGGCCTGCACCCGCTCCCGCGCCGCGTCCGTGAGCTTCCAGTCGGGGATCGCCATCGCCGCGTGGTTGCTGTTGGTGCGGTAGGCGAGGTCGTAGTAGTCGCGCCGCAGAACCTGACCGCAGGTGACCGCGAGACCCACGCTCTTGACCCGGTCGCGGGGGAAGCCCTCGTGGGTCGCGCAGGCGGAGAGGGCGGCGACGGCGGCGACGGCGAACGCGCCGCGCAGGGCGCGGGCGGCGAGCGAGCGGATCATGAGGGGTCCCCCGGAATGAGGGCGGAATCATGGCAGAGCGGGGTTGCGCCGCCTGTGACGGCGGTCACCGGCGGCCACTCCCTCAGGCGAGGTGGCGGGCGAGGAAGTCGCGGGTGCGCTGCTCGGCGGCGCGGGTGGCGAGGAGGTCGAAGCCCTCGCGGTGCGGGCAGGTGAAGGCGTGGTCGGCGTCGTAGTCGAACGCCATCACCCCCGGCACGCCGCGGATGCGCTCGCGCAGGTCCTCGGGCGTCTTGGGGTCGCGGGTGGCGAAGTGGATCAGCACCGGACACACCGGGGTTTCCCGCGCGAAGGTGGCGAGGTGGCCGGGCGACCCCAGCACCGCCGCCGCCAGCGGCAGGGCGTGCGCCGCGCGCCAGCCGAGGGTGGCGCCGTAGCTTTCCCCCACCGCCGCGATCTTGCCGAACGGCCGGAGTTCCTGGATGCAGGCGGCGACGTCCTTGAGCGGCGCGTCCCAGCCGATGGCGTCGCGCAGGCTGCGGCCGTGCTCCGCCCCGAGGGGGGAGTAGTCCAGCTCCACGCCCTTCTCGGCGCGGTCGAACAGGGCGGGCACGCGCACCGCGTAGCCCTCGTCGGCCAGCGCGTCGGCGAGGCCGCGCACGTGGGTGTTGACGCCGTAGATCTCGTGCAGCACCACCACGCCGCCACGGGCCGTGCCGATCGGGTCGGCGCGATAGGCGGCGAAGCGGTGTCCGTCGGCGGCGGTCAGATGCACGATCGCGCCCATGCGTCTCTCCTCGGTTGGGCAGGCACGGCGCGCCGGGTATGGCTGGGCTGCGCGCGACGCGCTTGAACGAGGGGGCGGAAAACCCCATTGATTCAGTGTAGATTGGAATTCCTGGCCCGTCATGCTCGCCCGCCGCGCCCGCGCCGTCAACCCGTAAGGACCCCCATCGTGCTTCTTCCCACAGCTTCGGCGCCCGTCGGCAACATCGATCCCCCCTCCGCCGACGATCCGCCGCGGGCGATCGCGTTCATCGTCATCTCCACGGTGCTGTTCGCGATGCTGTGGATCGTCGTCAAGCTGCTCTCCCCCCGCTATTCGGTCTACGAGCTGACGTTCTTCCGCAACTTCTTCGCCATCGGCCCGGCGGTGTTCATGCTGGCGCGCCACGGCGATTTCGGCGTGCTCAGGGTCAAGCGGATCTCGGGCCACGTGTGGCGCGCGGTGCTGGGCATCACCGCGATGATGCTGGGGTTCGCCTCCTACACCCTGATGCCGCTCGCCAACGCGGTGGCGATCTCGTTCATGTCGCCGCTGGTGATCACCGCCCTTTCGGTGCCGCTCTTGGGCGAGAAGGTCGGGCCGTGGCGCTGGAGCGCGGTGGTGGTGGGGTTCGTCGGCGTGCTGGTGATCGTCAACCCGGGCGAGGGCTTCCTCACCACCGGGGCGCTGGTGGCGATCGGCGGCGCGGCGGTCACCGCGCTGGCGATGATCACCATCCGCCAGCTCAACCGCACCGACAAGCCGGTGGCGATCGTGTTCTATTTCTCGGTGTTCGCGACGCTGTTCTCGGCGCTGCCGCTGCCGTTCGTGTGGGTGACGCCGCAGGGCTGGGACTGGGCGCTGCTGATCGGCGCCGGGCTGGCGGGCGGCTTCGGCCAGCATTTCATGACCCGCGCCTTCGCCCTCGCGCCCGCCGCCGTGGTCAGCCCGTTCAACTACGTCAGCCTGATCTGGTCGGTGCTGGCGGGCTGGCTGTTGTGGGACGACCTGCCCGGCAGCAACGTCTTCCTGGGCGCCGCCATCGTCATCGCCTCGGGCCTGGTGATCCTCTGGCGCGAAAGCCGCCGCGGCGTGAAGTACTGATCGCCGCCGTCCCTCCGCGTCATTGCCGCGCCGGCGGGAATCCCCGGCGCTGCAAAACCAGCTGGAGTCCGGCTCGCCGCTGCGCGGCGTCCGGAATGACGGAGGGGAGGGGCGCAGTGGCGCGAGGACCGGGACGCCCGCCACCGCCCCCTCGTCATTCCCGCGCAGGCGGGAATCCCTGGCGCTGCAAAACCAGCTGGATTCCGGCTCGCCGCTGCGCGGCGTCCGGAATGACGAGGGGAGGAGCGCGGTGGTGCGAGGATCGGGACGCCCACCACCCCCTCGTCATTCCCGCGCAGGCGGGAATCCATGGACTTGCAGAGCCGCGTGGAGTCCGGCTCGCCGCTGTGCGGCGGTCGGGGGCGTCAGACGTTGAACAGGAAGTGGAAGATGTCGCCGTCCTTGACGAGGTATTCCTTGCCTTCGGAGCGCATCTTGCCCGCTTCCTTCGCGCCCTGCTCGCCCTGGCAGGCGATGAAGTCGTCGAAGGCGATGGTCTCGGCGCGGATGAAGCCGCGCTCGAAATCGGTGTGAATCGCGCCCGCCGCCTCGGGGGCCTTGGCGCCGTCGCGCACCGTCCAGGCGCGGGCCTCCTTCGGCCCCACGGTGAAGAAGGTGATCAGCCCGAGCAGGGCGTAGCCCGCGCGGATGACGCGCGAGAGGCCCGCTTCCGAAAGACCGAGGTCGGCGAGGAACTCGGTGCGCTCGTCGTCGGGGAGTTGGGAGAGCTCGGCCTCGATGGCGGCGGAGACGATCACGCTCGCCGCGCCCTCCGCCTTGGCCTTGGCGGCCACCTTTTCCGAGAGTGCGTTGCCGGTGGCGGCGTCGTCCTCGGCGACGTTGCAGACGTAGAGCACCGGCTTGCCGGTGAGCAGCTGCAGGCGGTCGAAGGCGCGGCGGCCTTCGAGATCGGCGGGGCGGACGGTGCGGGCGGGCTTGCCCTCGCGCAGCGCGGCCAGCACCGGCTCCATCAGGTCGACCATCGCCTTGGCGTCCTTCTCGCCCGACTTCGCCTTTTTCTGCAGCGGCACGATGCGCTTTTCCAGGCTGTCGAGGTCGGAGAGCATCAGCTCGGTCTCGACCGTCTCGGCGTCGCGGATCGGGTCGATGCCGCCGTCGACGTGGGTGATGTCGTCGTTCTCGAAGCAGCGCAGCACGTGGACGATGGCGTCCACCTCGCGGATGTTGGCGAGGAACTGGTTGCCGAGGCCCTCGCCCTTCGAGGCGCCGCGCACCAGCCCGGCGATGTCGACGAATTCGAGCTGGGTGGGGATGGTCTTCTGCGATTTCGCCATCGCCGCCAGGGTGTCGAGCCGGGCGTCCGGCACCGCGACGCGGCCGACGTTGGGTTCGATGGTGCAGAACGGGAAGTTCGCCGCCTGCGCCGCGGCGGTGGCGGTGAGCGCGTTGAACAGGGTCGACTTGCCGACGTTGGGCAGGCCGACGATGCCGCAGTTGAAGCCCATCAGGCGTCTCCCTCGGGTGAGCGGGCGGCGTCGCCCGGTTTGGGTTTCTTCGGCTTCGGCGGCTGGGTGAGCAGCGCGACGCGGGTGGCGAACCCGGCGGCGTCGCCCGCCGCCAACAGCGGCGCGGCCTCGGCCAGCGCGTCCAGCAGCGGGTCGAGCCAGGCCGCCTCGGCCTTGGCGAAGTCGGAGAGCACGTAGCCCGCCACGCGGTCCTTGTCGCCCGGGTGGCCGATGCCGAGGCGCACCCGCACGGTGTCGTTGGAGAACAGCTCGGCGAGGCTGCGCAAGCCGTTGTGGCCCGCCGCGCCGCCGCCGGTCTTGACCCGCACCTTGCCGGGCGGCAGGTCCAGCTCGTCGTGCAGCACGATCACGTCGCCCGGCGCGATCTTGAAGAACCGCGCGGTGGGGCCGACGCACGCGCCGGATTTGTTCATGTAGGTTTGCGGCTTGAGCAGCATCACCCGCTCGCCCGCGATCTCGCCCTCGGCGGCGAGGCCCTGGTTGCGGGCGCGGAAGGCGGGGAATCCATGGCGGCGGGCGATCGCGTCCACCGCCATGAATCCGATGTTGTGCCGATTGCGGGCGTATTCCGCCCCGGGGTTGCCCAGTCCGACGATCAGTCGCATCGCGTCGTCCGTCCCGCTCCCGGCAGAGGCGGGTTACGCCTTGGCTTCCGCGTCAGCCGCGGCGGCTTCCTCGGCCTTGAGGCCGCTCGGCGCGACGATCGTCGCGACGGTGAAGTCGCGGTCGATGGTCGGCTTCACGCCTTCCGGCAGCTTGATCGCCGAGATGTGCAGCGAATCGCCGACATCGAGGCCGGTGAGGTCGGCGACCAGCGATTCCGGAATCGCGTCGGCCTTGCACACCAGCACCACCTCGTGGCGGACGACGTTGAGCACGCCGCCGCGCTTCAGGCCCGGGGCGCGGTCTTCGTTGACGAACTTCACCGGCACGTCCACCTCGACGGTGGAGTCGGCGGTGATGCGCAGGAAGTCGACGTGGATCGGGCGGTCGGTGACCGGGTGCACCTGGATGTCCTGGCACATGGTCAGCGTGGTCTGGCCGTCGACGTCGATTTCGAACTGGTGGGTCCAGAAGCCCGGGCGGGCCATCTGGGCGAGCAGCTGGCGCGGGTCGATCGAGAAGAGCACCGGCGGCTGCTTGTCACCATAGATGACGCCCGGAACCAAACCCTGGTTCCGCACCGCACGAGCTGCCCCCTTACCGGCCCGTTCCCGCTTGGTAGCGGTCAAAGTCGTGGCTTTCATGACTGATATCTCCTTGGTCCGTCATGGTTGGCGGCGGCCTCCAGGGGTGCCGACGCCGGATGCCGCCCATCGGGGACGGGCGGCGAAGTGGGGTGTTTACGCCGTTTCGGCCCGCCGGTCAATCGAACAGGCTGGAAACCGACCGTTCTTCCGACACGCGGGTGATCGCCTCGGCCAGGAGCGGCGCGATCGAGAGCACGCGCAGCTTGTCGCAGCCCTTCACCGCCTCGGTGGCCTGGATGCTGTCGGTCACCACCATCGATTCGAGCGGCGACTTCGACACCCGCTCCACCGCCGCGCCCGAAAGCACGCCGTGGGTGACGTAGGCCTGCACCGAATTGGCGCCGTCGGCGATCAGGGCGTGGGCGGCGTTGCAGAGGGTTCCGGCGGAATCGACGATGTCGTCCACCATGATGCAGTCGCGGCCCTTCACGTCGCCGATGATGTTCATCACCTCCGAGACGCCCGCGCGCTCGCGCCGCTTGTCGATGATCGCGAGGTCGGCGTCGATGCGCCGCGCCAGGGTGCGGGCGCGCACCACGCCGCCCACGTCGGGCGACACGATCATCGGCCGTTCCTTGCCGAGGCGCGCCTTGATGTCCTTCGAGAACACCGGCGCGGAATAGAGGTTGTCGAGCGGAATGTCGAAAAAGCCCTGGATCTGGCCGGAGTGGAGATCGAGGGTGACGACGCGGTTGGCGCCCGCCTCGGTGATGAGGTTGGCGACGAGCTTGGCCGAGATCGGCGTGCGCGGGCCGGTCTTGCGGTCCTGGCGGGCGTAGCCGAAGTAGGGCATCACCGCGGTGATGCGCCGCGCCGAGCCGCGCCGCAGCGCGTCGAGGGCGATCAGCAGCTCCATCAGGTTGTCGTTGGCGGGGAACGAGGTGGACTGGACCACGAACACGTCCTCGCCGCGCACGTTCTCCTGGATCTCGACGAAGATTTCCATGTCGGAGAAGCGGCGGATGCTGGCGTTCGTCAGCTCGATGTTCATGTAGGCGGCGATCGCCTCGGCGAGGGGACGATTGCTGTTGCAGGCGACGACTTTCATGCCGGCGGTTCTCCAAGGCGGGCGGGTGCGCCCGGAAGGGGTAGGAAATCGCGGGATTTCTAGCAGCGCCGGGCGGGGTTGTAAACCCGCGTTACCGCGCGCCCGCGTCGCGCGCGGCGCGGGCCTTGTCGATGGTGGCGGCGACGCCCGGCGCGGCGGCGGCGGCGACCGCCTCGGCCGCCGGTCCCCAGGCGCGCGCCAGGGTGGCGGCGGGCACGGTGTTGGCCTGCTCGAGGGTGCCGAGCGGCCGCCCCTCGGCGTCCTTGACGGTCCAGACGATCCGCACCCGGCGCACCTCGGCGGTGCCGATCGCCTTGGCCTCGCCCACCTCCACGTCGCCCTTGACCGCCCAGGGGGCCTTGTCCTCGGCCTTCACCACCGGCTGCAACCCGGCGCGGCGCAGGTGGCCGATCATCGCGAAGCGCAGCAGGGTGTTGCCGTCGGTGCCCGCGCCCTCCACCAGGTCCACGAACACCTTGTCCGCCTGCGGGCGCGGCGCCTCGGCCGCCGCCGCCGGGGCGCGGCTCGGGGTGCGGCCCATCAGGGTGTCGAGGGGGGAGATCGCCGAGGGGGTGCGGGGCGGGCGGTAGCCCAGCCGGTCGGCGAGGGCGAGGGCCCAGCGCGGCGCGGTGTCGGGCGCGTCCTCGGGCACGGTCAGCGCCACCGGCGGCACCGGGCGGCCGTTCTGCGCCGGGCGGCTGAACATCAGCGCCGCCACGCCGTCGGCGGCGGGGGCGGCCTCCCACGCGAGGATCCGCGGGCCGGTGGGCGGGCAGGGATCGGCGGGGGCGGCGAGCACCTCGCGCCGCACCAGTTCGTCGGCCAGCGCGCCGCGCAGCGCCGCCGCCATGGCGGGGGAGAGCGCGGGCACCGGGGCGATGCACAGCACCTCGGTGGAGGACCCGGGCAGCCCCACGTCGGGGGCGCCGGTGACGTCGCGGCCGAACGGGCGCGGCATTTCGCAGGCGGCCACCAGCGCCGCCGCGATCCCCGCGCCGAGCCGGACCGCCGCCCGCGTCATCGTTCGAGGACGATCGCCGAGAGGCACCGGCCGTAATCCGGCTCGCCGGTCTGCACCGAGCGGCGGTAGCTGAAGAAGCGGTCGGCTTCGCGGCAGGTGTCGCAGGGGGTGCGGATCACCTCGGTGACGCCCTGGCGCGCGAGCTTGCGCGCGACGTAGGCGGGCAGGTCGAACATGAAGTGGCCGTCGCGCCGCGCCGGGGCGAAGAACTGCTCGTTCTCGCCGTCCTCGTCGAGGAACGGCCGCGGGAACTCCGGCCCCACCTCGTAGGACCGTTGCGAGATCGACGGCCCCACCGCCACCGCGAGGCGGGCGGGGTCGGCGCCGAGCGCCGCCATCGCCGCCACCGTGGCCTCGAGCACGCCGCCGAGGGCGCCCTTCCAGCCCGCGTGGGCGGCGCCGATCACCGCCTTTTCGGTGTCGGCGAACAGCAGCGGCACGCAGTCGGCGGTGAGGATGCCGAGCGCGATGCCCGGCACGTCGGTGACCATCGCGTCGGCCACCGGAGCGGCGCCGGGCGCCCAGGTCTCGCGCACGGTGACCACCTGGGCGGTGTGGCGCTGGTCGACGGTGACCAGGGCGGAGGCGGGCTGTTCCATCATCTCCATCGCCCGCGCGCGGTTGCGGGTGACGTTCTCGGCCGCGTCGGCGGAGCCGTAGCCGCAGTTGAGCGAGGCGTAGATGCCGGTGGAGACGCCGCCGCCGCGCGTGAAAAAAGCGTGGCGCACGCGGGCGACGTCGTTCAGCGCGGAGACCGTTATCATCGTCTCGACTCCATCAATGCGTGCAGCGATCCGGATCGGATCAACCGAGAACCCGCCCCCGGCTCCCGAGAGTATCGAATTTCGCGCCCCGTTCAAGGGTTTCCAAATCCCTCCGGCGCCGCCGCGCCGGGCGGCAGCAGCGCCAACGCCTTGAACAGGCGGCCCATCGCCGGGGCCTCGCACAGGCGCGCCGCGCCGCTCGCCAGCGCCTTGGCCTGTTCCGGCGTGGCATGGGCGGCGAGTTGGGCGGTGCGTTCGCGGATGCCCATGGCGAGCAGCCAGCGGCCTTGCGGCGCCGGGCCGAAGGCGGCGGCCGGGCGGGCGGCGGCGGCGATCCGGGCGAAATCCACGTGGGCGGTGAGGTCCGCCGTGCCGGGCGCTTCGAGGGGCGGGGCGAAGCGGTGGCGGCGCACCGCCTGGAGGCTGTCGCCGTAGCCGCTCGCGGCCGGGCCGTAGTCGAGGATCAGCGCCGCGCCGCCCTGGTCGGCGAGGCGGCGGCCGAGGTCGCGGGCGAAATCCTCGGCGGCGGGGCGGTGCTCGATCACGCAGCCCTCCTCGGGCGGCGGCAGGGCGGCGAGGAGGTCGGGCGGCGGCAGCGTCTCCGGCCCGTCGACGGCGACGAACGCCCCCTCCGCCAGGCCCACCCGCACCGCGCGCCAGAGGCCGCCGCGCCGCACCAGCTGGCGCACCGGCAGGGCGTCGAGGAACTCGTTGGCGACCAGCAGCAGCGGCGCGTCGCCGGGCACGGTGCCGAGGCTCTCGTGCCAGCGGGCGGGGGTGGCGCCGAGGGCTTCCGCCTGCGCCCGCCGCAGCGCCGCGCTGGTCTCGACCAGGTGCAGCTCGATGGCGGCGGCGAAGCCCGGCACGCTGCGGGCGGCGCGCAGGAAGTCGGCGATCAGGGTGCCGCGCCCCGGCCCGCATTCGCACACCAGCACCCGCGCCGGGCGGCCCATGGCGATCCAGCGCAGCGCGCACCACAGGCCCACCAGTTCGCCGAACACCTGGGAAATCTCGGGCGCGGTGACGAAGTCGCCGTCGCGGCCGAAGGCGCGGCCCTCGGCGTAGTAGGCGGCCGCCGCCTCGGCCATGAAGGCCTCGAGGGGCAGCGGCCCGTGGGCGGCGATGCGGGCGCGCAGCGCCGCCGAGAGATCAGGCATCGCAGGGCGGGCGGCGGAGCGCGCGGGCGATCAGCGCCGCGCCCAGCGCCACCATCGGCAGCGACAGCAGCATCCCCATGGTGATGCCGCCCCAGAGGAAGCCGATCTGCGCGTCGGGCTGGCGGAACACCTCGCCGACGATGCGGGCGCAGCCGTAGCCGATCAGGAACAGGCCGAACTGGAACCCCGGCCGCCGCCCGCCGCCCATCCGCCACGCGATCGTCATCACCGCCAGCAGCACGATGCCCTCCATCCCCGCCTGGTAGAGCTGGCTGGGGTGGCGCGGCAGCGGCCCGCCGTGGGGGAACACCATGGCGAACGGCGCATCCGGCGCGACGCGGCCGAACAGCTCGCCGTTGATGAAGTTGGCGAGCCGCCCGAAGAACAGCCCGAGCGGCGCGACGGTGACGAGGATGTCGCCCAGCGCGAACGGCCCGAGGCCGCGGTTGCGGCAATAGAGCAGCACCGCCACCACCACGCCCATGAAGCCGCCGTGGAACGACATGCCGCCCTGCCACACCATCAGCGCCTCGAGCGGGTGTTCGAGGTAGTAGGCCGGGTTGTAGAACAGCACGTAGCCGAGCCGCCCGCCGAGGATCACCCCGAGGGTGGCCCAGGCGAGGAAGTCGTCGACGTCGGCGGGTTTGATGCCGCCGTAGCCGCGCCGCGCCATGCGGGCGGCGAGCTGCCAGCCGCCGACCAGACCGGCGATGTAGGCGAGGGCGTACCAGCGGATCGCGAACGGCCCGATGGCGAACGCCACCGGGTCGATCGCGGGGAAGGTCAGGGGAGAGGTCATCGTGTCTCAGACGTAGGGGTCGTCGGTGTGGAGGTAATCGACGACGTATTGCCGGATGCCGCTTTCGAGCGACGTGAACGGCTTGTCGTACCCCGCCGCGCGCAGGGCGCGCATGTCCGCCTGGGTGAAATATTGATAGCGGTCGCGAATTTCCACCGGGGTGTCGACGTATTTGATCTTCGGGGTCTTGTCGAGCGCGTTGTAGACCGCGGTGGCGAGGTCGCGGAACGAGCGCGCCTGGCCGGTGCCGAGGTTGAACAGGCCGCTGACGTTGGGGTGGTCGAGCAGCCACAGCACCACGTCGGCGCAGTCGCCCACCCAGACGAAATCGCGCAGCTGGCCGCCGTCGAAGTAGTCCGGATGGTGGGACTTGAACAAGAGGCAGTGGGCGTCGGCGGCGGCGCGCGGGTAGACCTGGGCGATCACGCTCTGCTGGCCGCCCTTGTGGTATTCGTTGGGGCCGTAGACGTTGAAGAACTTGAGGCCCACCCACTGCGGCGGCGTCGCCAGCCCGGCGGCGATCTTGGCGGCGACGCGGCGGTCGAACAGGTGCTTCGACCAGCCGTAGGGGTTCATCGGCCGGAGCTTGGCGAGCGCCGCCTCGCTGAAGTCGTCGGTGAAGCCCTGGTGGCCGTCGCCGTAGGTGGCGGCGGAAGAGGCGTAGATGAACCGCTTCTCCCGCGCCGTGCACCACTTCCACAGCGCCAGGGTGAGGCTGAAGTTGTTGGCGAGGATCTTGTCGGCGTCCACCTCGGTGGTGGAGGAGATCGCCCCCATGTGGATCACCGCCTCGACCTTCCTGGCGTGGGTTTCGAGGAATTCCAGCACCCGGTCGGGGTGGACGATGTCGGCGAGGCAACGCTTCGACACGTTGCGCCATTTGTCGCCCGAGCGCAGCCGGTCGACCACCACGATGTCGCGCGCGCCGCGCCGCTCCAGCGCGGCGACGATGTTGGACCCGATGAACCCGGCGCCGCCGGTGACGACGTACATGGACCGACCCTCCCCCAAACCTTGATGCCACTGCGGATATTCCCGGCCGCCGTATGGACACGGCCGGTCGCCGCCATCATAATGTCTGATGGAAGGCGGCGCCACGGATTACCGCGCCGCCGCTCGCGCCGTTGGAGGAAAACCGCCCATGCAGTCCCGTCTGATCGACGACGTCACCCGGCTCGCCAACGATGCCGCCGCCGCGCTCGGCGGCCTGCGCGGCGAGGTGGAGGCGATGGTCAAGTCGCGCATCGAGCGCGTGCTCGCCGACCTCGACGTGGTGCCGCGCGAGGAGTTCGAGACGGTGCGGCAGATGGCCGCGCTCGCCCGCGAGGAGCAGGAGCGCCTCGCCGAACGGGTCGCCGCCCTCGAGGCCAAGCTCGCCGAAGCCGCGCCGAAAAAGAAGCCCGCCCCCAAGACCGACGCCGAATAGCCCTCACGCGGGCTTCCAGCGCCGGTCGCGGAAGTAGCGGAACACCGGCATCTCGAACGCCCAATAGGCCGCCACCGCGAGGCCGTAGCTCAGCGCCAGCGCCCCGGCGAGCAGCGCCGCCTTGGCGCCGAAGGCGAGGCGTTCGAGGTCGAGCAGGCCGTCGGCCAGCGCCCGCAGGAACACCGTGGCGACGATCGCGTGCAGCAGGTAAAGGCCGAAGGCGTACTTGCCCTGCCGCCGCAGCAACGGCGCGCCCAGGGGCGTGCGCACCCCGGCGTAATCGGCGGCGAGGAAGAAGAACACGAACGCCGCCACCGCGAACCGGCGCGGCACCCCCTCGAACACCCAGGGCGCGCCGAACAGCAGCCAGGTGGCCGCCGCCAGCCCCGCCAGCACCAGCCAGCGCGGCAGACGGAACTGCCCGAGCGCCGCCAGCCACACCCCGAACAGGAACGGCGACAGCCCGTGCAGCACGCCGAGGCCGCATTCCTGCAAATTGGTGACCGGCAGGCCGCACGCCGCGCGGCCGGTGGCGGCGGTGGCGAACAGCGCCACCAGCACCAGCGCGCCCAGCAGCTTCGGCCGCGCCATCAGCGGGAACGCGGCGGGGAACAGCAGCGCGTAGAGCCACAGGGCGCTCAGCGACCAGGCGGGATAGTTGAAGATCAGGCTCTCCTGCCCGCCCCAGCTCTGCATCAGGAAGAGGTGCGACCACAGCTGCGAAAGGTCGTAGCGCTCCGGGTTGCTGGGGGTCAGCAGGCCGAGGGCGGCGGCCAGCGCGATCGCCACGTAGAACCCCAGGGTGAGGGCGTAGAGCGGGTAGACCCGCGCCCAACGCAGCAGGATGAAGCGCGGGTAGTCGGCCACCGCGATTTCGCTGCGGCGGTTGCTGCGGGCGAGAAAAAAGCCGGAGATGATGAAGAACACGTCGGTGAAGTAGCGGAACCGGTCGACGTAGCCGCCCGCGCCCGGAGCGCTCCAGAAGTAGCCCGCGAGGTGGAGGTGGGCGATGCCCACGCACATCACGAAGCGCAATCCGTCCATGCTGTCGATGCGTTGGCTGGCGATGCCCGAGTCGCTCACCTGTCGCCTCCCGTGGATCAGGGGTCGGCCGCGCCGGCCGGAGGTGAAAGACTCCAGGTGGGGCAGGGTTCCCGCCAATCCAACCGGAAATTTCGAAATCGCGCGAGTCGGGGCGGAAATCCGTCATCGCACCGTCATTGCACCGTCATCGACCCGTCCTTGCATTGCGCAAACCGCTTTGGCACTCTAAATCTTGTGGTCGTCGGGGACCCAAGCCCCGATAGCTGCGGATCGGCGCGGTCGTATCGCACGCGGACGACGCTCGCCGCATAGAATCGCGTTGACGCCGGGGTGCTTTCCGGTGCACACGGTCCGGTTCGTGGTCGGGTCCGATGGTCCGGCCGAGTTGTTGCGGAGGCTCCCCATGCAGACCTCGGATTCCGAATTCGACGTCGAAACCCTCCATCCCCTCGAATTGCTCGAACAGGTGATCAGCGCCCGCGACTGGACCTTCGAGCGTCGCGGCGACGATGAGCTGGCGGTGGAAGTGCCGGGCCGGTGGTGCGACTACGGGGTGTTCTTCGCCCTCGCGCCGGAACTCGAGACCCTGCACATTTCCTGCGCCCTCGACATGCGGGTGCCCGAGAACCGCCGCGTGGCGGTGAGCGAACTGCTGGCGGTGGCCAACGAAAAGCTCTGGATCGGCCACTTCGGCCTGTGGGCCGAGGAAGGGCTGCCGATGTTCCGCTATTCCCTGCTGCTGGGGCCGGAGCTGTCGCTCTCCGCCGAGCGGCTGGAATCCCTGATCGACGTGGCGATCAGCGAGAGCGAGCGCTTCTACCCCGCCTTCCAGTACGTGATCTGGGGCGGCAAGTCCCCGGCCGAGGCGGTCGAGGCGGCGATGCTCGACACCGTCGGCGAGGCATAGGCTTTACGGTTCAGTCCTCTGGCTGCTATGCCTGTGGCTCCTTCGATTCACGGGAGCGATCCGCCATGACCCATTCCAACCTTCTGCTCGTCGGCTGCGGCAAGATGGGCGGCGCCCTGCTGTCGGGCTGGCTGCGCGACGGCTGGCCCGCCTCGGCGGTGTGCGTCGTCGACTCCCACCCGCCGACCCGCGAGGCGTGGCGCGCCCGGGGCGTGAACGCCGTGGCCGAGGCCGCCGAGGTGCCCGAACGCTTCGCCCCCGACGCGGTGCTGATCGCGGTCAAGCCCCAGGGCCTCGCCGACGCCCTGCCCGCGGTGGCGGCGCGCCTCGCCGCGCTGCCGCGCACGCCGCTGATCGTGTCGATCGTCGCGGGCAAGCCGGTGGCCGCCTTCACCGCCGCGTTCGGCGCCGAGACCCCGGTGCTGCGCGTCATGCCCAACACCCCGGCGGCGGTCGGCCGCGGCATCTCCGGCCTCTACGCCAACCCCCACGTCGCGCCGGAGCAGAAGGCCCTCGGCGAAACCCTGATGCGCGCGGTGGGCGAGGCGGTGTGGGTGGACGACGAGGAGGCGCTGCACGCCGTCACCGCCCTCTCCGGCTCCGGTCCCGCCTACGTGTTCCATCTGGTGGAGGCGATGGCGCGCGCCGGGCGCGGCCTCGGCCTCGACGCCGAAACCGCCATGCGCCTCGCCCGCGCCACCGTCACCGGCGCCGGCGAACTGCTGCACCAAAGCCCCGAAACCGCCGAAGCCCTGCGCGTCAACGTCACCAGCCCGGGCGGCACCACCGCCGCCGCCCTCGCCGTGCTGATGGACGAAACCCGGGGCTTCCCGCCGCTGCTGGACGCCGCCCTCGCAGCCGCCGCCCGCCGCTCGCGCGAGCTGGCGGGGTAGGGGGAGCCAAAGACGAGGGGCGCCCCTTTTTTCCTGCGCGCGAAGCGCAAGATTCAAGACCGCTCCGCCGCGAGACGAACGGGTTCCAAAGGCCCTCGGCCCTTGGCGGGGTCGGGGGCGGAGCCCCCGGGTTTGGTTGAAGGAGGCCCAATGACCATATCCTACGACGATTTCGCCAAGGTGGACGTGCGCGTCGGCCGGGTGGTGCGGGCGGAGGCGAACGACGGGGCGCGGGTTCCGGCCTACGCGCTCCAGGTGGATTTCGGCCCCGAGATCGGCGAGTTGGCGTCGTCGGCGCAGTTGACCGCCCATTACCGGCCCGAGAACCTCGTCGGGCGGCTGGTGCTGGGGGTGGTGAACTTTCCGCCCAAGCGCATCGGCGGGTTTCGGAGCGAATGTTTGATTCTCGGGGTTCCGGACGCGGAGGGCGGGGTGGTCCTGCTCGCGCCGGAGCGCAACGTGCCGGTCGGCGGGAAGATGTTCTGATGTCGGACAAGCAGGTCAAGGGCGTGTCGCTGGGCAAGCTGGTGCTGGAGCTGGGGCCGCTCGGCGTGTTCTTTTTCGCCAACGCCGAGGGGGCCAGGCTCCAGGCGTGGTTTCCGGCGCTGCGGGCGCTGGGGGAGCCGATCTTCGTCGCCACCGCGCTGTTCATGGTGGCGATCGCGGCGGCGCTGGCGGTGTCGTTCGCGCGGGAGCGCACGGTGCCGGTGATGCCGCTGGTGTCGGGCGTGGTGGTGCTGGTGTTCGGCGGCCTGACGCTGTGGCTCAAGGACGAAACCTTCATCAAGATGAAGCCGACCCTGGTGAACGCGCTGTTCGGCGCGGTGCTGCTGGGCGGCCTCGCCCTCGGCAAGCCGCTGCTGGGCTACGTGTTCGGCGCGGCGTTCTCGCTCACCGAGCGTGGCTGGCTGATCCTGACGCGGCGCTGGGGGCTGTTCTTCCTGGTGCTGGCGGTGCTCAACGAGGCGGTGTGGCGCACCGTTTCCACCGATCTGTGGGTGGATTTCAAGGTGTTCGGCATCATGCCCCTGACCTTCGCCTTCGCCCTGGCGCAGACGCCGCTTTTGACCCGCCATGCCGCCGAGCCGGACGAGGGCTGAGGCCGTGCCCACCGTCCTGATCGTCGGCGGCGGCGCGAGCGGCGCGCTGATGGCGCGCCACCTGTGGGAGCGCGCGGGCGGCGCGGTGCGGGCGGTGGCGGTGGAGCCGGGGGAGAGCTTCGGCCTCGGCATCGCCTACGCCACGCCCGAGGACGGCCATCTGCTCAACGTCCGCGCCGAGGCGATGGGCGGCTTCCCCGACCGGGTGGCCGACTTCGCCGACTGGCTGCGCGCCACCGGCCGGGGCGACGATCCCAAGGCGTTCGTGTCGCGGCGGATCTACGGCGACTACCTCCGCTCTCTCGCCGAGCCGCCGCTGGCGGCGGGGGCGCTGACCGTGGTGCGCGGCCTGTGCGTCGGCCTGACCGAAACCGCCGACGGCGTGGTGGCGCGCCTCGCCGACGGCACCGAGATTTTCGCCGACCGGGCGGTGCTCGCCACCGGCAACGAAGCCCCGGCCGCCGGGGCGGCGGCGGAAAGCGGCTGGAGCCGGGGCGCGCCGCCCGCGCCCGAGGCGACGGTGCTGATCGTCGGCGCCGGGCTGACTATGGTGGACCGGGTGATTTCGCTGGCCGCCGCCGGGCATCGCGGGCGCATCGTCGCGGTGTCGCGGCGCGGGCTGCTGCCCCGGCCCCACGCGGTGCCCGCCGCGCCGCCCGCGCCCCTCGACCCGCCGCTCGGGCGGCCGGTGAGCGAAACCCTCGCCTGGCTGCGGCGCGAGATCGCCCGCTTGGGCGACTGGCGCGCGGCGGTGGATGGCCTGCGCCCCCATTTCCACACCCTGTGGCGCGCCTGGAGTGCGGACGAGCGGCGGCGCTTCGTGCGCCACCTGCGCCCGTATTGGGACGTTCACCGCCACCGCGCCGCGCCCGCCGCCCTGGCGGCGGTGGAGCGCGCCCGCGCCGAGGGGCGGCTGCAGGTGCTGGCGGCGCGGATCGCGGCGGTGCGTGCCGAAGGCTCCGGCGTCGCGGTGCGGCTGCGGCGGCGCGGCGCGGCGGCGGCGGCGGAGATCGCGGCGGATCGGGTGGTGGACTGCACCGGCGCCGCCCTCGACCCGGCACGCTCGTCCAACCCGCTGCTGGCGGCGCTGCTGGCGGCGGGCCTGGCGCGGCCCGACCCCACCGGCCTCGGCCTCGAGGTGGGCGATCTCGGCGCGCTGGTGGCCGCCGACGGCCGGGTGTCGGAGCGCATCTTCGCCCTCGGCCCGCCCGCCCGCGCCGGATTCTGGGAAATCACCGCGATCGCCGAAATCCGCGCCCAGGCGGCGGCCCTCGCCGCCCGCCTCACAGCGGCAGGATCAGCCGCACCCTGAGGCCGCCGAGCGGCGAGTCGGTGAGCTGGATGTCGCCGCCGTGGCTGCGGGCGACGTCGCGCGCGATGGTGAGGCCGAGGCCGACGCCGCCGGTCTCGCGGTTGCGCGAACTTTCGATGCGGAAGAACGCGCGGAACACGTCGTCGCGCCGGTCGGGCGGGATGCCCGGGCCGTCGTCGTCGATGAGGATTTCCACCGCGTCGCCGCGCTGGCCCACCCGCACCGCCACGTGCTCCGCATAGCGCACCGCGTTGCCGATCAGGTTGGAGAGGCAGCGCTCCACCGCGTGGGGGCGCAGCGGCAGGGTGAGGCCGCGCTCGATGTGCAGGTCGATGGGCGCGGCGTTGCGGGTGAAGCGGCCGACCACCGTCTCCACCAGTTCGGAGACGTTGCTGGGGCGCATCGGCTCGCGCCCCTCGCCGCGGGCGAAGGCGAGGTAGCCCTCCACCATCCGCTCCATCTCCTCCACGTCGCCCGCGAGGTCGGCGGCGCCCGGGTCGTTCGGCATCATCGCCAGTTGCAGCTTCATCCGCGTCAGCGGCGTGCGCAGGTCGTGGGAGACGCCCGCCAGCATTTCGGTGCGCTGGTCGATCTGGCGCTTGATGCGCTCGCGCATCAGCAGGAAGGCCTGCGCCGCCTGGCGCACCTCGGTGGCGCCCTCGGGCTTGAACCACGGCGCGTCGCGCCCCTTGCCGAAGCTGTCCGCCGCGGTGGCGAGGCGGCGCACCGCGCGCACCTGATTGGTCATGAAGATCGTGGCGATGCCGAACAGCAGCAGCGAGGTGCCGACCATCCACAGCAGGAACAGATAGGCGGTGAACGACGACAGGCGCTTTTTCGGGGATTCGACGATCAGCACCGCGTCGGCGGTCTGGATGCGGATTTCGATGCTGCTGTCGTCGTCGTCGCTGTCGTAGATCTGGAACGGCAGGGTGACCGAGTTCTTGAGCGCGTTGGCGAGCGGCGCCAGGGAGATGTCGGAGCCTTCCGAGGGCAGGTTGCGCAGCACCTCGCCGTCGGCGAAGCGCACGGTGAGCTGCATGTGCTGGCGCGCCTCGGCGACGATCCAGGCGCGCGAGGCGGGGCCGGGGTGGTCGCGCAGATAGGCGACGATGGTGCCCACGTCGCCCGCCACCGAAATCGCGAGGCGCCGGGTGATGGTGCCCCAGTGGCGGTCGTAGAACACCGTGGCGGTGACGATCTGGAGGATGATCAGCGGCGTGAGGATGATCAGCAGCGAGCGGCCGAGCAGGCTTTTCGGCAGCAGCGCCTTGAGGCGGAAGCGCCAGGAACGCGGCGTCTGCCCGGGTGCGGCGGAGTGGAGGGCGTCGTCGGCCATCGCGGTCACTCGGGCATCAGCATGTAGCCCTTGCCGCGCACGGTCTGAAGGTAGCGCGGCAGGCGCAGGTCGGATTCGATCTTCTTGCGCAGGCGGGTGACCTGCACGTCGACGGTGCGGAGGTTGCGCGATACGCCGGTGGCCACCGCCAGCTCGTCGCGCGAGAGGATCTCGCCCGGGTGGCGCGCCAGTTCCTTCAGCAGCGCCGCCTCCGCCGGGGTCAGGCGCACCGCCTCCTCGCCCTTCATCAGCGCCTCGCGCCGCACGTCGTAGACGCACGCGCCGAGGTTCAGCATCTCCGGCGCGTCGCCGCCGTCGGCCGGGGCTTCGGGGCGGCGGGTGCGGCGCAGGATGGCGTTGATGCGGAGCAGCAGCTCGCGCGGGTCGAAGGGCTTCGAGAGATAGTCGTCGGCGCCGCTCGACAGGCCGCCGATGCGGTCCTCCGCCTCGCCCATGGCGGTGAGCATCAGGATCGGCAGGTCGCGGGTCTCGCGCAGGCTGCGGGTCAGGCTCATGCCGTCCTCCCCGGGCATCATCACGTCGACGATCAGCAGGTCGAACTCCAGCGACACCAGCGCCTGGCGCGCCTCGGCGGCATCCGCCGCCTGGGAGACGACGAAGCCGTTGTCGGACAGGAACCGCTGCAACAGGCCGCGCAGGCGGGTGTCGTCGTCGACCACGAGAATGTGGTGGGGCGTGCTCTCCATGTCGCCCCCGCTCACGAGGCGCCGCCGCGCCAGCCCGGCAGCGGCGGAGTCGTCTGCGCGGGGAAGCGGCCGCGGTCGTCCTCGTTCATGATGTTCAGCATCACCTTGCGGAATCCCTCCACCGCCTCGGCCCCCGCCTCGCGGTAGGCGCGGGCCAGCAGCTTGCGCTGGTTTTCGGTCAACTGGCGCTCCAGCTCCACGCCCTTGGGGGACAGCTCCAGCAGGCGCTGGCGGCGGTCGCGCAGGCCCGGGCGCTGGTGGATGAAATCCTCCTTGAGGAGTTGGCTCAACACCCGCGACAGGCTCTGCTTGGTGATCCTGAGCGTCGAGAGCAGGTCCGACACGCTGATCCCCGGCTGCCGCCCGACGAAGTAGATCACCCGGTGGTGCGCCCGGCCAAGCCCTTGCTGCGACAGCATTTCGTCCGGCTCGTTGGTGAACTCGCGGTAGGCGAAATAGAGCAGCTCGATGCCTTGCCGGAGTTCCTCGTCGCGCAGGAAGAGCGGGTTGATCCGGGTCGTTACGTCAGCCATGTTGACATAATCCGTGTTGGATGTTACTCAAGGTCTCATCGATTCGGAAACAATCGCAAACATAACGAGACTTCGCCATGTCACTTCTTCCCTTCGACGATCGCGACGGCTTCATCTGGTACGACGGTCGCCTGGTTCCGTGGCGCGACGCCAAGATCCACGTTCTCGCCCACGGCTTCCATTATGCGTCCCTGGTGTTCGAGGGCGAGCGCCTTTATAACGGCACGATCTTCAAAGGCCAGGAGCATACCGAGCGCCTGTTCAAGTCGGCGGAAACGATGGACTTCACCATCCCCTATTCCATCGACGAAATCAACGCGGCGAAGGACGCCGCGATCGCCGCCAACAAGCTCACCAACGGCTACATCCGCCCGTTCGCGTGGCGCGGTTCGGAGCAGATGGGCGTCTCCGGCAAGCTCAACAAAATCCACGTGGCGATCGCCACCTGGGAATGGCCGTCGTACTTCACCCCCGAGGCGCGGATGGCGGGCCTGCGGGTGCAGACCGGCAAGTGGCGCCGCCCGGCGCCGGATTCGATCCCCTGCCACGCCAAGTGCGCGGGCGTCTACATGATCTGCACCCTCAACAAGCACGCCGCCGAGGCCGCGGGCTTCAACGAGAGCCTGATGCTCGACCACAAGGGGCGGATCGCCGAGACCACCGGCGCCAACCTCCTGTTCGTGCGCGGCAACGAGATCCACGCGCCGATTCCGGAGACCTTCCTCAACGGCATCACCCGCCAGACCGTGCTGCAACTGGCGAAGCGCCGGGGCTACGCGGTGATCGAGCGGGCGATCCTGCCCGAGGAGATGCCGCTGTTCAACGAGGCGTTCGTCACCGGCACCGCCGCCGAGGTCACCCCGGTGCAGTCCATCGACGACCACCAGTTCCCCGGCCGCGAGGTCACCAAGGTGCTGATGCAGGACTACGACGACCTGGTCCACGGTCGCCTCAAGCTCGAAGCCGCGGCGTAACCTCGCCCCGGCACAACGCAAAGAAGGGCTGTCGCGAGACAGCCCTTCTTTCGTTTGGAAGCCCCGGATTTACAGCCAGTTGGGCAGGGTTTCGAGGGCGGTCATCTCGTCGTAGCTGGGGCGGCGGCGGGTGACGCAGCGCATCTCGCCGTTCACCAGCACCTCGGGCACCAGGGGGCGACCGTTGTAGGTGGAGGCCATCACCGCGCCGTAGGCCCCGGCGGTGGCGAAGGCGACGAGGTCGCCCGGTGCCAGCGGCGGCAGCACCACGCCCCGGTCGAAGGTGTCGCCGGTCTCGCAGATCGGCCCGACCACGTCCACCGGCTTGGGCGCGCCCGCGCGCGGCGCCACCGCGAGGATGTCGTGGTGGGCGCCGTACATCGCCGGGCGCACCAGGTCGTTCATCGCCGCGTCCACCACCACGAAGGTCTTGGCGGCGGTTTCCTTGACGTAGATCACCTTGGCGACGAGCATTCCGGCGTTGCCCACCAGCATCCGCCCCGGCTCGAAGGTCAGCTCGCAGCCGAGGTCGCCCACCGTCTCGCGCACCATGTCGGCGTAGGCGGCGGGGGAGGGCGGCTCCTGGTGCGCCATGTAGGGCACGCCGAGGCCGCCCCCGAGGTCGAGGTGCGCCACCGGCACGCCCGCCGCGCGCAGCGCCAGCACCATGTCGCGCAGCTTGGCGAACGCGGCGCGGAAGGGCGCCAGCTCGGTGAGCTGGGAGCCGATGTGGACGGCGAGGCCGCGGAACTCGATCCCCGCCATGGCGTGGGCGCGGCGGCAGACGTCGAGGGCGTCGGCGGCGGCAATGCCGAACTTGTGCTCGGCGCCGCCGGTGGAGATCTTCTCGTGGGTGTGGGCGTCCACGTCCGGGTTGACGCGCACCGCCACCGGCGCGACGCGGCCCATGCGCCGGGCGAGCGCGTCGAGGGCCTCGAGCTCGGGGATGGATTCGACGTTGATCTGGCGGATGCCCGAGACCAGCGCGAACGACAGCTCCCGCTCGGTCTTGCCGACGCCGGAGAAGACGATGCGGTTGGCGGGCACCCCGGCCTTGAGGGCGAGGCGCAGTTCGCCTTCGCTCACCACGTCGGCCCCGGCGCCGCGCGCGGCGAGGGTGCGGATCACCGCGAGGCTGGAGTTGGATTTCACCGCGAAGCAGATCGTCGCGGGCGCCACCGCCTCGGCGAGGACGTCGTAATGGCGCGCCAGGGTGGCGGTGGAATAGCAGTAGAACGGCGTGCCGACCTCGGCGGCGAGCGCCGCCAGCGGAACGTCTTCGGCGTGGAGGGCGCCGTCGCGATAGGCGAAGTGGTGCATCGGAAACCCTTCAGCGCTGCGGGTACGAGGTGGGGTAGTTGCCGCCGGGCACGGTGCCCGGGTCGCCCTTTTTCCCGCAGGCGGGCAGGGCGGCGGCGAGGGCGAGGGCGAGGACGATCACGGGCAGGCGGCGCATGGGCGTGTCCTTCACAGGCCGAAGCGGGTGCGCGCCTCGGCGCACTGGCGGCGGACGTTGGCGGGGGCGGTGCCGCCGTAGCTGAGGCGGCTGGCGGCGGAGCTTTCGACGGTGAGCACGGCGTAGACCTCCGGCGTGATGCGCGGCTCGACCGCCCGCATCGCTTCGAGCGGCAGGTCGACGAGGTCGCAGCCCGCCGCCTCGGCCGCCTTGACCACCGCGCCGGTGACGTGGTGCGCCTCGCGGAACGGCATGCCGAGCACCCGCACCAGCCAGTCGGCCAAGTCGGTGGCGGTGGAGAACGCCTGGCCCGCCGCCGCCTTGCAGCGCGCGGCGTCGACGGTGAGTTCGGAGATCATGCCGGTCATCGCGGCGAGGCAGAGGGCCATGGTGTCGAACGCCTCGAAGGTCGGCTCCTTGTCGTCCTGCATGTCCTTGGAATAGGCGAGCGGCAGGCCCTTCATCACGATCAGCAGGGCGTTGAGGTCGGCGATCAGGCGGCCCGCCTTGGCGCGGCACAGCTCGGCGGCGTCCGGGTTGCGCTTCTGCGGCATGATCGAGCTGCCGGTGGAGAAGGAATCCGGCAGCCGCACGAACGCGAACGGCGCCGAGGTCCAGATCACCAGTTCCTCGGCGAGGCGCGACAGGTGCACCCCGGCGATGGCGAGGCCCGCCATCGCTTCCAGCGCGAAGTCGCGGTCGGAGACGGAATCGAGGGAGTTGCGCGTCGGGCCGTCGAAGCCGAGGCTCTTGGCGGTGGCGAAGCGGTCGATCGGGAACGAGGTTCCGGCGAGCGCGGCGGCGCCGAGCGGGCATTCGTTGAGGCGGGCGCGGGCGTCCTGCAACCGGCCGCGGTCGCGCCCGAACATCTCGACATAGGCCAGCATGTGGTGGCCGAAGGTGACCGGCTGTGCGGTCTGAAGGTGGGTGAAGCCCGGCATCACCGTGTCGGCGTGGGCCTCGGCCTGGGTCACCAGCGCCCGTTGCAGGGCGGCGAACCCGGCGTCGGCCGAGTCGAGGGCGTCGCGCACCCACAGGCGGAAGTCGGTGGCCACCTGATCGTTGCGCGAGCGGGCGGTGTGCAGGCGCCCGGCGGGTTCGCCGATCAGCTCCTTGAGCCGGGCCTCCACGTTCATGTGGATGTCTTCGTATTCGACGCGGAAGGGGAAGCTCCCGGCCTCGATTTCCGCCAGCACCGCGTCGAGGCCGGAAAGGATGGCGTTCGCGTCGGCTTGGGTTATGATGCCGCTCGCCGCGAGCATCGCGCAATGGGCCTTGGAGCCTGCGATGTCCTGGCGATAGAGACGCTTGTCGAAGCCGATCGAGGCATTGATCTCCTGCATCACGGCGGCGGGGCCGGAGGCGAAGCGGCCGCCCCAGATGCTGCTCGGGGTGGCGGGTTCGGTGGGCTTGCTCATGGCGTCTCGCGGGGTAAAACGTTTGCATCGGGGAAGACGATGGACACCGAGCCTTCCATGCCGCCCGGGAATTCGCAAGACGAAATCCCGGTTCACGACAGGCGCACGATCGTCAAGGCGGTGGCGACGGCGATCTGCCTGCTGGTCGTCGTCGGTGGCCTGTTCTTGCTGATCAAGGCGCAATTTGCAAGCCCGGATCCGGACAAGCGCTACCGCACCCTGGACGACGCGCGCCGCCACGTGGTGGAGTTCAAGGTGCCGCGCCCGGCGCCCGCCCACGCCCTCACCGAGCACGTGCCGCTCGACAACCGCACCGCCCGCAAGGTGGAAACCCGCCTGGCGGATTTCGCGGGCAAGCCGGTGTTCGTGGTGCTGTGGGCCACCTGGTGCCGCCCCTGCCACGCCGAAATGGTCGAACTCGACCGCCTCTATCCGGAACTGACCCGGCGCGGCCTGGTGGTGGTGCCGGTGCTCACCGCCGACAAGGCGGGGGTCGAGGGCGCGCGCTACTTCTATCGCGGCAAGGGGATCGTCAACCTGCCGCTCTACACCGACCAGGGCAACGCCACCCTCTCGGCGTTCGGCACCGGCAACCTGCCGGTGGGCGGCTTCGTCACCCCCGACGGCAAGCTGGTGGCGGTCACCGACGGCCTCGACCTGTTGCAGGACCCGGCCAAGGACCTGCTGCGCGCCTTTGCCGAAACCGGCCGCCTGCCCTAGGTGCTGTACCCATAATTTTCCACCGCCTGCGTTGCCCTCCAAGGGGTGCAATGGCAGGCGCCGTCGCGCAGCCGATGCGGCGCATCGGCAAGCGGCGGCAACGCACCAGGGCACCCCTTGGAGGG
>JAUVUZ010000035.1 GCA_030604885.1 Alphaproteobacteria bacterium | reverse complement strand
TCCCGCGAAAGCGGGAACCCACGCTCGCACCTGGCCCATGGACCCCCGCCTTCGCGGGGGTGACGATGGAGAGGGCCGGGCGATAGAGAAGGAGATGCCGCAGCGGCTCCACCGCTCGCCCCGCCCCCTCGTCGTTCCCGCGAAAGCGGGAACCCACGCTCGCGCCTGACCCATGGACCCCCGCCTTCGCGGGGGTGACGGTGGAGAGGGCCGGGGGATAGAGAAGGAGATGCCGCCGCGGCCCCACCGCCCGGCTCGCCCCCTCGTCGTTCCCGCGAAAGCGGGAACCCACGCTCGCGCCTGGTCCATGGACCCCCGCCTTCGCGGGGGTGACGATGGAGAGGGCAAGAGGGTGGCGAAGGTAGATGCGCAGCGGCTCCACCGCCCGTCCCGCCCCCTCGTCGTTCCCGCGAAAGCGGGAACCCATGTGCGCCCCTCAGTTCGGCGTGTCGAACAGGCCCGGCGGGGCGACCTGGCGGCGGACGACGCGGCGGAGGGCGATGCTGGTCTGGATGCGGGAGACGCCGGGGAGGCGGGAGAGGGTTTCCTTGTGGAGGCGCTCGTAGTCCTCGGCGTCGCGCGCCACCACCCGCAGCAGATAGTCGGCCTGGCCCGACATCAGGTAGCAGTCCATGATCTCCGGGCAGTTCTTCACCGCCGCCTCGAACGCGGAGAGGAAATCCTCGGTCTGCCGCTCCAGGGTGATCTGGATGAAGATGCTGAGCTTGTGGCCGAGCGCCGCCTCGTTGATGAGGACGGTGTAGCTGCGGATCACCCCCTGCCCTTCGAGCGCCTGCACCCGCCGCAGGCAGGCGGAGGGGGAGAGGTTGACCCGGCTCGCCAGCTCGACGTTGGTGATACGTCCGTCCTCTTGCAGGGTGCGCAATATTTTCACGTCGGTTTCGTCGAGCATCGCCGCATTCCGTTGCGTTCGGGTGGGTCAGGCGCAATTTCGTGCGGAAATATCGCCGTCCGGCGCCCCACTTTGCAAGGATTTTCAGGCTGCCGGAAGCTATAATCCACGGGTCTTCCTCACCCCGCACCAGAGGACCCGCCCGATGCGCATTGGCGTTCCGACAGAGATCAAGAATCACGAGTACCGCGTCGGGCTTGCCCCGGCGGCGGCGCGCGAACTCGCCCTCCACGGCCACGAGGTTCTCGTGCAGGCCGGGGCCGGAGCGGGCATCGGCGCCGCCGACGCGGCCTATGCCGCCGCTGGCGCCACCATCGTTCCCACCGCCGCCGAGGTGTTCGCCCGGGCGGAGATGGTGGTCAAGGTCAAGGAGCCGCAGCTCGCCGAATGCAAGATGCTGCGCCCGGGCCAGGTTCTGTTCACCTACCTCCACCTCGCCCCCGATCCGGAGCAGGCCGAGGCGCTGATGGCCTCCGGCTGCACCGCCATCGCCTACGAGACCGTCACCGCCGCCGACGGCAGCCTGCCGCTGCTGGCGCCGATGAGCGAGGTGGCGGGCCGGATGTCGATCCAGGCGGGCGCCCACGCGCTCGAAAAGGCCCAGGGCGGTCGCGGCGTGCTGCTGGGCGGCGTGCCGGGCGTGCCGCCGGGCAAGGTGGTGATCCTCGGCGGCGGCGTCGCCGGGACCAACGCCGCCCACGTCGCCCTCGGCTCGGGCGCCGACGTCACCATCGTCGACAAGTCGGTGCCGCGGCTGCGGCAGCTCGACGCGATTTTCGGCGGCCGCGCCAAGACCGCCTACTCCACCGCCGACGCGGTGGAAGCCCTGGTGACCGACGCCGACCTGGTGATCGGCGCGGTGCTGATCCCCGGCGCCTCGGCGCCCAAGCTCGTCACCCGCGCGCACCTGCGCACGATGCAGCGCGGATCGGTGATCGTCGACATCGCCATCGACCAGGGCGGGTGCCTCGAAACCAGCCGCGCCACCACCCACGACGCGCCCACCTTCGTCGAGGAGGGGGTGATCCACTACTGCGTCGCCAACATGCCGGGCGCGGTGGCGCGCACCAGCACCTACGCCCTCAACCACGCCACCCTGCCCTACGCCCTCGCGCTTGCCGACAAGGGCTGGAAGCGCGCGCTGGCCGACGACGCGGGGCTGCGCAACGGCCTCAACGTGCACGAGGGCCGCATCACCTTCCTGGCGGTGGCCGAGGCCCTGGGCCGCACCGCCGACTATCGTCCGGCCGACGCCTGCGCGGCGTGACCGGGCCGAACCGAGGGGTGCGCGGGCCGCCCGCGCACGACGGCCGATCCAGAGGTCAGTGCGTCTGGACCCCGGCGCATGCGCCGGGCAGGTTGACTGGTTGAGTTTTGTTTCGTTCCACAGGATAGACTTCACCGGCCCGTCAGCGATGGCGGGCCGGTTTTTTTGCCTGTTGACGCGGCCGCCGCGTCTCCGTATGTGAGCGCCCATGAGCACACACGCCCCCCTCGCGGCCGAGGCCGCCCGCAAGATCGGCATCGTCAGCCTCGGCTGCCCGAAGGCGCTGGTCGATTCCGAACGCATCCTCACCCGCCTGCGCGCCGAGGGCTATGCGATCTCCCCCACCTACGCGGACGCCGACGCGGTGATCGTCAACACCTGCGGCTTCCTCGACAGCGCCCGGGCGGAATCGCTCCAGGCGATCGGCGAGGCGATCGCCGAGAACGGCAAGGTGATCGTCACCGGCTGCCTCGGCGTGGACGAAACCACCATCCGCCGGCAGTTCCCGCAGGTGCTGGCGGTCTCCGGCCCGCACCAGTACGAGGCGGTGATGGCGGCGGTCCACGCCGCCGCGCCACCCGACGACAACCCGCACACCGCGCTGGTGCCGCCCGAGGGCGTGCGGCTCACGCCGCGCCACTATGCCTATTTGAAGATTTCCGAGGGCTGCGACCACGCCTGCGCGTTCTGCATCATCCCGCAGCTGCGCGGCAAGCTCGCCAGCCGCCCGGCGGCGAAGATCCTCTACGAGGCCGAGGCGCTGGCGGACGCGGGCGTGCAGGAGCTGCTGGTGATCTCGCAGGACACCAGCGCCTACGGCCGCGACTTGCGCCACGCCGCCACCACCTGGCGCGGCGGTCCGGTGCGGGCGCACATCCTCGATTTGTGCGAGGCGCTGGGCAAGCTCGGGATCTGGGTGCGGCTGCATTACGTCTACCCCACCCGCGAGATCGAGGACCTGCTGCCGCTGATGGCGGACGGCACCATCCTCCCCTACCTCGACATCCCGTTCCAGCACGCCAGCCCCGGCGTGCTCAAGGCGATGCGCCGCCCCGGCGGCCACGACAAGCTGCTCGAACGCATCCGCCACTGGCGGGAGAAGGTGCCGAACCTGGCGCTGCGCTCCACCTTCATCGTCGGCTTCCCCGGCGAGACCGAGGCGGATTTCCAGGCGCTGCTCGACTGGATCGACGCCGCCGAACTCGACCGCGTCGGCTGCTTCAAATACGAGAACGTCGTCGGCGCCCCCGCCAACGCCCTCGACGGCCACGTGCCCGAAGCGGTGAAGGACGAACGCTGGCACCGCTTCATGCAGGCGCAGCAGGCGGTTTCGGCCCGTTGCATGGCGAAGAAGGTGGGCACCCGCATCGACGTGATCATCGACGAGGTGGACGAGGAGGGCGCTGTCGGCCGCTCGGCGGCGGACGCGCCGGACATCGACGGCGAGGTGTTCCTCAACGGCGAAACCCGCGTCGCGGTCGGCGATATTGTGGAGGTGGAGGTGGAACACGCCGAAGACTACGACCTGTGGGGGTCGCTGGTGGAGGACGCCTGAGCCTAATGTAACGCAAGGAATCGCCAAACTGTTCCCTTGGTTGAATTTTTCGCGAGAGAGGGGTTGCCACGGCTTCCCCCGTGCCCAATTTGATTGCAATCTGGGCAGGGTTATTTTCGTCGAGCCACGGCCGAGTGTCAGGGGCCGCAAGCGAACCAGACCAAAGGGAGACAACAATGCGAATTCAAACCGGATCTGCGATCGCCGCCACGACCGCCATGCTGCTTTTGAGCGGCTGCGCATGGGACATCGCGGGAACCGAAAAGCTGCCGAACCAGGGTGACGCGTTCGCCAAGGCCCTGCAGCAGCAGTACATCGAGCGCGCCAAGTTCGAGCGCCATGAAGAAGACTGGATCTCCGTCGACTTCTTCACCAAGCGCGCCGAGATGGCCGCCGCCGGCAAGCCGCCGGCCCTCCAGAACCCCTCGGAGCGCCGCCTCGAGAAGGACGTCGCCGAGATCGGCGCGGGCTACAAGCGCCTGTCCGAGGCCCTCGCGGCCGGTGCGGCCAAGTCCGCCCCGCTCGCCTGCGCCCGGTCCCAGGCGTGGTTCGAGCACTGGATGGAGCAGTCCGAGGAAGGCCACCAGCCCCAGGACATCGCCTGGACTCGCGGCGAGTTCATGAAGGCGGTGCCGGACTGCACCGTCGCCCCGCCGAAGCAGCCGGTGGCGACCCCGACCGCCGCGGGCGAGTCGGTGTGGCGCATCTTCTTCGCCTTCGACCGCTCCAACCTGACGCCTGAGGCGCGCACCTTCATCGACCGGATCGTCAACGCCTATCAGGCGCAGAAGCCCTCCGCGGTGCAGGTGACCGGCCATGCCGACGCCTCCGGCCCGAACGACTACAACATGAAGCTCTCCGAGCGCCGCGCCAACACCGTGGTGAAGGCCCTCAACGAGCGGGGCGTCCCGGCCGCCGTGGTGCGCGAGCGCGCGGTGGGCGAGGAGCAGCTGCCGAAGCCGACCGCCGACGGCGTGAAGGAACCGGAAAACCGTCAGGTGACCGTGACCTTCGTGAAGTAAGCGGCTTCACCGGCATGCGCGAAAAAGGCCCGGAGCGATCCGGGCCTTTTTTCGTGAGGCGCGTCAGGCGTGCTCGGCGCGCCAGCCCTCGATCAGGAAGCGGGCGATCGAATCCCGGCGCGGCAGGCGCAAGGGCGCACCCTCCTCCTCCCACTCGGCGGCGGCGGCGAGGTCGGCGAGGGTGAACCAGCGCGCGTCCGACACCTCCACCGCGTCGGGGGTGAGCGGCGCGTAGGCGGCGCGGGCGCGGAATCCGAGCATGATCGAGGAGGGGAACGGCCACGGCTGCGAGGCGCGGTAGCTCACCTCGCCGACCACGCAGCCCACCTCCTCCAGCACCTCGCGGCGCACCGCCTGCTCGAGGGTTTCGCCGATCTCGACGAACCCGGCGAGGGTGGAGAACACGTTGCCGGGGAAGCGCGCGTTGTGGGCGAGCAGGCACACCGGCCGCCCCGCCGGGTCGACGCTTTCCACCAGCATGATCACCGCCGGGTCGAGGCGCGGGTAATGGCTGCGGCCGCACGCCGGATTGGCGCAGACGCGGGCGTGCCCGGCCTCGCGGCTTTCGGTGGGGTGGCCGCAGGCGCCGCAGAAGCGGTGGGCGCGGTGCCAGTGGCACAGGCCGCGCGCCGCCGCCAGCATCGCCGCCTCGCCGGGCGGCAGCAGCGAGCCGAAGCCGCGAATCTCGGCGAACCCGCCGAGGCCGAAGGCGGCCTCCGCCTCGTCGCGCTCCGAGAGGTCGAGGGCGAACACCGGCCCGCCGTCGGCGACGCCGAGCAGGATCGCCCCCGCCGCCGGGTCTTGCAGCAGCGCCCGGGCGGCTTCGGAATTGAGGAACGCGGCGCGCGGCGCCGCGCCGGGCAGGCCGGAGACGAGATTGCGGTCGCGCCACACCGGCACGATCCGGCAGCGCGCCGCGGCGATCTCGGCGGCGAGCCACGCCGTATCGAGCCGCCGCTCGCCCGCGCGGTCCCAGTCGCCGCCCGCGTATCCGATCGCGAAGGCCATGCGAATCTCCCGAAAGGTTGAGCCGCCGACCTTAGCCCTCCGTCGCGAACCCGACAAGCGGGCGCGTCAGCAGCACTGCAACTCGATCGCCTCCAGCAGGGCGCGGCCGTCGTCGCCGTCCGGTTCCTCGAACACCTCGGCGAGGTACATCACGTGGGAGCACACCAGGTAGAGGGCGTCCACGCCCTCCGCCTGGCCGTGGGCGGAAATCGCCTCGGCGCGGGCGCAAAAGCGCGCCCAGAACGGGTTGGCGAGGCGGCCCTGCGCCGCCAGGCGGTCGCGGGCGAGCGGCAGCAGGCGCGCCGCCATGCCGTCGCAATCGATGTTGCAGAAGCTGACGTAACGGTCCGGCGCCGCGAAATCGTCCATGAACTCCCCCTGCGGTTGACTGTGCGTTTGCAAATCGCCGCCGAACACAGCAAAATTCGGACCAGTGGCGTTTTTTGCGGCAGCCGCCGACCGGCAGCCGCCTCCGTCTTCCGCGTTTCCTGCCGCCTTCTCACTGGCCCTGAACTTGCAAAGCCGCTTGCGGCCCGCATCGTGGAGGATCCTGTTGAAGCCGCCGGTCTTTTTCGACGAAATGCACAGCGGCGGCGGGGTCCGCCCGGCCTACGAACGCTACGCCGCGTGGCTGCACTCGGTGCCGCAGGAAATCCTGCAGGAGCGGCACGACCGCGCCAACTCGCTGTTCCGCACCGTCGGCATCACCTTCAACGTCTACGGCGAGGAAGGCGGCGTGGAGCGGCTGATCCCGTTCGACATCGTGCCGCGCATTCTCTCGGCCGAGGAGTGGGAGATCGTCGAGACCGGCGTGATCCAGCGGGTCGAGGCCCTCAACGCCTTCATCGCCGACGTCTACAACGACCAGGAAATCCTGCGCTCCGGCGTGATCCCGCCCGAGCTGGTGCTGACCAACGACGCCTTCCGCCCCGAGATGCTGGGCCTCAAGGTGCCGCGCTCGGTCTACGCCCACGTCTCGGGGGTGGACATCGTGCGCATCGACGCGGAAACCTTCTACGTGCTCGAGGACAACGCCCGCACCCCCTCCGGCGTCTCCTACATGCTCGAGAACCGCCAGGCGATGATGCGGCTGTTCCCCGACCTGTTCGGCGCCCATTCGGTGGCGCCGGTGAGCCACTACCCCGAGCTGCTGCAGGACACCCTGCGCGCGGTGGCGCCGCGCGGCGTCGACGACCCGACGGTGGTGCTGCTCACCCCCGGGCAGTTCAACAGCGCCTATTTCGAGCACGCCTTCCTCGCCCAGGAAATGGGCATCGAGCTGGTGGAGGGGCAGGACCTGTTCGTCGACGACGGCGAGGTGTTCATGCGCACCACCCGGGGGCCGAAGCGGGTCCACGTGATCTACCGCCGCATCGACGACGACTTCCTCGACCCCCTCACCTTCCGCGGCGATTCCACCATCGGCGTGCCGGGGCTGATGGCCGCCTGCCGCCTCGGCCGGGTGACGGTGTGCAACGCGATCGGCTCGGGCATCGCCGACGACAAGGCGATCTACGCCTACATGCCGGAGATCATCCGCTTCTACCTGGGCCGGGAGCCGATCCTCAAGAACGTGCCCACCTACACCCTGAGGAAGCCCGACGACCTCGCCTACGCCCTCGCCCACCTGCCGGAACTGGTGGTGAAGGAGGTGCACGGCTCGGGCGGCTACGGCATGCTCGTCGGCCCCGCCGCCACCGCCGCCGAGATCGAGGCGTTCCGCGCCAAGATCCTCGCGCATCCCGAGGGGTTCATCGCCCAGCCGACGCTGGCGCTCTCCACCTGCCCCACCTTCGTCGACCAGGGGATCGCGCCGCGCCACGTGGACCTGCGGCCGTTCGTGCTCTCGGGGCAGACCACGCGGGTGGTGCCGGGCGGCCTCACCCGGGTGGCGATGCGCAAGGGATCGCTGGTGGTCAACTCGTCGCAGGGCGGCGGCACCAAGGACACCTGGGTACTGGAGAAGCCGAATGCTCGGGCGCGCCGCTGACAACCTCTTCTGGATGACGCGCTACGTCGAGCGCGTCGAGAACACCGTGCGGCTGCTGCGCGCCACTGCGCTCACCGCGCTTCTGATCGAATCCGGCGGCAACGGCGCCGACACCTCGGTGTGGGCGCGGCCGCTGCTGCTCACCGGGCGGATGGACGATTTCCTCGCCCGCTACGAACAGCTCTCCCCCGGGCGGCTGATGGCCTACATGCTGCTGGACCGCGACAACCCGGCGAGCGTGAAATCGGTGCTCGACCGCGCGCGGGAAAGCGCGCGCGCCACCCGCCACCTGCTCACCACCGAGGTGTGGGAGGGCATCAACGCCACCTGGCTCGCGATCACCGACCTGCATTTCGCGGCGCTCCAGCAGCAGGGCCTGGACGACCGGCTGGACTGGCTGACCGAACGCTGCTTCCTGTTCCGGGGCGCGCTGTTCGGCTCGATGCGGCGGGACGAGGGGCTGCTGTTCGCCAACCTCGGCCTCTACCTCGAACGCGGCGACCACACCGCCCGCTTCCTCGCCTCCCAGCCCGAGCGCGCCGCCGCCACCGAGGACCCGGCGGCCAAGGTGCGCGAATACTACGAGGGCACGGCGCTGCTGAAGGCGCTCGGCTCCTACCGCGCCTATCGCGAGACCTATTCCAGCAACATCGAGTTCCCGCGCATCGCCGAGCTCTTGATCCTCCACGGCACGGTGCCGCGCAGCCTGCGCGGCGCGGTGGACGAGGTGGTCAACTCGCTGCGCGCCCTCAACCCCACCGCCGATTCGCTGAAAGCCGCGCACGAGCTGCAATACCGCCTGCAAACCATCCAGATCGGCCACGTGCGCCGGGTCGGGCTGCGCGCCTTCCTCCTCGACTTTTCCAAGGAGCTCGACGAAATCTCAGGCCAGATCCAGCGCGACTTCATGATGGTGCAGTGACATGCGGCTGCAAATCACCCACGAGACGCTCTACTCCCTCACCCACGCGGCGCGGCGCACCGTGCAGTATCTCCGCCTCACCCCCCGCGCCGACCGCTGCCAGCGGGTGGAGAGCTGGAGCATCGGCGGGCCGGAGCGCCTGCGGCCGTGGACCGACGGCTACGGCAACGTCGTCCACGTCGCCACCGAGACCGACGCCCACGACAGCATCGCGATCCGCGTCGAGGGCGTCGTCTCCACCCGCGACACCGCGGGCGTGCTGCCGCTGGACGACGGCCTGCCGCCCGACATGTTCCTCCGCGCCACGCCGCTCACCCTCGCCTCCGAGGCGATCGCCGGGTTCGCCCGGCGGTTCGCCGAGGAGCGGGCGCGCAAGGGCGACATCGCCGCCCTCCACGCGATGATGGCGGCGCAGGCCGACGCCATCGCCTTCGAGGCCGGGCACACCACCGCCGCCACCCCGGCGGCGGCCGCGTTCGACAAGGGGCGCGGCGTCTGCCAGGACCACACCCATATCTTCATCGCCGCCTGCCGCGTCATCGGCTTGCCCTGCCGCTACGTTTCGGGCTATCTGGCGGCGGGCCAGGGCGACGTCGCCACCCACGCCTGGGCCGAGGCGTTCGTCGCCGACCTCGGCTGGGTGAGCTTCGACGTCGCCAACCGCCAGTCGGCCACCGACGCCTACGTGCGCCTCGCGGTGGGACCCGACTATCGCGCGGTCGCGCCGGTGATCGGCGTCCGCACCGGCGGCGGCGGCGAGGAGATCGCCGTCACCGTGCAGGTGCGCCAGGTGCAGTGAGCGGAGTTCCGGCATGAGTTATTGTCTCGGCATGCGCCTCGACCAGGGGCTGATCTTCATTACCGACTCGCGCACCAACGCGGGGGTCGACAGCGTCGCCACCTTCCGCAAGACCTTCATCTTCGACGACGCCGACGACCGCGTGGTGGTGCTGCTGTCGGCGGGCAACCTGGCGATCACCCAGGCGGTGATCTCGCTGCTCACCGAGCGCCTGGCGGAAACCGACACCGGCCGCAGCCTCTACGCGGCGGGCAGCATGTTCGAGGTGGCGCGGGTGGTGGGCGCGGTGCTGCGCGAGGTTCACGACCAGGACGGCGACGCCCTCGCGGCGCAGGGCGTGGAGTTCTCCGCCGCGTTCATCCTCGGCGGCCAGATCCGCGGCGAGGGGCCGCGCCTGTTCCACATCTACAGCGCCGGAAACTTCATCGAGGCGTCGCGGGAGACGCCGTATTTCCAGATCGGCGAGACCAAATACGGCAAGCCGATCCTCGAGCGCGTGCTGCGCCCCGAGATGCCGCTGCTCGACGCCGCCAAGTGCGGGCTGGTGTCGTTCGATTCGACGATCCGCGCCAACCTTTCGGTCGGCCCGCCGTTCGACCTCACGATCTGCCTCGCCGACGCCTGCACGGTGACGATGCGCCGCAGCTTCGGCGCGGGCGACCCCTATTTCGACCGCCTCGGCCGGGTGTGGGGCAACGGCCTGCGCACCCTGTTCCTCACCCTGCCCAACCCGGACTGGGGCGACACCCTCGAACAGGCGCAGGAGGCCGCCACCCGCGCCTCCGCCGCCAAGCGGCGCGACGCCGAGGCCTGAGGGTCAGCGCGCGGTGTTGCAGGTGTTCAGGCCCAGCAGCACGTAGGCCGGGCAGAACCGCGCCACGGCGGTGACCAGCAGCACCGCCGCCACCGCATAGGCCGCGAACGACCAGGGCGCCATCAGCGCGGCGTAGGCATAGGCCGCGAGACCGATGGCCGCGGCGATGCGCAGCATGCGGTCGAGCGGACCGACGTTGGCGGATTTCCACATGATGTGCCCTCTCCTTCTGGTGCGCCGGTCCGGAGCGCCCGCGCACAAATTAAGATTTATCTAATGTATGAAGCGCCGCCGCCGGATGGAAGGGGTCCCGGCCGAAGTGCAGGCGGTCGAGGCGCAGCAGGGTGCGGATCGCCGCCGCCTGCGCCGCCGCCAGCGGCAGCATCAGGGCGAGATGCGCCCACCCCCACGGCGCGATCCATCCCGCCGGGATCAGCCCGGCATGGATGTAGAACATCCCGAACACCATCGCCGCGACGCCGGGGCAGATCAGCGCATAGGACCCGGCGCTGCGCTCCGCGCCGTGGAGAAAGCGCGCGAAATAGCCGACCCGGGTCATCGCCGCCCAGCCGAGCAGGCCGAACAGCCCCTGCACCGCGAGGATCGCCGTCATCATCGGCAGCGGCGGCGCCCCGGAGGCGGCGCCGGGCCACAGGGCCGAGATGCCGTGGGACAGCCGCAGCAGGGCGATGCCCGCCACCGTCAGAATCGGGATGACGATCCAGACCGAGGGCGCCGCCTCGGGCGCGATGCCCTGCGCCTTCACGTCGCGCAGGCCCATCACCAGCCAGGCGAGGCCGAGAACCCCGGCGATCGAAAGGAACGCGATCGACCCCAGCAGGCCGAGGGCCACCCAGGCCGGAGTGGCGGACATCGCCGCCGGGGCGGCGAACCCCACCGCCACCATCGCCAGCGCGAAGGTGGCGACGAGTTGCCCGAACCCGGCGGTGTCGGCGCCGCCGTAGCCGCCCTCCGCCAGCATCCGGCCGAGATAGCGCACCAGGATGCGCAACGCCACCGCCCCGACCGCAGCGAATCCCGCCAGCGCCACCGGGAACAGCCGCTCCACCACCGACCACAGGCCGGGCACGAACACC
The DNA here is from genome assembly GCA_030604885.1 of Alphaproteobacteria bacterium. Lineage (GTDB taxonomy): Bacteria > Pseudomonadota > Alphaproteobacteria > Rhodospirillales > Rhodospirillaceae > Oleispirillum. Next base: position 14,626 of record JAUVUZ010000035.1, on the reverse strand, counting down.
GCCCCCAGCACGAACGCGACGTTGATCGTCATCGCCGCTGCCAGCGGCAGCGCCATCATCGCCACCTCCGCCCCGCCCGCCGGGGCGCACGCGTCGCCGTGGCGGCGCACCGCCCGGCAGGCGCCGAGGTTCCAGATCATCGCGCGCACGTGGCGCGCGGCGAACCAGAGGATCGCGACGAGGCAGCCCGCCACCGCCGCCGACCCGGCGTCGCCCCGCGCCAAAGCCGCCCACACGTCGGCGAACACCGGGATCGGCGTCTCCGGATGGGGGAGAAGGAATTGCAGGTAGACGAAGAACGAGATCGCCAGCCCGCCGTTGCCCAACGCGGCCAGGAAATAGAGGGGCGAGTCCGGCGGATCGGCGCGGCGGAATGCGGGCGGCATCGGACCTCCACGGGGCAGGGTGTCGGATCTTAAATATTATATTTTTCTAATATTGTCAACCCGCCCGCCCCCGTCTCCCGCGCAAACCGACATTCCGTCATTCCAGATGGTTGAAATTCCTGCCGCTCCCGCCCATCCTTGGGAGCGGGGGGATGTCTTCACCATCGGGGAATTCAGAATGCCGTTTGCTCAGCCTGCCCGCGCCGCCGCCGCCCTGCTCGGCGCCGCGTTGCTTCTTCCGGCCGCGGCCCTCGCCGACGACCGGGCAAGCGGGACTCTCTCGCTGCGGTTCGAGAACGATTTCATCGGCGACACCGACGGCCACTACACCCACGGCACCCGCGTCGAATGGGTCGCCAACGATTCCACCGCCGGGCCGGAGTTCCTGCGCGACACGCTGAACTTCCTGTTCCCGTTCGGCGATCTCTCGGGCGGCCGGATCGGCTACGCCCTCGGCCAGAACATCTACACCGCCGAGAACACCGACGCCACCGGCCTGGTGCGGGACGACCGGCCGTATGCGGGCTGGCTCTACGTCGGCGCCTCGCTCACCGACGAAACCCCGCTGGCGCCGGGGCGCGACTACAGCAGCCTCACCACCGTCGAACTCGACGTCGGCCTCGTCGGCCCGCAGGCGTTCGGCCGCCAGGTGCAGAACGGCTACCACGCCCTCGCCGGGTTCGACAAGGCGCGGGGCTGGGACAACCAGCTCAAGAACGAGCCGACCGCGTCGCTGATCATGTCGCGCACCTGGCGCTCGGCGCCGCTCTCCGCCGGGCCGCTGCAGGCGGACTTTCTGCCCGCGGTGGACGCGAGCGTCGGCAACGTCACCGTCCACGGCGGCGGCGGCGCGCTGGTGCGCTTCGGCCAGGGGTTGGACGTGGACTACGGCCCGGCGCGCAACCCGCCGTTCTACTCACCGGCGACGATCGCCAACCCGGACCGGGATTTCGCCTGGTACCTGTTCGCGGGCGCCGACGGCCGGGTGGTGGCGCACAACATCTTCCTCGACGGCAACACCTTCGCCGACAGCCACAGCGTCGATCGCAAGTGGCTGGTGGGCGATTTCCGCGTCGGCGCGGCGATGCTGGTGTCGGGGGTGAAGATCGAACTCTCGCAGACCATCCGGTCGAAGGAGTTCACGGAGCAAGACGACCTCGACCGTTTCGCGACGCTGACCCTATCGGCACGATTTTAGTCTCCTCCGCCCCGGCGAGGCGGACGCAATCGCGCCCGGCGGCCTTCGCGGCATAAAGCGCCGCGTCGGCCGCCTGGAGCACCGCGTCGAGCTGGAGGCCGTGGGGCCAGGCGGAAACGCCGAAGCTGGCGGTGGCGAAAATCGGCTCGCCGCCCGCCACCGGCTCGGCGGCGAAGCGCGCCCGCACCCGCTCGGCCACCCGCGCCGCGGCGTCGGCGTCCGACCCCGGCAGCAGCAGCGCGAATTCCTCGCCGCCGATCCGCCCGAGGGCGTCGGAGGGGCGGATCAACTCCTGCACGATCGCGGTGAAACGCTTCAGCACCGCGTCGCCCCGGGCGTGGCCGTAGGTGTCGTTGATCGCCTTGAAGTGGTCGAGATCGCAGATCACCAGCGCCACCGGATAGCCGCCCCGGCGCGCCCGCTCCCCCTCCGTCACCGCCCGCTCGGTGAAGGCGCGGCGGTTGAGCGCGCCGGTCAGGGGATCGGTGGTGGCGAGGCGGTGCAGCTCGTTTTCCTTGCGCTTGCGCTCGGTAATGTCGGTGAACGCGGCGTAGACCAGGGTGTCGTCCTGGAGCCGCAGCACCGTCGTCGAGGTCTGCACCCAGCAGGGGCGCCCGTCGGCGCGGATCAGCCGCACCTCCCGGTCCTCGATGTGGCCGCGCACCCCCAGCTCGGCCAGCAGCCCGGCGTAATGCTCGGCGGATTCCCACAGGTCGGACGCGTTGCGGCCGATCAGCTCGGCGCCGCCGCGCCCGAAGAACTTGGCGGCCGCCTGGTTGACGTAGACCACCGCGCCGCTGGCGTGGTTGGAGAGCACCACCGGCACCGGCGAGGCGTCGATGATCGCGCGCAGGGCGGTTTCGTTCTTCTGCAGCGCCTGCTCGACCCGCTTGCGCTCGGTGATGTCCGAGAACGCGGCGAACAGCAGGGTTTCGCCGTCCATCTCCACCTGGGCCGCCGAATACAGCACCCAGAAGGTGCGGCCGTCGAGGCCCTTCATGGTGATCTCGAAGTTCTCGATCCGCCCGGCGTCGGCAAGGTAGCCGCGCAGTTCCTCGGAAAAGTCGTCGTCCTCGGTGAAGTCGAAGATGTTGACCTCGTCCAACGGGCGACCCTTCAGCCCGAACAGCGCCACCGCCTGGGGGTTGGCCTTCACCAGCCGGCCGTCGGTGTGGGCGAGCACGTAGGCCACCGGCAGCGAGGCGAACACCCGCCGCATCTGGTCGCGCGAGAGGCGCAGCGCCTCGCGGTTGTCGCGCAAGAGCGCCAGCGCCTCGGCCTGCCGCCGCTCGCGCAGCACCACCAGCCACGCGGCGGCGAGGAACGACAGCGGCAGCAGCGCCAGGGCGCCGATGGCGGCCAGGCCCGCGTGCCGCAGGGTGGCGTCGTCGAAGCGGGCGAGCAGGCTGAGCGGCGCCTCGCCCTGCGCCAGCAGAACCCCCGCCAGCGCCAGCGCCGAGGCCGAGATCAGCACGGCCAGCGCCAGCGCCGCCCGCCACATCAGGCGCTGGGGTGCGCTCATGCGCGGAACGGCGTGCGTTCCGTTGGCCGTCGCTTCGCGGCCCGCAGTCTCGGTGTCTTTGGTCAAATCCTTGCCCGCGCATCCACCGCCGCCGCCCACGGGCGCGGCGCCGTCCGAACCGGACTCCTCTTGCGGGAGACTCGGCCGACTTCCCTCCAGATCGATTCCGGTTATAGCGCCGCCGCCCCGGCGAAGGCAAACGTTCGCGCCCCAGCCGCCTGATTTCCGCCGGGTTTTGCGCCCTAGCACTCGGGCGAGCGCGCCACCTCCTCCATAAACGTATCCAATACCATGTTGGGGCGACCACCCTTGCGGGTGATGACCGCATAGCGGGTACGATAGCCGGTGAGATCGGGCCGAATCGCGCGCATCCGCCCCTCGCCCACCCATTTCGCCGCCACATGGTCGGGCAGAAAGCCCACGTACAGCCCGGTGAGGATCAGGAACGCCACCCCCTCGCGGTCGGTGGCGGTGGCGGTGGAGGTGAGGCGGTGCAGCAGCGGCGCGATCTCTTCCGCCGGGGCGTGGGCGGGCATCACCGCGTCGGCGGCGGCGATGTCGTCGGCGCCGATGCTCTCCTCCTGCCGGGCGAACAGCGGGTGCGCGGCGGCGCAGTAGAGGTGCGCCTCCTCCTGATACAGGGCGTGGTAGTCGAGGCCCTGGAGGCGCCGCAGCTCGGGGATCACTCCCACGTGCAGGCGGCCGTCCAGCACCCCCTGCTCCACGTCCGACGGCGGCGCCATGCGGATGCGGATGGAGACGCCGGGGCCGCGCCGCTTCAGCGCGGTGAGGGCGTTGGTGACGCGCATGCGCGGCATCGTCACGAGGTTGTCGATCAGGCCGATGGCGAGTTCGCCGGTCAACCGGGCGTGGATGGCGTGGACCTCGGCGCGGAAGGTCTCGACGCCGGTGAGCAGCCGCACCAGCGCGTCGTAGACCCGCCGCCCCTCGTCGGTGAGCGCGAAGCCCGCGCGGCCGCGGCGGCACAGGCGCAGCCCCAGCCGCTTTTCGAGATCGGCGATGGAGAGCGAGATCGCCGCGCGGGTGACGTTGAGCTCGGCCTCCGCCTGGGCGAAGCCGCCGCGCTCGACGACGGTGCGGAACACCCGGAGCAACCGCAGGTCGGTGTCGCCCACGGCGCCGAGGCGGAAGGACGGACGAGGCATCGGTTAAGCGTTTCCTTACGTTTGGGTTATTCGTTTTGCATTTAACAAAACTACTCCCGCCGCTACCTTTTTCCCATTCGAAAGTCCCGGAACGGGCGGCCGCGCGGCCGCCCCAGGCATGGAGCGTGCGCGATGACGCAGATGATGAAAATGCCGAACGACCTCTCCGCCCACTGGATGCCGTTCACCGGCAACCGCTGGTTCAAGGCGCACCCGCGGATGATCGCCGCCGCCAAGGGCTGCCACTACACCACCACCGACGGCCGCACTCTGGTGGACGGCCTCTCCGGCCTGTGGTGCTGCGGCGCGGGCCACAACCGGCCGGAAATCGCCGAGGCGGTGGCGCGCCAGCTCACCCTGTGCGACTACTCGCCGGGCTTCCAGGTGGGCCAGCCGCTCGCCTTCGAACTGGCCTCGCGCCTCGCCGAAATGGCGCCCGGCGCCCTCAACCACGCGTTCTTCACCAACTCCGGCTCGGAATCCGCCGACACCGCGATCAAGATGGCGCGCGGCTATTGGCGGGTGAAGGGAGAGCCGAACCGCTCCAAGATCATCGGCCGGGTGAAGGGCTACCACGGCGTCAACTTCGGCGGCATGAGCGTGGGCGGCATCGCGGGCAACCGCAAGATGTTCGGCACCGGCATCGACGCCGACCACCTGCCCCACACCCTGATCGCCTCCAACGCCTTCTCGAAGGGCCTGCCCGAGCGCGGCGGCGTGGAGAAGGCCGACGAGCTGGAGGACATCATCGCCCTGCACGACGCCTCGACCATCGCCGCGGTGATGGTGGAGCCGTTCTCCGGCTCGGCGGGCGTGATCGTGCCGCCCAAGGGCTACATGCAGCGGATCCGCGAGATCTGCGACAAATACGGCATCCTGCTGATCTTCGACGAGGTCATCACCGGCTTCGGCCGCACCGGCAAGATGTTCGGCGCCGACGCGCTCGGCGTCACCCCCGACATCATGACCCTGGCGAAGATGATCACCAACGGCGCGATCCCGCTCGGCGCGGTGCTGGCCACCGACACCATCTACGACACCTTCATGGAGAAGGGCGGCGCCGACTACGCCGTGGAGTTCCCCCACGGCTACACCTATTCGGCGCACCCGGTGGCGTGCGCCGCCGCGCTCGCGACCCTCGACCTGATCAAGGCCGACGACCTGGTGGCCCGCGCCGCGGCGATGGCGCCCTACTTCGAGGAGGCGATCCATTCCCTCAAGGGCCTGCCCTATGTGGAGGACATCCGCAACTTCGGCCTCGCGGGCGCGGTGCAGCTGGAGGAAATCCCCGGCCAGCCGGCGAAGCGCGCGTTCGACGTGTTCCAGGCGTGCTGGGACAAGGGCGCCTATGTCCGCTGCGGCGGCAACACCTTGCAGTTCGCCCCCGCGTTCGTGGCGGAAAAGGCGGACGTGGACCGGCTGTTCGGCATCGTCGCCGAGGTTTTGAAGGCTCAAGCGTAGGAGTTTCGGGCATGAACGTGGAAACCAAGTCCCTGCCGCTGGTCGGCCATTTCGTCGGCGGCCGCGCGGTGCCCGAGGCTCCGCGCACCCAGCCGGTCTACGACCCGGCGCTCGGCCGCCCGGTGGCGCGGGTGGCGCTCGCCTCCGCCGCCGAGGTGGGCGCGGTGGCGGAAATCGCCCACGCCGCCTATCGCGACTGGGCGGCGACCCCGCCCGCCAAGCGCGCCCAGGTGATGTTCCGCTTCAAGGCGCTGCTGGAGCGCGACGCCGACCGCATCTGCGCTGCGATCTCCCGCGAGCACGGCAAGACGCTGGACGACGCCAGGGGCGAGCTGGGGCGCGGCATCGAGGTGGTGGAGTTCGCGTGCGGCGCGGGCCAGTTGCTCAAGGGCGAGCACTCCCGCGACGTCGGCCCCGGCATCGACGCCTGGAGCGAGCTGCGCCCCCTCGGCGTGGTGGCGGGCATCACGCCGTTCAACTTCCCCGCCATGGTGCCGATGTGGATGTTCCCGATGGCGCTGATGTGCGGCAACGCCTTCATCCTCAAGCCGTCGGAGCGCGATCCCTCGGCCTCGCTGATCCTCGCCGAACTGCTCGCCGAGGCGGGCCTGCCCGACGGCGCGTTCAACGTCGTCCAGGGCGGGCGGGAGGCGGTGGACGCGCTGATCGCCCACCCGCTGGTGAAGGCGGTGAGCTTCGTCGGCTCCACCCCCATCGCCGAGGCGATCTACCGCGCCGGAACCGCGCAGGGCAAGCGCGTGCAGGCCCTGGGCGGCGCCAAGAACCACGCGGTGGTGATGCCCGACGCGGACCTGGACGCGGCGGTCCCGGCGATGATCGGCGCCGCCTACGGCTCGGCGGGCGAGCGCTGCATGGCGATCTCGGTGGCGGTGTGCGTGGGCGACGCGGCGGCGGACGCGCTGATCGCCCGCCTCAAGCCCGCGATGGCGGCGATCAAGGTGGGCGCCTGCGGCCAGCCCGGCGTCGACATGGGACCGGTGATCACCGCCGAGAGCAAGGCGCGGATCGAGGGCTACCTCGCCGAGGCGGCGGCCGACGGCGCCGAGCTGGCGGTGGACGGCCGCGGCGTCTCGGTCGAGGGGCATCCGGAGGGCTTTTTCGTCGGCCCGTGCCTGATCGACAAGGTCAAGCCGGGCATGAGCGTCTACGCCGACGAAATCTTCGGCCCGGTGCTGTGCGTGGTGCGGGTGGAGACCCTGGCGGAGGCGATCGGCCTGATCAACGCCCACGAGTTCGGCAACGGCACCTGCATCTTCACCCGCGACGGCGAGGCGGCGCGCGACTTCACCGACCGCGTCGAGGTGGGGATGGTGGGTGTCAACGTGCCGCTGCCGGTGCCGGTGGCCTACCACTCCTTCGGCGGATGGAAGCGGTCGCTGTTCGGCGACCTGCACGTCTACGGGCCGGACGCGGTGCGCTTCTACACCCGCAAGAAGGCCGTCACCCAGCGCTGGCCCGCCTCGGGCATCGCCGAAAAGACGCAGTTCGCCTTCCCCTCCAACGCGCGCTGAGGCGGCGGGGCAATTTGCGCGGCGGCGAAACTCCTTGCGGGGTTTCGCCGTTTTCCGTTCTGATGGGGGCTGGCCCCGCTTTCGGATATCCGCATTTGCCCGACATATCCCCGCTGACCCCCGAGATGCTGATCGCCTTCGCGGTGACGGTGGGGGTGTTCGCGCTGTTCGTGCAGGACCGCCTGCCCGCCCACCTCACCGCGATGGCGGCGATGGCGACGCTCCTGGTCACCGGCGTGATCGACACCGACGACGCCCTCGGGGTGTTCTCCAACTCCGCCACCGCGACCATCGCCTGCATGTGCATCCTCTCCGCCGCGCTCGAGCGCACCGGGGTGATCGACGCCCTCGGCGGCGCGCTGATCAGCCTCGCGGCGCGCCACCGCCTGGCGACGGTGGCGGCGATGATGGCGGGGGTGGGCGGCGTCTCGGCGTTCATGAACAACACGCCGGTGGTGATCATCATGGCGCCGGTGGTGGTGGCGGTGGCCCGCACGCTCAAGGACAGCCCGTCCAAATACCTGATTCCGCTGTCCTACATGGCGATCCTCGGCGGCACCTGCACGCTCATCGGCACCTCCACCAACATCCTCGCCGACGGCATCGCGACGCAGAACGGCCAGGCGCCGTTCAGCATGTTCGAGATCACCCCGGCGGCGGCGATCATGGCGCTGGTGGGCGCCACGTTCGTGATGACGGTGGGGCGCAAGCTGCTGCCGAGCCGCGACCTGCTGGACGCGGAAATCCTCGCCGAGGGGCCGCGCACCCGCTACGTCGCCGAGGCGGTGATCCCCGAAGGCTCGCACCTGATCGGCAAGACCCTCAACCAGGTGATGTTCACCTCCGAGGAGGGCTACCAGATCCTCGACCTGATCCGCGAGCGCCGCAGCAGCCGCTCGCGCCTCGCCGGGCTGCTGGCGGCGGCGCGCGACGAGCAGGACCACCGCCCGGTGTCGACGATGCGCGACCTGCCGCTCCAGGCGGGCGACCGGCTGGTGTTCCGCTCGGAAAAGGCCGAACTGATGGAGCTGAAGGAAAGCGCCGGAATTACCTTCGACATCGAGGGCAGCACCGAAATCTATCGCTCCCTGGCGCCCCGCCCCACCACCGTGCGCGAAGGCGTGGTCGGCCCCAATTCGCGCTTCGTCGGCCGCAACCCGGCCGACTTGCGGCTGCGGCGGCATTACGACAGCTACATCATCGCGGTGAGCCGCGACCGCCGCAGCATCACCGCCCTCGACACCATCCGCCTGCGGCGCGGCGACGTGCTGCTGTTCGAAGGCCCCGAGGAGGAACTCGACCGCCTGTTCGGCCAGGAGGACATCCTGCCGGTCACCCACTTCCAGACCCGCCCGATGCAACCGGTGAAGGCGGCGGTGACGGTGGGCGCGATCCTCGCGGTGGTGGGGCTTTCGGCGTTCGAGGTGATGCCCATCGCCGGGCTGGCGATCGCGGGCGCGGTGGCGGTGATCCTCGCCGGGTGCCTCACCGTGCAGCGCGCCTACGAATCCATCGAATGGCCGATTCTGATGCTGATCTTCGGCATGCTGGCGGTCTCGGTGGGAATGGAGAAATCCGGCGGCGCCAAGCTGATCGTCGAGCTGGTGACCGGCGCGGCGCAAGATCTGGGGCCGGTGGCGATGCTGGCGGCGGTCTACCTGCTCACCTCGGTGCTCACCGAGGTGCTCTCGAACAACGCCTGCGCGGTGCTCATCACCCCCATCGTCATCGCCATCGCCGAGCAGGCGGGCATCAACCCGCGCGCCTTCGTGGTGGCGGTGATGCTGGGGTCGTCGGCGAGCTTCGCCACGCCGATCGGCTATCAGACCAACACCTACGTCTACAACATCGGCAACTACCGCTTCACCGACTTCCTGAAAATCGGCCTGCCGATGAACGCGATGATGCTGGCGATCGCGGTGGTGGTGATTCCGCTGTTCTGGCCGCTGACGCCGTGAGGCGCCTCAGCGCCCCGGCCGCACCGCGAGGATGATGCCGCTCGCGGCGTCCACCCGCATTTCCTGGGGCTGGCCCTCGGCGTCGAACACGCCGATCACGTAAACCCAGCGCCCGCCGTCCTTCACCAGGCGGCTCGGCCCCAGTTCGCCCGCGATGGCGGGCATGATCCGGTCGATCACCTCGGCCAGCGGCAGAATCTCCGCCTCCGGCAGCGCGGCGGTTTCGTCCGCCCGCGCCGGAGCCGCCAGCAACAGCGCCGCCGCCACCATCCACCCGATCCGACCCATGATCCGTCCTCCCGGGAGCACTCTATGCCCGCCGCCCGCCGCGGTCGAGCGCCGCGCGCTCACGTTTGGTTGCAATCGTTTCCAAGGCCATCGCGGCGGCCCGGCCACGCCGCGAGGGCGAGGTCGGCCAGCCGCTTCAACCGTATCGTGCAGGCGCCGTCGCATGCCTGCACCGACATCCCCTGCACCACCGCGCCGTAAAACCGGGCGAGGGTGTCGGTGTCGGTGTCGGGGGCAAGCTCCCCCTCGGCCACGGCGGCGTCGAAGCGCGCCTTGAGGGACTGGATCGCCGCCTCCCGCCGCGCCGCCGCCTCCCGCGCGACGGTGCGGTTCTCCTCGGCATGCTGGAGCACGGCGGTGGAGACGATGCAGCCGCGCGGCTGCGCCGGGTCGGAGATGCTCTCGGCGACGTCGTGCAGGAAAAACGCCAGCGCCGCATAGGCGGTGGGCGCGGCGCCGAGCGCCTCGGCCCGGCGCCGCGCCTCCTGCGCGATCTGATGGTCGAGCGCCTCGCGGTAGAGCGCCGCCTTGGAACCGAAGGTGGCGTAGAGCGAGGGCGGCGTCACCCCCATCGCCTGGGTCAGGTCGGCGATGGAGGTGCCCTCGTAGCCGTGCGCCCAGAACAGCCGCGCCGCCACCTCCAGCCCCGCCTCCCGGTCCAGCACCCGGGGTCTGCCCCGTTTCCGCATCGCTTCGGTCATTTTATATCGCCCGCTATAAAAACCCTTGAACGCCGTCGCGCCATTAATATATCGACCACTACAATAACCCGCAACGGAGTGAGAACATGTCCCAGAGATTATCCGGCAAGGTCGCCCTCGTCACCGGCGCCTCCCGCGGCATCGGCCGCGCCGTGGCGCTCGCCTTCGCGCGGGAGGGCGCGGCGCTGGTCGGCGTGCATTACGGCGCCAACGCGGACGCCGCGCAGGCCACCGTCCGCGAGATCGAGGCGCTGGGCGCCCGGGCGGTGGCGATCCCGGCGGACCTGCGCCAGGGCAAAGCGGCGGCCGAAAGCCTCCACCGGCAGTTCCGCGCCGCCGCCGTGGAGGCCCTGGGCGACCCGAGGTTCGACATCCTCGTCAACAACGCGGGCATCGCCCCGGCGCGCGCGCTCGCCGAAACCGACGAGGCCACCTTCGACGAAATCGTGACGGTCAACCTCAAGGCGCCGTTCTTCCTGATCCAGGCGGTGGCCGACGATCTCCGCGACGACGGCCGCATCGTCAACGTCTCCACCGGGTTCGCGCGCATCGCCGCCCCCAGCCACCCGGTCTACGCCGCGTCGAAGGGCGCGCTCGAAACCCTCACCCTGGCCCTCGCCCCCACGTTCGCCGCGCGCGGCATCACCGTCAACGCGGTGCGCCCCGGCGTCATCGAAACCGACATGAACGCCGGATGGCTCGCCGACCCGCAAGCCCGCGCGGGCGCCGAGGCACTCTCCGCGTTCTCCCGCCTCGGCCACCCGGACGACGTCGCCGAGGTCGTCGCCTTCCTCGCCTCCCCCGCCGCCCGCTGGACCACCGCCCAATCCCTCGACGCCACCGGCGGCTCCAAACTCTAACCCACCCCCCGAGCGCGCCCCGGCGCGCTCACCCTCACAACCTCGGGGGAACCTCAGCCCCTCTCCCTCAGAATGCATGCGCCAGTCGCCGACTGGCGGTCGATCCTATTGGGCCGATTGCGGAATGTCAGGTTTCGGACGCAGGTTGGGTTACGCAGACGCTGGGATGGAGCGGGATTCGCTTGGCGGCGAAATATTGCTGATGTTTTAAACGTTCACTTGAACGCTACCCTGTTGATTGGCAACGGACGGTGCTATCGTCTAGATTCCCTTGAACGTGGAGCTTATAGCTTGACTAATCGACGGTCGGCTCGGTGAGGGACTAAAAATGCTACCTACCGTTTTCCTGTCTTTGGAAAGCACTGACGAAGCCTTCGTGCTACAGATTCAGCGCTTTCTTCCCGATGGCCTAGCATATTTCTACCGCCGCAGTTTTGCCAATGGCGAAGCACTGATTTCGGCCATGGAGGAACGGGTCGGTAAAGCGAGCCTGTTCGTGCTGTTCGCATCAAAGAAGGCTATCAAATCGCCGTGGGTCGGCTTCGAGATCGACAAGGCTCGGCTGGCCAAGATTAAGGACCCGAAATTCCGTATCATTGTGGTGCCCCTCGGTCCAGAGGTAACACACGCAGACCTGCCGGGCTGGATGCGGGACTACTGGGTCGGCCCGATTGGCCAGAGTCCGCGAGAGCTTGCTCGTTACATCCGCTGCGCCCTGATTACCGGCCCACTCAGTAGCCTACCGGGACACCAGGTCTACGGTCGTGGCGACCTTGTTGACATGGCAGTTAACCAAGTAGGCGAAATCGTCCTGCGTACCGAGATGACTCCAAATATCCTCGTTCTGGCAGGCAACGCGGGCATTGGCCGCCGCACTTTCAGCCGCAAATTTCTGACAGCCGCGTTCCCAAGCACGCCAGAACTACAATACGGCCCCGTATTACTACTCCCGCAGTTCGCCGATCTAGCCGATATTTACCGTACCCTTCGTCAGGAAATTGAGACAGATCTTCCGCTCTCCGGCGTTGCAAAGGATCTCGAAGCCTTTGCTGCTGCGTCGGTTGAAGTTCAGTCCAACGAGGTCATACTCCGCCTGAAACATTTCGCGGATCTGGGACAGGCTGTGACCGTGGTGACCGGTAACGGCATCTTTCAGGATAAGGGGTACCTTAAGCCTTGGGTTCCGGTCCTATTCCAGCAAATCGCCGGTGATCGTCGAATACGGCTTGTGCTGGTGACCAATCGCCAGTTACATGACAACGAACTGCGGAACCACCCAAACGTCCTGCAACTTCCGGTTCCGCCGCTGAAGGAAGCCGACATTCGGACATTGATGATTGGGGCCTCTTCAGCTTTCGGCGTGAAACCGGAATTACCGTCCAACGATGTTATACGGACGATCGGTGGCCACCCAGGCATTGCCCGAGCGACTGCGGCTCTGGTAGCACGCAAGGGTTCCGCTGCGATCAACTCTGATCCCAGCGATCTTTTCAGTTTGCAGGAAGATATCCTTGGCGAGTCCCTTGACTTTGCTAGCCTTGATGAAAGGCAGAAGGATATCCTATCGGTCCTCAGTTGGGTGCCCCAGCTGGCGGGTGAGACCCTGAAGCAGGTTTTCCTTGATCGGCACAAAACACAACCGAAGGTGTTTGCGGAGACGGTCTCAAGCTTGATCTTAGCCTGTCTCGTCGAGGTGTCTGGCCCAAATTACCTAATCTCTGGCCCAGTCCGGTCACTCTTCCGGCGACTTCACGGCTATGGCTCCCGTGAGCTGATGGCAGCTTTCTCGGTAGTTCTGAAATCCGAATGGGAGGCCGCGACTCAGCACGACGAAATGCGCGCCGAACTGCTGGACGCCATCGCATTCATGGCCGCCATCGAGGGTGGCACCCTGCCGCTAGAGTTCAGAGGCCTTCTCCTACCCTCAACCCTCCAGGCGATTGTTCGAGATACATATGATCGGGGCCATGACGATCAGGAGGCTCTTAATCGGGTAATCGCTTGGGGCACGCCAGCCCTGACGCTGAAGATGGACGAAACGACCCGAGAAGAAATCCTCTCCTACGTCCTGCGCGCGCAGACCCGGCTGGGTGATGAGGCGGGCGCTGAAACCATGCTCAATTTTTTTGATCAGCGCCAATACCGTTCCCGCTTTTACCTACGCGCGTTCTACATGCGGCTGCACAAGAACGATCCGAAGTCCGCCATTCCCCTCCTACTTGAGGCACGTAAGGTTCGCAAATATATGGGCCAGGTAGTGGGTGATTTGGCGCGCTCCTACCAGAACCTCGGCATGTGGTCCCCCCTACGCGAGCTGGTTAGAGACGAAGTGAGCTACATAGGCCGCAATCCGGTGCTCCTGGACGTTCACATCGGCATGTTGATCGCTCAGGGTGACTTCGACGAAGCGGAACGAGCCATTCGCACCCTTCGCTCGCTCGATAGGCAGGAGGCCTACGCGCAGGGACGGACTGCCATGCTCATGATGCGTCGGGATCAAGATTTCTCAGGGGCGAAACGCCTACTCACGGACCTGTTGCAGCGGGGCTCTGGCGCTCAAGTCTATGTCCGAAGGCTGCGTGCAATTGCGGCGGCAAGTGAGGGAGATGCGATTACAGCCCGGGAAGACGCCGAGTTCCTAAAATCGAGGCGCGTGAGACATGGTATTTACGGCATCGAAGCGCGCGTCCTCTTAGCGGAAGGCAACTTCGACGGTGCACTGCACGAACTAGCTAAGAACCCCTCGGCAACCCCGCAGGACGAACTCTTACGTGCCCGGATCCTGGAGGTTAGGGCTAATGCCGCGTCCACACCATTCAGCGACCGAGAACCTCTCCGGCAACAGGCGGCTGAAATTAGAGCGAACAATCGCATGCTGGATGAGTACGAAGTCGAGCGATGACACCTTTCTGGTGTCGGCAAGCGGTCATACGGGGGTGAGATTGGTGGTTTCGGCGCTCGTAATTGCGTCTCTCGTGGGCAACCGCCACGGCTCGTTGATGGCTTACAAGACTCCTGTTCAGGACTAAGATTACGTTCTGCTTTCGAAAAGCGGCACGGCCAGGTGGAGTGACGTGGTTGGGCGCAAAGCCGTCTCGACAGCCGTTTCCAAGTCCCGTTCAGCCGTTCACGACAGTTCGAACGGGATGATGATGCGGAAGGTGAGAGAGTCGGCGGAAAGATCCGGGGGGAAGGGGGGGAAGCGGCGGACGCGGTCGAGGAGGGCGGAGACCTCGCGGTCGAGCACGCCGTGGCCGCTTTCGCGGGTGACGCGGACGGCGCGGATGTCGCCGTCGGCCGCGATGGTGAAGGTCACCTCCACCTCGCCCTGATAGCCCATGCGCTGCGCCACCGGGGGGTAGCGCCGGTTTTTCCACAAGGCATGATAGACCACCGCCTTGTAGCGGCCGAGCGGCGTGCCCGCGCCGACGCCGCCCGCGCCGAGGCGACCGGAGATCGGGCTGCCCGCCGATCCCTCGCCCGGCACCGCCGACGCCGCGCCGCCCGTCCCGCTGCCGAGCGCCGCATGGGGCGCGGCGGCGGGCGGGGTCTCG